>JBCCIP010000009.1:0-137252 GCA_039111475.1 Pseudomonadota bacterium | reverse complement strand
TGTTCATGGTGCTCTTCCATTCTGCCATTGTGTTGATACGTTCCCTATATACATGTACATGTATCAGTCTACTTTCTGTCAAAGTACAGGCGTTCATCCTTCTCTGGCATCACCACACCGCATAACCTACGCCAAGTACTATGGAGCGAAATTTTCATTCACTTTGAAGTACAACCATCCCAACACCATTACACTAAGAAGGTGCATACTCGTATACTCAGCATGCAACAAAACAAAGGTCACGAGCAAGATAATCAATTGGCAATGTACTAGTATGTGATAAATCAGATCCTATTTTTGAAGGGCTATCTTCAGGAGATCTAGCATACCTCATGCAATGGGAATGCAGCGCAGTACGATCCACGTTCTAGGAGTTGATCAATTCCTGCACGCCAAATGAAAACGAGAAGAATACAAATAAGTTGCAGTGCATGCAGGCGTCATCAACGGGCTGTAACAGCTCTAAAATCATCCGCTTCATGCTTTAAATCTGCTAGCAATAGACAACAGTGTCACTTAACTAACGTCTTCGTTCTTGCATTCCCTGAGACACCACATGCCCAACCTTTCTCCGTATGCTTGTATAGAGCGGGACGTGTGGCACTGGTTGTAAACTATTAAAAAACCCTTTGGCGGTTCACAACAGCAATTATTTACAGCATGATTTTTTCCCCTTCAATCCAATTCTTAGCAAAATTCATGGCTGCAATCATTTGTTTTCACTTTCCCATGGCCCATCGCCAGCCAAGAGTCTGCTCAGAGCAACAAGTGCTAGAAATCAAGGGGAGATTGTGTATCACCGCTCGAAGTCTGCCACTATATGGCAAAAACAAACTCACACCAAGAAAACATTGCAGAAAAAGTGTCACAAGTCTGGGACTAAATCACGACAAAAATGCACTGCATGTGCAGTCCACTGTAAGCACAATGCTATGAACTGTGAATTACGCACACGAGGGATGCACAGCCAGTGCGCGTGCTGCAAACACTGCACACGCATTTCTTACAACGATCCTGACACCATTATCCTTTAACAGCCACTCAGCCAACATTTAGCCAAGTCACGTCATTTTGGTGGTCACTAACATAATATTTTACCAGCTGAAATCAACTGATGACAGCCAAAGGGAAATAAGAGTGAAATAAAATGTGAGAATTACCTATATCGCTTGGGTTGTCACCAAATCTAGTCTCAGTCAGAATTTGATGAACCTGCAATGAAAATTTGAAAATCAATAATCAAAATCACACCATTATAGTATGAAGGGCTGAAGAACGGATTTGCGTCACATAAGAACGCCTACCAAAAAACTTCAGGTGCTATACATTACATTGCTCTAGGGCAAGGCTGACCACCCAGCCAGACATTGACACCATCAGCTCTCTACAGAGGTAGAGTGTTGTACATGACTAACAGAGGTGCCGAGCTTGATTCCTGGTGGTCCTTGGCAGTTTTTCCTTTTCACTTGCAAGTGACTTCCCTTTCTTTCAAATAACACAAATAACCCAAAACAGCCCACAGCAGACAGGTGACTTACAATTCTGACACGCTGGCTGGCAGTGAAGAACTGCTCAAAGTTTTCAGAGTTCTTGTATCTGGGCAGAAGAGGAAATACTGAAGGGTTATTTGCGGTGTTTCCCAGAACATATTTTTTGTTGCTACACCCACGAGAACGTCACCAGCAACTTCCTTTTACAAGAACTGAGCAAATGCATATGCTGAAGCTTTGGCTCTCCCGGCAAGCCAGTTAATAGTAGCGTCAGCTTGCAACCCGTACTGATAGCCTCTTGGTGATAATTTGATACATGTACAGTATTGTGAACCACAGTTACTATTGAACTGTAAGTTTATGATGCTCACATCATCCAGTTTCAAAGCCAGCAACCAACATAATTATGGAGACATAGACACACACACACACACACACACACATGAAAGACCCTCACCTGCCCTGTTCCATGAGCTGTCGGCTAAAATTGCTGGCTACGTGCATAGTCCGTTCCTCAATACCACATCGAAGTGGGTCTGCTCCGCAAAGTTTGAAAATCTTACGTGAGAAGTGGTCATCGTCGCGTTCATACTCCTGATGTAGCCAACAGGAAGATATCATGAGAGAGAGAGAAATAGAGAGAAAGAGGGAGAAAGAGAGAGAGACAAATCAAATGGACTTGCCGAAAAAAAATGGTAAGTTCATGATTTTCATAGCAGTCATTGTTCAGTGTGCACACCAATTTCCAAAACCCTAAGCATACTTGGCATTCCTATTTTCGACACAACTTCCAATGCAAGGAACCACTCTCTGTTTTAATTTCTGATGTCCTGGAAAGAACGGTCAAACAAAGAGCACTCATGCTCGAAAGACAAACTACAGCAAACCGCAGGAGCGTGTCCTGGTAAGTGACGGGGATTCCCTGGATTTGAATGCAAACAGCGAGTGCAAAATCATTATGCTCCAAGCAAGAGTTTCCCCGTATTGCTTGAATGTAGTCGCTGCAAAAAAATGCCAATGTGGGAAGTGGACATATACTAGTCCGAAATCGACAATGGAGCAATTCAAGGGCAGCAAGGACAAAGAAGCATCGGCAAATTTTAAAAGACTGCGATCTGACAACTACAGAAAGCAAAGCCAGAATTTACTTGAGGTGAGGGCCAAGTGTAGGCTTTTCGAGAAAGGGACTGAATCTGACGATGGTTGTCATTTTTCAGGTGCAGAAGAGGAAGTGCCACTGGCTGGAATAGAGACTGACTCAAACCCTCCCCAATACCCAAAGTCTTTCAAAGAGCAGCCAGCAAGGAGTCTGTGAACAGTGCAAGAAAACGGAGAGGGCCAAAGATTGATGCCTTTGCTGCTACAAAAGGTCTTCTTTTCTCTCATTGACCACAGCAGAAAATGTGACTCGTGACCTTGATTTGGCAGACTTCAGAGCCATTGTTCGAAACAAATCAGCTCTCCACCATAGAATCAGACTTCACCAGCCATCATGTTTTTTAAGGCTGCAATCTCAATGGTGGAAGCCGGTTTTCAATCCTACCTTCGTATTTCTCATTGTACATCATTAGATGTTGGTCCAGCGACCAATGGAACCCCTGCGCCCAATGGAACCCCTGTGCCATGCAGCAAAAACAGGGTAACTCCTGCACCCAATAAAAGTTTCCATAGCTTCTCCTGTAATTACCTTAATTTACTAACGCCAGTCACTCTTTTTTCTGCATTTTTCTGGACAGTTGCAGTTTCTGCATCATCAAAGATGCCTGTACGCGCAGTCCCAAGGTTGTGTCCATGATGGGAGTTTGAAGGAAAAAGGAACAAAAATTATTTGACTGTTGAAAGTGAATCAATGAGCTGCTTGCAGGTGAGCATGGAATAAGTGGACAAACAAAAAACTTACTCGAACAGTCATCTTCACGTGCATCTCCTCAGCTTTGGCAAGGATCAGATCCTTTGGGGCGTGTAGAAGGACGTAGTGCAAATTGCTGTCAGTAGTTGAGACTATATCCTGTGGAAGACACAAAATTTTGAGGAGCAGGAATTTGCAATTAATTCTTCGCAGGGTGTGCCTTACTCCGGGTCATTAAGAGCAAAGAAGAATGCTATCAATCTCATGTGGTCAGCACTACATTCATTGGATGAGAATGACAACTCATTCAATAAGCAGACTTGACCAAGCCTCCTTCACTATGGGCCCACACATGCACTGGGCTGAGTTCAGCTTGGCTCCCCACAGAGGATTTCAACCAATTGGCCACACTTTCCAAACTTCTACTACTGTAGTATCTTCATTCCTAGCCAAACTAAAGGTATGGCCATCGGCTGTATTGAAAATTGAACGTTTTGCAAGATCCCTGAGCAAGTCTCGACGGGATGTACACCGCCATTAACTAACAAGAATAAGTTTTTATGACGTGGCATAAGAAGGGGCCACTTACCACCATTTGCAGCTTGTGACGTCGGAGCCACGCTTCAAAAACACGCCTTTGCCGCACCTGCTCATCTTCGCAGTTGTCTTCTTTCTTCCATACCAAGACAAAGTCTGCTCAAGGACAAGAAAATACAGGTTCTGCATACTTGGAAATACTTCATTAGAAAGGAGGTAGGCCTACGGCACTACATGTGTAGACTATAGTAGGCAGTTCTTGGAGCAGGAACAACAGGCAGACAACCTAGGCTCCTATAGACTATTGTTACTCTTGCTACAACCATTCCCCTTACCCACTCCCCATATTTCCGCACCTTTTCTAAGTAACATGAAGTAAAACCTCTCATTGGTGGCCCCCGACTAGAGCAACCACTTGCCATTTACATGCAAGTGCAATTTTCTGAGAACAGACACAATTCTTTCCCATTGGAATACCCTATTCGAGCAACTACCTGTGCAGAAAATGACCAATGACCTCGAAGTCTTTAACGTAGGCTGAAATTTGATTTGCCACATGCGGCCAACTGAGACAAGTTTGCTGCATGGATGCACCATCTCAAGGTTGAATTTGCAATTGAAAAACCCAGCTGATGGTTGTAAAAAAGCGCCTACACACTGATAATTATGTTATTCTCCACTCCACATGTGCAACATTCGCGGTCTATGCACAATGGGAACTCTTGAAAACTGCTGTCAAATCAGGCCCATGGCACTCAGATTGCTTTGGTTCAGCAAATTCCACCATGGTAGTATTGTGACATAAGAAGTGTCATAATGTGTTGTTTGTTGAGCACATGTATGTAGCAATAACAAATTTAATGATTTTTGCGGCCAGAATGTACAACTATCAGAAAGCAATCAGGCTAAGCAAGAAGCAAGCATGAGAGCCCCATGCACAAAGCATAGTTACAGCATCCAGTGCTGCAAGTAGCAACTACTTCAATGGATTCCAACAGTCCACCATCACCGAAAACAGCGGTGAGTGCATATGCTGTACTATTTTACGACTCCCTCGCCATACACGTTTGTACAAACCTCTAAAAAAGTTGTATTTGTGGGCCAAAGTCATGAAAACCAAAATGATTAGATCTGTAGTCACGCTACTTTCGCTAATAACACTTCATTTCAGTAGCATTGCAGAAGAAGCTGAGAGTAGCGTTGAAGATGCGCTAATAATTCCTCACCAAGCTGGAGCATGTAATGCAGACAGGCAAACACCAATCCAAATAAATAATCAAGACCATCACGATTATGTTTGCGGGATTGAGACGATCTATGAAAATGACGATCGTAAAAACTACTACTCTACTACGGATGTTGAGAAGAAGGCAATGCAAGCCACTGCTATTAGAGTGGGTAGGCATAATGTTGATATTAAGAACTTAGATAGCAGTGGCAAGATTGTACCAAAGTACCAAGACTCAAGATTGTGTCCCTGTGAAGAGCAATTTCATCAGGAGAAAATTCTGGGAGATTGTTCAGCCTTCAAGATAGATGGTTACAAGGATCTGCTGGCAACTGCAGGGCATTGCATAATTTCCAAAGAAGTATGCGTGACACGCGATCTCTATGTTTTCAGACATCATAGATATGATCCACAGCAAACTTTCGAGCCCGGAATTGACCCGTCCGATGTATACAGTTGCGTTGATTTTTACAGGCCGAAATCCGTTTCTGCGGACGGAAATGACTGGGCAGTTGTTAAGGTAGATCGAGAAATTAACGCGCCAGGAATAGCGATTCGACAGGAAGCATCAAACGAAATAGACGAAACGGATGTAGTTGCAATCGTTGGTTATCCTATGGGTTTACCAAGTAAAATAGCGGACAATGGAAAAGTTGTTTATGTCGATGAACAAATATTTCTAGCAAGAGTAGATGCTTATGGAGGCAACTCAGGTTCCGCGATTCTTAATTCAGAACTATTACAACGAGGAGTTTTGATGGCTGAGGGAGTTCTTGCAAAGGGGGCGGCGGACTTCTGTCGGACGCAACCATGCAAAGTATCTAAAAAGTGTCAAGATGAAGATAATGGATGTGTAGGAGAGAAAGTTACGCATTCGCGCAAGTTACATGAGGGTATTCAGAAACTGCTAAGTGAATACCATAGATCTAAATGATGTATACAGGTCATCGGCTAGCCCTAATTTGCCATTTTCTAATGCTACTTACGCTTGTTGCGTGTGCTGATCATGAATCGAAGAATAATGAAGCCATTACGGAAGTGGTACATTTTCGAGAATCTAATATTGACTACAAGTTAACTAAAATTCGTAAGCATGAACATGAGGCACCCAATCGAGCGATGAAGACAAATGCCGTGACATTGGAAAGCTCATCAAAGGAGCTGACTGAAGTGATACCTCTGTATAAAGACTGGCAAGGAGTAGAGCAATTGACTCTGACGATGCCAATGTTGGCCACACGGGAAGAGCAATTCCAATTTTTGTCACAGAGAAGTGATGGCATATTAAGGGTAGTTGGTGAGTATCCGATTCGAGTAGGAGGTCTCTTTGAAAAGGCAGAATATAAAAGATTCATTGATGCTGGCCGCGAATGCTCACATGTGGTTAACAGGCTTAAAAACAAAAATGTACTTTCAACAGATTTCGAAAATGCGTGTTTAACGCGAAGAAAGAATATTCCGGACAAATTTAGTGAGGTTGTAGGGCTGTTTACTCATTCCGAGAAGCAAATACCGTTTTGTGGTGGGACGATTATATCTTCTCGGCATATACTTACGGCTAAACATTGTTTTCTTAGGGAGAAACCGAATTCCAGTCCGAGACTTAAAGATCTAAAAAAGGGGAATATTATATTTCACTTTGCTTCGCCTAGATCCGGCACGGCCAGCGCAAAGGTCGCCTCCTCTTCTCTAGATCAAGCAACTCCATACAACGGAAAAGTCAGCACTGACTACGTTTTGGTTGAATTGGATGCAGACTACACCGGTCCCGTCGCGAGACTGGAAGCCCTCGACGTCAAGAGATCTATTCCTTTTGGTATCTGGCTAATCGGATCAATTCCAACATTCGATCAAATGGGATCTAAGTCAGCCGTTCTGGATTATGTCAAGGCTACGAGGCCAGATAAATGTGCTGTTGTTTTTCGAGACAACAATGGCTGCATTTATCACAGCTGCCAATCCAGGCCTTCAACATCCGGATCTGGGTTGCTGCTGGCAGACAAGGAAGGAGTTCTACTGCTTGGAGTGCATGGGCGAGCGTCGGATCTTGACGATTCCTGCGATGCTGGCGACTACAAATCTGACCTGGTTAGTGGCAAACCGATCCTAGGAAAGAGCAATGTGTATTGGAAAGGTTTCAATTTGGCGGCGGCTGTCACCATAGAAGATGTTGATTCGCTAGCCTTGAAATAAGTGGAAGCAGCCAGCGCAGTGCTCTATCAACTTATGTGACATTAAATATAATAGTTAGTAATCGTGTAGGGCTTGATTGTAATCTTGGAGTAGTCCGTTCACCACGTTCACTCATCGTTCTATTGTATAAGGCTGGAGTGGGGCATAGTTTGCCGACAAGAATGGGCATAAAAACTAGTGCTGAGTTCCCCGTATCCTGCTGTTATTTGTTAGATTCAGATACACGAAAAGCAAGTTGCAGACCTTTGGGCCTAAAAAACCGTTCGAAACCAAGTTCTCTTAGCGCACAATAAGGCCTAGGTACATCGTTCCAATAGGCTCAATGATAATGCGTAGCAGCCGCCACTCTAGAGCCGGATGCCTCTGGCCCATAAACAGTTTCTAATGCTGTCAGACTGAAATACTGCGTAGTTTCTTCTAAAACGATCGGCACTGTTGCTTACTTAGTGCTTTCGGCAAATACAAGTTTAAAGCGTTTCTTGCTACTACGTGAGATAAAGTTACTCCGGGCGGCACTATTCCTAAGTACGCGGATCGGGAATGAACATACTATGGGCTATCGATGCGAAAGTCTGTAGTTGAAGTATTTTTTGAAGTGGGTGGTACTTTTAGAATTAGACTAGGGGTGCTTATCAGAAACTCAAAAGCTAAAAATCGGAAGGCTTGCGTGGGTAATACCCCACTGTATTACGAAGTCTACAGTATATTCTCGGTCTGTTCGTATTAGGTTCAGTCAGCGCTTGCAATGAAGACAGACCTTCTATTCCGACGTGCGCTCAGTTCCAGAATTACGTCCAAAGTCAGATCGTTGCCGTGGGTCAAAGCTGCGGAGATGCAGTATTAGGAGAAGGTTTAGCTGACTGGAATTGCTGTATGGTAGCAGAGGTAATACAAGGTGTTAGGGTGGCTGGTACCGTCCGTATAAGTGAGAATGTCGGTATTGGTGGGCTGGGCTATATTGTACGCTCTGATCTCAGCGGCACAGCGGTTTTTTACACTAACGTGAGTGCTGTGTATTCTGATGTCGATGGCACACCGCAGCTGGTCAATGGCGGTGAAATTAGTTTTGCAAACTGCTCCATGTGGACGCTTAACCCCGATGCTTGCAACCTGGATCAAGCCAGCGGGCTGACTTGTTCGGACTTGAGACCGCTGGAAATAGTTCCGCGCTAGTGGTAACTAGCAGCGAAGGAGGCTAACATGGAATCGCAAATCGTACGTCCAGAAATACGCCTTCATTTTTTAGCGTGAGAGCAGGCTGGCACTAATAAAAGCACTCGAGTAATCAAGATTACTTGTTTAGAAAAGTGGCCCGGTTTTCAATTTGAGACTCTCTATCTGTTGAACAGAACAAATACTCTCAATCTTGTACGATATCCCAATAACAAGCGCACCTATCCATTCATTGGCTGTGTGATTCATGAAATATCTAACAATATAATAAAGGCGCTTCGAGCAGAGAGGCTCAACGGCGACTGCACTGGACATAGCCACATTCCGAGTGTGAGGATTCGGGCTTAGTTTGCCGCCGATACGGCATTTATAAGCCCAAATTGCACAGACGATGGCGTCGCTACCAAGAGTAAGGAATTGATGGTTGTCGAGCCAAAGCCGACGGCCTAACGGTTCTCGCGCCGCGAAAGTTAGCACAGAAGAAGAAAAACGCGTGCTGAACTAGATCAGGGACAATTAGTCTGCAAACCGAAAGCTGTACGTTAAACCCGGTCAAAGAATTGGCCATAGTCAATTCTATCCAGGAACCTCAAGCGCAGAAAGTACCGTTCTGGTGCAAAATAAATTAATTCTTGGCCTATTAGGTGATATTCAATACATGATTGTAAGGTTTGCGCTAAATTGACTGCCCTCATTAAAGTTTGGTGCACCAGAGCCATCTTCGTATCTAAAATCGAAAGATCTATCTTTGCCAATCGAGAATTCCAATTTCGCTTCGAGTTTGTGGTAAACCTCATCATTTACGATGTCATACCAGACCCTGGCTCTTGGAACAAGAGCTATACTTTTCTCTCCAGAATATTTGAAACGAAGAAGGTCAGTCCCTGCATCAAGTTTTATCCTAGCTATTTCGTTATCCGTTAACTCCTCACTTTCATCGGTAGCACCACCTTCCTCCACCTCCGCATTACTTTCGATTTCAAATTTATACCCGGCCTGAAAGAAGACCCCAATTTTTGAATCAAGGCCTAATCTCCATTTACTACCCAAATTGAAAGGTACATACCCAGCTTCTACTAAAAGACTAGCATCGCCAAAATTTCTATCGCTCTCCAAGCCGATACTCATGGGAAACACACTGAAATACTTGCTTGTATCTGGTACTTCTACATCATCAACCAACGTTGTATCAAATGAAATATAATTTGCCGTCATTTTCGCTACTAAACCGTTGAACGAGTCTTCTTCGCCGGTTTGCAATTCGATTTCCGGGGTTATATCAAGCAGCCATCCTTTTCCACCATCTGTTTTTACGCCTTTGGCATTGCTAATAAAGTAGTCCTCGTTAATATTTTCGATATATTTAACTAGGAATCCTACAGCTGCATTTTCGGCTTCAGTCTTAATAGTGCCAATTGAAATCTCAACCGGGGAGCTTTCTTGTTCTGAGGCATAGCTCACGCAAGGTAAGACACTGGTCATTAAAATAGCAAACAAAGAGGCTGCTTTGCCCATAAAATAGATCTTCATCGTCGTCTCCTTTGAAGATTAAAGTAGTTGTTCTGATAGCTCATTTACAGTTAGGTCGATCCAATCCAAAGGCCAGGCTTTATCTTCGTGACCTTCTCTTATTAGAGTCCAGCGTATAACGGCCTTGTAAATTCTTTTTGAATTTGCTGCGCCAAAACCATCATCGTCGGATAGAATTGCGCTGTGCACAGTATCATTCGTTACCGGATCTTCCGAATCGGAAAAGTTATCCAGATGAAACCTCATAACGCTCTTTAGTTGTTGCGTATTCATAGTCAGCCTTCTTTACGTAGATTGCGATTCTCTTTCTGTTTTTCCCGCTTTTGGGGCTACGTGCCATCAACTATCACCATATCCGGTCGACGTATTTTGGTACTCTTAAGGTATGTGCATGATCAAGGCCAACTGTCTCACCTTATTCTTGGGTTTCTTTGTAAAACCTCCATGCGAGCGAATTTGGCGCAGTTGGTTGGTAGAGCTGATATCGGCCCCCTCCCCGAAAAAAATACGCGCGCCAGTAGATATGTAGAGAGCTTTCCACGCTTTCGTCCAGCGCCAGAGGAAGGCAGCCAATGCGTATCAAGCAACATAGATGCCTTTACTTTTTGGATAACTGGATTGGCGTTCCATCACCCATTTTCGTTGTAGCTTTTGAAGCGAATGTCTGAATGACTGTTTATACTTGTTCTAGGAGATGCTCAGGATAAGATCAAATGGTGGCGAGTCGATGGCAATGAGTTTCGACCGCATGCGTCGCTGAAATACTATACGTAGGTAAAATATCGTGATAGGCATCACGAGCCTACAAATATCCAGTTCTAAACGCTCTGGTTCCTGGGCGAGATTCAACCGCTTGGAAGCTCTAAGATGACAAGCACCTAATTCGTAGGATAGTTAGAGCTTAAGAGGCGTTAACCTTCTAAATTTGTAGAGAATACTGGGGCAATAGGATGCGATTTCTCCTCCTCCCGCTTGCACGGACAAAATCCTTGTTGAACTGTAAGAGTTGAACACAAGAGGTGAGATATTCAATAAAGTTCAAGCACTGTATTGAAAGTTCTTTGTAAAATATATAAGCCTAGCAACAACATGGAAACCAATAATATGAAAATCGACCCTCTAAAAAAGTTAAGTGCGTTACTAGTCACACTGCTACTCAGTGCATGCGTGACATCCGCTGATATTTCTAATCGTTTTGCGGAATTTAATCAGGGAGTTGGGTTGGCGCACAATGAGATGTTGCTACGTAACATAGCCAGAGCCTACTACAGAGAACCAATGCTGCTTACCTCCATAAGCGCAAATACCGAAGGTATGTCTCGCACTTACACCAGCGGTGGGCTCACGCTGCCATTCGGTGGAAATCCTGAAAACAATTTTGGACTTAGCCCACAGGCCACTCAAGCTAGTGGCCCTTCCATTTCTATGTCCGTACTAAATACGCAGAAATTCTATCAAGGGTTTATATCACCACCACCGCTTTCAACTATTCAGCACTTTTGGAAGCAAGGTTGGAATAAAGAAATGCTTTTGTTTATGTTGCTAAGTGAAATAACCGTGAACAGCATTTTCTTTGACTCTTCTGCAGATCGGCCAGTAGTAACTGTTTGTGAAATAGATGGTGTAGATGGTGATAAAAATGGCACTGCCATATTTCCTAACTATCCAGCGGACAGCAGGGGTTTTTTGCGATTCCAAAGAGCAGTGAGAAGACTTGTATGGGAGAGTAATCTGGATATAGTTGATAGCAAGGTTAGTGGCAGCGCTTACGGACCGGCATTAGAACTATCATCAAATCCAGAGCACGTATTTGAGGCATTAATTCAAGCAAGAAAAGAATCTATAGAAATTCAGAAAGTTGGCAGTAGTTTCCAGATAAACACACAAGATGAGGTAGTTCCTTCGTTTCAGGTCTCACCAACACCTTGGGACTCCAGTAATTACAAGACGCCAGACAATGTGAACGAAGTATGCACGTCATACGACATTAAACTTGGATCCAGAGTTAAGGATCAAGTTAGAGCAAGTACTGTAGCCTACGAAAAGTACTTTGCTTCTTGTCTAGATGGCAACGAGCAACATGCTGCTCGCTTGGTTGCTACGGGCAAGTTATGGATACCGCGTAATAGCGCGGTTGAGCTAAAGGCAAAGCTAAGGAATAATAATTGTGCGAACACTCAGATGCTTAAAAAAAGTCAATTTGAGTTTACTTCCGAATTGGTTGATGAAAAATTGGGTGTCGAAGAACTCTTATCGCATTTTAGAAACCCAGGAATGATCGGGATAGTAAACGAAGATATAGAGGGCTCTAAGAAAGATCTATCCAAGCCAGCGCAACCTGCGATCGTGCAGTTCAAGCTGAGATCTATACAAGCAATTCTCTATTATCTAGGGGAGCTTGTAAGGGCACAGGAACTTGCGGGATCTAGCAATTCACAGTTTGAGTTCGCCTCACCCAAAATATGCAAGGTATTGCAGAATCAGGACAGCTGTAATATCTTGGCTCAAGATGATGAGGCTTGGGGTATCAAAAAGGACAGCTTTCCGGACCTTTTTAAAGTAGAGGTTAGCGACTTAAAAGGCCCAATTAAACTGAAAGAACCAGCGGATTGTAGAGGAAAATGTGCTATAGCTACAGCATATGGTGATAAGCAGTTCAAAATTAATCGAATTGATTATACGGAAAATCCCCTTGGGGCGAGGACAATGCAGGTTTTATCTTTTTTCCACCAACTTCTAGCGCTAAATCAATCTCGAGATGATTTACCTACCACGCCGACAGTTAATGTAGTTAACTCTCGATAACATATATCTAGTATGAGCAATGGCGGCCGCTAAGCCTAGAGGATCTTCCAGAAAAATACCGCGCAATATAGCTATCTAGTTTTTGTGCGGCTTCCTCACCTTCTTTTATGTCTTTTGCCGAGATGCTCTTGTTCACACGGGTGTAGTGATAGCCATGAAAATCAATGCCTTTTTGCGCTAACGCAATTCTTACATTGTTGATATTATCTAGTTTGTCATCTACTAGAATGACATTCGAATATTCTTTATGTATTTTATCAAGCATGTGTGTCAAACGTTTTCCCTTGTTGAGGCCAGCGACCATATATACTCCATCGATATAGCTAACATGAGCTGTTCGACCGCCTTCTGAAATGCTTTCTCTATAGATCTCGTTGAAAGGGAGTAAGTGTTCATCTCCAAAAGAAAAACCGTTCTCCGTCAATTCCCTATGCGTAGCAGCTCTGTATCTGTCGCTTCGGGCTGTAAGCACTAGCTTGTCAATATTCAATGCCTTTACAATGGCCGCCGCATTTTCCTGTGTTGGTTGGTTTGCTGCAATTTCGTAGGTGATTCCCAGAACATCGAACCTGCAACTAATGCTTTGGGTCTGACTGATCGCCAAAATATTACCGTGCTCATCTTTACCCTTGCCGCTTTGCCACTCATACCAACGATCACTACCAAAAAATGCAGAGGAGGTCAGTAAAGTGTCGTCTATATCAAGCACCAACAATGTTTTGTCTAGATCATATCGCTTTAAAGAAACAGTGAGATCTGAAAGGTCTTTAATAGTGCTTAGTCTGCTATTTGTTAATCGGTGATTTTGAATGTCGGTTACGGAGCAAGCCGCAGCACACGCCGATAATGCTGCAACAAGAATGAATCTAGATATCATGTTTTGACCTCCTAATGAAATATGGCCCGCTGGCAGTCGAGATAATCCTAAAATATTTAGACCTTGAATACTTTGTCAACGCAAATAGTCGGCTTCCAGAGCTATGTTTATTTAAGGATGGAGGAATCTGCGAAATTCATCGGATATCGCTACTTTATCACTATCATTATTCAGATCTCCTAGCATACGCAATCCAGTCTGAATCATTGCATCTCCGCCGTTTTCTTCGATAATCTACTGAATTTCGATAGAGGTCGTAATCGTATGTGTCAGTCCAACTGCAACCATTACCTGAATTAGTTGCATGTCATCTTAGAGTTTCCCGGTGTAAACCTCTCGTCAACAGGCGCTCGAATTCGCTTATTCTGTGGATATACAAATCAATCGGTTGCTGTTGGGGTCGATACTTTTGCCCCTTCCTCCAGCCGCACCAAAGTATCAATATACCCAACAAACCGATTCAAATAATGCGGCGATAACTCCCGCATTGATTCCAATGATCGAATCAGTAATTTCTGCGGATTCAGTGGTCCGAATGCATCAGGGTCGTTGCTGACGATCGCATCAACAAGCGCATCAGTTTCAAACTGTTTCTTGCTTTCTCTATAGAGTGTGTAGGCCTGCAACTCATTCGGTTGCTTGTTCAGCGTATCAAAACCCGCGCTTACCAGCGTGCTGTCTTCCGTTTCCAATAATTTGTCGGTGATGGCTTCGCTTGGTGTGTTGGTGCCTTGCCTGCGGTTTCGGTCGTTAAGTGCCTGATGGAGATCCTTTAGAAAAATCTGCGTTTGTGATCGTCGCGGTAAGCGGCAGGCGTTTTCCTTGCTTTCGTTTAAATCAGTTTGATATTCGTCCAGCAACGAAACTGCTTTGTTATACAGTTTTGCCTGCACAGCTTCACGGGCGTTGCCTGCTTTTTTATTTATCAGGCATATATAGTTGTAGCGTACGGGGTCAAAATGCTGGTCGCCATTAGCTTTCAAAGTAGCAAGGCTGTGTTCAATTTGGCTTTGTACTTCATGCATAATCGGGCCTAGCTCTCGCTTATAGGCACAGGCGCAATTTCTACACGCCTGTTTTGCGCACGGTTTTGCTTGCTGGTGTTCGCCACCATCGGTTGCTCTTTACCGAAAGCGGCAGCAAACACCTGATCCGCCGGCATGCCTTGATTAATAAGCGCTCGCGTAACAGTAAGTGCACGTTCCGCAGAAAGCTGCCAATTATCATCAAAGTGCAGATTGTCAGAGTGAATAGCACGGTCATCAGTGAAGCCGCTAACCATCAGTATCTCATCGCGCCTTTTCAGGTATTGCTTCAATGGCTCTACCAATTTTTCCAACAAGTCCTGACCTTCACGTTGAAGAGCCGCGGAATTAGTAGCAAACAGAACACTGCCGCTAATACCAATTTTTCCGTTGGTGAGGGTAATCCGCCCGCTGGCAAGCGGATCGGCAAGTGCCACTTCCAGTGCTTCTTCAGCTCGGTAACGTTGTTGCTGCTCCACTTGCCGTTGCTGTACTTCCTGCTCCAAAGATTGCGACAGCTCCACCTGGTGCCCAAGCGTCCAAACCAGTAACAATACAAAGACGCCAACTACACCGGCCATTAAGTCGCCGAAGATGGGCCATACCGGTGTGTCGTGAGCCTGACTGTCGTCTAGCTGGTCCATTAGTTAAGCGCCGCTGATGACGCTTCGTTTTGTTCAGGCTCACCGCTGTTCAATTGACGCACCTCATCAAACAACTCTTTTTGCGACAGCAGGCTTTGGTCGATGATTTCTCTGGCTTGCGCTACGTAATACGACATTTGTTGGTCAGATCGGTTGCCGGCCAAGTCCATGGTTTGTTCTATACGATTAAGTTGTTGCACTAGCTGCTCGTTCGACTGGCTGTACTGCGCTACTGCCGTAGCAAAGGCTTCACCCAGGCTCTCCATGTTGATAGCACTGGCTTCGAAGTGCTCGGTAACAGAGCCGAGCTTTTCAAGTTCAGTGCTGATGTGATGACTAAAATCAGCGCCAGCATTCGCGAGCGCAGCTGATGAGCCCTGAATAAGCTGGGCCATAGACTCGTGCTGTTGCTGAGTGCCTGCTTCGAATGCCTGGCTCATGGTATTCAGCTGTTCCATGATTTGTGCGCGCTCTTGCAGCAAGGTTTTATCACGCTCTACATTGTTGGTGAGTTCCTGGCGTAATTCGCCAATCACCTCTGCAGCCGCTTTGGGGGTATCAATAGCAGTGGTGATCAGTTGCGCTAGTGGTTCTTCCAGAGTCTTACCAAGCTCAGCAACTTGCTCGGCAACGGAGTTGGTGAGTTGCTCCATACGCGTTTGGTTGTGTTCCATCCATTCTGTAGTGCTGGCCTGTTGCGTATTCAGGTTTTCCTGCCAGGCAGAATTGAGTTGCGCTGTAGTGCCTTGTAATTGACTGGTGATGGCAAGCAATTGCTGCTCCGTGGCCAAACCAATGCGCTGCTGAGTGGTTTCGCTTTCACTCGCCAAAGCTGCTAGCTGGTCGGCCACCATGGCGCTGATGTTGGCGTTGGTTTTATTGCTACTTTCAATCAAGCTATCATTCAGCGAGCTGTGAACCGATGTGGCCAGTTCTGTAAACGAGTTGTGTATGGTGTTCTGAAAGTCTTTTTGATTAGCTAACAACGTTCCATTAAGCGTGATACCCGTTTGGGCGATGTTCTCCATCATGGTCCGCATTTGTTCCGCAAGTGCGGGTATCAGTTCGGCCTGTGCTTGCAAAGCTTGATACGTTTGCTGGCGATTATGAGTCAACGAAAATGAACGAAGTTGCGTGGCTATCTGAACATCCAATGCTCGCGCAGCCAACATACGTTCACGGCGGCTGAGTGTTGACATTAAGCCGAGCATAGCCGAAGCGGCAACCCCCGCTACTGACGTACCGAAGGCCAGGCTAAGGCCATTGATGGGTGCGGTCAGCCCCTGGCGAATGGCCTGCAGTTCAGTGCTGCCTTGCAGTGCAGTGACTGCCCCACCCAGAGTGTCTACCATACCGATAAATGTTCCAAGTAAACCCAGCATTACTAACAGGCCTACAAGATAAGGTGTGAGTACGGGTGCAGGTAAACCTACGCGTTCACTTTCAATTCGTAAGCGAACCGGGTTCTGCAGGGAGTGGTGTATTTTATCAAGCCATTCATCCAGCGGATTGATGGGCTGCGGAACATTGTCAAGTGCGTGCCGCAGTGAACCAGTTGCTTTGCGAAACTGAAACAGTTCCATCACACCAATGCCAAACGCAATCGCTATCAACAATGTGACCAATAAAGCCAGCGCATTTGTGCCAATAAACAGGCCGGCCACCCATACTATTGCAATTGTGCCAATCACAGCAGGAATGGTGAACATTAGTCCATTTGTTAAATCGGTACTAAGTAATTTCATTGAGTAACAGTCTGTTGGTTTGAAGCCTCGGCTTCTATGGATTCAATAAGGCCAATAACAGGCAGCATGCGAACTTCCAGTTCTGCCAGTAACAAGGCTTGTAAGTCGCGGCAAAACGAGCCGTGCAATTCTTCCAGTTGAGCCGCTTGTGTGCGTTGCAGTTGTTCGATAAAACGGTGCTCAAGCATTGCCGGTACCTGGGCGAACGATTTTCTCTCGTGCGCTGCAAGTGTGTCGGCCAATACTTCGTCCAGCTTGGCCAGTTGTGCCAGTTTTATCGATAAGCCGGAAGCAGAGTTTCGAATGTACTGGCGTAAATTATTCAGTTTGCTGTCTAGCATGCGTTGGTAATACACGTAAAAACTCAAAAACGGCTTTATCGCCGCTTTCTGGTTTGCATTGTTAAGCCGTTCTGGCTTGGGTGCTTTAAGCCGTGTGCTTTCCGTGTGGTCTGTAAAGGCTTTTACAATAATGTCTACGGTGTCACCATGCACACGCATTACTTCGTTTCTGGCAGCGTCGAAGGAATTGTCGAACGCTTCAAATTTCATGCGACTCATGGCGGTGTGAGCAATCGAAATTTTTACCGAATGCGTCAAATCAATCAGCTCGGCCAAACGCCTGGAAAATCGTTCAGGCGATACTGGCTCATCTGCGATGTGCAACTCATCAAGGAAGCGAATCATCTGGGAACCGCGAAAATCAATCGCTGCGGTGTTGGTCATAACTAGTCGCAAACAAGGGTGATACCAGCACGAAACAGCAGTGGAATCGAGGAGGTGTGAGTGGCGCCAGGCCGGGCTCTATTATCGTGATTTCGTATTGATATTCAAGGCTGATAAGGGCTTGTTGATAGCGAGAGAATTTGTTAAGGCGCTTCCTTCCACGCTCATGGCTGATTAGAATGAGACGCTATTTTTGCAATACCGAAACCTTGTTGTCTATAGAGATTCTTATGATTCGAACGTTGTACCTTGCCGCTGTTTTTCTTCCATTCTTTGTTACTTCCTTAGGTTTCGCAAATACCGGAGATAACTCACCAATTAGCGTGCAGGCGTTTGCCAAAGAAAAAGATCACCGCCCTGGCTTTCTGGACGTTTACTACGACTTTAACGGTGGCGAGGTGTACCTACAAATAGATAATCTGGGTAAGCCGTTCATTTTTCAAAGCAGCATGCCCAGAGGCGTGGGCTCAAATGACATTGGTCTTGACAGAGGCGAGCTAGGCAACACCAGGCTGGTTCAGTTCGAGCGCTACGGCAAGAAAATACTGTTGAAGGAAATCAATACCCACTACCGCGCACAATCCCGTAATGCAGCAGAGCAAGCCAGCGTGGTTGAGGCCTTTGCGCAATCCGTTATTGCGGGCTTTGATGTAGTCGCGGTTGACGGTCAGAGAGTGGTTGTGGATTACACCGATTTCTTGTTGTCGGATGTAGACAGATTGGCCAACGATTTTAAGAGAAGAAAGCAAGGTGATTTTAAGGTAGACCCTGCTAGAAGTGCCGTGTTTCCAGACAACACCAAATCGTTTCCCGACAATACCGAGCTTGAAGCGCTGGTAACGTTTGCGGGCTCTGAACCTGGCGAATACGTTCAGCAAGTAACACCGGATGCCAACAGCGTAAGCGTGCACTTGCATCACTCCCTAATAAAACTGCCCGATGATGGTTATCAAGCGCGGGCATTTCACCCTTACTCGGGTTTTTGGAAAGTGTCATACCAGGATTACTCTGCACCCATTACGGAATCTATGGAAGTGCGTTCTATCCCACGGCACAGATTAAGAAAGCAGAACCCATTGGCGGAAACCAGCGAAGCGATAGAGCCCATTATTTATTACCTGGACCCAGGTGTGCCCGAGCCGGTGCTAAGCGCATTGCGCGACGGTGCGCTGTGGTGGAACCAGGCCTTTGAGCAAATCGGCTACAAAGATGCGTTTCAGGTGAAAATGTTACCTGAAGGCGCCGATCCAATGGATGTTCGCTACAACGTTATCCAATGGGTTCACCGCGCAACCAGGGGCTGGTCTTACGGCAGCTCGGTTCGCGACCCACGAACCGGTGAAATAATAAAAGGTCACGTTACCCTTGGCTCACTAAGAGTACGACAAGATTATTTGATTGCGGTTGGTCTCACCAGTCCATTCAACGAAAACAGCGCGACGGACAACACGGAAGTACAAAAACAAATGGCTCTGGCAAGAATACGCCAGCTTTCGGCGCACGAAGTAGGGCATACCATAGGGCTTGCCCATAATTTCGCGGCCAGCGCGAATGGACTAGCATCTGTTATGGATTACCCTCATCCAAATGTTCAACTCATTGATAAGCAGATTACGATTGAGAATGCATATGGCTTAGGTCTGGGTGCATGGGATCATCACGCTGTGGCTTATGGCTACCAGGACTACGTGAACAGTGACGAGGAGCAAAAAGGCCTAGCAGAAATAATCGCAAATGGTCGCGCTAAGGGATTGAGCTACCAGTCCGACCCGGATGCGCGCAGTTCACTCTCAGCCAATGCGGAAGGCCACTTATGGGATAACGGCCTGGACCCTGTGCAAGAGCTAAATCGCCTTATTGAGGTGCGTGCGCATGCCCTGCGGAACTTTGGGCTTAATAGTATTCCAAGCGGCACACCGCTCGCTTCTCTGGAAGAAACACTGGTACCCATATATTTGTTGCACCGTTATCAGCTGGACGCCGCGGCGAAACTGCTAGGAGGTGTGCACTACGAGTATGAGCTCAAGGGCGACTACGCAACTCCAAAAGGTGTGAGTGCTGTGAATGGTGAACGCCAACGCGACGCATTAGCCGCAATGATCAGTACCTTGTCGTCAGACTTCCTGCATATTCCCGACACAATCACTCAATTGATTCCACCGAAGGCCTACGGCGACAGCCGCACGCGAGAGAGCTTTACCGGGCGTACTGGTTTAACCTTCGACCCACTCAGTGCAGCAGAATCTGCAGCCGCCTACTCGCTGTCGCATATTCTGAATACGCACAGACTTAATCGCATGAGCCTGCAGTCTGCACATGGGCATGAGTTGCCGGGAGTTGCAGAATTAGTCACGGAATTGTTTGCGGCTTCGTTAAACAACAGCAGCAATGACCAGCATCCGCTTCAAGCACGGGTGAATTATCTAGTAGTGAATCAGCTGATGAACACCGCCGCAAACCCGGAGTTAGCGCCCGAAGTTCGAGCGGCCTTGCTGCACGAACTGAAAGTCACCGGCAAACGACTGGGTAAGAAGAACCGCAGCATTCACGATCAGCAAATTGCCCGTTTACTGGATATCTATTGGCGAACAGGACAGTGGCACGGGCAAATAGACGTTCGCCCCTTGCCTCCGGGTTCACCGATTTAAAGAGACGCGCCAGAACGACATCACGCTTGCTTTGTAACACAGCTCACATCTAACCGCTGATAGTCTGAATATTGTGCGAAAAATGTACAATCCGCTGCTAAGCTGTTTTGCATGATACGAGTACTACTTCTGGCGACAAGCGTTCTGCTGAGCGCAAATTTGGCTGCTCAGATGCCCAGTGACAATGAGCTGAAGCAACTATTCTCCATGAATGTGGCACTGGCTGAGAGTGGAGACAATGATGCGCAAATGGCGGTTTGTTCCGCCTACTCATATGGTTTGGGTACCGCGCCAAGCGCAGGGCAAGCGCTGGCCTTCTGTTCGTTAGCAGCAAAAGCCGGTATACCACGTGCCCAGCTACTGGTTGCGGATGCTTATTTGCAAGGCTCGGGCACAGAGCCAGATGTGGCCGCCGCAAGCTACTGGTATGAGCAGGCAACAAAGACCGGAATGGCACAAGGTCATATTGGCCTGGCTTCCATTTACTTTGACCTCGACAACGTACTAGGAACTCGCAACCTGGAGTTGGCTGCCTTTCATGCCAAGCAAGCGGCTGCAGCAGGTTCACACATGGGCGAGATGTATTTGGGCATAATGCATTTCAATGGTTTTGAGCCCGGTGTTAGCGAAGGGACTGAAATTGATTATGCGGCCTCCATGCTGTGGTTCGAAAAGTCAGCGCAAAAAGGCAACATGATTTCGGCAGCGTATCTTGTAAATATCTACGCAAGTGAAACCGCACATCAAAGCCCATACAAGGCGTATCTTTGGGCCAGCGTGCTAAAAAAGCACCTTCCTGACGCCTACCCGGAAGACGTTCATTTCGAATCGGCAGCTCTGCTCACCTCTACCCAGCGAGAGGCTGCGGCAGAACAATTATTGTTAATAGAACGAGGTTGGCACAGCCTGTCGGGTGCAGCAGCATCTATTTGATCAGAGAGCCGACTAAGGGATGGGCGGCCTAGTACTCCTGGCTAGGTCATGTAAAAATCATTGCATGGCTGGAAGATGGCAACCAGGGGATAAATGTCAGAACAACTAGAAGCGGTTAGATCCATTCGCGACGCCGCTGTTACACGATTACAACAAGAAGCAGAATCCGACAGAGGTTACTCGTTTAGAGATTACCAACAGGGTATAGAGATATTGCTCAGTTGCCCGCCAAATAATGCCCTGCCATCAACAAGCACGGCGGCACCCAGACGATCTCGATCAGCGTCACAAAAACCCTGGACGCTGGACATATGGGCTGGAAGAAAAGTGCTGAGCGTTGAGTGGCAAGAGCAATCCGAAGAAATTGCGATACTGTCTTTCAGGCGAGGTGACTGGGAAGACGTTGTTCTGGCGTTGTAACCCTAATCGTTAGTAATGAACACGCTGCAGTTACCCTGAAAAGTAACCCGGTTGCTTGCAGTCAATGTGCGCTTAAGTTCTTTCGCACACGCTTCATGCCAGCGCGCACCGTTCTCGAAGTCAACAATATCTTTTGGCGCAACACCGGATTTTTCAGCTAAAAAGCTGCGCGTCCAGCCAAGGCCAATCCTTGCCATCTTGCACTGTTTCTGGTTCATAATCTGCAATTAATGAGAACACTGCAATAGTGCGTTCTTCTCTATATTTGTAATCGTATCCTAAGCCAACCAGCAACCTTAGCAAAGGCCACTTGTCTTATAGTTAGAGGCCCAGGACGAGAGCTACTGGCGAACTACACATCATATAGTTCGCCCCTGGAACGCTGAGGCTGGGTTTTGAAACGTCGATGAAACCAATAGTACTGGGCCGGCGTATGGCGCACCGCTTCTTCGATGAGTGCGTTTACCGCAGTGGCGTCAGCAACCTCGTCACCGCTAGGAAAATTGTCCAACGGCCCGGTAATGCGCATCACATACCCGGAGTCATCACTCTTTCTGTGTTGACCGTACATAAGAACCGGTGCATCGGTTAAACGCGCCAGATTAGCGGTTGCTGTTAGCGTTGCTGCTGTTTGGCCGAAAAATGGCGCAAACACAGAATTTTTCAACCCATCATCCTGATCAGGCGCGTACCAAACAATGTTGCCACCACGAATGGTCTTGATCAGTTTTCTAAGTTCTGTTTTCTTTATATTTTGTTCGGCGTGCCGGCGTCTTCCCTCATACATGGAGCGATCAAAATATTCACCTCGCTGCGGCTTGTACACCAGCGAGTAATCAAAATATTTGCCGGCAAACGCAGCACCTAGGTCTAGCGTGGTGAAGTGAGCCCCCAGTAACAAAACCCCTTTGCCCTTTTGTTGGGCAGTCTCTAGTAACTCCAGTCCCTCAATATCCACCAATTTGTATAGCCGTTCCTTATCAGCCCACCAGGCCATGGCCGTTTCCACCATTCCCGCGCCATAGTTTTGAATCACCTCTTTGCAGAGCTTGCCGCGCTCTTTATCGCTAAGCTCTGGGAAACACAGTTTAAGGTTGGTCAGCACAATGTGCTTGCGGCGGCTGGGAATGATGTACAACAGATTACCAAAACACTTGCCGATGCGTACGTTATATGGGAATGGGATTGCTGAGATCAGGCGGAGAAGGCCAAGCGCGAGCGCAACCGGCCAATCCGTCGGCTTAGACCAAGCGCGAGTATGAGTCGACTCAGCGCGTGCATCGCTCTTTTTTGAATCTGCGTGCGTGTTCATAATAAACTAAAAACAATGTACGGAGTTGAACTCCAGACCCGCGCAAAAGTTCAGAAAAATCACAAAAAGTACGATGTCTATTGTAAAAGTAGGCAAACCCAAAATCCATAGGCCAGCCATGTCTTTCACCCCACGGCAGGCAGAGATAGTATAGTGTTTGCAGTGCGCGCACTGATCCCACAACGTAAAAAGGAACGGAGCAATGACCACTCCTCGTTTACTTCTGCTTATCCTGCTCATCACCGCAACGCTAATTAATAGCGCTTGCTCGCACACCCACCAACACTTTGATGCAGAAGCAAGTCTGATACTCTCAGCCGCAGAACTAAGCCGGGCTCAATCAAGCCTGAAAGCACCCGTAAAAAACCAGCAATTTCTGCCCAGCAAAAACGCCAGCGAAGCAAAACACGAATTCTCCGCTAGCATCACCATTCCCGAACACAGCATGCGAACCGCACCGGCTGCCGTAAAGCCCGTGGATATTCTGGGCAAGAAAACCCAGCTATTTCCTGGCGTTGAATTGAGTTTTGTCAGCATGGGCAAGCATCTGATCCCGCTTAACCGTGAAATTCAGGTGGCGAAGAACAGCGACAGCTTCTGGCAGATACAGATTGAGCCGGGCCAGGTCTGGCAGGAAGAAAGCGATGGCGATATGTCACGCGCGTCGTTTCCGTTTTTACTCACTAGCAACATAGAGAACGACACGTACAATGGTGTGGCCATGTTTTTGTACAACAACGAAGGCGCATCGCAGCTGCGCTATCAAATCATTCAGCAAACAACGCCGTTTTTCGTGGAAACATTCTTCACAGCGTGGGGTCAGTACGAAATTGACTACGCGCCGCAAGCATTCGACAACGCAGCGCGCATCAAGAGCAACTATGAACAAGAACTTGCCGATCGCTGGCCCGTTTATAGCTGGCAGGAACTGGCAAACCGCGTGGGCGAAGAAAAACTGCAAGGTTTCATTGAAGGCATAGATCCTCAAAAAGTAACCGCTAGCGGGCTGGTGATCGACGGTGAAATTTTCATGCACTCCAATTCCACGCCGTTCGGCGACTACCCGTACCCCAATGTAATGCGCCACGGCATTTGGTCTGCCACCAAAACAGCGCACGGCTTGGTGACCATGCTGTACATGGCGCAAAAATACGGCGACGAAATTTTTGATTACAAGTTTGTGGATTGGCTGGACGTAAATGCACCTCACGATGGTTGGAAAGACGTTACTTTGGGTCACGCGCTCAGCATGGCCACAGGAATTGGTACCGGTACTGAGAACGTTACTCCTAATTACATAAGCGACGGCTATATTGAGTCAGACAGACCAGAATATGACGCCTGGTATTTAGCGCCCACCAACAAGGAAAAACTACACCATCTGTTTCAGGTGCCCAATCACCCCTGGGGCCCAGGCGAACACGTTCGTTATCGCGACAGAGACATTTATGTATTGGCCGCCGCGCTGGATGCCATCCTAAAAGCAAAGGAAGGACCAGATGCGCATCTGGATCAAGTGCTGTTTGATGAAGTGTACAAACCCATAGGCATTCATCACCTGCCCATCAACCGAACCAAGGAAGCCGAAGGCGCACCTGGCCTTGCCTTTCTGGCCTGGGGCATGTACCTGACTCCCGATGACACCGCCAAAATTGGTACCTTGCTTCAAAACGGCGGCCGCCATAACGATAAGCAACTGCTCAGTGCAAACAAGCTGGCCGAAGCCTTGTATCAAACCGAACAGCGTGGGCTGCCGATGGGTGACGGCAATGAGTACGGCGAGGGCACTTACCATATGACGCTATGGCATTACCCGTATAAAACCTTGTCTGGTGCGCTAACCTCTACCGGTCAAATGCTTGGCTGGGGCGGCAACGTGGTTACCCTGATTCCCAACGGAATGATTGGCTATCGGTATGGCAACGGGGATTATGTGCCGGTGGAAGGCGCAGTTCGGGTGGCAGACCGAATAAAGCCGTTTCATAAAAACTAACGAATCTGCTAAATGGAATACCTTAACCATTGCTCAAGCTGTCTGGTGGCAATGACGTCATCGCGGTTGTAACTGATGATATCGTCCTTCAACTCTGCTTTTTCATGCGGGTCTTCAGCGTCCAGATAACGAATAAACTGTACAATACTCCACTGCGACCCAGAGCCGTCGTCGGACCACTGAAAGTTCACCAGATCATTGTGCTTGCAAATGTCTTTCAAACCATAGCCTTGCAATGGCAGTACCAAATTGTTCTTCACCGGTTTTTGAATGTCAAACAGCGGACTGTTGCTGCCGAGTAAGCATTGCACAACGCAATGGTCTTGCATGGCGTAGCGCGTGGCGTATTGCTGAATAGTTGTTCGCTCATGCGACGCATAGTGTGCCAATACCAGATCTGGATAACGTTCCTGATATTCCGCCACACGATCCAGAAAGGCCAGCCAACCTGCTTTGTCTTGGTCTTCACTGCCTGTCCAGACGCACTCGTATTGCGCAGCACTGTAGTCCGGTAATAGAAACCCCCATAGATACACGTGCTTGTCACCGCTTGAAGTAAGCGGGTTGTCTTCAATGTCGAAATGAACCCAGGTGCCCTCAGGTAAATCGATAGCCCTCAGCTGATGATATTCGCCGCTAAACCAACTCTGCGCTTGCAACACCGCGCGCTGCTTTTTATGATCACCCTTAAGGTAAGGCACATCAGGAATGCGTGCCGGGTCTGAATCCGCCAATGCTGAGATAGAGTCAATGCCCACGCGCTCAAGCCCCTTGGCTGCGCGGCCGTCAACGCCGTACAGCAGCGTTAGATCTCCATTGGCGACAAACTGCGGTTTGCAGTGATCTACATACTGGCAGCTGCCGCACTTGCTATGGCCATAGTGAGCACTAGGCTCAACATCGCTTGCTAACAGAGTGCGCATTGAATCAATAAATTGCTCAGTGAGCTTGTCTGTTTCCGAAGTGATGATCGACTGGCTGCCATCGCCCAGAAATACTTTCGCTGGCAGATCATTGCCTAACAAACGCCGATAACACCCCAATTGAATCTGAATCTCCTTCTTGTTTGCAGTCAGCGATAACTTGGCGTCAGCCGCTTGATAATAACCGTCATCCTGGCGCAGCAAGAAGTCCGGGTAGCCGATCAGCAATTGCGCTTCATTGAATAATTGCGCCTGATAGATGACTTCCGTGCCTTGCTTCATAAGCGCTTCGGTATGCGCCACCGAGCTGGCAGTAGCAACCTCAAACTGAGTGCGAAGCTTGGTCAATATGGACTGTTCATGTTCGTTGCCAAGCTCCATAACAAGCTGGTCGAAAGCGTCCAGATCGTCTGCGCACCGTTCTGGATATTTGTTATCCAACCATGCACGGCGATGGCAAGATACCCAGGCTACGGCGTCGCTGGGTTTTATCGTTGCTCTGTGCACCTTCACTCGCTGTGTGCTCTCCGCCGGGTATATAGCAAAGAGTTTACGGCAATTCCAGAATGCATACAGCCACAATTGCACCGCAGTTGCGGCGAGCGGAGAATAAACGCGCTGCCAGAACGGGCAACACGTTCATCTTAAAACCATCGCACTACCGATATGCCGTTTCGTTTCTATGGCGTTTAGGCAACCGTCGCTTTTCGCTTATAATGCGCCCTGAATATCGCAGTAGTTGAGATCAGATGTCGAATAGTAAAGCGTTAATGACGTTCATTATCTTATTACCGGTTTTGGTTGCCTGCACTGGCAGTAGCGATAACCAACAATTTAGCGAGTTTGTTCCAGGGCCATACGCGGACGACGCGCTATGGCTTTGTAAACCAGGAATATCGTTAGATCGTTGTTTGGAGCTGGACCAAACGACCACTTTTGTCTATGAAGACGGCAACATGGCCGTTTTTGAGCATGAGCCAATAGAGGATGCGCCATACGACTGCTTCTATGTGTACCCAACAGTAGATTTTGCCGAAGAACCGGGCAACACGCTTGATCTGACAGACGATACCGCCATGCTGCGCCCTTTATACAATCAAGCCGCTCGATTCACACAGCTTTGTGATGTCTACGCGCCGAAGTACCGACAAATGACATTTAGTAGCTATGGTCTGGACGACGTATTCAACAGTGAATTTTTTGAATTGGCGTATTCCGACGTAGAAGAAGCTTTTGACCAGTATCTGCTGGAGAATCCAAACCGTGACTTTGTATTGCTGGGCCATTCGCAGGGTTCGCACGTGTTAATTGAGCTGCTTATCCGCCGTTTTGAAAACGATGACGCCTTGAGAAACCGCATGATTTCCGCGCTGACAGTCGGGCCTACCGGCCGCCTGGAAGTTCCCTCAGGGCAACTCGCTGGCGGCACCGTGCAGAACATTCCGTTGTGTAGCCAAGCCACTGACACTGGCTGCATTGTCGCCTACGACAGCATTGCTGCTGGCGCCGAAGAACAGCGGCCGCTCCCTGAGCAACCGCGCCCGTGCGTTGATCCTACCTTGCTAGGCGGTGAGCCTGGCATTACCGCCGCCACTATTTACAACGACAGTGAAGGCATACCATTCCCGGAAGGCGTAGATACGTCTTGGATAGCTTTTCCCGGTCTGTATTCCGCGGCTTGCGAACGCGACGGTTACCTTGCGGTTGATACCGCGCCCGGTCGAACAACCGTGTTCACACCACAGTTGATACAAGCCTTTTTGGGCGGTACAACGTTGCATCAAACAGACTATACCTTTGCGATTGGCGACTTGTTGCGAATAGTTGAAACACAGGCAGCGAATCACTAGTGGCGAAAATCGAAACGTTTTTTCGCGTTTGCCTGCTACGAAGTAACAATTGTTGCGCTCCAAAATGGCAACAAGTTTACGCCGTATTTCTACTGTCGAAGTAATAAGCGAACTTGCTCACGCAAACTAGGGTCAGCGGGGTCGGAAACGCTTGTTCGATAACGAACGGCGTTATCGATATCCAGCAAAAACACGGTGGGTGTTCCTTTAACGCTTGCGTCCCTCGCCAAAGCATCGCCATTAAGCACAATGTCAAAACCCAGGCCAAAATTGTGCGCGAATTTTACAGTGTCAAAATCGTCAGCGAAATTAACCCCAACTACCTTCAAGCCCTGTTGGCCATAGTCTTCGTGAAGGCTTTGTATTTCCGGGAACAGTCGTTTACAGGCAGGACACCAGCTGGCCCAAAACATCACCAAGGTAAGCTGAGCATCTTGGTCTTCAAGCCGCCACAATTCGCCAGTATTCGTGTTTAGCTCAAACGTTGGAAAATGGTCATAATCGTCTTCGAATAGAAAAGGACCATTGACGAAAAACAACAAAACGCAAATCAATAAAGCGACAAACAAACCCGGCCACAAAAAGCGGTGCATCGGTAAACTCCCTGGCAATGCTTACGCTTTAGGGCAGAAAATTCCACTGATAGTTCCCTGAACACCTGAGTATTGTGGGCTTGGGCGAACGCTTGGCAACCCGCCTGCTCCCATTCCCTTATTCTCTGGAAATCATCCCGCCATCAAGAGCAATGGTCTGCCCAATCAACCAGGAAGACGCTCGCGAGCACAAATACAAAGCGGTGCCGGCAATGTCTTCCGGCGCGCCGGCTCTGCCACGTGGAATTTGAGAAATCGCCATGTCGCTCAGCTCTTTATTTTCGACAATCTCCTTGGTCATTGCGCTTGGGAAAAATCCGGGTGCGATAGCGTTCACATTAATGTGGGAAGACGCTAAGTCGGTTGCCAGATGCGTGGTTAAGTGAATCACACCAGACTTACTGGCCGTATAGGCGTAGGTTGGCATGCCTGAATTTCGGATACCGTTAATCGAAGCAATATTGATTACCCGTGCCGGGTTATCCGCAGTACCGCTCGCTCTCAGTAGCGGCAGGAATTTCTGCGTAGTAAAGAAAATAGACTTGATGTTGATGTTCATGACCTTGTCCCAACCCGCTTCAGGAAAATCGTCAACAGGAGCAGCCCAATTGGCCCCGGCGTTATTGATCAGTACATCAAGCTGTTGTTCGCGTTCGTTCACCGTGGCATAAAACGCTTCAATTCCCTCAACTGTCGACAGGTCAGCGGGAATAGCAATACATTCGCCAACCGCCGACAATTCTTCAGCCATGGCGCGAAGTCTTTCTTCCTTGCGCGCCGTGATATAAACCTTTGCCCCATTTTCCAAAAGCCCGCGCGCCATCATGGCGCCGATACCGCTGGAACCGCCAGTAATAATCGCCACTTTGTTACTTACGTCGAATAGATTCTTCATTGTCATTACTGTGTCCTGAGTTAGTGGGCCTGCCCCTGTACGGGATGGGCGCTATTGTTCAAATAATAAAATGTTTACCGGCAGTGCCATGAATCCTTTAGCCGGCGAGTTGCAGTAACAGCTTATCACTTACCGTGCGAGTATAAGTCTTCGTCTGAAATATAGTCCGGCTTTCGTGCGCCGTCTTTTAAGCAGTAATAGCGCAGTTCTACTTTGTTCCACTCGGTTTTGTCGAATGTTTTCACATAGTCTTGCGGGTCTTTGAATCGAACAATGGGCCGGTCGCCTGCCAACTTGCCACCCCAGTCACACAACTTTACGTCAAACGCGGCGCCATGCGTTACGGTTTGGCTGGCGCGGTCAATGTACAGTACCGCACAATGCTTATTCTTGTTTTCTTCGCAGCCGCATTGGCTGCCGTCCACGCGCTCATAGCCAGCGTCTTCCAGATCTTGCACTATGTCTTCGGTATTGCACGCAGAATCATCGGTTCTTGGCGAGATGGGCTTCTTGTCGTTCCATGTGAGCTTGAGAAAGGTGTATTCAGTGCACACAAATCGCCGTTCCGAGCTGTTCTTGAGTTCGTACATTGACGCGCTACCGCGCTTGGTCCAGGTCCATTTATCCGGCGGATGGCCTTTTACATCATAGCCGGCAACAACACGCACCTCTATGGGCGTGGCTTTATAAGATTTGCCAGTTCGAGTAGACGCACCTGTTGCTTCAAGAAATCCCTGACCCACGCTTACACCTGTTACTTCTACTTTAATCGTGCCGTTACTCGTTACCGGCGGTGTAACCAGGGCGCGATGACTAAAATGTGTTGAGGTTTGATTCAGCGTAATATCCCTGCTTACCGCCGACAAGTTCATGCTGAATGATCGCGCTCTCTTGCGCTTCAGGGTAAAGGTTGCCGTGCTTTTCGTGCCTGCGTTCAGATAGAGCGTTTTGGGGGTGCCAATGCAACGTCGTACAGAACTGAAGTAATAGGCAACAGCCCCTGCTACGATGATGACCGAAAGGATGAGTATAAAGGTTGGCACAATAGACCCCTATTGACTTGGTGCTGCCTACTGTACTTCCATAGATGAGCTAGGATCAAGGTTGATGGGGCTTGTGGAAGGCACGCCGTCAACGAAGTTTAACGCGTGCGGCGCTGGAGTCAGGCGCATCGAATGTAAGTTCCGACTTTAGTGTTTAGTGCAGTGTACGACCTGGCACCGAAATCGACTCAAGGACAACGGTTTGCGGCAACTTCAAGTAAATCACGCGCTGCAGAATCATTAACGCCGAGGTTGTATTGAGTTGGGTCATCGGCCAACAGCAGCGACAGTGCTTCGGCAACGGGAGCAACGTGCTTGCATTCACTGTTATTCGAAAGCTCAGTGAACAACAATGAAAAATAGACTTTCGACCATAGCTGTTGCTTACCGGCTTCACCGGAGTACTCGGCCGCATGCTTTAACGCAGATTTATAGTGTGTGCGAGCAGCTTCCATGTCCTGGCTTGGGCTCTCTGCCCCGTAAAGACTGCCTTTAAAGCGATCCATATCGGCTTTCTCTATCACACCGGTTGCGGTGATTGTTGCTACCACTTTCAGCGCATCGCTTTGGCGATGTTGCAATTGCAACTCTTCAGCCAAAAGCATGGTCTCCTTTTTGGTAAAGTATGAAGGTTGCTCGCTCCAATAGCGGAAAGACTCATGCACCAAACGATCGCGCCGGCTGGCCTTCGCTTCCAATATCGCCTGAATTTCCCGATCGCTTTCCCGTGCCTGAAGTACGAAAATTTCTGACCGAAGGTCTTGAAGCTCAGTTAATTTATCTTGCGCAACACTAATCGTAGCCGAGTCAAGCCGTTGAAGTTTCAGCCAAACCCCGTCATAGAAACCCCACAATGCGGCAATCAGTGCAGCAGGTACGCCTATTAGAGTGATCAGCTCACCAATATTCCCGGGCTTATACCATTTTTTCTGCGTAGGGTTATCCACTGCGGCTTGCAACTGATCAATGCGTTTGGACATTTCATCCACCCGCGAGCTTAGTTGTCGAACAGTGTCTTCTAACATTATTTGTATGTCATTTATCGTTTGCTATTCAATATACCGCGCAAGTAGCCTCCGCCTTACACAGGGGTACAAATCACCGTAACGATAATTTCATTGGTTTGTTCCAACGTCTGGCTATGAGCCGGAATCTCGAGTACCGAGGTATCGGCGCATTCCTCGTTATGGCGCTCAGTGCCGGCGTTGTCGTACACGGCAAAAAAGGCGTTGCGCACCCGAATTTGCTGTTTCTCTTTGCTCAAGCCGTACGGAGTTTCGTTCTCATTACTTTGGCTGCCTACAGCCGCCGCATCCGCCATTGTTGAGGACTCCATAGTCACTGCCGCGTGATCGGTTGGCGCCAGACTGGTAAATGCTGACACCCAACTCATTCCCATAGGCACCAGGTAAATTCTAAAGTCATCGTTGCCACGTCGTTCTATAGGGCCAGAAGGTGTTGCGAATTGCCCGGTATCATTAACGGCAAAGTACAGCTGGTCAGAGTCGACTTGCTTTTCCAGTGTGGCCAAGAGAGGAATACTTTGTGGATTGTTTAACGCCGGATTGGCAAGAATCTGATCCACCCGCGGCGCAGCATTTCGCTTGCCCTGGTCAATGCCAGCCGCCAGCTTGCCGAAAATAGCGCCCAATTGTTCAGCATTAGGGGCTTCACCATTTTCCTGTTGTTCAGCCATTTCCTGCAAAGCCGAACCAAACTGGCTAAACGCATCGGTAGTTTGCTTAACGGCGGCTTTTTGTTCCTCAGATAGTTCTTGACCGGTTGAAGCTTCCGACAGACCTGTAAAAAAATCAGTGGCCGCCTGACTCATCTCTTCGCCCGACATGTCCTCAGCTTTCTCACTGTACCGCTCAACGTTTTCGCGAATCTCCTCGGCAGCACTACTGAATTTGCGCGCAGCGTACTCGGCCGATAAATTCATCCACAGCATAATCGCACCGATAATACCGAACACGATCATTGCCTTCTTCGCATCAATCTTGTGCACCAGTTCGCTGGCAATAATCAGCAGCCAGAAACCCCACACAATCTGAATAATCTGGCCCAGGTAGGGCAGCAGATTAGCGACCGCCACAACCGGCATTATCGCCATCGAGAAAGCCACGCTACGATAGGCTGTTTCAAAATTCTCTGCCGAACCCATCAGCTTCCAGATAACAAACAGCAATAAGCCGCCAATAAAGCTACCGATGATCGCAGCTATCGGCATTATGAAAAGCGCGATAAAACCGGTGGCCATGCCTGCTTTAGGGCCCATGCCAATGAAACCCAGCACCATCATAACAATGCCCGAAAGCACGCCCATGACCAGCACGAAGATAGACGGGTTAGCATACCCGCCGCCGGTGGGCATCGCCGAATAGAATGCGCGCGGTTCAGTGATCACCCGCTTGAATACGTCTATGATTGTTTCAAAATCGAATTTATTGCCGTCGTTCACAATGGTTCTCCGATATCGCTGGCTGTTACCTCAGCAGCCTACTCCCAGAGTTTGTTCTTCACAACTCATAGACAACAATTTCCAAGACATCGCTCACGTCTCGATTGTTTTGATTACACTTTTGACTCTTGCAAGGAAAACGTTTCTTCGGAATGCGGTGTGCGGTGTGTGACCTGACGTACATGCTTTGTTAAGGTTGTGGATTGCCTTAATTCGCCGGAAGATATTGCAGCATATCTCGACGCCGCGCGTGAAGAAGGCGATGAACGCGTTTTACCACTCGCACTTAATGGGTTTGGGTTGCACCTTTGATTTAAATGGTGCCCAGGGGCGGAATCGAACCACCGACACGAGGATTTTCAATCCACTGCTCTACCGACTGAGCTACCTGGGCGTTGCTTGATTGGGTGCGCACAGAGTTGTGCTTTGGCCCCTAAAAAAAGAGCGCGTATTAAACCGTTTAGGTGGGGGGGAGTCAAGCCGCTAGGGCTTGTGGCGAGTGGTACTTAGTCCGCTGCCACAATCAACATATCGCCACCCCAATCCTGGCATTCGGCCGAGCTGGCTACCACACGCTGGCGTGGGACAAACAGGCTTGTGCTGCTTTCACCTGGCAGTTCACAGTTGGGTCTGTGCTGGCGGTCGTAGGCGGTGCGCTCGGTTGGATTTGAGCTGCAGGCGCTTAAGGTGGTGGCAACTAATAGTGCAGTTGCTGTCCTGAAAATGGTCTTTTGAATACTAGTGCGTGACATGGTCGCGGCCCCCGAATCATTGGTCAAAAAATGATCTTATAATTTGAGGGTAGCGCTATACGGTCAAAAAATGACCGCTTTCATTGAAAGTGTGGGCTGTGTCACGTTTCTGTGCTTTGTTTCTCTGGTAGCTCTTTAATGTAAATATCGTGCTTTGAGTAGGGTATTTCCACCCCTTCGCGGGCAAATACCTTATATATCTCCATCAGCAGCTCATGGGTGATGCGGCCGCGGTCTTGGGGCAGTTCTATCCAGCACATTAGCTGGAAGTCCAGGCTGGAGGCGCCGAAAGCGCGTAGGCGCACGCGCGGTTCGGGGAAGCTGCAGGTGTTTTCGTGGGTTATGCCAATCTCTTTTAGCAGAGCGGCTACCTGATCTACGTCTGAGCCATAGGCCGCACCCACATTGATGCGTATGCGCATTTTCGGGCTGTGGCCGCCGCTTTCGTTGACTATTTTGGCTGCGGCAATTACGCCGTTGGGGATGGTTACTTCTACATCGTCGCGGGTGAGTAGGCGGGTGCTTCTCAGGCCTATGGCGTTGACCATGCCGCGCTCGCCGCTGTCCAGGTTGATGTAGTCACCAATTTTGTAGGGGGCGTCGGCTACTATGAAAAAGCCTGAAAACAGGTTGCCCAGGGTGTCTTTGGCGGCAAAGCCAACGGCTATTCCCACCACGCCGGCTGAGGCCAACCAACCAACCGGGTTAATGCCCCAAATCATCAGCAATACATAGCTGCCAATCAGGATGATCAGCACTTTGCTGGTAATGTCGAACATGGGTACGGTGCGCGTTTCCACTATCTGGAAACGGTCGCCTTTTGACAATGCATCAAGCGCTGTGGAGCTGATGTTCAGTAAGCCGCGTATCCAGCTAAACGCAATTATTGAGAGTAGGATTTTGTTTAGGGTTAGCGCGCCGGGTAGTTGCGCTACTTGCACGGCCAATATTAGGCCGAAGGTGTTTACGGTAGTGAAAACCGGCTTTCTCAGGTAGCCAAGTATTGCGTCATCGGTGTCTGAGTCGGTGAGGTCTACCAGGCGGTGCAAAATGTGAAACAGCGTGCCACGCAGTATTAATGCAAATACCCAGAATACGAATGCAATGGTCAGCGCGCCCAGCAATGGGTGGTTGCTTACCTGGTTCCAAATAGGTTGCAGGGCCTGGGGTAGCCAGTCGTTAACTGGCGGCAGTTGTTCGGCCAGAGAGATGACCGGCTCTACGGGGGCTGCTTCTTCGTTTGCTGGCGCGTCGGCCATGCTGGTTTATTCCTCTTCTTCTTTACTCGGTGGCACGTAGCCTTCGGCCTGGGCCACTTCTTCATTCGCCATAAACTTGTCGCGTTCTTCGGCAAGGAATGCTCTTGAGCCTGGCTCCATCATATTAAGCCTTCGCTCGTTAATCAGCATGGTTTGATGTGCTTGCCAGTCGTCCCAGGCTTTGGCTGAAATATTGTCAAATAGGTCCTGGCCTTTTGGGCCGGGGAAGGGTGGCTTTTCAAGGCCGGGCAATTCTTGCCGGTACTTCTTGCAAAACACGGTGCGGCTCATGCTTATTCCTGTGTTAGTTCAAATGGCTGGTCACTGCACATCGCCAGCAGCTTCTTTACCGGTGCGGCCAAACCAACGCTCGCCGGCGTAGCCATGTTATACCAGAGCTGATGGTCGGCTTCCATTAGTGTGTTGGCTGGGTGATCAGTTCGCAACAACACAGGTTGAATATCCAGATGGTAGTGGCTGAAGGTGTGGCGGTAGTCGGGCAGGGTGTGTTCCAGTTCGGCTTGTTTGCCCAGCATTTCGGCGCACCATTCAACAGGGTTGGCATCAGTGGCTATTTCCGGCAGGCTCCACAGTCCGCCCCATATGCCACTGGCCGGTCGTTTCTCCAGCCAGAACTCCTGATACTGGTTTTTAAGCAAAATCATTTGCGTGCGCTTTACCGGCTTTTCTTTCTTTGGCTTGCTGTGTGGGTAAGCGCTTACTTCGCCGTTGGCGAACGCCTGGCAGTTGCTTTGCACCGGGCATTGTGGGCAGTCGGGTTTTGAGCGGGTGCACAGGGTGGCGCCCAAATCCATGATCGCCTGGGTGTAATCGGCGGCGCGTTGGGTGTTATTCGGTGGAGTCATGGCATCAGCCAGTTGCCATAAGGTGTTGGCAACCTGAGTGTGGCCGTACCAACCTTGCACGCAATGCATGCGGCTAAGCACGCGCTTTACATTGCCGTCCAATATCACGGCGCGCTGGTTTTTTGAGATGGCGTGAATGGCGCCGGCAGTGCTGCGGCCTATGCCGGGCAGCTGTTCAAGCGCTTCCACTGAGTTCGGAAATTCACAGGCAAAATCGCTGCTCACTGCCTTTGCGGTCTTATGCAGATTGCGCGCGCGGGCGTAATAGCCCAGGCCAGTCCAGTGGTGCAGTACTTCATCTTCATGGGCATTGGCCAAATCCTGCACAGTTGGGAAGCTGGCCATAAAGCGTTGGTAATAAGGTATTACCGTGGCCACCTGGGTTTGCTGCAGCATGATTTCACTGACCCACACGCGGTAGGCGGTGGTGTTGTGTTGCCAGGGCAGGTCTTTGCGGCCGTGCTGATCAAACCAGCGAAGAATGGCCTCGCCGGATTTTTCTGCCCTGGTTTGTTGTCCAGGGTGGGATGGGCTTGTGTTGCTCAGAACAGCTTCTCAAACAGTTTTTTCTTCAGCTGGTCTTCAGCGCTTTCTTCTTCGGCTTCGCCCTCTTCGCCTTCTTTTTTCTTGCCGAACAGTTTCTCAGCCAACTTGGATTTCGCTTCGGCTTTTAACAACTGACTGGCTACCTTGGTAAGCCCCTTGGTATCTATTCCGCACATATCACCTGGGTCTGCATCCAGTGAGCCTTTGCAACGCATTGGCCAGCCAACGCCGCGGTATTTCTCATTGATAGCGCAGGCTGACTTCTCGCCGTCCTCATTGGGCTCCGCAAGGTCGCCGCTAATATTCAAGGCTACTTGGTAATCAACATTCTCTGCATTCAAGTCAACCACACCGTTTCCGGTAACGCGCATGTTGTCCAGAGAGGCCACCAGGTCGTCGTTGCGGCCTACACCGTTAACGAAATTAAACGCGCCGCCCAGTTTCTGGAAAGTAGTGGTGGCCGGCCATTCCTTATCAGCGGGTAAGGGCTTTTGCCGAACCTGTGCAATGGCCTGGCAGGCCAGCTTGTCGGCGTTTAAGTTGGTCAGAATGGCGTTGTCTATGCCGAAGGTTACCGGGCCGTTCAGATTGCTTTGGAACGCGGCAGTGCTGTTGCCTCTGGTTGTTAGCTTGGCGTCAAACCGCGCCACACCGGAAATAGTGTCCATCTCAGCAAAATCTGTCATCAGTGGTTTCAGCTGCACATTGGCAAGCTTAGCGCTGATGCTGGTGGTGGGCGTGTCTTTGCGCGCATCCACTGTCGCGCTCATGTTCATATTGCCTTCGTACAGATTGGCACTGAGCTTTTTCAGTTTGATCAGACCTTTGTTGCCATTGGCGCTCATGTCCAGGTCAGTGATGTTCATCCCGCCTGCAACCATCTCCTTAAAGCCGAATTCAGCGCTGAACAGTAAGTCGCGCAGTGCGGCTAATGGCAGCAAGGCGGCGTTGGGCTGGTCGTCAGGCACGCTGGCGTCTGCCTCTGCCGGGGCGGAGTAGTCATCTATATTGATTTTGTCGCCGCGCAGTACAAAGACATATTCGCTGGTGTCGAGGTTTTTAATGCCCATGCGGCCAGTCATTTTGGTGCTGTCTAATGTGACGTTTACCGGGTTTAGCAGAAAGCTGTTGGCCGGACCATTGAGCGTGCCATTGAAGCTGATACTGCTCATGGCGCTGTCGCTGGCGTACTCGGTGGCTTCCATGCCGAGAGCGGTCATCAGTTTGTTCAAATCAAATTCGGCCACAGACACTTTGCCAGCAAAGGCGGGTTTGCCGCTCAAACCGCTGGCGTCTACCTGCATGTCTGCATTCAACACGCCGGCCAGCGCCAGCTTTAATTCCTCGAGTTTGGCGCTGCTGTTTTCGCCGTTGTACTGTCCTGAGCTGCTTACGTTCAGGCTTACTTTTCTGTTGTTAAAAGGAGCCCCCGCCAGCAGGAAGTCGGCGTTCAGCTCTTTGAAAGTAAACAGCTGCTTGGCCACGTCGGCGCTTAAGCGAGTTTTAATGGTAGACGCGCTGGTGAGCGCCGGGTCGCTTAGAGTTACATTGAAGCTGATGTCTAGCGGGAATTCGTCGCCGTCGGCACTGATGTCGGTGCTTTCAAAGTTGAAGTCTTCCAGTAGGTAATTGGTGTCTTCCTGGTCGTTGCGTAGGGTAACGGCGGAGTCTTTGATGGCTATGCGGGCAATATCAACGGCGAGCGGACCTGCAGTTACGCCGGAGTTGCTGTCTTCAACGGCCGCCTGATCGCTGGCTTTCGCCTCGGGGAATATCTGTTCCCAGTTACTCACACCTTTGGTATTGGTATACATGTTCAGATTGAGGCCGCTCACGGTCAGGCCATCTGCTTCTACAGCCATGCGCAGTAAGGGCAGCAGTTTCACACCCAGTTGCACCCCGTCCAGCGAGGCAAACGGCTTATCTTTGTCTTCAGGAAGCGCGTAAGTCACCTGGTTCAACTCTACGCCTATGTTGGGAAACACTGACCAGTTCAGTTCACCGTCAATAGTGAGCGAACCGCGGGTGTTTTTTTCTACCACTTCAATAAGTTGGGGTTTAAATTCATTGGGGTCAATGACAATGCTGGCCACCAGCCCAATCAATACGGGTACCAGCACAATAAGCAGAACGCCTATTAGCAACCATTTAATTAGGGATTTCATTGCTTAAACTCGGTAGTAACTCACTATTGGGCACTAAAAATAGCATAATTGCCGCTGTTTCGTCGCGACCGCAAAAGTTAAATGATGTGACGGTCGAATTTCTCTATAATCCGCGCTCTTTTGCTTGATTCGGAACCCTCATGGCCGCGCGCACATCCTCCGTTACCCGCGACACGCTGGAAACCCAGATCAGTGTTGAACTGAACTTGGACGGCACCGGAAAAGGCGAATTTGCCACCGGTGTGCCTTTTCTTGAGCACATGATGGATCAAATCGCCCGCCACGGCATGATTGACCTGAATGTAAACGCCAAAGGCGACAATCACATAGACGACCACCACACCGTGGAAGACATTGGCATCACTATTGGTCAGGCCGTGGCCAAGGCCGTTGGCGACAAGAAAGGGCTTACCCGTTACGGGCACGCCTACGTGCCATTGGATGAGGCCTTGTCACGGGTGGTTATCGATTTCTCTGGCCGCCCCGGCCTTGAATACCACGTGGACTACACCCGCGCGCAAATTGGCGAGTTTGATGTGGATTTGTTTCGCGAGTTTTTTCAGGGCTTTGTGAACCACGCCAACGTTACGCTGCACATTGACAATTTGCGCGGTGTGAATAGCCATCATCAGGCAGAAACCATTTTTAAGGCCTTCGGTCGAGCCTTGCGCATGGCGCTAAGCGCTGACCAACGTCTGGGCGGACAAACACCTTCTACCAAAGGCGTTTTGTAAACTCGATATGTCCACCACCGCTTCTTCGCTGGCCGTTATGGATTACGGCATGGGTAATCTGCGCTCCGTGGCCAATGCCGTGCGTAAAGTAGCACCCAATGTAGAAGTAATAGTGAGCAGCAAGCCCGAAGACATTGTTGCTGCCGACCGGGTGATTTTCCCGGGAGTGGGCGCTATTCGTGATTGTATGGCGGAAATTCTGGCCGCTGGCTTCGATGAAGTGGTGAAAGAGGTCAGCCAACGCAAACCCATGCTGGCAATTTGTGTGGGCATGCAGGCCTTGCTGAGCCACAGCGCTGAAAACAACGGGGTTGATTGCTTAGGTCTTTTCGAAGGCGATGTGACCTTGTTTCCCGGTGGTGAAGACGCGCAAGGCGCTGCCATGAAAGTGCCACACATGGGTTGGAATACCGTTGAGCAAACAGTAGCGCACCCCTTGTGGGAAGGCATTGAAAACGGCACGCGGTTTTACTTTGTGCACAGCTTTTATGTAATGCCTGAAAATGAGGCGTTGTTGGCCGGTGCCAGTGAGTACGGTGTGCCGTTTGCGGCTGCGCTTGCGAAAGACAATGTGTTTGCCACGCAGTTTCACCCGGAGAAAAGCCACACCAGTGGTTTGCAGCTGTTAAGTAATTTTGTGCAATGGAGCGGCGAATGCTGATTATTCCGGCCATCGATTTAAAAGACGGCGAATGCGTGCGGCTTCGCCAGGGTCGTATGGAAGATTCTACGGTGTTCTCTACTGACCCATTATCTATGGCGCGACAATGGGTTGAAGCCGGTTGCCGGCGATTGCATCTGGTGGACTTGAACGGCGCGTTTGCAGGCGAGCCTGTTAACCGCGACATTATTCAGGGCATAGCCGCACAGCATAAAAACATGCCAATTCAGATGGGTGGTGGTATTCGTTCCGCCGATACGATTGAAATGTATCTGTCAGCTGGTGTGCAATTTGCTATTTTGGGCACCATTGCGGTAAAAGATCCAGATCTAACACGCGATCTATGTGAGCAATTTAAAGGCCATATTATTATTGGGCTTGATGCAACAAACGGTATGGTAGCCACTGAAGGCTGGGCCGAAGCATCCGACCGCTCGGTGATTGATCTGGCGCGCGAATTTGGGGCTGCCGGTGTGGCCGCTATTGTTTATACCGATATTGAGCGCGACGGCATGATGCAGGGTTTGAACCTTGAATCCACCGCCGCACTGGCTGAGGCTATTTCAATTCCAGTGATCGCTTCCGGAGGTGTAACAACGCTGGAAGATGTTCAGCAGTTACAGAAGCATGCGCACAAGGGTATTCTAGGAGCTATTACAGGCCGTGCTATATATGAAGGCACATTAGATTTAGCAGAAGCCCAAGCATGGTGTGACGAAAACGCATGAGTCTGGCCAAACGCATTATCCCCTGCCTGGACGTAGACAAAGGCCGCGTTGTAAAAGGCGTGCAGTTTGTGGATATACGTGATGCAGGTGACCCGGTGGAAGTGGCGCGAAGATACAACGAGCAAGGCGCAGATGAAATTACCTTCCTCGATATCACTGCTAGCCATGAAGAACGCGACACTACTTACCGCACTGTCGAAAAAATGTCTGAGCAGGTGTTTATTCCGCTCACAGTAGGCGGTGGTGTGCGCAAGCTGGATGACATTCGAAATTTGTTGAATGCGGGTGCGGATAAAGTCAGTATCAATACTACAGCCATTCATAACCCGGAGTTTGTTCGCGAAGCGTCTGAACGGTTCGGTTCGCAATGTACTGTGGTGGCGATAGACGCGAAGCGGGTAGACACAGAAGATGGCACCTTGCGCTGGGAAATTTTTACCCACGGCGGCAGGCGACCAACAGGCATAGATGCCGTTGAGTGGGCAGTTCGCATGGCCAACTACGGCGCCGGCGAATTACTGCTAACCAGCATGGACAGAGACGGAACCAAGGACGGCTTCAATTTGCCATTAACGCGAGCTGTTAGCGACGCGGTGAATATTCCGGTCATTGCCTCTGGGGGCGTTGGTAATCTTGAGCATCTGGCGCAAGGGGTGCTGGAAGGGCATGCAGATGCGGTGCTGGCAGCGAGTATTTTTCATTTTGGAGAGTACACAGTGCAGCAGGCCAAAGATCATATGGCTTCACGTGGGATAGTAGTGCGCTGAAGCGCGCACCATTTCAAAACGCCTGGTCCTTCTAATGGCGCAGCCAGCGTCAACTAAGCGGCCGATAGACGTAATATACAGGGCCAGCTTTAGCTAACTATTCTTTAAAAATTAAGTGCTTAGCACACGCATTAGGTTTTTGGCACGAAACTTGTTAGTTGTTCCGCGTGGGCGCATATGCCAGACCGCAATTTTTGTCTGTGCAGAACAACCCCACTACCACTGAATACATCATTTGAAGGCAACGGCGCCTGGTCTCTGTAACGAGCCTGGGTACCCGCGCGTGGGGAAAACACATGGTTTTGGATTTACGATTTACCTGCCTGGCGTCGGCGTTGGCGCTGACGGTATCGAATATGGCTAATGCGGATATCTTTGAGGACTTATCAAGTGCTGCGAAAGATGGCACAGCCAAGTTCGGTGTTCGATACCGGGTTGAAACGGTTGACCAGGACGGCATTGAGGAAGATGCACTGGCTTCAACGGCCAAAGCGAGGTTCTCCTGGACGTCCGGCTCGGTGAACAACTTTACCGTTGGCCTGGAAACTGACTACGTGGTTGCCATTGGGGACGATCAATACAATTCAACAGACAACGGGCGAACGACGTTTCCTGTCGTTGCCGACCCAGAAGGGTTTGATGTAAATCAGGCTTTTTTGAAATATAACTCTTCAGGGGTTACCGCAACGTTTGGTCGCCAGCGTATTTTGCACCAAGGACAACGGTTTGTAGGTGGCGTTGGTTGGAGACAGAACGAACAAACCTACGATGCATTTCGGTTGCAGTTTAAGCCAGTTGAGGCCTTAAGCGTTGACTACAGTTTTGTGTTCAACGTAAACAGAATTTTTGGGCCAGACGGTGGTGCACAACCTGCTGAATGGGACAGCGAGTCTCACTTCTTTTTGGCAAAGTATGCGATCAACAAGCAGCATTCGCTGACGGGCTTTGCGTATCTGCTCGATTTTAGCAATGGTAATGGTATTCCAAACTCAACATCAACCTACGGTGTTGATTACGCAGGGGCGTTTGGCGCGTTCAAGCTGAATGCCAGTTACGCTAGCCAATCTGACTATGGCGACAGCCCATTGGACTACGGTGCGGATTATTACGCCGTATCGGCTTCGTATAAATTGAAGCCAGTCAACTTCACAGTAGGCTATGAAGTATTGGGCAGCGACGATGGCGCCGCTGCATTCAGAACGCCACTGGCCACCTTGCACAAGTTTCAGGGGTGGGCTGATAAATTTCTTGGCACACCGGCTGCTGGAATTGAAGATCTTTACTTAGGCGTGGCGGGATCGGTTGGCAAGCTCAAGCTGGCCGCTACCTACCACGACTTCACCTCGAACGAAGGCTCAGATGACCTGGGTAGCGAGATAAACATTGTGGCCACTCTGCCTTTGCACAAAACCACTTCACTGCAACTTAAGTTCGCAGATTATTCAGCAGACAATCATGCAACGGATACCACCAAAATTTGGGCAACCTTGAATTTCGCGATTTGATGGTAACCGCTGATGTAAAGAACGCACGCCTGCTGTTGGTCGACGGCCAACAGCAGCGGGCGACCAAAATTATTGCTGAGCTTGCGGCACATGGCGTGAGCCAGGTGTTTTATGCGCAGCACGGTAACACTCTGCTGCACCACGTAGAAACCACAGACCCGCAGCTGATCGTGATAGGTCTTCCTGCAGACGTCGATCATACGTCCACATTGCATTGCGTCAGCGTGTTGAATGAGATGCGCCCAACGCCAATCATGATGTTCGCAAGCGGAAAAGACCCGGACTTTGTTGATAGTGCCTTGTCAAAAGGTGTCACTATGTTTGTAACAGAAATGCTGCAGGCGGAACGCATTGTTAATCGATTGGGCGTGGTGATGGCTAAGTTTGATCGCACCCAGAGCCTGCTCAAGCACACGCAAGATCTTGACAGCCGTCTGCAAGCGGCCGAAGGAAAACTCAGCGAAGAGAAAATTATTGCCAGGGCAAAGGCGCTGCTCATTGAGCACGATCGGCTCACTGAAGACCAGGCGCATCGGGCTTTGCATCAATTCTCCATGCAGGAGAATTTCCGCCTTGTGGAAGTTGCCGCCAGAGTGATAGACGCCCATACAGGCTTGGATCGCCCCGCTTCATAATCAAAACCCCGGTGCCCCGTTTTGGATCGCTCTTGCTGTGGTTTGCCTTCGAATCGATCAGCTTCTGCCACCTTCCTAACGAAATTACAAGCACTTAAACCTAATGCCAAGTTGGCACGTTACTTGAATAGAGTATTTACGATTGCACGCTGAACTTCGTAATGACGCGATAAGCCTGCGCCAAATTCCACATTAGTTAGGGTAAAGACGCCCACTGACTTCGCATTCGTTTGCGCGGCCAGTGGGCTTTTTTTGTCTGGAGAATCAGATTATGCATTTTTTATCGCTCTCACGTTTTCTAGTTATCGTGTTTTGTCTCATGTTCGCGACAGTAGCCTACGGCGAAGTGGGCTACCCAGAGAAAGACGAGCTTAAGTTCGGTTTCATCAAGTTAACCGATATGGCGCCGCTCGCCATCGCGTACGAACGTGGTTATTTCGAAGACGAAGGTTTGTACGTAGAACTTGAAGCACAAGCTAACTGGAAAGTGTTGTTAGACGGTGTTATCGATGGTCAGTTGGATGGCGCGCATATGCTGGCCGGTCAGCCGCTGGCCGCAACGATTGGTTACGGCACGAAAGCGCACATCGTTACACCGTTTTCAATGGACCTTAACGGCAATGGCATCACCGTTTCCAATAAGGTCTGGAAGGAAATGAAAGCGAATATTCCAATGCAGCCTGATGGAAAGCCGGTACATCCCATCAAGGCTGATTATCTTAAGCCGGTGGTTGAAGCCTACAAAGACAAAGGCGAGCCGTTCAAAATGGGCATGGTATTCCCCGTGTCTACCCACAATTACGAACTTCGCTACTGGTTGGCCGCCGGGGGGTTGCACCCCGGTTATTATGCACCGCACAAAAGTGACACCAGTGGCACATTGAGCGCCGACGTATTGTTGTCGGTAACACCTCCTCCACAAATGCCGGCTACGCTTGAGGCGGGCACCATCTACGGCTACTGCGTAGGCGAGCCCTGGAACCAGCAAGCTGTGTTTAAAGGCATTGGCGTGCCGGTGATTACCGACTATGAAATCTGGAAAGACAACCCTGAAAAAGTATTTGGGCTGAACAAGGAGTTCACTGAAAAATACCCCAATACAACGGTGCGAATTGTTAAAGCCATGTTACGCGCGGCGAAGTGGTTGGATGAAAACAACAACGCTAATCGACCTGAAGCAGTGAAAATACTCTCGCAGCCCGAATACGTAGGGGCAGATTACGAAGTGATCGCAAACTCTATGACGGGCACGTTTGAGTACGAAAAAGGCGACAAGCGTTCGGTACCTGACTTTAATGTGTTCTTCCGCTACTTCGCGACATACCCCTACTACTCAGACGCTATCTGGTACCTCACTCAAATGCGTCGCTGGGGACAAATATCGGAACCGAAGCCTGACAGCTGGTACATGGATGTGGCGAAAAAGGTATATCGCCCAGACATCTATCGCGTTGCAGCAGAAGAGCTGATTGCCGAAAAGACCATGACTGCAGCCGACTTTCCGGAGTTCGCGACGGAATCCGGTTTCAAGCCTGAGCAAACGGAGTTTATTGACAGCATCAGCTTTGATGGCAGCAAGCCAAATGAGTACTTGAAAAAGTTCCCAATCGGGCTGAAGGATGAAGTGTTGTGAGTGTCACAACAGCGGATAGCAGCGGCGCTGGCACGGCCACGCCAGCGGCTCCATCGAGTTCAAAGATCGGTGACTTTATAGCAGCTAAGCTGTTTTTCCCTACGTTTGGGATATTGCTGTTTCTGGCGTTCTGGCAAATCGTGGCCGCCAACATTGTTACCTCGCTGGGTGCATTCCCTGGTCCCACGGAAGTATGGACGCAATCCAAGAACCTTGTTGTTGAACATCAGGAACAAAGGGCAAAAGCGGATGCCTTTTATGAGCGCCAGGAAAAGCGCAACGCCGCGCGATTGGAAAAAGATCCGAACGCGCCCGTTAAGATTCGAAGCTATACCGGTAAACCTACCTTTTTCGACCAGATCTTTACCAGCTTATACACAGTGGCATTCGGGTTCGTGATTGCCACTGCAATTGCAGTACCTCTGGGCATACTGTGTGGATTAAGTGAATCTGCGTATCAGGCGATTAATCCAATCATCCAGGTGTTTAAACCGGTATCGCCACTGGCGTGGTTACCGCTGGTCACCATGGTGGTTTCGGCGCTGTACGTCAGCGATTCGCCGATGTTTGAAAAATCATTCCTGAACTCCGGTTTTACCGTAGCGCTGTGCTGCCTTTGGCCAACTCTGATTAATACGACTGTTGGCGTGGCGGGTGTTGACAGAGACTTGGTGAATGTTAGCCGCGTGATCAAGCTGGGCTCCATTACCCATGTGCGCAAGGTTGTATTGCCGTCGTCTGTACCGTTGATTTTTACTGGCCTGCGTCTGTCATTGGCAACCGGCTGGATGGTTTTGATAGCCGCTGAGATGTTGGCGCAAAACCCCGGTCTTGGAAAATTTATCTGGGATGAATTTCAGAACGGATCATCTAATTCCCTCGGTCGAATCATGGCCGCGGTCATTACCATAGGTCTACTTGGTTTTGCGTTGGATCAGTTGATGTTGCGCTTGCAGCGCTGGTTAAGTTGGGACAAGCAAGCCGTTGTCAGGTAATGCGAGGGAAAAAATGAGGAGTGTGATATGAGCAGTACGCGTTATCTTGAAATTAGCCAGATGGGTAAAACCTTTCCCACCGACACCGGTGGCTTCGAGGCCCTGAGAGATGTTCAGCTAACCATTCAACAAGGTGAGTTTATTTCCTTGATTGGCCATTCCGGTTGTGGCAAATCCACTGTGCTCAATATTGTGGCCGGGCTTGATCAGGCCAGTGTCGGCAGTGTAATACTGGAAGGGAAACACATAAACGAACCAGGGCCGGATCGCGCGGTTGTGTTTCAGCACCATGCCTTAATGCCCTGGTTGACCGTGTACGAAAACGTGGAGTTGGCGGTTGCTCAGGTGTTTCGCGGCCGTAAAAGTTCGTCAGAGATGCGCGAGTGGATTCTGCATAACCTGAATTTGGTGGGCATGGATCACGCCGCAGACAAGGCACCACACGAAATCTCGGGTGGTATGAAGCAGAGAGTGGGTATTGCACGTTGTCTTGCCATGGAGCCCAAGGTCGTTCTGATGGACGAGCCGTTCGGCGCCTTGGATGCACTGACTCGGGCCAAGCTGCAGGATTCGGTGATGGCGATTCAAGCGGAATTAAAAAACACCATCATCATGATTACCCACGATGTAGACGAAGCCGTTTTGCTGTCGGATCGTATTGTGATGATGACAACAGGCCCCGCAGCTACGATAGGCGATATTGTGGAAGTGAATTTGCCCAGGCCGCGCGACAGGCTGGCGTTGGCGGAAGACCAGCTGTACAACCATTGTCGCCATCAGGTTCTGGAATTTCTGTACAGCTCGCACGATGACACTGCTGATGAGGCTGAGCCAGTGGCGCATGACAGCGACTGCGTTGAGCTGCCGACCACAATTGAGAATGCGCCGTCTGATCTAGAAGTTAGTGCTGAAGAAACAGCGCTAAAAAACAGCAGCAACCAGGCTGCTTAGGGAATGATTGTAAATCCAATGAACAAAACCAAGGTAGTTGTTGTTGGCAATGGCATGGTGGGGCATCACTATGTAGAGCAGCTACGGAATTCAAATGCTGGCTGCGACATTGTAGTGATTGGTGGTGAGCCTAGACCGGCGTATGACAGAGTGCATCTATCTGAGTACTTTAACGGCAAAACGGCGGAAGACCTGGCATTGACCACCCGTGAGCACTATGAAGCCACTGACATTGAAGCGCATTTTGGCGACGAAGTGGTGGCGATTGATCGCGATCAGAAGCAGGTGGTAGCGCAAAGCGGTCGTCGTTTTGACTACGACAAGCTGGTACTGGCAACCGGTTCGTATCCGTTTGTACCGCCTATACCGGGCAACGAACACAAGCGATGCCTGGTGTATCGAACCATCGATGATCTGGGCGCGATCAAAGCGAATGCGGCTGGCTCGAAAGTAGGTGTGGTGATCGGTGGCGGGTTGCTGGGTCTGGAGTGCGCCAACGCCTTGTTAAACCTTGGTCTTGAAGTGCATGTTATCGAGTTTGCCCCGGGTCTAATGGGCGTGCAGCTAGACCCGGGCGGTAGCGGTATGTTGCGCCGCAAGATTGAAGAGCTGGGTGTGAGCGTGCACACCTCTACTGCTACACAAAAAATAGAAGCCTTACCCGACAGTGATCCGCATCATCTGCGCATGGTTTTTGCCGATTCAGACCTGCCACTGGATACCGATCTGATTGTGTTCTCTGCGGGAATTCGCCCGTACGATCAATTGGCCAAAGACAGCGATCTACGCGTTGGCGATCGTGGTGGCGTTATGATTGACCATCATTGCACAAGCAGCGACCCTGATATTTACGCGATAGGTGAGTGCGCCTCATTAGGGAACTTTATTTACGGACTGGTGGCCCCTGGCTACCGAATGGCTGAAGCCGCCGCCAGCCAGTTAAGTGACAACAAAGTGAGTTTCACGGGTGCGGATATGTCCACCAAGCTCAAGCTGCTGGGTGTGGATGTAGGTGCAATTGGTGATTCGGTAGGACGTGCCAAAGGTGTGCAGGAATACGTGTATTCAAACGCCAAACAAGGCATTTATAAACGCATAGTGGTTAGTGCTGATTATACGCGCTTACTCGGTGCGGTCTTAGTGGGTGATTGCGCCGACTATGACATGCTGCTGCAGTACTATCTTAACGAGATAGAATTGCCGGAAATGCCGGAGTCATTGATTGTGCCCTCCAGCGATGGCGCGCCTTTGCTTGGCGCGGGTGCATTGCCGATGACCGCAACTGTGTGCAGTTGTTTGAACGTCAGCAAGGGCGATATCTGCGCAGCCATAGACAATGGTTGCTGCTCGGTGGCTGATGTTAAATCAGACACACAGGCCAGCACCGGTTGTGGAGGATGCGCTGCCTTATTGAAATCAATTGTCGATGACGAGATGTTATCGCGGGGCATGACGGTAAACACGGATATTTGCGAGCATTTTCCGTATACCCGCCAAGACCTGTTTAATCTGATCAAGGTTGGCGAAATAAGAAGTTTCGATGCACTGATTGAACAACACGGACGGGGACTTGGCTGTGATATTTGCAAACCCGCGGTCGCATCTATTTTGGCGTCATTGTGGAACGAACACGTGCTGCAACCTGAGCATGCACCGTTGCAAGATACCAATGATCGCTATATGGCGAACATTCAAAAGAACGGCACCTATTCTGTGGTGCCGAGAATTGCTGGCGGGGAAATTACGCCGGACAAACTCATCGTGCTCGGTGAGATCGGCAAGCAATACAATCTGTATACCAAGATTACTGGCGGTCAGCGAATCGATTTATTCGGTGCACGTTTGGAAGAGTTGCCGGAGATCTGGGGCATATTAAGCGAAGCGGGTTTTGAAACCGGGCACGCCTATGGCAAGGCGCTGCGAACGGTGAAATCGTGTGTGGGTACCAGTTGGTGTCGCTATGGCCAGCAAGACAGTACCACGATGGCAATCTTCATTGAAAATCGCTACAAAGGCCTGCGCTCACCCCACAAGATTAAATCGGCCGTATCGGGCTGTACCCGGGAATGCGCCGAGGCACAGTCCAAAGACTTTGGCGTGATTGCTACCGAAACAGGGTGGAATCTTTACCTGGGCGGTAACGGTGGCATGAAGCCACGACACGCTGACTTGTTTGCTACCGATCTTGACGATGAAACACTGATCAAATACATCGATCGATACTTGATGTTCTACGTTCGAACCGCTGATCGTCTGCAGCGTACGTCGGTGTGGCTGGACAATTTGGAAGGCGGACTGGAGTATTTGAAAGAAGTGGTGATCGAAGACCGATTGGGCTTGTGCGCCGAGCTTGAGCAACAGATGGAACATATAGTTGGTACTTATCAGTGCGAATGGAAAGCAGCGATAGATGACCCAGACAAGAAAAAACGGTTTAAACAGTTTGTTAACTCTGACAAGCAAGACTCAGCGGTTGTTTTAGTGGAAGAGCGCCAACAACTGCGTCCCGCGACCGATGAAGAGCTGGATGACAACATGATTGCAAAGGTCAGCTGATGGGTACCACTACACAGTTACGTGAAGTCAGCGCAACCACTGTGCTCTGTACTATTGATGATTTGATTGAAAACGCGGGTGTTTGTGCACTGTTTGACGGCCCAAATGGGGAAGAGCAGATCGCACTGTACTACTTGCCGGCGCAATCGCCAAGCGTGTTCGCCTTGAACAATTGGGATCCTTTGGGAAAAGCGAATGTGCTATCGAGGGGTATATTGGGTAGTGTAAACAGCACACTTGTTGTGGCATCACCTTTGTACAAGCAGCACTTCAGTCTGATCAGTGGCGAGTGTCTGGAAGATTCAACGGTGAAAGTAAAAACCTATGATGTGGATGTGATCGACAACAAAATAGTGTTGCTGGAACAGAAAGAAACAGTGGCGTCACTTTCTCAAGATTCACCAGACAGCGCCGCTTGAGTTAACGATGTTTTTCGGGCGTAGCAAACGCAACCCGGTTCGTATTCCGACCAAACCCGTGGTGGAATGGAAGTACAGTACCTGCAATTACTGCTCGACCGGTTGCGCGATTGAATTGGGCATAGGCAGCGATGGCAAGGTAGTGACCAGTCGTGGCCATGCCGAAGCGGATGTGAATCGTGGCAAGCTGTGTATTAAAGGAATTTTAGAGCAGGAATTATTTGAATCTCCAGGGCGCGGCATAGAGCCCTTATTGCGTGACACCAACGACAGACCATTCACCGCAGTGAGTTGGGACCAGGCGTTGGATACAAGCGCCAGCAAGATCAAATCCATTCAGGAAAAATATGGGCGGGACTCCTTCGCCGTAGTATCAACCGGCCAACTGCTTACCGAAGAGTTTTATACTTTAGGCAAACTGGTGCGTGGCTGTATTGGCACCAACAATTACGATGGCAACACCACTTTGTGCATGGCGTCAGCAGTGAGTGGTTACAAACGTTCCTTTGGCAGTGATGGGCCACCCGGGTGTTATGAAGATTTTGAACACACCGAGTGCTTGATGGCATGGGGCTCTAACCTTCCAGAACAACACCCGGTTTTATATTGGCGTTTAAAAGAGGCCAGAGAAAAACGCCACTTCCCAATGATTGTCGTTGACCCGCGTGTGACCATGTTCGCCCAATGGGCCGACATTCATCTGCCGATCACGCCCGGTACTGACACGGTTCTGATGAATGCCATGCTCTACGTGATTTTTGACGAGGGCCTGGAAGATGCTGAATATATTGCCAATCATACTAACGGTATAGAGCAATTACGTGAAACCGTAAAAGGCTACGACCCAAAGGTAGCGCAGCGCCAATGTGGCATAGACGAAGACACCATACGTAACGTCGCTCGGCTGTATGCGAAAGCGGGTGTGTCAATGTCGATATGGACTATGGGCATTAACCAAAGCACGCATGGCTCAGACGGTGTGTGCAATATCAATAATTTGAGCCTTGTCACTGGCAATATTGGCAAACCAGGTGGTACCAGCCTCTCCATTACCGGGCAATGCAATGCAATGGGTACCCGCGAATGGAGCTCTTGCTCTGGCTTGCCTGGGTATCGATTATTGGAGAACGCAGACCACAGGCAAGAAATTGCCGAGGCGTGGAACGTAGACGCCGATTTTTTTCCACCTAAGGTCGGCTTAAAGCAAACCGACATTTTTCCGGCCATAGAGACCGGACAGATAAAAGGGCTGTGGTTGGTGGCAACCAATCCATTGACCAGCATGGCCAACCAGGGCCGTATTCGAAAAATGATGGAGAAGCTGGACTATCTGATTGTTCAGGACGTTTACCAGGATGTGGAAACGGTAGAGTACGCGCATGCGTATTTTCCAGCGGCTGTTTGGGCTGAGAAACAGGGTTGTCACACTAACAGTGAGCGCCGGGTTAATTTAACGCGAAATGCACTGGCACCGTTTGCAAAATCCAAACCCGATTTCTGGGTTTTCAATCAAATGGCGAAACGTTTTGACAACGCCGCTAATATGAATTTTCCGGAAGATACCGAAACTGTGTTTGATGAAATGAAGCAATTATCGGTAGGCCAGGGTCGTACGCTGGATATTTCAGGCATGACGTATGATCGCATTGAACAGGCGCGCGGTTTACAGTGGCCGTTTACACAGGCGAATGCCAAGAACCAGCAAGCGGGCTCCCCGCGTTTGTATGTTGATGGAAAATTTCAAACAGCGGATGGTCGCGCCAACCTGATCTCCGTTAATTTTGTCAATAACAATGAAGTGCCTGATACCGAGTACCCGTTTTGGATGAACAGTGGTCGAGTGGTAGAGCATTTCCACACGCGAACCCGAACCGGAAAAATTGGCAACATCAACAAGTTCAGCCCAACACCGTACATGGAGCTTAATCCTGATGCCGCGGTTGAGCTGGGTATCAATCACGGTGACTATGTGCGCGCCATCTCGCGGCGCGGTGACGCTGTTGTCATGGTGCAGCTAACGCAACGTGTGCCACCCAATATGGTATTCATTCCGTTTCACTATCACGATTGTGTCAACCGCCTAACCCTGGGCCTGCTAGATCCCTATTCGCGCCAGCCTGCGTTTAAACAATGCACGGTTCGGCTGGAGAAAGTATCACAGACACTGGCTGCGCAACTTAATCTTCAACGGCGGGCGTTCTGATGTCTGGTGTGCAACTGTGGGATACTCGCCAGACTGAGCCCGACTACGCGAAGCTGGGTCCTGCGCCTGAATGCGCCAGCAATGTGTATGGCCAAGCTATCGATTTAATCGAGTTGCTGGATAATACTGTTCCACGTGAGCAATCGTTGTATATCAATGACAACCCTGCGGTAGGCGAAAACCCGGATCGCAATAAGCAACATGCCTTCTATTTCACCGCTGACAATTGCATTGGTTGCCACGCCTGTGAAAGTGCGTGCGCCGAAAAAAATGAAACGCCGTCACACCTGGCGTTTCGTTCGGTAGGCTACGTGGAAGGTGGCAGTTACCCTGACTTCCAGCGCATGAATATCTCGATGGCCTGCAATCATTGCGATGATCCAGTCTGCCTGAAGGGCTGCCCAACGAATGCCTACACCAAACACACTGAGTATGGCGCTGTTTTGCAAGATCCTGATACTTGCTTCGGCTGCGGGTATTGCACCTGGGTATGCCCATACAATGCGCCGCAGCTTGACCCGGTCAAAGGACAGGTGAGTAAGTGCAATATGTGTGTGGATAGGCTGGAGGTTGGGTTGAAGCCAGCGTGTGTGTCTGCTTGTGTAGGTAACGCCCTGGACTTTGGTGTGGTGGAAGCGGTGCCCGAGAACCGCTCGCAAGCGAAAACCGCCATACCGGGTTTTCCTGACCCCAGCATTAGTCAGCCGAATATTCGATTTCAGCAACGCAGCGAATTGCCTGACGAAATGACCCGCACAGACACAGCGCCGATCAAGTACCGACGCAGCGCCGAAGGCGATGGCTATCACGCTGTGCTGGATCCAAAGCTGGGTAAGGAAAGATCCTGGAACCTAGGCAAGCTGTATTCGCACGAAAACCCGCTGGTATTGTTTACCTTATTAACGCAGGCAGCGATTGGTCTTGTATTCATTCCTGCGCTGGGCGCTATATTGGGTGTGGATGCGTTGCACAGTGTGTTAACCGGCGACGTACTTACCTTCGTTTTGATCACAGCTTTCTTGTTATCGGCAGGCGGTCTATTGATGAGTACGGTTCACCTGGGTAAGCCAATGCGGTTTTATCGAGGCTTCAATAATCTTCGCTATTCACCCGTTTCGCGAGAGGGGTTTGGCGTTGCGATTTTTATGGCGTTCGCTGTGATCACCGCGCTGGCGTCACTGCCGCGCAATGATTTGTTGAATAGCGCACTTGAGGGTGTGGCGGGAACCAGTTTCGCAGTACTTGATGGAAGTTGGCTGACGCCGCTGCTATTCACCACACTGACGTTGGCACTATTAGGTGGCGCGGGTGGATTGTTTTACATGATCAAATGTTACTTGATACCGGCGCGTCCATTCTGGAATCATTGGCAAACAGCCAGTGCTTTCGTCGGCAATGGACTGTCACTGGGCTCGTTGATACTTGGCGCCATCGTCATACTGTTGGTTGGTGTGACTGAGTCCATGCCGGTGTTGCAGACACTGGCGATCGTTGTGGCAATCGGTACAGCATTGGAAGCGATAGGTTTGATCGCGCATCGCCACGCTAACCGAGCTGATGCTCAACACGAAGGAGCGGCCTCCCAATATGTGCAAGTCACCGAATTTGGCAAAACCTATGTGCTGCGCAATGTGCTGATGTTACTGAACCTTAGTTTGGCTATTTTTGCAAGTCTCGGCAGTGGCGACTTGCTACTGGTCGCCTGGGCTTTATTAAACGTAAGCATTGTTTGCGCGGCCCTGCTAGGACGCGCGTTATTCTATGTATTGGTAATTCCAACCACAATGCCAGGCGCATTTTTCTGGCGGAACAAAGGGTTTGCAGATCACGCGCGCGAAATAGGCTTACAGAAAGTGGTGGATGCCGGCCTGGTGTGAAGGGCTCTTGCTGAGTGCAGCGGTGCCAAGAGAAAAGTGTTGCTCAATCGGCAGCATGCATTGCGCCGTAAGCGCTGTTACTTCGCCAATGACTAACAGTGCGGGAGATTCAACATCGTTGCTGACAATCAGTGCAGACAATTCGTGTAGACAACCGCTTATTGTGCGTTGGTCTTTTTGCGTGCCTCGTTCCACAATAGCAACCGGCATCGTGCTAGCCATACCAGCACTGAGCAGTTCGCGTTGCACCAAGATGGCACTTTCAATGCCCATATAGAACACTAATGTGTGTTGTAGAGCAACCAGGGCGTGCCAATCGTGATCCAGTGCGCGCGCACCATGCGCCGTAATCGTTGTGAAACCCTGTGATACACCACGATGCGTTAGTGGAATCTGAGTACTGGCTGCGCAGCCTAATGCGGCTGTTATTCCTGGCACAACGTCTACGTCGATGCCCTCGGCCTGTAAGGCCAGCAGTTCTTCGCCGCCGCGGCCAAACACAAATGGGTCGCCACCTTTGAGCCTGCAAACGGTGTGGCCTAAAGATGCAAGTTGAATCAAGCGTTTACAAATATCGACTTGTTGTACAGAAGGTTTACCCGCGCACTTACCAACACTTTCAGTGCGCGAATGAGAGGGAAACAGCGACCGAATTTCGTTACTAACCAATCGATCGTAAAGAATCCAGTCTGCTTCCCGCAGCCTTTGGTAGGCCTTCAGTGTCAGTAATTCGGGGTCACCCGGGCCTGCGCCCACCAGAGAAATACGCCCCATCTTAGTCATTGAGTGATCCATTGCTTCATGTGCCTGGGCGTTATTTAGCAATATTGATACCAAGTATGTGCAGGCGCTTAGCGTTATGGACGTAGGCTAACAGCCACCAGGAGAAGTTTAAGCAGAGCCGCGCGCTTCCACTTCCTCGGCCGCCTCAATCATCACGCCAGACAGTGTGCCATAGGTCAGTGTCCACGCTTCCTGGGTTTCTTCGGTAAAGGCATCACCAAGTCCTTGCTCCAGAGTTTTCAGTAAGGCTGCACCAACGGCAGTATAATCATCTGCAACAACGCCGTATTTCACATGTCTTTGTCCGAGTGCCTGAACCGCAGGAACAACCGCTTCAATAGCATCAAGACTGCGAACGGCCGTGTTGAGCATCATCATGAGCTTTTTACCCTGGCTCTCCATATCAGTGCCAAACATTTCACGATACTTTGGTTCCATCTCAAACAAATTGGAATAGAACAAATGAGCTACTTCGTCGGCGCCAGGTGTTAGGCTTTCCCAGGTGGCTTTCACCAGATTGATTTGTGCGTCATTCATAAATACTACCTTTTCAAACGGTTTACATTAAATTTGTTCATGGAAGGGCTCTTATTCGACCAAACCAATCATGTGATCTACGGCGGCCTTAACCTCGTCGTTGCTCAATGCATCATTGCCGCCGCGGGGCGGCATCATGGTGCCTTTAGGTCCGTAAAACCCCTCCAGCGCATGTTGATACAGAATGTCCTTGCCTTTTCTTATGCGTGGCGCCCATGCAGAAGCCTTACCCGCTATTGGCGCACCGGCAACACCAATGCCGTGGCAGCCCTCGCAGTTTTCAGACCAGATAACGGCGCCATCCGCCTTGGAAGGAGGAGCGCTGGTCTGCGCAAGCTCTGTTTGGGCAGAGCAAGACACCAGGCTTAAGGCGCCCAGTATTAAGAGCGAACGGCGCATCGCTTAGATCGGTACTCGAATAACAACGCCGCCCATAACATCCCCAAGCTTGAAGTCAGCTTTTGGAGTGTCCTTGTGATCGTTGTGACAGCTTACGCACGCCGGAGCCACTGCCATATCCGGATAAACAGCGGTGAAGTATTTTTGACCGCCCAGCTCTTCCTCGGTGTAATAGTTCTGGCCTTTGTTATCGGCAATAAACTGCAAACCCGCTTTCTCTACGTCACTTCGTGGGCCATTTTGTTTATTGATGGGCCAGAGCGAGAGCAGTGAGTAGGTAAAGTCATCCGTTGCCTCTCCCACCATTTCAGCGCCGAAGCGAAACATTTGCGCCGGCAATACCAGGGCCTTGTCGTCTTCGAAGTGCTCGCTTGCCTTTATCACTTTTTCCTTGTTCTGCAGACGGTTGACGATCAGCCGTGTGTACACAGTACGATCGGACGACATAACTAGATGTAACCAGTCAGTCATTTGTTTTGCGCTGAATTTCGCTTCTTCCGAGTATTCGGCGTAAGCGACCCCGGTGGTTAATGCAGCCGTCAGGGCGACGGCACCTATTTTAGTAATCGGCTTTTTCATAGTGGTACTCCTTCTGTTAATAAAACTAGATTCAATTTTTCTGCTCTTTAAGTCGGCTTCGAGCGAGGTCAATACTTTCAACGTGTATTGATGGTGGACCGCCAAAATTCGATTTAATCAGTGTTTTGTCGGCCAGAGCGTCAATAGCAAATCCCAGCCCATGGCATTCCAGACATACTGGACGAATCATTTTTTCGTTCGGCCTAAGTGTTTCAGACTGATTGTGGTTCACTTCGTTGTGGGTGAAGGTGCCCCAGTAGTAATCCACTTCGGTTCTTGGCATATGGCAGGTGGCACAGCTAACACCCGAGCCGATGGGCAGTTCCCCGGAACGCTCTTTTCGCCAAAGTTCGGCGTGTGAAGATGATTCGTAAGCCAGAGAGTGTTCGTCGTTGTGGCAGCTGAGGCAGGCAGTAGTCGCAGCCGACTGGCTATCGAATGTATGGGCCCTATGGCAGGAGTTACAAGTAAGCTCAGACTCTGCGGCCGATGACTTCATAGGCAAGCGTGCAAGGCTTACTTGCATAGGCGGCAATGATTGGTTTAAGCGCTCAGCGTCCAGGCGCATGCCGTGCTTACCTTGCAAAAACCCTTTCACTTCCCCTTGGTGGCAGGATTGACATTGGGTGTGATCCGGCTTGTCAAACCATTCTGACTCGGCGGAAGAATGGCAGGCCAAACAGTTTACCCCGGCCTGCGCATGGCTACTGGCCAGCCAGTCCTGTTCAATCGAAGCCGAATATGTGGTCTTGTTCGCTGCCACCATGTCGTTTACTGATAAGGACGTTATGGGGTAATCCTTGAGTGGGTACTCAGGCATTTGTTCGGCAATGCTAAGCAGGTTGCTTTGCAGCATCTTGCCGCTGGTAAACGCAGGCGCGTCCATGTGCTTGACCAAAAAGTCCTCATAGAGCGCTCGGTTGTCATGAAAGTTGTGACACCCCGCCGCAGTGCAGGTGTTAAAGGCCAACTCAGAGTGGCTGGGGCGGTCTTCGGCGATGTCTTTATGGCACAAGAAGCAGACGTCTTCGGGCACCGTCACGCCCATGGCTGCTGTGATTTCCGGTCTGTGTTCAATGTGGCAGGTAGCGCAGTATCTGGCGTCGAGTACAGCCAATCTGTCAGCGTTTCTTGGGTCGGTGAATTTGGATCGAGGGTGATCATCCTTGGCTGCCTTCAACGCATCCCCATGGCAATTCACGCACGCGTTTTGAATGGCTTCAGTGTCTGCAAACGCCTCGGTATGACAGGAGCCGCAGGCCATTTCAATCTGATGATGACCATGGGTAGTTTGCCCCGGTAGAAACACGGTTTTATCGGCGTCAGGCTGTAACATTTTTTGCGCCATGTAGAAGACAAACAAGATACTCAAGCCAAGCCAGAGGCACCAAAGCCATACCCTTTTTAACTGCATTGGTTCTAATCATCGCTCACGTTAAAAATAATAAGTCTTAAGAATATGAAGACCTAAGAGAGCCGGGATTGGCCAGCACAGTAAGACGTGTGCCCATAGGCTTCCGGTACGAAAGAGTTGAACTTGCCTAGGCTCGATTTTGTGCTCAAGCGCGATGAAGATACTCATAAGACCGCCCATTATTACAAGAGCGGTAAACGTGGACATCAACGCCAGATTAAGATTGCTGCCAAACCGAAAACCGGTATGCGCGGCCAGCACTAATAATGCCATCACACCCAGCACAACATGGCCGATGCGCCAGCTGGAAAAGTGACTGTTAGCAAACCACTTCAATCTTTTTCGCGCTGAAACCAATAAACCAATAACACTGATGGCAAGCAACGAAAACCCGCTAATTTGCTTATTCAGCCCTGAGGTCCACAACTCATCCCAGTGCCACGCGAGTTGCACCGTGTCGGCGTACGGAGCGCCGGGATAAAATAAAGCAATTGCGGCCAATACAATCGATACACTTGCGGCTGCAAACAGTGTCTTATAGCCGCGCTGAGGTGCAAGCGGGGCACTGCTGCTGGTGGCCGCAATCAGCATTGGTCTGCAAGACCCGCAGCCGGTGCCAGCGTTTGACAGTTTGCCTATTTGCTCAACGCTACAGGTGCTGTGCTTGGTAAGTGCGACAATTTTTGCCTTAGACACGGCGTTGCAATTGCATACCGTCGCATCGTCAGGCAATCGTTGAAACTGTGCAGCGAGGCCCACCGAATCGATGTCACCGGTTTGGCGAAAGCGCCAAATTTTCCAGGGCGGGATGTGCTTACCGATACGGGCGTACTCCCGCAAGCTTGCAAGCTCTGACCAAATGCCTATCGCAACGATGCCAACCAATCGGCCGTGCAGAATATTGACGCGCCGATATACAGTGTCTGCTTCATACACGTAACTTCGCACACCGATGTCGGCTGGATCTGCATCACCCAAACTAAACACCGCCAAGCCTGCTACCTTTAAGCTGGTGGAGAGTACCGAGCCGCGGTAGTGATCATTGCTCTCGTGAAAGAGGTGCTCTGCTGCAATATCAGCTTGTTCAAAACCTGGAGCGACGAGGCCATATACCTGCCCGTCATACTCGCAGCATTCACCAATAGCAAAAATATCAGGATCACTGGTCCGCATTGTGGAATCTACCTGGATTCCGCGGCCAAACGCCAAACCGCTTGCTCGCGCAAGATCAATGTTGGGCCTGATTCCCGTTGCCACAATCAGGGTATCGCATTCAACTTGTTCGCCATTGCGCAAGCGAACCGCTCGAACACACGGCGTACTGTCCATGTCCACCGACGTGATGCCACTGCTGGTCAGAACTGTCAATCCTTGCTGACGGAGTTCTGTAGCCAGTCTTGTTCCCGCTTTTTGGTCAAGCTGGCGGAACATCAGATGCGAGTTGTGATCCACCAGGGTCAACTGAGTATTATGGCGCTGCATCGCGCGTGCGGCTTCTATGCCAAGTAACCCTCCGCCGAGAACCACCGTATGTTTGCTTGTAATTCTTCTGGCAGCCAGATACTCAGCGTCGCGAATACTCCGGAATGTGTAAACGCCTTTCCCGTCGATTCCCTTTATCGCAGGGACATAGGGCTGCGAGCCGGTGGCCAATACAAGCTTACTGTAGGCGTATTCAACGCCCTGGCTGTCAATAACGAACTTCGCTTCTCTATCTATGCACTCTATGTGCGCCGAAACGAATCGAGAATAGCGCCCCTCGTTTATTGCGTCGGTTGAGGATGAAATCTCCTCAAATCGCGCGCTACCAGCGAGAATAGATGACAATTGCACGCGATCATAAGGTACCCGATTCTCGTTACCCATGATCAGTATCGATCGCTGTGGATAGCGCTGGGCCAGTTGCGTGTACAAACGCATGCCTATCGGCCCGGCGCCAATAATGATGATGGGCAGTTGCTCCATTTTGTGGGCTACTGTCACTTCGTGCAATTGTTGCGAAGCCTGGTTGAACATCTTTTTGTGCCAAAAAAAAATGCCCATCGATTTGACATCGATGAGCATCTTTACTCGTAAGTGTTTTCAATTGCAGTGGCCCAAAATGGCCCACTGCGGGTTGACAAACTAATTCATTATTTGCAAAGCAATATTGGTGCCACCCGACATTTGAGAGGAGAAATCAATCACTTAAGCAAGTTTCGAATACTGTCGCGCCCATTGTTGCCGCACCATTAAGATCGCGATGCGACAATTCTGTGCTTGGTTTTGGACTGACTGTTGCCTGCTACTTAACCGAAACTGCGAATGTTGCCTGCAGCTAAAGATTTAAAGAACGCGGCCAAAACCTTGGGCTTTGCAAGCCCAAGAAATTCAAGAAAGTCATTTAAGCCACGGCTGGCAAGCCGCTTGCTATCAAACGGACCTATGGCAGTGCCTTCTCTGGTTGAGAAATACCAGGCGGAATCTGCGCTGAAAAAGCGGTCAGATCGCATGGGTACGTTGCCCAGCTCGCCTTCACGATTTAAATTCATTACTGCACCTATCAGCTAATGGTCTTATAGTGCAGTTGCTGTTTGCTAGATCTGCATTCGAGGTGTGGCCAGAGACAAAAATTCCAGGAATTCACCCAGTGCTTTGCTGGCTTGATTACGGCTCTCAAACGGGCCTTCCACTGCACCTTCGCGCGTGTGGAAAAACCACTCGTCGTTATCGCTCAGAAAACGTTCGCTGCGTTCAGGGACCCCACCCAGTTCGCCAGCGCGATTATTCGACAGTGTTTGAGGTGTTGTAATCATAGACTCTCCATTGATCTTGCAGTTCTGCACGAACTTTCAACAGCCGTGACGTACCACAGCACGGAAAGTTGGCCTCGGGCAGAGCAACTCGCAGCTAAATACTATCGAAAGGCAAACGGCTCAGCAAGCCGCCGGTCCGCGATATCGACCTGCGGATAGCGTAGATCAATGGCTTTGCTACCGCTTATCAGGCGAACCTTTTCCAATGCCTCTAACGTGGGCAAAACACTTTCGAGATAGTCCAATGTGGCCACATGAGGATGACCTATCGCCACCGCAATGCCGTGTTTGCGCGCTACTCTCAGCAAACGCTGAAATTGACCATGAATGTGATCAACGGTGGGGGTGTTGTCCAAAAATACGTCGCGGCTCAGGTGCTTGATGTTGTGCCGGCCGGCCATCGTGGCAGCCACCGTTTTTGCGGACGTGCGGCTGTCTATAAAATACAGCTCACGCTGGGCTATTACTGACATCAGCAACTGCATCATGCTGTCGTTTTGGGTTAATGAACTGCCCATGTGATTGTTAACGCCGCGAGCAAACGGCACTGCGCCCAGGTTGTCTGTGAGAACCTCTACAAAATATTGTTCGCTTTGTCGTTCGTTAAGACCGCCCGGCCCAGTGTTTACGCCGTGTATGCTGCTCATGGGAACGTGCACAATCACTTCTTTGCCAGCGTCCGTCGCCAGCTTGGCAATGTGGCCGGCATAGGGTGTGTGAGGCAAGATACCCAGAGTTAGTTCGCCGTACAGTCCTACCGTGCGCAGGCTTGCTTCCTGATTATTGCCTAGATCGTCAATGATCAGCACAATGGCTGGCGCGTCTGCATCTTGCGCGTGAACAGTGAGCGTGATAACACACATTATGAATGTTAGAGCCGCGGCCAGAGGCAATATCAGGTTGTTGAGAACCAAGCCTGAACCACGTCCGTGCGCCGGTGGCCGATTGATATGTAACATTAGGGTTAAGTTCCAATTCGTCCTTGCAAGGCAAAAGGGCAGTGCTTAAACGCCTGAGTCAGTAGCTGCCATATCCTTAACGGCCTCGGTATTCATTTTGTGCTTCTGTTTGTTCAAAAGACTAATGCTTTTCAACATGTTCAAAGCTTCAGCCAGTTGATTATCACGCGTTATCAATGGTGCGTCTTCGGCTTGTTCTGAAGGCGTGGCGTCAGCCTCGCCATTGGCATTGTCCAAACGCCGATTAAGATCTGCTTCGCGTATGCTCAGTATATTGGGCTTTATCTCTGTGACGTTCGCGGGCTTAACGATAATGTCCGGCTCAATGCCTTGCGCCTGTATAGAGCGGCCGTTAGGCGTGAAGTATAAAGCCGTTGTTAGTTTCATGCCGTGCTCTTCGGACAACGGCAATACGCTTTGCACTGAGCCTTTGCCAAACGTTTTGGTACCCACAATCACCGCGCGGCGGTGATCCTGCAGCGCGCCAGCGACAATTTCTGAAGCTGACGCTGAACCGCCGTTGACTAAAACCACCAGCGGCAGCCCATTAGTTTGGTCACCGGTGGTTGAAGAGAATCGGGTTTCCACTTCTTTGGCACGGCCCTGTGTATACACAATTGTGCCGTCGTCAACGAACAAGTCTGAGATGTCTACGGCCGCTTGCAATACGCCACCCGGGTTGTTTCGAAGGTCAAGAATCAAGCCTCTGAGTCCCGGGTTTTTCTCCCGCAGTTTCGTGATGGCCTTTAAGGCACCTGGGCCGGTATTGGCCTGAAACTGAGAAATACGAAGGTAACCGTAATCGGGTTCCAGCATGCGGGTGCGCACTGACTTGACGGCAATAATATCTCGCTTCAGAGTCATGACAAAAGGCGGACCGCCTTCGCGCACTATCGTCAGTTCGATGTCTGAACCCGGCGCGCCGCGCATCAGATTTACGGCTTCCTGAAGAGTTAAGCCCTTCACCGCTTGCTGGTCGAGTTTGATAATCAGGTCGCCAGACATCACACCTGCTTTTTCTGCCGGCGTGTCATCAATGGGAGCAATGACTTTTACAAAGCCATTCTCCATGCCCACTTCCATACCCAGGCCGCCGAACTCACCGCTGGTGTGTTCCTGCAGTTCGCTGAAAGAATCACGGTCAAGATAGGTTGAATGCGGGTCAAGACCTTCTAACATGCCTTTAATGGCATTCCTAAGCAAGGTACGGTCGTCTATCTCGTCAACGTATTTAGCACGGATTTGACCGAATACATTGGTGAAGGTTTGCAAATCTTCCAGCGGCAACAACTCGGCTGCTGCTTTTTGTGCCTCCTTAGCGGCGTCTTGGGCTGCTTCTTCTGCAGCGGGGTCATCTTGCGCCCACGCCACGCCATAGGCCAGCAGCCCGCTCATTAAGACTACTCTGAGAAGCCTGGATTTTTGGCTACGCATAATTTTTTCCATATTCATTCAGTAAATACGATGATATCAAAGGCGTCCATTAGCGGCACCAATCGGCCGGATCAACGGGTTTGCCTTTGCTGCGAATTTCGAAGTACAAGCCAGTTTCGGACTGACCACCGCTGTTGCCAACGGTAGCGATCGGCTCTCCGGCACTCACTAGCTCGCCGGTTTGTTTTAAAATGGTTGAATTGTGAGCATATAAACTCATAAATCGGTCTCCGTGATCAATTAACAGCATCAACCCCTGACCGGCGAACCAGTCAGCATACACTACGCGCCCATCGTGAATAGCGCGTATGTCCTCACCTTCACTGGCTTGTATCAACAGGCCTTGCCAACGCACTCGGCTGTCGGGCTTGCGCTGACCAAATTTGTTCAGCGCCTTGCCGTCTACAGGCCAAGCCATGTGGCCTTTTTGCTGGCCAAACGGGAAGCCCTCAAAAGATGGCAGCTGTATGTTAGCCACTTCGCGCTCAATCTCATTGAGCAGGCTTTGCAAGCGGTTACGCTCTAGTTCCTGATTCGCCAGCTTGTCAGCGTCACTGCCAATGCGCTTGCCGAGTTCGCTTATTGCCAGTTTCCTATCGGCTTGCGCGCTTTCCAACTGCTTTAATTCGCCTTGCAATACTTCGGCCTGAGCAGCAATTTTTTTGGCGGCAGCCTCCTGAGCAGCCTTGTTTTCAACAATGCCTTGCAGCGTTGCCAGGTAAGCATCTATTTTTTTCTGCCGCGCTTTATTGATGTATTCGTAATATTTCAATAAACGTTCGACCTCGGCAGGGTCTTGCTGGTTCAAAATTAATTTCACGCGGTTTTGCTTGCCTTGCTTATAGGCATCCAAAAGCGCTGCTTTTATTGCTTGCTGTTGCTCATCGCGCTGTGATTCAAGTGCCGTCTGGCGCTGTCTGGATCGTGTTATCTCAGCGTCTAGTTCCGCGCGGCGTTGGCGCACCTCGCGAACTCTGCCAAGGCTGGCAAATATTTTCTGTTCGGCTTCGCGCACGTCTTTTTGCAGCGCTTCCTGTTTGCCGGAGAACACATCAATGCTGTCTCGCAATGCATCAATGGATTGCTGTAATACAGAGATTTTTTCTGAGGTCTCTTCTATGTTGTCACAGTGCGCAGGCGCCATGTAGATAGCCAGCAACAGGATTGCCAGCAGGCTTGAAGTAGAGTGAATGAAGTGTAAAGACCGCATGGCGGCCATTGTACTATCGGGCGTGGCCTACCGCTGAACGCTTAACAAAGATTTTCCAGTCATTTCTGCTGGTGCTTGCAGTCGCATTAGTTCAAGCAAGCTGGGCGCTACGTCACTGAGTCGGCCAGGCGTTTCATTAGTGAACTGTACATCTGCATTGCCCACGTAAACCAACGGCACCAACTCAGTGGTGTGCGCAGTGTGCGCCTGGCCAGTACTTGGATCGCTCATTTGTTCGCAGTTACCGTGGTCTGCCGTAATCAGACAATGCCCGCCAACTTCTTTTACGGCCTGGGCTACTTGTTCTATGCAAGCATCGAGCGCCTCTACTGCCTTTACCGCCGCGTCAAAAACTCCGGTATGACCAACCATGTCGCCATTGGCGTAATTGCAGATAATGGCGTCATAGCTACCACCTTTTATCGCGGCTACCAGTTTTTCGGTGAGTTCGGGTGCGCTCATCTCTGGTTGCAAATCGTAAGTGGCAACATCCGGAGAGGGAATCAGCTCGCGATTTTCGCCATCAAATAACTCTTCCTTGCCGCCACTGAAGAAAAACGTTACGTGCGCGTACTTCTCAGTCTCGGCAATTCGTAGCTGGGTTTTACCAAGGCTCTGCAAATACTCGGGGAAGCTGTTGACCAGTTCTTCCGGTGGGTAGGCACACGGTATATCAAAGTCGGCTGAGTATTCCGTCGTTTGTACAAAGGCTGTCAATTCAGGAACGGCAGCGCGGTCAAATTCCTTGAAATCGGGCTCAATGAAGGCTCGGGTAATTTCGCGGGCACGATCGGCTCGGAAATTCATAAACAATACGGCATCGCCGTCGATTAGGGGTGTGGCATTGCCAATCCAGCTTGGTTTTACGAACTCGTCGTTCTCATCGCGGCCGTACGCCTGCAACAGTGCCTCAAGCGCTGATTCGGCGTGGTATTCGCTGTTGCCCTGGGTAAGCATATCGTAGGCTAGCTGCACTCTGTCCCAGCGGTTATCGCGGTCCATGGCGTAGTATCGGCCCACCAAAGAGGCTATGCGCCCACGACCGGCGTTAACAAAACAGGCTTCCATTTTGTCAATCGATGCTTCGGCGCTGCGAGGGGGAGTATCGCGCCCGTCCAGAAAGCCATGCAGCTGAATGTTCTCTGCACCCCTGGCGGCGGCCATTTCGATTATGGCGGCGATATGGTCTTCGTGGCTGTGCACACCTCCCGGTGATAGCAAGCCAAAAATATGCACGGTTTTGCCAGCGGCCACAGCAGCATCTATAGCGTCGCAATACGCTGGGTTTTGCTCAAAATCGCCGTCTGCAATGCTTTTATCTATTCGTGAGATGGCCTGGTAGACGATTCTACCTGAGCCCAGGCTGATATGGCCCACTTCTGAGTTGCCCATTTGCCCGTCCGGCAGACCAACGTCGAGACCCGAACCGGAGATCAGCGTGTGCGGTGCATTGTTCCAGAGATTGTCCCAAACCGGTGTATTAGCGCTGTAAATGGCATTATGGTCGGTCTCAGTGCGGTGGCCCCAGCCGTCCAGGATGATCAAAACAGTGGGTATCTTTTGTTCGGGCATAATCAGGTGTTTTGTTGCGCATTACACATCATTTTAAAGCATAGGTCATTGTCTGTATAATTGGCCGCCCTTTGACTCGGCGGGATCTGCCCGCTGAACTGAATCAGGAAAATAATGGTCGAGTTCTTACAGTTTGTCAGCCAGGAATGGTTGATGGTTTCCATCATGATGGCATTCGTGTTTATGCTGGTAATGCATGAAACCCGCCGCGGAGGCGCTGCGTTGTCACCAGCGGAGCTCACGGCCCTAGTGAATAACGAAGAGGGCCTGGTGCTGGATGTGCGCGACAGCAAAGACTACGCAGAAGGCCACATTGTGGGTGCGATTAATATTCCCCACGCCAAGGTGTCGGCGCAGCTTACTCAGATTGATAAGCACAAACAAAAGCCGGTGATAGTGGTGTGCCGTTTTGGCCAGCACGCTGGCATGGTCAGCAAAATTTTGAAAGCATCGGGTTTTGAAAATGTCTCCAAGCTCAGCGGTGGCATGGCCGAATGGCAGTCGTCGCAAATGCCGGTAGTAAAAGCCTGATGACAGATATTGCGAAGCACGCACCTATTCGTATGTACAGCACGCAGTTTTGCCCATTTTGCGTGGCAGCGAGGCGCTTGTTTGAGCACCATGAGCTGGCGTATGACGATATTGCGGTGGATGCGCAGCCAGCGCTGCGCCAGCAAATGATTCAGGAGAGTGGGCGCAATACTGTGCCGCAAATCTGGATTGGCAACACGCACATCGGTGGCTGTGACGAGCTGTACGGTTTGCATGACAGCGGCAAACTTGATTCCTATTTATACCCCGAAAACTAACGATTGATACCGGAGATTTTTAACCATGGCTGACGAGCAAACACCAGAAGCCGCCGCACAAGCGCAAGCAGGCACAGAGCAACAATTTGCCTTAAAGCGCATTTACATCAAAGACCTGAGCTTTGAAGTGCCTAATGGCGCCGAGGTGTTCACCGGTACTGCGAACTGGCAGCCCAAAATGAATCTCGACCTGAATACCAGCAGCAATCGTCTTGATGATGAGCACTTTGAAGTGTCACTGCGAATCACGTTGACCGCAACGCAAGATGATACCACGGCCTATGTTGCTGAAATTCAGCAGTCCGGCGTGTTTATGTGCGCCAATTTTGGCGACAACCTGCACCAGGTGTTGGGCAGCGTTTGCCCTGGGATTCTGTTCCCCTATGCGCGCGAAGCCATTGATAGTGTTGTTACTCGCGGCAGCTTCCCGGCAGTGATGTTATCGCCGATTAACTTTGACGCGTTCTATCAGCAGGCGATGGAAAAAGCGCGTCAAGAAGCAGAAGCAAACAGCGACGGCAATACCGCTCACTAAGACTGTTTACGACTGGGTTTCCTGTTCGAAACCCAGTTGGCGCCAGGCCTCGTAGGCCAGCACCGCCACGCTGTTGGACAAATTCAAACTTCGGCTGTTTGCCTTCATAGGTATCCTCAGGCAGCGCTCTTTTGGCGTGGAGTCCAGAATGCGTGCGGGCAAGCCGCGGGTTTCGGGTCCAAACACCAATACGTCACTGATCTGATAACCAACGTCAGAATAGTTCGCGCTGCCCTTCGTGCTCACCGCAAACACTCGCTGGTGCTCGCCGAGCTGAGCATTGAATGCTTGCCAGTTCGCGTGTCGTTTTACGTCGGCAAACTCGCTGTAATCCAAACCCGCGCGGCGCAGGCGTTTGTCGTCCCAGTCAAAGCCAAGGGGCTCTATCAGATGCAGGCGAAAGCCGGTGTTTGCGCATAGCCGAATTATATTGCCGGTGTTCGGAGGTATTTCTGGCTCGAATAAAACGATATCTATCACTTTTATTCTTCTTCATTGTCCATGCCGAGTTCATTGATTTTGCGAGTAAGCGTGTTTCGTCCCCAGCCTAAGGCTTCGGATGCATCACGGCGGCGGCCCTGAGTGTAGTGCAGAGCGGCCTCAATCATCACGCGCTCGAAATCTGGAACGGCTTGGTCGAGTATCTGCGATTTGCCTGCCTGGAATTGCTGGTCAGCCCATCGCCGCAACAGCTTGGGCCATTGTTCGTTCTCTGTGTCTGAGTCACTGGCGCCAGTTTTTAACTCGGGTGGTAAGTCGCTAACCAGCACCTCACGACCACTGGCCATCACTGTCAACCATCGGCAGGTGTTTTCCAGTTGGCGAACATTGCCTTGCCAGCTTAGTCCACACAGAACGCGCTCGCATTCTTCGGTAAGTACTTTCCGTTCCACATTGAGTTCTTCAGCGGCAAGTTGAAAAAAGTGGTTCATCAGCTTAGGAATATCCTCTCGGCGTTCGCGCAATGGAGGCAAGTGAACCCGGATAACGTTCAGCCGGTGAAACAAGTCTTCACGAAAACTTCGTTCGCTGACTAGCTGCTCTAGTTTTTGGTGAGTAGCTGCGATTATGCGAACGTCCACACTCACCGGTGTATGACCGCCCACACGATAAAATTGACCGTCGGCCAACACCCGTAACAAACGAGTTTGCGTTTCCGCGGGCATATCGCCAATTTCATCCAGAAACAAGGTGCCGTGATTGGCCTGCTCAAAGCGACCAATGCGTTGGGCGGAAGCTCCCGTGAATGCGCCTTTTTCATGACCGAACAATTCAGATTCCATCAGGTCTTTAGGGATGGCTGCCATATTAAGCGCTATAAATGGCTGAGTGCTGCGCGGACTGTGGTTATGCAATGCCTGGGCAACCAGCTCTTTACCTGTGCCTGACTCGCCATTAATAAGAACTGTCATGTGCGAGCGCGAGAGCCGGCCAATAGCCCGAAACACTTCCTGCATAGCTGGCGCTTCGCCAATAATCTCAGTTTCCTGATAGTCAGGCACTGTTGGTACAGAGCTTCGTTGCTCTCTACTGTGGGCCAGGGCTCTACGCGTAACCGCCACAGCATCATCAACGTCAAATGGTTTTGGTAAGTATTCGAAAGCGCCCCCTTTGTAGGAGGCAACTGCGCTGTCGAGATCAGAGTGCGCAGTCGTAATAATCACCGGCAATTCGGGATAGGCAGCGCTGATTTCAGCCAGCAGCTCAAGGCCGTCTATTCCAGGCATGCGAATATCGCTGATTATCGCCGCCGGCCTTTCTCGAGACAAACGATGCAGTATGCCAGTTCCGTCGCTGAAGCTTTCAGTTTGAATTCCATCAGCGTGCAAAGATTTTTCCAGAACCCAGCGAATGGATTTGTCGTCGTCGACCACCCAGACTAATTCATTGTTTTGGTTAATGAGTGTACTCGTATTCATCTTTGACGGGTTCCAGTGGTATATACAAAGAGAAGCAGGTGTTGCCTGGTTCGCTAACGGATTCAATTAATCCTTGATGTTGATGCAGAATAGATTGGGAAATTGAAAGGCCGAGTCCTGTACCGTCCGGCCGACCGCTGACCATTGGATAGAAAACGGAATGCAATAATTCGCTATCGATGCCCGGACCATTGTCGATAATATCGATCCGAACAACTAATTTATGTCGTAATCGGCCTATGGTGAATTGCCGCACAACTCGTGTGCGTAATTTGATTCTGCTGTCGTGCTCAGGACCCAGTATTGACAGTGCTTGCTTTGCATTGCGCATGATGTTCAGTACGGCTTGAATCAGCTGCTCGAAGTCAGCGTATATATCCGGAATGCTGGGGTCATAATCGCGAATAATGCTCAGGCGATGGTGATTTTCCGCGAGTAGAAGTTTGGCCACTCGCTCCAACACCTCGTGAACACTGATGCTGCTTCGCTGCGACAGCTTGTTGGGCCCTAGCATTTTGTCGACAAGGTTACGCAGCCTATCGGCTTCCTCGATAATCACCTGGGTGTAATCAGTGAGCGCGGGGTCACTGAGTTCTTTGGCAAGAAGTTGTGCTGCGCCGCGCAGACCGCCAAGAGGATTCTTTATTTCGTGCGCTAATCCGCGAACCAGTGATCGCGAAGTGGATTGCGCGGCAAGCAGCGTTTCTTCCCGACTGATTCTAAGTATGCGGTCCAGCGCCTGCATCTCAAGAACGTATCTCGCCTTGTCGGTTTTGCGCTTATTGGCTCTGCTCGGTTCCAGGTGAGTGGCAGCCAGGTCGATCGTGATCTCTTTGCCGCTGGCCAGCACCATCTTGATTGAGCGCTGCGTGAATGGTGACTCACACACGATGTCATCGGCGAGGTCTTCGAACTTTTGCAGACCGGCGAGAAATAGCGCTGCAAGTGGAAAGCCTTCGGCACGTTTATGGCTGCATTCCAGCAACGATTCTGCGGCGTCATTAAGAAACAATACGTCCAGCTCATCATCCAGAACGACAATCGCCGAATTAAGGCTTTCCAGAAGCTGCGCGGAAAAGCGTTCAGCTTTCATGGTCTCTACTGCATTTCATAAATAGTAACCCCGGCATGGGCCGGATTTCGGAGGCGTATTGATCACAATCTGCAAGAAGCACACCAGACTTTGTCCCTAAGCGTGATATTTTGACTTCGGCCTTACTTAAAGAAAATCAATAACTTAGTGTGAAAACTAAGCCGGAAAAAAGCGCTGGGCTCGCACGCTAATGCACCATTATGGTGCAAATGTTCAATATGTGGAAGTGAGAGCTTGCTATGGCTGACGCTGCGATGGAGCGTTCCTGGGGTAACGCAACCGTTAGCCGCGGTTCCCCGGGTGGGCTACAGACGGTCGAAACACGTGTACGGTGGACTTCTTCGACTTCTTAAGGGTTTTGCCTCGCTCATTCAGTATCTTCACTTGCAGCATATGAGTGCCCCGAAACACGTTTTTCAGTGCCCAGCTTGTCGAGTTACCTGGCTTGCCATGCGGTTCGCCGTCTATGAATAGCTGAATACTGTCGCTGCTGCGAAGGGTTGGCCTGATTTTGGCCGTGACCGAAAAATTTCCAGGTCCGTGCTCAATGGCGCTGTCGTGCTCGGGCGACACAATGCGTAAGGTTTTGTACTTAAAAGGTTTATCCGGGTTATCAGGGCTGAGCTTGATCGCCGGTGTTTCAATGGCTGGAACGCTGTTTGACGGCTTTAGCGTTATTTTTTCGGTCTTTTTATTGTCGTGTGGGACCTTGTCGGTGTAAATAACGTTGCCGTCTTTGTCGACGGTTTTGTATATTTCGGCCAGCGTTGGCTGGCTAAGCGAAAGCGCAAACAAGATGAACAATAGTGAGTAATAAATGCGCAAAACGAAGCTCCAGGTCAGTATTACTACTTTAGACTAGAGTCGAGCCTCCTGGTTCGCCGTAAGCAAGAAATTGGGGTAAAACCGAGAGTCAGACACAAAAAAGCCCGCAAAAGCGGGCTTTTTGTCGCCTATTGAGCGATAAAGAGCCGCGATTAACAGCTGTAGTACATGCCAAACTCGACCGGGTGAGTGGTCATGTTCAGTTTCTCTACATCTTCTGACTTAAGTGCAATGTAGCCATCGATCATGTCGTCGGTAAACACATTGCCAGCCGTCAGGAAGCCACGGTCAGCATCAAGCGCTGCAAGCGCCTGTTCCAGGCTAGATGCCACAGTTGGGTAGTCTTCCAATTGCTCTGCAGGCAAGTCGTACAAATCCTTATCCGCTGCGTCGCCTGGGTTGATCTTGTTCTGAATTCCATCAAGGCCAGCCATTAACATGGCCGAGAATGCCAAGTATGGGTTGGCTGTTGGGTCAGGGTAGCGCACTTCAATACGACGGCCTTTTGGATTGCTTTCAAAAGGAATACGAATTGATGCAGAGCGGTTACGTGCTGAGTAAGCCAAAATCACTGGCGCTTCAAATCCTGGTACCAGGCGCTTGTAGGAGTTGGTAGAGGCATTGGCAAAAGCGTTGATCGCACGCGAGTGCTTAATGATACCGCCAATGTAGTAAAGCGCTGTTTCTGACAAACCGCCATAGCCGTCGCCAGAGAAAATGTTGTCGCCGCCTTTCGCGATAGACATGTGACAATGCATGCCGCTGCCGTTGTCGCCAACCAGTGGCTTGGGCATAAAGGTGGCTGTTTTTCCGTAAGCGTGCGCCACGTTATGAACACAATACTTGAGTATTTGTACTTCGTCCGCCTTACGGACCAGGGTGTTGAACTTCACGCCGATTTCGTTTTGGCAGGCGGTACCCACTTCGTGGTGATGCACTTCAACCTCAAGGCCCATCTGAGTCATGGCCGCACACATTGCCGCGCGAAGGTCGTGCGCTGAGTCGACTGGTGGAACTGGAAAGTAACCCCCTTTAATACCAGGCCTGTGACCAATGTTGCCTTCGGCGAAGTTGTCAGCTGATGCCCAAGCGGCTTCCTCTGAGTTGATTTTGTACATGGCGCCAGACATGTCTGAGCTCCATTTAACGTCATCAAATACAAAAAACTCAGGCTCAGGACCAAAAAAGGCGGTGTCGCCTATGCCGGTTGATTTCAAATACTCTTCCGCTCGCGTAGCCAGTGAACGCGGGTCACGGTCATAGTCCTGCATGGTTGAAGGCTCAGCGACTGAACAGCGCAGGTTAACGGTATTTTCATCAGTGAACGGGTCCAGTACAGATGAGTTATCGTCAGGTACCAATACCATGTCGGATTCGTTAATGCCTTTCCAGCCAGAGATGGATGAGCCGTCGAACATTTTGCCTTTTTCAAAGAAGTCGGCGTCAACTTCTGATGAAGGTATGGACACGTGCTGCTCTTTACCCTTGGTGTCTGTGAAACGCAGGTCAACCCATGTTACGTCGTTGTCTTTTATCAATTTCAGAGTGTTCTCTGACATATCTTGTCTCCGGTTAAAGTATTTGCTGCCTGCCGCTGCATAGGTGACACGCAAGGGGTTTTAGTAATGAGTTATGTCGCTAAGGTTTCGATAGCTTCCTGGGCAGTCTTAATCAACCTTTGGCAAGGAATTTGCCGCGCCGATCGGGCCGTAATAATTCCACAAACCATAGGTTTTTCAAAGCGCTACTTGGGTAAGTTGCTCTCGCCTTATATTTTGCGCTCTTTATTAGTGCGTAGCGTATTAAAATGGTGCAAATAAGCCTGGTTTTGCCGTGATTCCGGTCAAGAGCAGTGGTCACGTATAATCTTGCTATGCAATTAATCGTTAAATATTCCGCTGAAGTCACCATAAAAAGCAGGCCAGTTCGCAACCGTATTTGTCAGCAATTGGTGCGCAATCTGCGTGTCTTATTGAAGCCATTTGATGAGCACTGTGCCGTTACAGCCAAATGGGACAGGCTTGATATTGAGATTAACCCCGCGTCAGATGATGTAGAACGCTGCCTGGACCGAATTCGCCAATGCACTGGTATTGCTTATTTTCTGGAAGTGCTTGAGTACCCACTTGGCGATATGGATGCCATTTATGAAGCAGTGGCAACCGAGTATCTTCCGCTATTGGCAGGCAAGAGCTTTGCGGTGCGCTGTCGTAGGGTGGGCGAGCACAACTTCGGCTCGGGTGAAATAGAGCGTGAGTTAGGGGGGCGCCTGCTGCAAAACGCTGATAACGCGCAGGTCAGGCTGAAATCCCCAGACATAGTGGTACGACTGGATATTCGCCGCAATCAGTTGTTTGTTACACGCCAGCGTATAGCGGGTGCTGGTGGTTTCCCAATGGGAAGCCTGGACCCTGTATTAGCCCTGGTCTCAGGAGGTTTTGATTCCACGGTGGCGAGCTATCTGGCCATGCGCCGAGGCCTTGAGGTGCATTTCCTGTTTTTCAGTCTTGGTGGGGAGGAACACCGCATAGCCGTGCAAGAAATAGCGGCGTATTTGTGGATGCAATACGCGCCTGCTCAGGCATTGAAGTTCATTCGCGTGCCCTTTGAGGAGGTGGTTAACGAAATTCAGCGCAGCAGTGAAGTGGGTTATACCGGCATAATCCTAAAACGGATGATGTTGCGAGCGGCCGAACGATTGGCTAGGAAGCACGGTATTAAAGCGCTTGTGACAGGTGAGGCCATCGCTCAGGTGAGCAGTCAAACCATGCCCAATCTGGCCGTGATTGATAAAGCAAGCGATATGCTTGTACTAAGGCCGTTGGCGTTCATGGACAAAATGGACATTGTCGATTTGGCCCGCAAGATTGGCACCGAAGATTTTTCAAAATACGTACCGGAATACTGTGGCGCGGTATCAATCAAGCCAAAAACACGGGCTAAATTGCCCTCGGTTTTAAGCCAGGAAGCCCATTTTGATGATGCTGTTCTTGAGGCAGCGATCACGGCTGCCGAATGCTTGCAACTAAGGGAACTGGGCGAAACGAATCAACGTATAGCAGAGGCAAACGAACCGTTGGTAGTCAGTGAATTGCCGGCCAATTGCACGGTGCTCGATATCCGCCATCCAGAGGAGCAAATGAGTCGCCCGCTGCGCCTGGAGCACACAGACATCAACTGCATTCCGTTCTATGAATTAAACAGCTGTTTCGCCACATTGCCTGCTGAGAAAACCTACTATTTGTACTGCGAGCAAGGCCTTATGAGCCGGCTGCACGCGAGTTATTTATGCGATGCAGGTCACAAAAATATTGCTGTGTACCGTCCGTCTGCGTGATCGGTGGCTGGCGCTAGTCTGCTCTAACCTTATAGAAGCGGGATGATTTTGCCTATGGCACTGTCATTCGGCAAACGCTTTCAAAAGGAACCTGACCAAGCGCTCATGCATCCATCGCTCAAAGCACGTTTAAAGGCTGCCGGTCTTAATCTTGATACTGTGCCAAGTAACATGGGGCTGTGGGCGAATTTTATCAACGGCCTGAGCATTGACTATCGTGCTTCTGACAATGCGCGTTACACACTTGAGAAAGCGCTGGAAATTGCCGAAGAACGAATAGCCCAGCCAGCCGCCAACAGCCCACTCCCTGCTGTGACCCAGGTACCCACACTGGTGTCCGTTAGCGCAGCAGCGCCCAGCCTGCTGATGGCTGCGATGATGGACGCTGTGCTGGTAATGAACAAACACGGTGCGGTTAAAGAATCCTGTAATCTGGGGTTGCTGAGCCACCAGCCAATAACGGGCGAGTTCAATATTGAGCATCTTATTGAGCGCCAAGCGTGCGAACGTCTGTTGGAAAGCGTGTCGAACGCGCTTCACGAGCAACAGCCCAGAACAATCCACTTCGTTCTAAACGCCAGCCAGAGCAAGCAATACTTTGAGGCGCGAATCCAAAGCCTTAACGACTCTCCAGACCTGGCCAGCGTAGTAATACGAAACACAACCGCTGATGAGTACCTGTTGCGCCAGGACCGTTTGATCAAAAGTTTGTTCGAATCATCAAGTGAGGGCATGTTGTTGCTCGACAAGTCGCAAGCGCCAATGTTTTACAACAAGGCGTTTGAAGGCATCGTTGGTTTGTCAGAAAAAGAAATTGAGCAAGGCATTGACTTTCTGGACGCTGAAGGCGAATCCAAAACCGCGGAAATTTGGCAGAATGTGTATTACGCGCACTCGTGGTGCGGTGAAGCGTATTTGAATCAGGAAGGCGAGCAGGAAAACCTACCGGTATGGTTGGCCGTGGATACTGTGCAAGACGCGGATGGTGAAATAAGCCATTACCTGGCGTTGATACGGGATATCTCGCAGCTGAAACGTTCGCAAGAGCACCTCGTGTACTACGCAACGCATGATCAGTTAACAGGCTTGCCGAACCGCGACTTGTTTAATACTCACCTGGAATCGGCCATTGAGCGCACCCAGCGCACAAAAAATTCGGGTGCGGTTTTCTTCATGGACCTCGATAATTTCAAGGCGATTAATGACACCCTTGGCCATGCTGCAGGTGATGCCCTGCTGCTGGAAATCGCAGCGCGGCTAAAAAATACGTTCCGCAAGAGTGAGTTGATTTCTCGGATTGGTGGTGACGAATTTACTTTGGTGGTAGAACATCTGGAGCGCGCAGAAGAAGCTCAGTTAGTAGCAGAGCGAATTCTTCAGGAATTCGAAAAGCCGTTTACGCTTGAAAATCAGGAATTCAATGTAACTTGCAGCATGGGTATCAGTCTGTTCCCTGAAGACGGTGAAACATCTGAAGCGCTGACTAAGCAAGCCGACACAGCGATGTACTCAGCCAAAGAAGATGGCAAGAATACCTACCGCTTCTATACAACCAAGCTCACGCATAACGCGATGAAGAAATTCAATCTCGAGGTGCAATTACGCAAGGCCATCGAGCGCGAGGAATTTTTCCTGGCGTACCAACCCCAATACGATATGCGCAGTCGGGAGATCATCGGTGCGGAGGTTTTGTTGCGCTGGGACAACGAAGCGCATGGCATGATATCGCCTGCGGCATTTATTCCTTTGGCCGAGCGTACTGGGCAAATTGAAGCGATCGGGGCCTGGGTGCTGGAAAACGCCTGTCGGCAAATGGCTATCTGGAATTCGCGAGCGCCAATGGATTGCGTGCTGTCGGTGAACGTGTCGCGCCGACAACTGGTGAAACCGGAGTTTGTAGACAGTGTTGCGCTGGTGCTGAGCAAATACGGAGTGAGTGGTAAACAACTTGAAATAGAGATCACCGAAAGCGCAATTGCCAGTTCTGAGCAGATTGCGATTCAAAACCTAAAGGGTTTGCAGGCGCTTGGTTGTGAAATAGCCATTGATGATTTCGGTACTGGTTATTCTTCGCTGGGAAACTTGAAGAATTTCCCACTGAATCGGCTGAAGATCGACAAATCCTTTGTTAACGATCTGGGTATCTCACCCAATGCTGATTCTATTATTGCAGCGGTGATCGCACTGGCCAAAAGCCTGCAGCTGGGCGTTATTGCCGAAGGGGTGGAAACCCGGCAGCAGGTGTCCAAGCTCATAGAGAAGGGCTGTTTTCAGGCGCAGGGCTTCTACTTCAGCCGCCCAGTACCAGCGGCCGAATTTCGCGAATTACTGGTAGGCTCCAACGTAGTGAACTTTTAAGCCAGAGGTATCGCATACTCGTTCAGAAGCTCCTTAAGTCAGCCTTGTTCCTGTATAATGCCGCGCCCCCGACTGCCGGCTAGCCGTTTTGAATCAAGAATACCTCCGCAATATCGCGATTATCGCGCACGTTGACCATGGCAAAACAACCCTGGTTGACAAGCTATTGGCGCAATCGGGCACGTTGGATCGCAAAAATCTGGATGCCGAGCGCATCATGGATTCCAATGACCAGGAGCGCGAGCGTGGAATTACAATTTTGGCCAAGAATACCGCGCTGAATTGGCGCAACCACCGTATTAATATTGTTGACACTCCTGGACACGCTGATTTTGGCGGCGAAGTAGAGCGTGTGCTGTCGATGGTCGATTGCGTGCTGCTATTGGTGGACGCGGTAGAAGGGCCTATGCCCCAAACACGCTTTGTTACTCAAAAAGCGTTTGCGCAAGGCTTGAAACCCATTGTGGTGGTTAACAAGGTAGATCGCCCAGGTGCCAGGCCACATTGGGTGATTGATCAAGTGTTTGATCTGTTTGATCGGCTGGGTGCAAGCGATGAGCAGTTGGATTTTCCTGTCGTGTATGCATCTGCTTTGGCAGGTGTGGCGGGTCTTGAGACGGACCGGATGGCCGACGACATGACACCATTGTTAGAAATGATTATAGATCAGGTGCCAGCACCTGAGGTTAGCGTTGACGGTCCGCTGCAAATGCAAATCAGTGCGCTGGATTACAGCAGCTATGTTGGTGTAATCGGTGTTGGTCGGGTTAATCGCGGTGTTATCCGTCGCAATGAACAAACCGTGATTGTGGGTGCTGACGGCAAAACACGTAATGGGCGTGTGCTAAGCGTGATGACCTACCGTGCTCTTGAGCGCCAAGAAGTCGAACAGGCCGAAGCAGGTGACATCATATCCATTACCGGTATAGAGGGTTTAAACATCTCCGATACCTTGTGTGCACCGGATGCCGTAGAAGCAATGCCACCGCTGAGTGTTGACGAACCAACAGTGAGTATGACCTTTCAAGTAAATGACTCACCATTTGCCGGCAAGGAAGGCAAGTTCGTTACCAGCCGAAACATTAAAGAGCGCCTTGAACGTGAGCTGGTGCACAACGTTGCTTTGCGGGTTGAACAGGGCGATACGCCAGACAAGTTTGTTGTGTCCGGTCGCGGCGAGCTGCACTTGGGCGTGTTGATCGAAAGCATGCGCCGCGAAGGTTATGAGCTAGGTGTTTCCAGACCGGAAGTGATACAGAAAGAAGTAGACGGTGAAATTCACGAGCCGTACGAACACTTGCTGGTGGATTGTGAAAGCGAGCATCAGGGCGCGATTATGGAAGAGCTGGGCACCAGGCGTGCCGAGTTAAAAAATATGGAACCTGATGGTAAGGGTCGGGTACGGCTTGAATTTATTGTACCCGCGCGCGGTTTGATTGGTTTTCGCTCACAGTTTCTGACCATGTCGTCGGGCAGCGGCATTATGACCCACGTATTCGATCATTACGCCAGACTGAAAGAGGGACCTGTAGCGCGCCGGCAAAATGGCGTGCTGGTGTCTATGGTCGGCGGCAAAACTCTGGGTTATGCGCTGTTTACTTTGCAGGAACGGGGACGCTTGTTCATACAGCCAGGCATTGATGTGTATGAGGGCATGATCATGGGCTTGCACAGCCGTGGCAATGACCTGGTGGTAAATCCTACCAAAGCCAAACAGTTGACTAATGTTCGCGCAGCCGGCACTGATGAAAACATAAACCTCACGCCACCGGTTCAATTCAGCCTGGAGCAGGCGATCGAGTTTATTCAAGACGATGAATTGGTTGAGATAACACCGGTGTCCATTCGCTTGCGTAAAAAGCTGCTCAAGGAGCATGAGCGTAAGCGAGCAGGGCGAGCGCTAGCGTAAACGGCTCGCCGACCAAAAGACGGCAATAGGCACAGCCTCGATTATCAGGTGTTTCGGCGCGTGATAGAGCGCGGTATGATCCGCATAAATAAAATGGGGCAAGCAAATGTCTAGAACATTGATACTGCTGATTGGCTTAGTGCTGTTTGCGCTGTTGTGCTGGTGGTCGATTGAACATCATGGCCAGCAAATTCAGGAAAATATTCGTCTTGCAACTCAGCAGGCTCTGCGCGACGCAGGTTATCAGGAAGTCAATGCCAGCGCGGATGGTCGAGACGTTACCCTGACTGGGCGAACGATAGATGCCACTGCCCGCGTATTGGCCGAGTCTATGGTCATGGAACTGGATGGTGTGCGCACCGTAAACAATGAAATTGCGGTGGGCGAAGGCAGTGAGCCTGTTGTCAGCGACGCTGTAGTTGATGCGGCTGACCCGGAATCCGAGCTCGCCCCAGAAGTCGCTGTTGCAGAGGAATCTCTGCCCGAACCTGAAGCTCAAACAGCAGAAGAGACAGCGCCTGAGCCATTACCCCAGCCGCAACCTCAACTTCAGCCCGAAACAGTTGCGCAAGCTCAACCAGAACCCGTCGCAGAACCAGCCCCTGAAGCTGAACCGGTGCCAGCAGAAGCAATTGCGCAGGCACCGCAACCAGCTGAGCCCGTACCTTACCGGTTCAAAGTAGCTGCGCGGTCTGATGGTATTCATTTGGGCGGTATGGTGAGTTCTGATGCTGAGCGAGACTGGCTGGCGCAACAGGCTAAGCTAGCCTTCCCGGAGCAGACTATCCATAACCGGCTTGAGCTTGGCGCGGTTGCTTTCCCAGCTGCCAATTCATTAGCGCCGCGAGGTCTTGGAATGTTGACCGATCTTATTAGTGGTACGCTGGATGTCGATGCGCGAGGGCTGAGAATTAATGGAGGTGTTAGTGAGCAAGCAAAACGCGATGTGTTGGAACAAAAGCTGGAAGCTGCGAAACGTGAGCATGGTGAATTGCAATTAGTCAGTAATATTGTTATTGCCGGGAAGTTGGATAACCAAATTTGTCAGGCAGAATTAAATCGTTTGATTGCCAGCGAAAAAATTCTGTTTGAAAATGAGAAAGCTGGCGTTAACTCTCAAAGCTACTCCTTGTTGGACAGTCTTGCTAATGTTGCCACTCGTTGTGACGCAAGAATTGAAATTGGTGGTCATACAGATTCCTATGGGGACGATGCCTATAATCAATGGCTAAGTGAACAACGTGCCAAATCGGTGATGGCTTATCTAACGAGTAATGGTGTGAGCGCAAGCCGCTTATCTGTGGTTGGTTATGGAGAAACGCAACCAATTGACGAAAACAATACACGAGCGCAACGGGCGAATAACAGGCGCATCGAGTTCCGGGTTTTGGAGGAACAATAATGACTTATCTGATTGGGCAGATTGTTGTATGCCTTGTCCTGGCATTGCTGTTGGGTGCGGTGTTCGGTTGGTGGCTTAGATCCAGCGCCGCGCGAACGCGCGAAGCGTTTTTGCAAGAAGACTTGCGGGTAGCTAACGGCCGGCTTGCCGATACTGAGGGCGAGTACCGTCGCACCAAAGCGCGGTGTGAAGAAGCGGAAGCTGAACGCGCACAAGTAAGCAAGCGCTGTATTACGCTTGAAAAAGCAACTGCGGAGCAAATGGACGAACTGGAGGTTTGCCGCGCAGAAATTATTGAGTTAAATAATTCGCTGGTCAGTAAGGAACAGCGAATAATCGTAATTGAGAAAGAAGGCCGCTATTGGCAGAAACAAGCGCCATTGCTTCAATCCGAAATCGGTAAGCTTCAAGATACGATTGCGGACCTTGAGAAAAGCCAAGCAGCGTCTGAAGGTCGTATGCCTCTGTTGGAAATCGAGATTAGTGATCGTGAGGCAAGACTGGCGCAGTTGCAGAAGCAACTTGATGCCTTGCAACGAGACCATGCGGACCTTACGGTTACTACCCAGGCGAAAGACAAGAAGATTCGTTCGGCCGAATTGCTATTGGCAAGTCAAACGTCAAAAACTGACTCGGCGTTGCAAGCGAAAGACAATTTGCAACACGAACTGGATGCATTGCGAGCCAGGCCGTCGCCTGTTGCCGCACCCACAAATACAGCAGAGCTTGAACAACACAAACGTACCATCGAAGAATTACGAGCCGCACTGCAAGACTGCCAGCACGCGCGTGCTGAGGCAGAGTCTTCGGTAGCAGCGGAAACCCAACAGGTGGAGATTGATATACCTGAGGATGATGGTATTGCTACGGAATCCAAGCTGTTCACAGAGCGACCGCTAAGGGTTGATAATTTGAAGCGCATAAAAGGTATTGGTCCCAAGCTGGAAACAATGCTGAATGATCTTGGAATCTACCAGTTTGAGCAAATAGCGATGTTCACGCTTAAAGATCTTGATTGGATTGACGATAATCTGTCGGCGTTCAAAGGGAGAGCAAAACGCGATAACTGGGTGGCGCAGGCTGCCGGTCTGCAATAGGCTTGGAGGCCACCTCATAGCATGGACGCTGCCGAGCGCCGTGAACGAATATGGCAAGTAATTGCCAGCATACCGCCGGGCAAAGTCGCCACTTACGGACAAATTGCAAAACTTGCGGATATTGGTAATGGCGCCAGGCAGGTGGGTCGTTGCTTGCGCGAATTGCCTTCAAGTAGCACGCTGCCGTGGTTTCGCGTCATCAACTCGCAAGGTCGCATCGCTCTGCCAGACGGCCCTTCGTTCGACAGGCAAGCGGCAAAGTTAGCTGAAGACGGCGTTACTTTGGTGAATGGTCGTATCAGCCTCAAGGAATACCAATGGCGGCCGTAAGATCGTTCTCACCGAGTTTCGATTGGTTTTTACCATAACCTTCTAGCTTACCTTCCAGTAACGGCATGCGTTTTTCAAGCGCGTCGATCATAAAGTCACGGAAGATGCGAATACGTGCGGTTGTGCGTAAATCAATGTGCGAGAGAACCCAAAGCCCTGGACCTTTGCCAACTGGGATATCAGGTACGCGCATTAAGCGATGCGAGGCGTCACCTAGACCACAGGGCAATTGCGCTATCCCAAAACCTTGCCGAGTTAAGTCGTATAATATGTTCAGGGAGCTAACGCGATAACGAAGGCGCAAACCTGGAAAATAGTTGCTCATCCAGTCAGGTAATGTCTTGCCATCACCGCGCCATGAGATGCCTGCTACTGAAGCAGGGTCTTGTTGATATTGTTCGTAAATGGCGGGCGTGCAATACACGCAGGTGGCGAATTGCCCAAGGCGAGTGCCTACCACATTGGGCGGTGGTGAATCGGTACCCCTGAATGCTATATCGGCGTCGTGGTTGGCCAGGTCCAGCATCTCATCGGCAAGAATCAGATCAATGTCTATGTCTGGGTATTGCTGAGTGAAGTCTTTTAAAGCCGGTCCGATAGCGCCCTGCATAAATGTATCAATCGTGGTCACTCTGATCACACCGCTGAGTTCCTTTCGATCTGCGGTAACCATTCTGCTGATGGCCTGGGCGGACTCACGCATTTGCGTAGCTTCTGGCAGAATCGATTCACCCAGTGGTGTGATCAACCAGCCTGAGTTGGAGCGGTCAAACAATGGTGCGCCCAATTGGGTTTCCAGTGCAGTAACTCGGCGGCTTACAGTGGTGTGGTTCACGCCCAGCTTTTTAGCGGCTGCGGTCACAGACCCTTCATCAACGATGGCCAGGCAGTAACTCAAATCATTCCAGTCCAAATTCTGCATAAGGCCTCCTACTAGACTGACTGACATTTGCGTATCTTGCTTTAGTGCATATATGCACCATGAAAATGCAGTATACGCTATGTACGATTAATATTGCACACACTATTCTGAATCTTGACGCATATCAATGAGGATACGATTATGAAATTGCATCAGATAGGAAGAAGGAACAGCGTACTTGCGATAGCGCTATTGATCGGAACAGCCACCAGCACGGCGAGTGCCGGCGAAAGGGCTAACCAAGCCATTGATGAATGTATTGAGCACGCATCCGAGCAATACCAGATAGATCGATCCGACGCGCGCTTTTGGCAAATGAGCCAGGCAGGGCGCTATATGAGGGTATGGCTGAAGCTGCGCACGGGCGATGAGCGAATCAAGGCCTTGTGCAAAGTGCACAAGACCAAGCGTGGTGAAGAAGTGACGTTAACGCAGGTGGACTAAACTACCTGCCCGTTACAGATCGGTAGTTGCCGCGTCACTTTCAGTGGCGCCGTCGGTCGCCGATTCCGCCATTTCGGCCGCCTTGGCGCGCATCGCTTCGTCAACAGCTTTGGCGGCTGCGGCTTTGTCAATTGCCGCTTTTTCAGCAACGGTTTTAAACTTGCTAAGCCCGTTTTCGTACATTGGTCCCACGAATTTTTCGGTCATCAAGCCAAAATAGCGGTCTTGTATAGCCCAACCATGGTCAGTGTAGAACGACCAAATTACGTTTGTTCCGTCACCTAGCTCGTCCAGCGTAAAAGCCGCATTGGCGTTACCCATGGCCCCAAAATCGAGAAAAGTCACCACTTTATTGGGCGCAGAGGCCTCAATGATTTCCTGTGAGCCGCTGCCTACGTTCTCATGATCGCTTTGCCATGCCATCTTATGCCCAACGCCGGATTCAGGACCAGTAAAGGTGTACTTCGTATCTGGGTCTATGGAGTGCCACGGTGACCATTCGTTGAACCGAGGCATGCTAATAACGTACTCATACACCAAGTCTTGTGGCGCATTTATGGTGACTGAGCGCTCGAATGTGGTGCTGGACGGCAAGAACGCACCGATCACCAACAATAGAACAATCAGTCCTATGATGAACTTGAGAAATTTCATCTTATAAACCTCTTATCGTTTTAGTGGGATGTAGATGCGGCGCCAGTGTAAACGCACTGATCTTCTGCGCCAAGTATTGCGTAAATGACAGACTGATGTAATCCGATGAAAGTTCTTTTACCATACCTCACCAAAGTAGCGTCGGGCATTAAGTGCGACGCCCAACAATAGGAGATTCCGATGGCTGCGAATGATGCCAAAAAGAACGAAATAGCAGCGAACATGCTGCAATCTATCATCGATCTGCAGCCGAAAATACGCGAACGTGCAGCACAGACCAAGTCGGAGCGGAAGGTTGCGCATGCCACGGTGGACGAATTACAGGAACTAGGCTTCTTTTTAGCGCTGCAACCAGAGCGCTGGGGCGGCTACGAGCTGGATCCGCAAGACTTTTTCAAGATGTCGATTGCGATATCAGAGGCGTGTATGTCGACAGCATGGGCATGCGGCATCGTTGCTGTGCACTCTTTTCAGCTCGCGCTTATGCCAGATCAGGCTCAAAAAGACGTTTGGGGTGAGAGTATCCATACCCGGGTTAGCTCGTCGTATGCACCCATGGGTAAGGTCGAAGCGGTTGAAGGCGGCTTTAACTTCAGCGGTCGCTGGGGCTGGTCCAGCGGTTCTGATCATTGTACCTGGGTATTGCTGGGCGGCATCATTCCTGGGGAGGGTTACAGAACATTTTTGGTTCCCAAGGGCGATTATGTGATTGAGGACACTTGGGATGCCATGGGCCTGCAGGGCACAGGCAGTAACGACATAGTGATCGAAGGCTGCTTTGTGCCTGAACATCGCACGCATAAGCAGATGGATGGCTTTTTGGTGAACACCAATCCTGGTCTCGTGGAAAACACAGCACCGCTGTTTCGCATACCCTGGGCGCAAATCTTTATTCGCACAGTGTGCACGCCCGCGATCGGTGCGTGCAAAGCTGCACTGGATTTGTACAAGCAAGGTGTTACTGGCAGCGCCAGTGCCGATCCAACCAAATTGGCCGGCGATATTGCAACACATGAGCGTGTGGCTAAAGCAATTAATGCGATTGATGAGCTGGAAGTGGTGATGCAGCGTAACTACGAGCACATCATGGCCTGCGTGAATGCTGGCGAGGAGATTCCGCTGGATGATCGGATCAAGTATCGTTATCAGGCGTCATTGGTGATCGAGAAGTCGATCAACATAATCGACAATTTGTTTGAAGTAGCGGGAGGACGTTCGGTATTTGTGGGCAGTGAGATTCAGCAGCGCTTCCTCGACGTGCACACCGCAAGGGCTCACGTAGCGAATAACCCGGTTGGTTTTGCCAGAAACCTCGGTGCAGTGAATCTTGGGATGGATAATCAGGACTTCTTTCTGTAACCTGCGCCCTTTGTATCGGTGCCACAAACTCGGCCATCAGGCACGTAGCCGAACCCCAAAACACGCCGTAAACCCATCCTTGGGGGCTTGTTGAAAAGGTCCCTCTTTTCAACAGTTTTGGGTTTCGGCTACGTGCCTAATGGCCTATTTCGCGCGCCGCCCCTTAATCGCGACGATCGCCAGCAAAATGCTGATTCAACCAAGTACTGCAAAAGAACTCTTCTCTTACCCAAAGTACTGGGCAGAGTGCTATGGAACCGCACCTTTTTTGCCAATGTCCAGAGCGGAGATGGACGAGCTTGGCTGGGACAGTTGCGACATCATTATTGTGACAGGTGATGCCTATGTGGATCACCCTAGTTTTGGTATGGCGGTTATTGGTCGGTTTCTCGAATCACAAGGTTATCGGGTAGGCATTATCAGTCAGCCAGATTGGCGAAGTGCAGAAGCGTTTGCCGAGCTCGGCAAGCCTAATCTGTTTTTCGGCGTAACCGCCGGCAATATGGATTCGATGATTAATCGCTACACGGCCGACAGGCGAATGCGCAGTGACGATGCGTACACGCCGGGTGGTGAAGGCGGCGAGAGGCCGGATCGCTCCGTGATTGTGTACAGCCAGCGTTGCCGCGAAGCGTACAAAAACAGCCCAATTGTTATTGGTGGCATTGAAGCGAGTCTGCGCCGTATTGCGCAATACGATTATTGGGATGATGAGGTCAGGCGTTCTGTGTTGATTGATTCTGGCGCCGATGTGCTTTTGTACGGCAATGCGGAACGTGCGATGGCTGAGGTGGCTGCGCGCTTTGCGAATGGTAAAACCAAACGCGATCTTAAAGATGTTCGCGGTATAACTATCATGTTAGATGCGGTGCCAGCGAATTGGGTTGAGGTGGATTCAACTCGAATCGATTGGCCGGGGCGTATCGATCGGCTTCCGGATCCGTATGAGTTTGATAAAGCCGGATCGGAGGTATCTGAACAAGCCGACAAAACGGCTTCGACGCCTACAGACGATGTGTCACCTGTGCGCATTATTCCAATGCCGTTAAGCACCAAAGAGTTGGCCAAGCTTGGTTCTACTGAAAAAGTGTATGTACGTTTGCCTTCGTATGAGAAGGTTAAGAGAGATGCGGTTTTGTATGCACATGCATCCAGAGTGTTGCATCAGGAAAGCAACCCGCACAATGCGCGAGTGCTAGTACAAAAACACGGCAGCAAAGAAATTTGGGTTACCAGGCCGCCAATACCATTAACAACGGAAGAGATGGATGCGGTGTTTGATTTGCCGTATCAGCGTGTGCCTCACCCTTCTTACGGTGAGCAGCAAATTCCTGCTTACGACATGATTAAGACGTCTGTCAATATCATGCGCGGTTGTTTTGGTGGTTGTACTTTTTGTTCAATTACAGAACATGAAGGGCGGGTGATACAGAGCCGATCTGAAGAATCAATATTGCGCGAAGTTGAAGCGATTCGCGACAAGGTGCCGGGCTTTACCGGAAGCATCTCTGACCTTGGTGGTCCTACCGCGAATATGTACCAACTCAATTGCATTGACGATGTTACCCAAGCTAATTGTCGACGCCTGAGCTGTGTGTATCCAACCATCTGCAAGAATCTGGAAACCAATCACGCGCCTACTACCCAGCTTTATCGAAAAGCGCGGGCTATTCCTGGTATAAAGCGCATTCTAATCGCCTCCGGTTTGCGTTACGACCTGGCGGTGTTGGATCAGGAATACGTTAAGGAATTGGTAACGCATCATGTGGGCGGCTACTTGAAGATAGCGCCGGAACATAGCGAAGACCACACTTTGTCAAAAATGATGAAGCCTGGCATGGGTTCATACTACGAATTCAAAAAAATGTTTGACAAGTATTCGCGCCAGGCGGGTAAGCAGCAGTATTTGATTCCGTATTTTATTGCAGCACATCCGGGTTGCACTGACGAAGATATGTTGAATCTGGCAATTTGGTTGAAGAAAAACAGATTTCGTGTTGATCAGGTGCAGACGTTTTACCCGTCGCCTATGGCGTTGGCAACGGCTATGTATCACTCGGGCCGCAATCCTCTAAAAAAACTAAACTACAAAAAAGGTGAGCGAGTGTTCGCGGCTCGCGATCTTGATCAGCGTAGAAGGCAGAAAGCCTTTCTTCGTTATCACGATGAGAAGAACTGGGGGTATTTGCGTGAATCTCTAGTGCGCATGAAACGCCAGGACTTGATTGGTGACGGCGACAAGCATCTGGTGCCGCATGAAGGAGCCAAGTCTAACCGTCGCGGCAATAATAGGCTAAAACCAGCCCGCGGTAGCCAATGGAGCTCCAGGACTTCAGGCAAGCGTCGTAAATAAGCTCATGAGTAAAGACGAATTATTCGCAACGCCTCAGGCGGATGTTAGTGGTTTCGAATTTGATACTGCAGTAGCGGACGTTTTTCCGGATATGATTAAACGCTCTGTTCCCGGTTATGCGAGTGCAGTGGCGATGAGTGGTTTTCTTGCGCAACGTTTTGCGAAACCCGGTACGCGCTTATACGATCTAGGCTGTTCTCTTGGCGCGACCAGTCTGTCAATGGCCAAAGCTCTGGGGCCTGATCAGCAGGGGTGTGAAGTGATAGGCGTTGATAATTCCGCTGCAATGCTGGACAAGGCGCGAGACCTAATGGCTGGCAATAGTGAGCACGTAAATGTTTCCATGGTCTGCGCTGACATTAACGATGTTGATTTAAGTAATGCGTCCGTGGTGGCGCTGAATTACACCTTGCAGTTTATTGATACAGCTCAACGTGAGGTTTTGTTGCGTCGTTTGGCGGGTGGTATGAACCCGGGCGGTGTATTGATTCTATCCGAAAAAATTGCGTTTGATGATGAAGAGCTTGCGGATTTGTTCAGTGATTTACATCACGATTTTAAACGCAGCAAAGGCTATAGCGATTTGGAAATTAGCCAGAAGCGCGCGGCATTGGAAAATGTATTGCTGCCCGAGACTTTGGAAGTGCATAAGCAACGTTTGCACTCAGCGGGTTTTGCCCGGGTTGAACTGTGGTTTCAGTGTCTCAATTTTGCTTCTCTGGTAGCTTTCAAATAATGTTGACTGAAAGTTCGCTTATTGCGGATTTTAGCTTGACTGACTACTCGCCATTGCTGGAAGGTCTGAAAGACTCGCCTTTGAGTGCCTGGGCAGATGCCTTGGCGCAGCAACTGCCAGATAATCTAAGCGTGGCTCGTTATGGCGATTTACCTCGTTGGCAGCAAGCATTGGCGGATCTGCCGGAGCTGGACATCGCCAATGTTGATCTTGATGGTCGCTTTATTACGTTAACGGCAAAAAATGCGCTTCATGACGGCGCGAAGATTGCTTTGAAACAAGCACTAATGAAGTTTCATCCGTGGCGGAAAGGGCCGTTTGACATCGCAGGTGTGACCATAGACACGGAGTGGCGCTCTGATTTGAAATGGCGACGACTGATAGAACATATTGAGCCACTTTCCGGTCGCACCGTGCTGGACGTGGGATGCGGTAGCGGATACCACTGTTGGCGCATGGCCGGTGCAGGTGCTGCGCTAACCATTGGTATTGAGCCTTCACCGTTGTTTGTGATGCAATATTGGGCTTTGCAACGGTATATACGAAACCCGCGTGTATGGGTTGTGCCGCAGCGTATGGAGCAGGTGCCTGTAAATCTCAAGGCATTCGACACAGTATTTTCCATGGGCATTCTGTATCACCGACGCTCTCCGTTTGAGCATTTGCAGGCGCTAAGAGATTCGCTTAGACCCGGTGGGCAGCTGGTACTGGAAACGCTGGTCATTGATGAGTCGGAAGGTGATTGTTTGGTACCGGAAAAACGTTACGCGAAAATGGGCAATGTTTGGTTTATACCCAGTGTTCGCAGCCTGCAGACCTGGCTACGGAAAATGCGGTTTAAGGATGTTGCCATTTCGGACGTATCGGTGACGACCAGTGAAGAACAGCGTAGCACTGAATGGATGCGTTTTGAGTCGCTTCAAGACTTTCTGGACGCCAAAGACACTAGTAAAACTATTGAGGGTTATCCAGCACCGCGTCGCGCCGTACTTACGGCGACTGCACCCTAGTCGGCAACTGGCTCAGCGACATTCCAATAAACATTCCGACACGAAGTTCTGACCCCGGCTTTGCTAGAATCCAGGCAGATTCCAATGTAGACAGATGAGGGCATTATGGCCGGTATAGATAATTTTGAAGGCAAGGTTGCGGTTGTGACCGGTGGCGCGGGTGGCATTGGAAAAGGCATTGTCAAAGCGCTGCTGGCAAATGGTGCCAAGGTGGTCATTGCCGATGTTGAGCAAGCTGCGCTGGATGCGACACTGTCAGAGCTTAATAACGATGCAGCCAGTGGATTTGTGGTGGATGTGTCCAGTGCTGAGTCCGTTGAGTCTCTGGCAGACCACGTCTTTGCACAACACGGAGCTTGCCACGCATTGTGGAATAACGCCGGTGTGGCAGCACCGTCTGCCAATGTTTGGGAAACCACACCAAATGACTGGCGTTGGGTGCATGGTGTCAACGTAATGGGTGTGATCCACGGCATTCAATCGTTTGTTCCACGCATGATTGAGTCGGGGGAAGGTGGGCATGTTATCAACACCTCATCCGGCGATGGCGGTATTTCACCGCTGCCATATCAAAGTGTTTATGCGTCCAGCAAAGCGGCTGTATCGATAATTACTGAATGCCTGGGAGCGCAACTTGAAACAGAAGGCACCAATCTTTGCGCCTCAATCTTTTATCCATCCGGCGGCATGCTGGATACAGGTATCTGGACAACTGAACGGAATCGACCTGCTAATCTAAAGCGCGAAAAGCCGGGGATACCTGCACCTAAAATTGAAGACTTCAAGAAAGCCGCCAGTGACGCTGGCATGGAATTGAATTTTCAGGATCTGGATGAACTTGGTAAATATGCGGTGCAAGGTGTGCTGGACCAGCGCTTCATTATCATGATTAACGTTGAAGACGCTGAAGCGCAGCTGGCTGATAGAGCGCAACGCTACGGCAGGGCAGAATTGCCTCTTGATCTAGCGGCAATACCACAGATGTAAAATTTCTTAATGCTAAAAAAGCTGCGAACCCCAAAACGGGGTTCGCAGTACTAGAGTGAAAACAGCACGCTGATCGTCTGCTATCAATAACAGAGAGCCGGCGATTTCACGGCCTTACCGTAAGGCCCGGTAGGTAAAACTGCTTACAAAATCAGTAAAGAATAGGTCTCGGATACCACGACCCAAACCGCGTAGGCGAACGCGGCAACTGCCGCTACATCAACTAAAGCGCTTAGTTGTTTCATTTGCTTATCAAACTCCGTTGTAGATCGCAAAGACTGCAGCGACGTTTTCCTGATTTATCCTTACTTACAGCACTGATGAGTGCAAGCCAAATCAGCGCTTGGCCAAGTTGGCAATAATACGCGGATTTTACGTGAAAACTTACCAATACAGTTAACGCTTCTGACCCGCTTTTTGTGAAATTGTTCGCACTTTATTATTTTTAAACTGAATAGTGGCTGAATTGCATCACCGAAAAAGGTAATAGGACGATATACCCTTAATAAGTCACACAAATGTGCAGCAGCTCAGCCCATGAAAAACAAGCGTAACTATTATCGAATATTGCACGTGCAGCCAGATGCGCCGGTTGAGCTTATCAAAATGTCGTATCGCACCATTATGCAGAAGCTGAAGAAGCACCCTGATTTGGGGGGCGATGAATGGGATGCCTCGGTGATCAATGAAGCCTATGCAGTACTGTCTGATAAAAAATTGCGTGCTGCATACGATGCGCGACTGCTGCGCGAACGCACAATGGCCGACGCGGGCCAGCAGAATGAAGATCAACGCCACAGTGGAAATAGTGAAAGCAAAGCTAAAACTAAAGCCAAAGCCAATCCGCAAGAAAAAACCACCTCACACGCTGAGACTGAGCAAGCGCAAAAACAGGCTGAACAGTCGCAGAAAAGACAAGGTCACGCGAGCGCCGAAGAAAGAGCCAGTGAGAAATCAGGTTCAGAACGCGACTACAGCGCTAATGACGAACAAGCACCGGCGAACAGCTGCTTTTTTTGCAAGACCACGTACAATATCAATCCCGGAATTGATTCCGATTGTATTAAGTGTCGCAGTCCGCTGCTAACGCTTAGTCCTGACACGATGGAGCAATCGGGCGATCGAGCTATCCAGCGCCAACCCCGCAACAGCCCGCTGGATGTGTGGCCTTTCTGGCCTGGTGAGAAGCAACAGGCCATGCTGGTGGACTTATCCTTACATGGCTTGAAACTGCGTTTTACACATCCATTGCATGCGGGCCACCTGATTAAAGTTGAAAACCCCGCCTTTACCGGTGTGGCAAGGGTGGCACACTGTGTGGGCGTAGATAACGGGTTTTTACTGGGCGCGCAATTTTTAAGCCTGCGATTTGTATCGCAAAGCGGCACGTTTGTGCAAACCTCGGCCTGAACGCAAGCACCGCTATTTCGCTTATGGTTGTTTTCGCAGTATCAAATAAGTTAATGGTGCAATCGACCCCAGGAAACAAGTAGCAATCAGATAAGGCCAAGGATTGCTGCCATTCTTTTTAGCATCGTGATACATCCAGATCATTATCAAAATCATGCCAATAACCAGGTCGGTGATGACCTGCCACCCGGCGGAACTGTGCAGGTGGTATTCAAATATGCCGATGTAGCCCACATCCATAACCGCGTAAGCAGTTAGCGCCAGAAAAGGTATAAGCAGTGTCATTGCGATTGGTTTCATATTCATAGTCTTTGCTCCTCCAGTTGAATTTTCAGTGTGGCGGGTTAGCTGAATAGCATCAATTACCTCCCAGGTTATTGAACCGGGTACACTTTGCGACAAGAATTAAGCATTTCACCATCGGGAGCGTGGCGTATGACGGGGCAGCTAGCAGGGCAGGAGTTTCCTTCACACTGTCGTCAGTGGCGACAATATAGAAAGTTGTCTCAGCTGGAATTGGCAATGGAAGCCAATGTTTCCCAGCGTCATATCAGCTGGCTTGAGACCGGGCGCAGCAAGCCCAGCCGGGAGATGGTCATTCGCTTGTCTGAGGCGTTGGATATCCCGCTTCGTGAACGCAACAATTTGCTGAGAGCAGCGGGGTTTGCTGCCGTGTATTCAGAACGCAGTTTGCAAGAGCCGGATATGGCGCCCGTTCTTGATGCCTTGAACCGAGTGCTTGAACATCACAACCCTCTACCGGCGGTTGTGATCGACAGGTTCTGGAATGTGGTGATGATGAATACTGCAGGCGAGCTACTGTTTAGCATGGCAGAACCAGGCGAGCGCTTTATCAATGACATGGGCGAACAATATGTACATAACTTAGCCGCATTAACGTTACATCCAGACGGCTTCCGGCAATATATCACCAATTGGGGTCAGGCAGCGCCAAGTCTTGTGCGCCGCCTGAGGCGCGAAGCTGTGGAGAATGGCGACGAGGAATACGGTAAACTTTTGGCCAAATTGCTTGAATTTGCAGGCCCAATAGAATCGACTGAGCTTTCTGATGAGCAATTGCTACCTGTTTTACCCCTAGAACTGGAACGAGATGATTTGCGACTGAGTTTGTTTTCAGTGATCTCAACTTTCGGTACCGCGCAAGACATAACGGCTGATGAGCTTAGAGTTGAAGCTTTCTATCCTGGTGACAGCGACACAGACGAATTTTTCCGTAGTATGCAGACGCCGCATTGACGGCGCGCTTGCGCAGTAATGCCGAATTCTGCGCTCAAAACCAGTTGCCGCTTACCATATACTTGAGCGCTGTGTACAGCGGAGACTGCGCTCATGAGATTAGTTAGATTATTTTTTATTGTTGGCCTTGTGGCTGTGCAAGCACAGGCTCAGGCAACAGAAAACCGTGTGTTCAAAATAAATATGGGCCCTGGCTGGTCCGAGATGACGGCTGGTCAGGACGACCAGAAGTACTATTACAGCTACGGGAATCGCGAAGATAAAGCATTCGTGTTGTTCCACATTGGCAAAGACAAAGACAAAAACTATACAGACCAGCTAAGTTCAGAGCTGATTGGCGAGGCAACTCGGGAAGTAAAAGCCCGCGGTGGCACTATTCAGGAATCGGCTCGTTACAAGCGCAAAGGCTGTACTGTGGATTATCTTGCGTACTTCAAGCCGGAGAAAGAGGGCACAAATGTTGATTTTTACATGTATTGCAGTGGCAAGCTGATTACAGCGAACTACGCTTTGCAAGGCATGGATGAAGTCAACATTGCTCTTGCCAAAGACATTCATAAAAGCTTCAAACTGAAATAAGAGCGAAGCAACGCGCGTGAAAACAGGCCTGGTATTATCGGGCGGTGGTGCGCGCGGTGCATATCAAGTCGGCGTACTGAAAGCGATAGGCGACCTGCGTCCCAAGAACGCGCACAATCCTTTTTCCATTATCAGCGGCACTTCGTCAGGCGCAATAAACGCGGTTGCCCTGGCATCCTCCGCAAACAACTTCCGTCTGGCCGTCAAAAAAGTTGAGCGCTTGTGGAACAGCTTACATGTGGACTTAATCTATAAGTCGCAGCGCCGAGACGTGGCCTACAGCGTTGCCCGCTTGCTCGGCTCATTATTTAACGATGGTGTCGGTAAAACTCGACCGGTTGCTCTACTGGACAACGAGCCGCTGCGCGAATTGCTGAAGAAGCGTGTTAGATTTGGCAATATACAGCGGCGTATTGATGCTGGTTATCTTGATGCAGTTGCGGTTACCGCAACAGGCTATCACTCTGGTGAATGCGTAACTTTTTTTGAAGGCAAACCTGACATGGAAAAGTGGCGCAGGCTGCGCCATGTTGGTGTGCCAGCTGACTTGTCGGTAAGTCATCTTTTGGCTTCCAGCGCCATACCGGCCATATTTCCTGCGGAAAAACTTAGCCGAGAGTATTTTGGTGACGGCGCTCTGCGCCAGCTCACACCACTGAACCCGGCATTGCGCCTGGGTGCAAATCGCTTACTGGTTATAGGTGTCAGCGGCAACGCCAGGGTTCCGATTCGCTACGATGAAGAGAAACATTCACCGTCGCTGGCACAAATGATCGGCCACGTATTCAAGAGTGCGTTTATAGACAGCATGGAGGCTGATCTTGAGCACCTAATGCGAATCAATAACTTGCTTGGAATGATCCAGCTAGAAAACCCGTTTGCGGAAACCGACGGGCTACGAACCGTCGATTTGCTAGCCATCAACCCCTCCATAGAATTTGACCAGCTAGCAGCTAAGCACGTGCCCGACTTACCGCCAGCAATGCGTACCTTGATGAGAATAATTGGCGCCACAGGCAAAGGCGGAGGGGCCAGCCTGGCCAGTTATCTGCTGTTTGAAAGCGAATTCTGCAAAGAACTCATCCAGTATGGATACGAAGACACCATGGAACTTGAAAACGAAATTCGCTTATTTTTTGACGAGTAGAATTCGTGTATAGTGCGTGGCCCACCCACAGGTGGCCACTTCACAGCTTTCTGCGCCCTTAGCTCAGCTGGATAGAGTACCTGGCTTCGAACCAGGTGGTCGGGAGTTCGAATCTCTCAGGGCGCGCCATTTCCATTTCTTGCCCTCCAAACTCCGCTAAGTACTTGAAAGGTAAGGTGGTTTTTGGAGTTCGAAGTCCCCTTTTTCGGCAGTATGCAATCCGCTCAGAAAACGCCAATCTGAGCACTACTTTCTTCATCATGTGATCACCTTTTTCCCATAGATTCCAAGGGTTTGCGAGAAAATGCATTGCCCGTTCGAACACCTTGTCGCGTGTGTCTTCCTGAGCAGGTGTTTTGGCCAGTTTTTCGTTCAAAACCCGCCTCTCGCGCTCCAGATTTTCAATGCGTTCTTCGTATGCAGATACCACTGAGGGGCTGTTGGCATCCACAATCCTGTCGAGTAATTCCTCGATTTTACGCTCGACTTTTTTCAGCTCGGCGCGTGTGTCATCTAACAGTTTCTCGGCCTGGTCTGTTCTGGCCTGCCAGGCAACCTTGAACATATCGGCTGCTAAAGCAAACAGCTTTTTGGTGGGTTGCAGGCTACGCATGACCTCATCAAATTCCGCTTCCAACTTGTCGCGCGGAATAGACTTGCGATTGCTTTCGCAGCCTTTGGTGAAGCAAAAATAGTAAGGGTATTTCTTATACTGCCCTTTGGACCAACAGGCCGTCAGCGGCTTGTGGCAATCATTGCATTCGACAAATCCACGCAAGGGGAAATCCAGATTGATGTCCATGCGCGCCGGAGCAAGGCGTGCGCCCGCACGTTTATTTTGGATAGTCTCGAAGGTCTCCAAAGAAATCAGGCCTTCATGATGCCCTTTTACCCAATTGATTTCCCAAGGCTCATGCACAATGTAGCCCGCATAAACAGGATGGGTCAGAATGCTCATGGCACGTTGCTGGGGTACACGGCCATATTTGTCTTTGGGGAAGGCAGGCTGAGATTGCAAGAAGCGCGCAACTTCGGCTTGTGAATCAAAACGCCCACTGGCAAAACCTTCCAGTGCTTCCTGAATGATGCTCGCAAAAGGTTCTTTTCGCTTGAGTACTTTGCCGTTGCCTTTCTCCGCGACATATTGATAGCCAAGAGGCCTTTGGAGGGCATAGTAGCCATTCATCATACGGGCGCGCATACGCTGCACAGTCTGGCGACCATTTTGTTCACGCTCAAGAGCACCTTGCGCGGCCAGAACATTTTCAATGAAGCGGCCTTCGGGGCTGTCATCAAATTTGTAGTTCAGGCATTCGATGGCAACGCCGCGCGTTTGAAACGCGCGACGTAGTTTGATGTGAAACTCGATGTCTCTGGCAAACCGTTTCAGGTCGTCAAAGATCACAACATAGTTATTGTCAGCCTGCGCATCCAAGTAACTGAGTAGGGCGACCATGCCGGGGCGGTTCATAAAATTCCCTGCGCCCGATACGTCATCAGGAAACACGGCCTGAATGTCATAGCCTTTTGCGTTGGCATATTCACGGCAGCGTGATTCCTGCGAGGCCAGCCCGTGACCGGAGGTGGCCTGTTTGACGCTTGAAACGCGGCAATAGATCAGTGCCTTTTTCTGATGTTTTATATCGCTCATTCTTTACTCCCTTCTTTTTTTGTTGTGATGCTCTTGAGCCGGTTATTGAGAAGTTCTATCTCCTCGCCGACGCCATCGTTTTTTACCAGCAAGTCTTTGGCATCCGGGGTGAGCAGATACTCGTAAGCCCCATCGTCTCGCGCGCTAACTTGCTGGAGCGGATGTACGCCAAAGCCCAGATCGACAAAGGCGACAATGACAGACCACAAAGCATCAATAAACTCGCGTTTTTGAGACTCATCAATATCAGAGTCTTCGAGGTGATGCAGATAGCGATCATAATCAACGGCAATAATCGGTCGTATTCGGTATTCGGTAGTACTTTCAAAATCGTTACACATTGTTTGGTCACTATCTTTGGATGTCTTCATTCTGTCTCCATTCGTTAAATGTTCTTCCTTTGTTCTCACCCTGAGAACGCAAGAGGAACGTTGTAGAGACTCAAGATCATGCTTGGCAAGCCCTATCTGAGTCAGATTCTTTCGTTGTTTGTCCGTCAGGACTCACAAAGTTATCTATCGCTAACGCGAGCGAGCATGGGTGCGCGTTTCGCGCGTCACCGTTTCTTGATCGCGTTTCGCTTCACGGGCTTTGGCCTCGGCCTCAATTTGAGGACGATAGTATTGTTCTTCCAAGGCTTTGCCCCAGTCGTAAAGCGGCTGATTTTCCGCATGGCGGAATTGGTTATCCATAACTGTGCCGGCGAACTGATCGGTCGTTCCCAGATCGCGCGCAAGCGTTGCCGCCTGGTGTCGGTAAGCCCGGTGCCAGGGCATCTTGTTGCCCTCTTTCACCATGCGGCCCGCATCAGTCGCAGCTCTGTAAGCTTGATCTTTTTCAGCGATGCTCAATGACAAATCACGCAGGCCTTCGGCATTCCCGTCAAGGCCGGTATCGTCGCGGCGATCAATGTCATTCTCACGCGCCATCAAGCCTTCACGCAGTTGGTTCATGGTTTGGCCGGTGCGTGCCTTAAACAAATCACGAATAATCTCTTCGCCTTTCAGGGCATCAAACTTTTCCGTGCGCGAAAACGCATAGGCATAATCACCCAGCTTTTCTTTGAACTTGCCGCTTTTGAGAATCTCGCGCTCCAGCACGCCGGTAATGGCAACGGCTTCATCAAATTGGGCGTCCGTGAGCAGGCGGCCGGAATAGCTTTCGCGCGCCTGGCCTAAGCGTTCGCGTTCCTGATTGTCGTAGAAGTGGTTCATCTTTAAAGTCTCCTATATAAGTGACGGGTTTATTGGCGACGGGGACCGCGCCGGGGTTGATCTTTCAAAGGCACTTTGGCCTGCTGTTTATCAGCGCTTCGATTAAAGCTCTGCTTCATTTCTTCGCGTTTGGCATCGCGTCGCTCGATTTTTTCGATTAAGACGCCAAGCTCTTTGGCTTCACTTTCTTCGATGCGTGAAATCCGTCGATGATGATCTTGCTGTACATCTTTATGGGCTTGCCTGAGCAACAGGTCTTTATTGAACTGATCGGTTTGAAAGAAGCGATTGGTCAACGTCTTCTTAGGCGTGCCTGCCTTATCCATCAGGCGCTGCAAGGCCTGACTGACGCGCGTGTCATACTGGGCGTAATAGCTTTGCGTCTGCACTTTGGCCTGACGCTGGTACTTCGCCATGATGGCGCGGCCTTGCTCCCAATCTTCTGCTTTGCGAAAACCTCTCGTCTTATGGCGCATATCGGCCAGATCAAAGGTGCGTTTCAGCTCTTTGGTGATATCAAACGGCATACGGTATGCCTCCTAACGAATTTACTTGATTGTTCGAATCCGGGCGTGCTAGCTTGGACGCATGAAAACATTCAAAACCATTGAAGATGTTGAAGACTGGCTGGAGCCCATGGACTATCCGGGCTTTTGGTACGCGGTTACGCCTTATGGTCTGGATATTCAGGACAAGGCGTCTTGTGATGATCAACTTGCCAATGAGGGCGTGAACCCTGAGACCATGCTGTATGTCCTCAAAGGCTGCGCGCGCATCGAGTTGACCAAAAAGTTCAACCTGAAACATCGCGAACTGGCGCCATGGCTGAAACCGGTCGAAAGCCATTAGCCTGTCTCCTTTTTTCTAAACAGGACAAAGTCACACCGGCCATCCAGCGGGATGATCGTAAACTCGCCGTAAGGGCCGATATAAGTGCAGCGTGTGTAATAGCGCGTCGCAGATATGTCATAGCCCTGACCGGTATCGCGCCAGCTGTAAGACCATTTCATGTGCGGCAAGCCATAGGTGGTATAGGCCAACCACAGGGCCATCGGTACAAGCGTCCAGATAAAGTAGCTGGGTCGAACAGGCCAAACACGTTTCATAAATGCGTCCTCTAATGAATAGTCTTCAACGTGATCTTCGGATCAGGATTGAGCCGTGCGCCTTCGAGCGGGTTGTCGCTCAAATCAAAGCAGTACGGGGCTACTTCGTTTTGCCGTATTTTCTTGGCGTGGATGAAGCCGACATCTTTAACGTGCAGTATTTGCTCGTCGGGCGGCAGGCTCATCAACATGTCGGGCGTATAAAACCGTTCCTTACCGGTCGAGAAATTCCCTGAAAACTCCGCCTTGTTGGAGGTGATGCCGATGCTGGAGGACACACTTATTGAGTCGCCCATGGCGCGGCTGACTTTTTCAGCCTCATCAAAGGAAGAAAAGCCGAACCATTGTTTAATAACCGCGTTTTCTTCTAAGGTATTAGTTTCCTTCTGGCCGTATTTGCGTTCGATCTCTGAGCGCGATTGCGCAATCATGTGGCAGGTGCCACCATAGCCACGCATGGTGGTCAGTTGTGAAATCAACGCTTTGAGTGGCGCGTTGGTAAATTCATCAAGGATGAAACTCACCGGCGCATGACCGCCCGACAGCACCACTTCCATGAAGCTTTGCAGTTGCAGGGCGTAATCAGCCCCGAGCCGTTCCATGTAGCGCACCGGGCCGATCAGAAAGACGACATAGCGGTCATCAATCAGTTTTTGGTGGGTATGAACGCTGTCTACACCCGCGTGATGCAACGCGGACGTAGCGGCGTAAATGCGCATGGCTTTGGCGGCTGCGGCACGATGCTGAGGAAAATGTTCTTCGTCCTTGGTCATACCGATGACGTGATGCGCGAGGGCTCGCAAGTACGTATCGCCTTCCAAGGCTTCGAGCTTGGCGGTTTTAATCAGCAAATCAGGGTTGCTGATCATGGACCAGACGCCACCGGGCGTGGCCAGTCTCGGGTTGCGTGACAGGAGTGTGTTTTGCGCAAACTCGATTAAAGTGCGCGGTTCGTCTCGCCAGTACTGATTGCGCGCATCACCTGAGGGTTCTTCAATCGTGGCATGGCAGGCATTTTCCGTGGCGAAGATCAGCTCGCCTTTTTGTTGCCTGAACGCCTCAATCACACCGCCATAAGGGTTCAGCGAAATGCGATAAGGGTTGTCTTTGCCTAGTACGCCAAATTCGTCAACATGAGCGACCTTGCGCCCGGCCTTGATACACATCTGTGTAGCTTGTGCGGCATTCTCACCGTCTTTGCTGTCGGTCACGATAATGGCGCGCGAGGTATCAGCCAATAACGACTGCAACCAGATCATCGCTCCGCAGGTGGTTTTCCCGCCACCGGCAGCTGACAGCAACAAGCTATGTGCATGACGTGGTGCAAAAATCGGTTTACCGTCAAAGCCCATGGCGAGCAGACGTTTCGCTGGCATGCTCATTCGTGCATCCCTGCGCGATCCAGCGCATCACCAGACGCTAGGCCCGACGATTTCGGACCCGAACCCTGTTCCATGAAACGCGCCAGGGCTTTATCGCGGTTGTACAGTCTTACCATCGCTTGCACGCTGCCAACAAAACTGGCCAGTGACACTAATATGCAGACAATGCCTAAAAACGCCCAGCCCCACCCCTGGGTAAGCTCGTAGCTCAGCAATTTGTCCGGCCAAATCACCCAGGCTAAAAAACCAAAGCTGAACGATTGCAGCAAACCCCAATTGATCCGGATGATCTGACCGACCGAGCTTTGAATGGTGTTATTCACATCAACGCTCATGACTCTTACCTCGTCTGTGATTTCTGTCGCTCAATGACGATGCGCTGTCTGATCTGTTGCAACGCGCGCGGCGTTCCCCAGATGGCACTGGAAAGTTCAGAACCTTTTAAGTCGCGCGATAACAACGTGAGATGGCCTGTCATCAGACCGATGATGAGAATGGCCAGTGACACAGCGGCTATGGTGATCATTTCGTCCGTATACAGCAGATCGGCAAACGCAATGGCGAAGCCCAATAAAGCAGTGCCTAATAAAATGCTACCGGCCAGGTAGGGGCGGCGCACGCTGACTACCGACACGCTGTCCAGAATGAATGAGTCACGATGCGTGAGAACCGCACCGTCTTCGACTTTGACGAAACCAATAATCATGTTTGTTATTCCTGTGTCATGCTTTGCAGTGAGGTGACTGAAGCGCTGTAGTCAGCGTGCCGGTGAGCTGTGCCACCGGTGGCGGTGTCATCAAACGCAAACTGCCTGCATGGATAGCCCATGCTGTATCTTGGGCAGTGAGTGCGGCAGCGCAGGCGCACGAGTTCGCCGATTTGCTCTTGGCCAGAGCCAGCCTTTTGTCCTCCATCGCGCGGCGTGCTTTTTCTTGCGCCTGCAATAACGCCGTCGTGCCTCCGCCAAAATCCGGATTGCCATACTGATTGCACAGCTGCGACAAGCTCGGCATAAAGCCGCCCACCAATGACTGGCAATCCATGCGCGGGATCATTTTTGGGGCTTTGCGCGTGGCTTCCACTTCGGCCACCAAGGCGCTTTGACAGGTCTCCTGCCAGTCAGATTTTTCAATAGTGCGGGTGGCCACGACCGGCCCCAGCACAAACACAGACAGTCCGATATACAGCGCGCCCGCAATAACCAGGCCGCCGCTGATGGGTAAGTTGTTGGTATCAAACATGTGTTTTTTTCTCCGAGGTTGTTAAAGGGCAGGGTCATTGGTAGCGCGGTTAAACGCGCCAAAGCGACAATGACTGCGGCTAAGTGTCTGCAGCTGCGCGCCTGTGAAGCCCGCGTCACTGATGGCAGGCGTCAGAGCGGCTTGTTCTAATTCAGTCAGGCGCGTATAGACGGGTGCATCTCGCCCCAGTTGATTGCCAAGCTCGATATGGTTGCGCAGCGCGCCTTGCCCGGCGGCGACGTAGCACCACTGCATGGCAGCATTGCCTTCGATAATGTCTTGTGTGCCGTCGAAGACCGCGCCTGTTGTTACCTGCAGGCCGGTACCCTCAATTGCTTTGGATTTGAAAAAATGCAGGCTATCGGCGCGCGCCAGTGCTTCCTCCAATGAGGTCAGCGGCCTGCAGTTATCAGCGCGGTGGCCCGGCGGACACCAGCCCGTATCGTTCCAATCACCAAAGGCGGCCAGCTTGAAATGCTCCCAACGATCCCGAGCTGCATACAGGTTGGCATCCCAGAGAATGAGGGTGCAGGCACTGGATATAGCGATAGCCACGCACGCGCATCTGAAAGTGAATTTACCCAGCGCGCGCAGGCGATGGGAAAGAGCACCACTTCGTGATGCACCTCGGGTTTTAAACAGGCTCATTTCTGCCCACCGTTTTTTGCTACGATCTTGGCACGCCGTTTACCGCCGTCATTAACGGCATCGGGTTCGTAGCGTTCGGTAACTAGAGGCGGCAGGTCAATCAGATCACCGAAGCCATTTTGCTGTTTCGTGGGCGGATCATTTTCAGTACGTCGCTCGATTTCCCACACCAATTTCGTGTAGGTCACAACCCATAGCACTGTTGGCAAAACCAATTCAGCAAGCAAAATGACCGCAGCAAAGGCCGCAAAGTCGGCGATGTATTTCAGTGACGACATCATGCCGGGGCGTATCGGAAATACGGGAGTTTTGATGGTCTCCTGATCCAAGGAGGCTAAAATCTGCTCCAGCGAATCCGCATGCTGGCGATTTATACTGTTGATCTCACGGTTGGCATTGATCTGTCCAGGTATTGATACACCGCGCCGTAACTCTTCTTCAAAACTAATGAGCAGGGAGATCGGCACGGTCTCAGCGAGCGCGGCCCCGACTTGTTCTATCTCTAAATGGATGCTTCGCAAAATCGCGCGTCGTTCAGATATATTGATCGACGTATCGGCGAGCTTTTTCTGATATCGCTTGTAGAGGCGTGCCAATTCGGAAGCAAGGCTTCGTCGCTCGGCATCTCCGTTTTCAAAAGCAGTGGCAACTCCCTCCGCCCGCAGTAGTCCTTTGTGCATCTGCGCGGCAACTGGGCCAAAGCCACCATTACCGACTCGGCTGAGGCATGAAAATTTCCGTTCGCATTCGGCGTAGCGTCGATAGTCTTCGGCGATACGCTGAACGGCAGGACCGGCTCTTCCTGCTTCGACAACGGCCTGATTCACATCACCAATATACTCACCAATGGCGGCACCACTTTCCTCTAAAACAATCTGCTGTACGGATGGGTACACGACACCGGTAAATGAACCGATAGCCATGGCCGCCCCGGCAATCCAGATTCCCAGCAAGGTGATGAAGCCGGTGAACTTAAAGCCAATGGCAGCCTGCGGAGCGCCTTGCGTTATTCCGTAGAAATTAACGGAGTAGGCGACCAGGCCAGCAATGGAGGCAATCAACAACGCCTTGAACACGGCTGACGGACCTGTTTCGGGGCTGACAATAATGAGTGCGATAGCCAACATGACACCACCGCCGACACCGACAATGGCAATGAGCTGGTGAAACGCATCGCGCTTTTCTGGCGCATCGCGTTTGATCTTGAGTGGCGCTGATCCAGCGGAGCTGTAACCTATATGTTCTGACATAGTGACTTCCTTTAAACTAACGACAGACATATTGCTGTCATTCGTATCGGTTTGATTAACAAGGTGCAGATGCTTGTTCATAAGCGTCTGCGTGGATTGAAAATTAATATCGATGTCCGACAAGATCAAAGCGCAAGTGGAAGAATATTTATCTATAGTGGGTGTCTATGCCTTTGTTTTATATAGAGTTTATTAAGAAATAATGGAAATAAAGACCAGCAAGTTTGACTTATTAAGCACAGTTTTATGACGCCCGGCAGAGCTGAATATTGGCTTGAACACATCAAGTCATGGCAAAAATCAGGCATGTCACAGACTGAGTACTGCAACGCCAAGAGTCTATCGACCAGTAATTTTTCGAAGTGGAAAAAGAAGCTTGCACCGGGCGCGAAAGCCAAAAAATACAAGCTAAAGAACAAGTACTCCAAGCATACGAAATTGTCTGACGACAATTTCGAGACACTCATGGTTTCATTTTTTGGTGGGGAGGATATTCGTGCGACCGCTAACAAAACCGGCATAAGTTCGAAGACTATTGCTACTACCTATCACACGTTTCAGGATCATGTGGTTAGCAACGCACTGATCTACCCGCATTTGTTCTTTCATGCAGGCCCTTTGTTGTTACTCGGACCACCGCCCGATTCACAAGCCCGACTTGCTTCCTACAGGGATGAATTTGAAAACAGAAAAAGTCAAGTCAGAAGCAATGAAGAGCCGGAAGGTCGACTCAGAAACAATATCGAGATCAGCTTTCGGCTGCTCATGAATTACATGACTTATGAGTGGTCTTTGGCAGAAGCCTTTGTATTTCGAGAAATAGGATTGGAGCTATATTACATCTTTACCTATTGCGCGCAACACGGTACCGATCCGAACATCTGGGATTTGGAGCTCCACAAGAAGATGGCGCTTGAAATAAATCTTGTCATAGCATTTGTGGCAAATATGAATCACTGGGCGACAGAGCGACATGGTGAATCGTATTTCGAGAATCAAAACTGGGAGGGAGTTTTTCGTGAGCGAGCCAGGCGGGATATAAATGACGCATGGACGATGGCATTAGTGCAGGACCTGCAATGGACACTGCAACGAAATCCCATCAAGGGCAAAAGAAAGCTTAGAAATACTTATTGGGACGAATATGCACCGGGCGATACTGCCATAGAAGAAGCAAAGAGAAGGCTAGCGATCTAGTTTGAGCAATCGCTTTAAATCAAAACGCTTTCCGGTTTTACCTGTTGAGCGCTTTTGGGGTTCAACAAACTTTTTACCAGTTGAATCGGTCCAGGCCACTTTGCTAGCGGACTTTTCCAGTGATGGACGGTCTGAGCCTCCTGTGTTGTCATCATTCTTTTTTTCTTCTTGATCCATTACGTACCTTTCAAAGATAGGTGTAATGGCGTGTAGTAAAAACTGCAACAGTATTTTGATGAAGTGTCGATTCAATATAGTCAGTCAGTTAGGACTCTCTGTCGCGAACGGAAGTTCATTGTATTGGGACCAACGGTTTTAGCTTGAATTTGATTTTTTGCGCTTCTTCAGTGGCCTTTCGATGGGTTGAAAATGTTCTAGATGCTGCCTAAACCATCTTCTCCGGCCAAGATCACGCCATTGCGCGATGTGGAAGCGAAAATCGCAACGACCGAGACGCTGATGACATCCGCACGGACATCGCATTTTATTAGCCACACGTTTTCGCGCTCCTAGCGCAGAAATTACTCCTAGGACCGCTGACTTTCCGTTAACACCAAAGAGATTCTCGTAATCCTCAATTAATCCATCTTCACCGTGTGCCAGTTCACCGTAAGGAAATACTCCATGACGAATCTTGTAGCTCAGGGAATAAAGAAAAGGGTCGAGGATTTGTGATCCGAACGCGCATACACGATGATCTTTGATCAGGATGGATTTCAATTTGATGTCGGAACCTAAGCATAGGGAGCCATCGCCGTTGACGTGGTGGTCCGCGTTCCGTGGTATTTTGCCCGCTGTCTCGAAGACTTTTGGTAACTCACTGGGGTACCTACGGGAAAATCTTATTCTTAACTCGAAGTCGTCACAGATGTGCTCGAAGCCTTCCATTTGGGCATCAAGATAATAGCCACCCTCCAGCTCGATGATGTTAGATTCAAAATTAGATATCCGTAGTGACGGGTTACGGCTAAGAAAGTCCTCCAGTTGTAGCGTAGATGCCCATAGCATTAGTTACTTGCGCCATGGCTTGGGGTCAGACTTCTTGATAGTCGTTGTAGCGCCAGAAACAACAGCAGGAGAGTGACCGAGCATTCGCTCAACATGGCTTTTATCCAACTTGGTATTAAGGCCATTTTGGGCAGCTTCTAAAACGCGTTCAGCGTTTTCATGATTGCATATAGCTGCGAAATCTGACCTTGCTTGCATAGCCCATCGTCGAAAGTTAGCTTCCAGATTGAGATGTGCATGATCGTGCAAACCCCATTTATCCGCAAAATCCTCAGCTGGATTAACGGGGTTCGGCACGCGCGGTGTCGCCGGTGATACGAGATTCTCGATTTTATTCAGAATGTTCGTAATTGCTGATGCCAAATCTGATTCGCCATTGTACGCTCGTGCCGCCAAGGTGGTGATGATCACGGATATGGGCTGGGAATCAGGATCGTTTTCAAACATAACATCACGGTGATGTTTGAGTAGCTGAATTGTGCCCTGCAGGGGCGTCTTCCATCGAAATACCGGCACATGCTCGATACTAGCGCCGATATCTGCAGCACGTTTTTCTAAAAACGATCCGCCTAGCCTCATTCTTGATTCAAACCATTGGGCATATCCTTGAGGGTTGCTGATAAGCCAATTAGATGAAATCTCATAATATTGAGGGTTTTGGTTGTCAGTAATGAAAACCGCGAGATCGGAGACACTGCCTGCCAATTCTTCTTCGAGGTTTGAGCGTTCCACCATGCGCGATTTCAGAACTAATTTGCCTTCATCGTCTTCTGGAATGCAGGGAACTACATCGATGTGAAAAGTGAAACCATCCGCATAAATCAGACGCCAGCATCTACGTTTTTCATCAAGTTCTTCTTTGACGCCGTGCGCGACCCTATAACTCTCAAGTTCTTCGCCAACAATCTTCTTCAAGTCCTTCTGGGAAAGTGACGACTTTTTCAATCCAATGCTCAGCTTACACCCGAGATCCAAGTCATATTGCTGTCCATTGTTTGCTGTACCCAGCCGGAATGACCCTTGAGAAAATATTTCAGGGCCATAATGCGCACAGGCCGATTCTGGCCGGTGGTACCACTGCCCAATATTCGTGTAGCGCTTGATCGCCGTTTCATAGGCACTCTCGGGGAGCTGTATTTCTTCCAGCAATTTAGTTAGCAATTGCTCGGCAATATCGTCATTCATTTGTTACCTCGTATTTCAATAGTTTGGTGAAACTCTTGGGTGTTGTAATCATGATCAAAGAGCACCCAAGACATTTCGGCTTTCGGCATTCTCGCCCTTCCCAACTCAATCGCACATGCTACAGGCATCACTGGAAAAACATTTAATGGCGATTGGTTACCATGTTTTTCTTTAATTTCTACCATTATCGTGCGAACAATCTGCCTGAACATTTCAAGCTGGCGATGAGATTGCAAAAAGTCGTTGTGCGGGCTTTCTAGAGTGACTTCCCAGATACTGACATTTCGATCAAGAACACGCTCTATACGATCATGATCTACATGGTCACTTAAGGAGAACACCAGGGCGGGAGGTTTTGAAATGTCCTCTGGCCGGTTAATGAGGAAAGCTGGAACATCTGTTTCGGGTTGCCATGCCCAGCTCTTTGGTTCGCGATGTGGCTGGTAAGTCTCGACTGAAATCTTATCGGTAAGTAATACGCCAAGCTTGATTAGGAGTGGTTGTGGTGCCAGGGCAAAGACAGAAAAATGTTTGCAGTCGTCATGTTCGATGAGACTCAAGATTTCTCGTTCGTATTTTTGGACTAGCTGCAGCTCTTCCGCCCGCCAGTATTCAGGTTGTTTGTCTTTCAACTCAGACTGCATTGATAAGATGATGGGGCGTTCGATTGCTGGGTACCAATCCGGAAACATCGCTTGAACGCATTCATGGAATGCAATTGGTGATTTTTCCGTTCCAATATTTGCGCCATACAAAATAACGTGCGATTTCTTGGTTGGCTCAATGCCGGTGACGATTTCTATTCGGCGCTCATGATCCGCCTTCCATTCGATGAGTAAATCGGCTGTATAACGTCCGCCATCCTCGTGTTGATCAATCTTCTTGTGACATTCATGACACATAAGCATGAGGTTGCTGATATCGTTGATGCGATTGAGATAATGGCGAAATGGTCCCCATCCTCGTGGCCCCTTTTCGGAAAAGGACCAGATATGTGCTTGTTGCGCTGCATTAACACTTTCTTGGGTAACTGAGGATTTGAATAGGAGTCTGTTGCAGCCATTGAATTGGCAGCGGCCGGCAGCACGAGCCCAAAGCTCGCGCTGCACACTAGGTGGGACTCCTCTTTTTACTTCCGCGACCAAGACTATTTTTCCTTTCGTACGCCCTTGAAAGGCTTCTTGTCCGACGTTTTGACGTCCATAAATCGACCTGTACGAGTATTGCGTTTCACATAGTTGCCGGAAGGGGTCTTCGTTTGGGATCGATTACGCACTGCGCCTTTTCGATGTCCATCACCAGCTGGTGGGTTTGTGGCCATAGCAATTCACCTCCTAAATACAAGAATTTATACCTTCGTTAAAAAATAATTTAACGACAGTTAACATGATGAATTGCCTGGTACAACCTGTCAACCCATGTTAATATTTTTTTTAACAGGAGTTAAAAGTATGTCTGACAAGGCCAAGCAAGCCCGAATAATTAGTAAGAATATTAAAGAATTGCGTGAGAAGAAGGGCTGGAATCAGTCCACACTGGCTACAAAAGCAGGTATCACACCAGCTGCATTGAGCCAAATTGAAAAAGGCGACAAGCGACTGCCAACATTTGTGGTTCTTAAGAAGTTGGCTTCAGCTCTTAATGTTCAACCATTCGAGCTGACGGGTGAAGTGCCTACCCCGCGATCAGAAATCGACAAAAAAAGCCGGGAATTTTATCGTCGCTGGGATATATTAGAAGACCTTTCGGAAGGTGATCAAAAAATGCTTCGCGGGATGGCAGAGCGATTAAAGGACATAACGGATAAATGATCGAGGAGCAGAAAGGAGCAACAGAAGCAGAAAATTTGTTGGAAGATCTAGGTTTCGATAGCCTCCCCATTCGTCCAAAAGCAATAGTAAGTGCCATCAACTGTGATGACTTTAGCGTCGTGATGGAAGAGCAGCATTTTGATTCCGATAAAATACTAGGCAAAGCTGTCGGTAACGACAAAGGCGCTCTTATTTACCTAAATGCCAATATTCCTGATCCAGGAAGATCAAAGTTCACCGCCGCCCACGAAATTGGCCATGTCTCTATGCACATCATACCGCAGCTCAAAATGAAATTTGAATGTGGTAGCAGGGAACTATCCAACCCGTTTAACGACCCGATTGAGCGGCAGGCCAACGGATTTGCTTCCGGTCTCTTAATGCCACGCTCACTCCTAAAAAAGCAGAGCGACTTCGAAATAAACTGGACGAACATTCACAGTATCTCAGAGCTATGCGGCGCGTCGCTCGAAGCTGTCTATCGTCGGTTGAGTTTCTTAGAGAAAGGGCCGAGCGCTATGGTGATACACCATAACGGGAAATTCAGGCGTTTTGTGGTCTCGGACAACTTTGATTTTTTTATAGAGAAATCTCCGCTGTCGCATGATCAGAAGTCGGTCGCAGTGGATGTCAATGAAGATGCCTTCCCATCAGATTTTGATACCGTTGATGCATCGGATTGGGTAAATCCTTGTTCAAAAGGAATAACGCTTGAATCAGTTTATTCCTGTACCATCCTCCTCAACGACGGCTATACCTATACACTCTTGTCCTATGATGACGACTGTATCGCAGAAGAAGCTGAGTATTGAAATAACGGACATATGATGTTCAATCGTTTGTTACTGCTCATCAATTATTGCAACGCTCACCATCAAATTTGATTTCAGTCAGGGCTTTATCTACTTACACGCGCGGCTCAAATTCAACTCGAACGGAATAGCCAAGCACACGAGCATAATCTTCAATGGTCGCAATGCTCGGAGAGTTTTCTGCAGACAAACTCTCAAGACGCGAGATGCTGCTTTTCTTGGTGCCTAAAAGCTCGGCCATTTGCTGCTGCGTTTTGCCTTTTGCTTTGCGCATGGCAATAAGGTTCCGTTTCATCTCGTAAACGGATGACAGCTCATCATATTTTTTCTTTACGCCGGAATCTTTAAGCGCCTTTTTCTTAAAGCCTGCGAATGTCGGTCTCTTTTCTTTAGCCATTTTCCTGGACCTCCTTCATTCGTTTGCGCGCCGTGTCCATATGGCGCCTGGGTATCTTGTTATCTTTTTTCACCACAGTGATGAGAACAACAATCTCTTGGTCTCTTACCGTGCAAAAAACCGAACGCGAAATGCCTTCTTTTCCTTTGGCGCGGATTTCAAAGAGTCCCTGCCCAAGCGGCGCGGTATGAGGACGACCCAAATCCGGCCCGAATTCTTCAATGAGTTCGGCCGTCCGCAAGAAGTTCGCCAATATACCCTTGGGCAAAGCCAGGGTATCGCGCTCAACCTTTTCGTTGTAGAACGTAATGCGCCAAGTCATATATTAAGTTACCAAATATGTGAACTATTGTCAAGCAGATTCAACAGTCCGACTATTGGATAATTCGATTAATGTTTCGCGTCAGTGTCCACGGATGAACCTTATAGTCATAAGCGACATGCTTGATTTTTTCGCCCGCCTCAAGGCGTTTTATGGCCCGCCGTATTTGCCGATCGCTTAACTTGCGTTTGGCACCCAATTTTTTGCCACGCTTGCGAGCTGCTGCCAAGCCCTGTTTTGTTCTCTCTGAAAGCCGATTGCTCTCGTGCTCGGCAACAGCGGCAACCACCGTAAAGGCAAGTCTGCCATCTGCAGTCGCGGTATCAACGCCGAGGCTGATGATCTGAAAACTGATGCCCCTCTCTTTAAGCAGGTCAACGTGATGAAGTGCGTCCTTTACTGACCGAAACGCGCGGTCAAGACTCCATACTATCAGGGAGTCTCCGCGATTGAGTTTCTTTAGTACAGTTTCGAATATTGGCCTTGATTTGGCCGTTGCGGAGAGCTTTTCAATATGGATTTCATCGCAAATCGGTAAGAGCGCATCGATTTGCCGGTTCTCATTTTGTTCTTCTGTGCTGACGCGTAAATATCCTATTTTCATTGTATATCAGTGCCTTACTAGTCGAGTGGGAGGGCTGTGTGATCAACAAAATTGATCCCCTCTGCGTCGATACGAATTGGCCTTGCAATCATTGCGCCGCCAATTGGTAAGTCATTGATTTTCCTTTCCTGTTTTATAATTGTATCAAATTGCGTGTATCCAAAACAAACTTACGCGCAAACGATCGATAATGTTAGAAAAATATTCAAGATATTCAGAGGTTATTAACAAATTTCCTGCAAAATTAATCTTGATCGGTGTAGTGGTTGTAGGGGCTGTTTTGGCCTTAAAACCCAAGGAGGCGAAAGCTCTAACGGCCAAGGAATTTTTGGATAATTTCAGTGGTCGGGAACAGGCCGCTTTCGTTTCCGGAGCTGTCGGTGCTTATGCTCATGCACGATATTTGCGTGAAAAGCCAGATAAAACAGGAATGAATTGTATTTATGACTGGTATTTTAAGGCTGATGCTAAAAACAAGTGGGCGAAAATTGAGACCTGGTTTGAAAGACACCCCGATTACCCGGTCGAGCCATTACTGTATGTATTGATTAAGAAAGGATGCGGTGCATAGTTGATTGACCTTGGAAACCATTTTAGACGTGATGAAACGCGCCACTCGGAGTGGCTGCGTCAACGTCAGTGGTTTATCAAGGCAAGAGAAGATCGGGAAAAGCGCGCCGAGCGCACCGAAAAATTGGAAGACGATCTTGCGGCGATGGGCATGGAGGTCGTTATGGCGACCGAGATTCAGATCAGGGAGTTCGAAGAAAAACTCGATACTTATGAAGCTGCCACTGTTACCGCCCTCATGGAGAATCAGAAGCAGCTCGATCTCGTCAATGCGCGTATAGAGGCAATGCTCGCTCAAGCCTATGTCATGGAGGATGGCCGGCGAGTCTTTAAGACCCAAGACGGCACGCAAGTCTTTGATGAGTTTGGTGAAGAAGTCAGTCCGGAAGAACTCGACTTCGATCTTATCAGTGCTGATCGTCCTACGGCAGAAGACTATCTTCGCGATCTGGGCGAGCGTGAAGCGCTTTTGTCGGAAAGAAGTGATCTCCTCGAATACCAACAAAAACTCGATGATGCCCGCGAGCGGGTTTCTGAAGGAGAGATTTCGGAAGCGGATTTGGAAGAACTGGACAAAGATTTACTGGAAGTCATGCCTGACAGAGTGCGTGAACATACGCCTGGCATTGATGCACCGGAGATAGCCGCCACAGCCAATACCGCCGATCAGCCTGCTGTTTCCGCGGCAGAAGTAGCCAAAGACATTTCTCATACAGCGATGACTCCCGGCCTTAATTCCTAAAAAGCCTAATGCACATAGATTGGTAGCGGCCTGCCTGCCGCTTCTCTTTAATTGACGCGCAAGGTCTACTGACCTGCGCTCGAACCCCAATACCAGCTTATATCAAATCCGGCGACGCTGGCGCTGTGTGTCAATCATTTTTACCCGCAAGACCTTCCAGCCGTTCGCTGACGCTTACGGGGAAGGGCTAAGCGGTCCCCCACAAAAATGATGGACACATCCCCGGAAAGGTTTGATCTCTCGTCCAAAAAGGGTGCGCCGTGTGTTACCCGACGCAGCTTGTTTCCGTTTTAGTTTGGACGCTCGCCGCTGGGCAAGGGTTCATGCGCGGGAGGTGTTTAACAAAGAACTCTCCAAGCGTGATTGAAACCTTGAAACGAGTTTGGGAGATGAACCAATGACATTGACATTACATGCACAGCCTTACGACATATCGGCGACAGGCTTTTACTTTTCTTCAATCGAAGAATACGACCGACAATCCAAAGCATTAAAAAACAGCTATGGCGATCCAGTCGAAGAATTTGAAATCCAGTTTATTGATGGCGACAGCATTGATTGTGATCTGGCTAAAGCCATAGATATTAGTCAGGCTAATCTGGCGCAGTATTTTGCTTGTGTTGATGAATGGGAAGAGTGGGAAAAAATCCACGTCATTATTGCGGTCGGGGAATGCGGGTATGACTTCAACGCTGACACACAAGCCAGTGATTTTGATATCACTATTTATGAGGAAGACAGTTACCGTGACTTAGCCTTTCGATTTGTCGATGAGGGTCTCTTTGGTGCCGTCCCTGAAAGCCTCGTGTCTTACATCGATTATGACGTTATCGCGCGTGACTTGGAAATTGAATACAGCGACACCGTGATAAATGGCGAACGCTTGATTTATTCGTGCGGGTAGCGGGGTGACCAGCTTTAAGCCCCTGCAAAATAATAACAAGCGGGGGTTTTGAGGTGGCAATTCCGCTACTACTGAAACCCAACTATTTTGAAAGGAAATATCATGGAACTACAACATATCGAATTAGAGAACTTGAAACCCGCACCGCTCAACGTGCGCAAAAAACGCGCCAAGGAAACGAGCGATCTTGTGCCAAGTATTCGCTCACTTGGTCTGGTACAACCTTTACTGGTTCGCAAAAACTGCGAAGGCTTTGAAATTGTGGCAGGGCAAAGACGCTATCACGCTCTTGAACAGCTTGCCGAGGAAGGTGTAAAGGAACCTGTGCCTTGCCTCGTGATGAGCGAAGGTGACGATGCAAAAGCCGTAGAGGCCTCCCTCGCTGAGAATATTGCGCGATTACCTATGGATGAAATCGATCAATACAAGGCCTTCGCTCAACTCATCAAACAAGGATTAACCAGTGATGATATTGCCAGCCAGTTTGGCGTGACCAAAAAATTGGTGACACAACGCTTGGCAATTGCCAACCTGATATCACCTATCCTGACCGCCTACTCAAAAGGCGAAATTGAACCTGAAACTCTACGTATTCTGACAATGGCGACCAAAAAGCAACAAAAGGCATGGTTGGATTTACATCGTTGTGACGAAGATTATGCCCCCGAAGGCTACCAGCTCAAAAGCTGGCTGTTTGGCGGAGCCAACATTCCAGTGTCCAACGCGCTGTTTGATGTTTCTGCTTATGAAGGTGGAATCATCACTGATCTATTTGGCGAAGACAGCTATTTTGATGATGCGTCCAAATTCTGGTCACTGCAAAACCAAGCCATTGCAAAAGCCAAGGATGACTATCTGGCGGATGGATGGAGTGAGGTGATCGTGCTGGATATCGGCGAGTATTTTCCTGCTTATGACTATGTGGATACGGCCAAGGAAGATGGCGGTAAGGTCTATATTAGTGCCTCACACGATGGCGAAGTCACTATTTTTGAGGGTCAGTTATCGCACCAAGCTGTGAAAGCGAAAACCAAGAAAGGAAAAGCCGGAGAAGGCGACACGGATAAACAGCCGGCCAAACCGGAAATCACGCAAGCCATGCAAAATTATCTTGATCTGCATCGTCATAGCGCGGTTCGGCGCGAGTTGCTAAGTCACTTTGGCGTGGCTATAAGATTGGCCGTTGCCCAGATAATTGCTGGTTCGTCTTTATGGTCGGTACAGGCTGATCCGCAAAAAGCAAACACCGATAAGATTGCGAACTCCCTGCAAGATAACAAGGCCGAAGAACTATTTGCCGAAGAACGCAGACGGATATTCAGCCTTCTTGGCATAGACGACAAAGATCAAAATTCGCTTGTACCTACTAAAGGGGATTGGGAGCAACCACACGACCTGCATGCCTTGTTTGTTGCCTTGCTGTCTTTAAGTGATGAGGAAGTTACACGTATTCTGACATTTGTCGTTGCCGAAACCTTACCATGTGGTAGCGCGATGGTTGAGGCCTTGGGTCATATGCTGTGTGTGGACATTGCCAGTCATTGGCAATCCGATGATGCGTTCTTTGATCTGATGCGCGACAAGCAGGCCATTAATGCCATGCTTAAGGAAGTAGCGGGTAAGGCTACTGCCGATGCTCACATCGCATCAACCGCCAAGGTACAAAAGCAAGTGATCGGCCAGACTTTGAAAGGCGAGAGAAAAGGTGGCAAGAAAGACTGGCAACCTCGCTATATGGCATTTCCCATGAAAAGCTATACCAAGAACGGCGGGATTATGGCGATGAGCAACTGGAGGGCAATCAAAAAGCATTACAAGTAGTTAGCAACTAGCCAAATGCCGACCGCCCGATGGCTCTGCGCCATCGGGCGTTTCTTTGCCACGAAATTATGAGTTGGAAGAACAATATGCCTAATTTGGGGCCGGTGGGTTAGACTAGAAAGGTTCGTAATGTTCCGCTTATTAGCAGTCCAGTATTAATTAAGCTTAGGGTTCGGGCTATTGAACCATCTTATATTTGATCATATACGTTAGATTTCGAGAGGCCCTCCCATAAACCTTTTCGGTGGTTCTGACAACTCTCATTAGTTTCATGACTATTTTAATGCAGGCCATGGGCATAAAAAAGAGCGGAATCGTTACTTTACCGCCAGTGATGGCTCAGTCGCTTGAGTCAGAGGAACATAGAAAAACAGCCGGAGTCAAAACCTGATTGGAATTGTTATGACGATAGAAAACTATCATATTCGTTAGATAATGCTCGCAAACCATTGAAATATATAGTTTATTCTTCGTAATGCGCCAAAGCCTATGGTTGAAATCGGACATGATAACGGAGAAAAACAATAGAGTAGTTCTAACTTTATATGTTGTTCGCATAGTTAATCTGTGAGACCATACTCTAACGTTACATGTTGTATCGCCTCGCCCAAATTGGAATTGGCTTACTATTTTGCTTGCGATTTACTTTGTACTAATATTTGCTGCCGTATCAACACAGCATGTCTACGCTTCTGATGTAGAACCATCTGATATACCAATCAGCTTCGATGAAGCTCTCGCGGGCCTAAATTCTTGGCGCATTGATTTTGGTTCGACTATCGGACTCTCTAGCGCCAGACAACTTTCGACTCTCAGTAGCGTTGTTGAGCTCAACGATGGGGAGATGTTTGACATTCCATTTACCTTTGAAGAATCATCTGATAATGAGACTGTAGATCTATTTCTTGGTGTAAGGTATGGCGTCGGAGCCAAGACCGAGCTCTATGCAATTGTGAATGGCCGACACCAGACTAGCCGAGGAACTATAGCTGATTTTCCGTTCTCTTCCTCTGCGTCAGGGCTGAGCACACTACGTTTAGGTGTAAATCGAGAGCTAATCCCGGTAGGTCATAACCATCCGGCTGTCTTGATGTTTATCGAAACACTTGCGCTTGAAAATGTAGCAACGGAAGGGCACCGGTTCGTCTCAGGAAAGTCATGGGTTGCAGGTTTGACAGTTTACCAATCAGCCGACCCACTAATTTTTGCAACTAGCCTGAGTTACAGCATTCGAAGGCAGAAGCAAACCAGCATAGGTTTTCTTGATGAGCCTGAAGTTCTAAGCCTGAGCCCTTCTCTAGTCTTTCTTCCTAACCATACTACGTCTCTTACACTTGGTGTTAGCTTAAGTCACAGATTTGATTCGTTCCTCGATGAAAGGAAAATCGCGAGCCCACGAACCGATTATTCTTTACAGCTTGGAGCAAGTTACATATTTTCCGAGTCGCTGTTCGTTGATGTAACAACGAACATTCGTTTTACAGGCGAAGGTGCGTCACAATTTGGTTTCCGCATCGTGCGCACAATCTAAATGTACGGAGTTAGCAATGGAAATTGCCAAAACAATACGTAATCTTCTAGCCAATCGCAGTCAGGCAAAAACTCTTGAAGTTTTCTTCTGCGGTGAAGACGAAAATCTCTCAAAGCTATCACAGTCGCTTTTTAAGGGCGAAGAATACACTATTAACGATCGAATGCTCACAGTCCGTCTCGCGATGAAGCGAGATGATATAGATCTACAAGAGGTCGATGAATTATTTGAAGAAGCGGCCAAGCAATTCGATGTTGAATATGACGGAACTGGCAGTGCTGTTAATGATGTTGATGAAGAAAAGGCCATAAATTACAAGCCTGAAGATTTTAATAAATTTGCGAAACCAGGAGACGTCTTTCGATTACACCTTCCTTCAGGTCAATGCGCATACCTGCTTTACTATGGGGGGCGTTTTTCGACTGGCGGCAACATGTTCAATGTTTTTTCTGCTCCTGTTCATTCGGAATTGACCGTTTCTGATTTAGAAGAGTGCCCGTTTATCTATGATAGTCCGGTTTTGATGATGTTACAGAAAAAGACCTGTGAACATATTGGTCATTGGGCTAAAGATGTCGCCGGCACGTACTTTTTCTCCAGTCCAGCGAGCATGGATCTCGAATTAAGAATTGACGATGAGCGGCTTGAATTTAATTCACTTGAATCACAGCGTATGGCATACCTTACGCTCGTGAATCGCGGTGTCACAATTAATGAGAAATATTGGATGGTTGTCACCGTAACTGTCTCCCAAAAGGGTCGTGTTACAAGTGCAGACGCAGAGCTTCCGCATAAGGAAGTACCGGAGACAGCAATGCCTTGGCTGATCTTGTATGAGCGTGATGTAGTTCACTCGATCACTCACGGCTTTAACGATCGTATAAATCTAAAGCGTAGATTATTCGCATGACTGGTTTAGCTATTTTTCTGCTCACTGCATTTGCTGCCGGTGGTGCAGAGGCTAACAGTTACTTTAGCGTCGATCCCAGCGGTCGCGTAAATAGCGTTCGTATTCGAACATGGAAAGAAATGCGTAACAACGGGGTAGTCATTCAACAGACGGACTACTCGTGTGGCGCTGCATCTCTGGCGACAGTTCTAACTTATTACTACGGTTTGAAAGTCGGAGAACAGGACATTTTAGAGCAGATGGATAATGGAGCAAGTATCTCGTTTTCTTCATTGCAATCTGCGGCCAGGAAATTCGGCTTTCAAACTGTTGGCGTAACCATGCCATTCGAGCGCCTAAAAGAAATGCGAATACCAGCAATAGTACATGTAAAGTATCGTAAGAGAGATCATTTCACAGTAGTCAAGGCAATAGATTCTACTGACAAGGTTTTTCTTGCAGACCCATCTTGGGGCAATTCACGGATCGGCAAAAGTACGTTTCTGGGAATGTGGCAAAATTTCGAACATGGAGGCAAAGTGTTGATCATCATACCTGAAGATCGGAGTCACTCAAATCCAGTTCACGCCTCATTTCAAGAGATAAATAGCAGCTTTATTCGTCCGCGAGATGTCCTTCGATACGGCCGCTTTTCTGAAGTGGCATTTCAATAAATCTAGGAGTGGATATTATGAAAATACGAAAAACACTAGCATATATGTTTATATGCGGGATTGCGATGATCGCTTCATTTGGAGCGCATGCTACGACATCTGTAGCTGTTCAACCGACTGAATTCGATAGCATCTTATCATACGCTTTTGAGTCTGGTGTGCCCTCGGATGTATTAGAACTCTCAAATACGGAGATGGAAGAAACACTAGGCGATGCAGTACCGGTTGTTTATGTCCTTGTAGCTGGAGCTCGCATTGTTTATGTCGGAATCACACGCAATGCAACACGTAGACTCGCCGAACATGGCAGAGGTCGTCTTGCAGGGCAGTTTGATCAGCTTAGGGTGGTCGCAAGACCGTCTACACCTATGGAAGCGCGTATAATCGAGCAAGCGCTCATTAATAAGATTGGACTAGGCAACCTTTTAAACCGCATCAACTCTATTTCTCCTCTAAGAGCGAATCTGGGACGGTCAGTTGACGCAGTAAGAACGGGCCGGATGATTGGTCCGATGCGAGGCGGCATTGGCTTTTCTGTCAAAATTGGCGGGCGCGGAGGCTAATAGTATCCTTACTAAGCTTGCTGCTTTCTCTCCGGCCCATCTAGTGGGTCGGAGATTCTCTTATATAAAACAGATTGGGAAATGGTTTAAATTCTCTCTTATCGACTGGCACCTTGGGTGAAGTGTCAGACGAGTTATAAGTTCTGCGCTTGCAAGATATTGCGCCCATAAACGCGGATGAGTAAGGGCTTAGATTCGATGCCCCTGTTCATGAAACCTCCGCTCACGGATTACCCTTTCTATAAGTTACTGCAAACTACATGTTTGCATCTCTTCTTTAGATCTTGTAGCCAGCCTACTCGGAATGGAGCGGGTCACGAAGTTCCGCTTTTAGGTTCGGAGGAGCAAATCGAGCTGAATCTGATATAGCTGTACTCTTGCAAACCGGGTGTAAGAAAACGCATTTATTGTGCCGAACGATTTGTCTTCTGAGCGTGAAAGTTTCCGCTAAACTTTGCTTCGGATTTTTATACGCACTATATTCGTCTTTTATCGGTATTTTATTGGCAGTTTATCCGAATCATGCTAAGTTGGAGCTGAAAGGCCATTTCTAAGCATGTTTACGCCGAATTTCCAAATCACACCTAAGTTGACCAAGATGCTGATGGACATCGAGGCCAGCAGGCAGGCCGTGGAAAGTCTGCCGATCACGGTGCAGATATTGACCTCTTTGCGCGAATCAGCGCGCCTGGTCTCTACTCATTACTCCACCCAGATCGAGGGGAACAGGCTCACGCAGGAGCAGGTGCAAGACGTTCTCAAAGGCGGGAGCTTTCCCAACCGAGAGCGCGACGAGCGCGAAGTGAAGAACTACTACCTTGCCTTGGATTATCTCGATCAACTGATCAATGCCACTGAAAAAGCCATTGCAGAGCATGACATCCAGGTTCTTCATGGGCTGGTGATGGAAGGCAAGCAGAGCGCATCAGGCTATCGCGATGGGCAGAACGTCATAAAGGACAGTGGCAGTGGCGTGATTGTTTACATGCCTCCCGAAGCCAAAGACGTGCCGCAGCTGATGAGCGAGCTGGTAAGCTGGATTAATGCGGAGTTTGAGTCCTCCAATCTCCCAGCGCCACTGGTGGCAGCGATTGCACACTACCAATACGCCACCATCCATCCATACTACGATGGCAATGGCCGAACAGCCCGACTGCTGACAAACCTTGTATTACATAATGCGGGATATGGCCTCAAAGGTATCTATTCGCTCGAAGAGTATTATGCTTGCGATCTGCAAGCCTATTACAAGGCACTGACCATCGGCGCGTCGCATAACTACTATTTTGGGCGGGTTGAGGCGGATATTACGGGCTGGGTAGAGTATTTCTGCGCCGGTATGGCTAACGCCTTTGGCGCTATCCGAGCCAAAGCCAGCAGTAGTGCAACTAAGAGTCAGGTCGATCAATCGTCCCTTCTGCGAGAGTTGGATGCACGGCAGAAGCAAGTGCTTTCGCTGTTCCACGACAGTCGGTTCATTACAACACGAGAGGTGGCTGAATTATTGCAACTGAAACCGCGTACAGCGTTGAACGTATGCCGCAAATGGGTGGAGCAGGGGTTCATGGTGCAGCAAGGCACAAGTAACAAAACCAGAAAGTATGAGCTGGCAGACAAATGGCTGGGACTGCTGGAATAGCAAATAGGCCAAGGCACAAATGAGGCAAGCAACGGCATACAACGGCAAATGGTGCAGAAAAACAGCATGGAAGAAGCAAAGTGACGCAAAGAACCGGAAGTGAACCTGAGGGCGAAACGTCGGACAAAGGTGAGAGCTAAAAAATAACGCGGAGCGCAAGATGTGTGTTGTCAGACAACACCAACTTGACAAGGGAAATTCTCTCCCGTTGCATCCCACCTTAGGGCGGTGCATTCTTTCTGAGCGAAGTATGGGGCATTGCCGCACTTTTCTTCGCCTGCTTTAAGAGCAGTCTCGTTGGGGCTCAAACGCGTGAATATCAAGACTTTTATCCTTGGAAATCCGTTTTTGGATCTTTGATGTATTGCCTATAAACCTATTAGGCTTAGAGTATTCGCCAAAATCAACCGATTATCATTTTGAGTTCATCTTCTAGATCTTGGTATTGCTATAAGAAGTTCACTTGTTAGAAAAAATCATCATAAGAAAGTGTTATTATTCTACATACTAACGCGGTATATTAGGTGAAGTGATGAGAAGATCGCAAGGATTTCTGAGATCAAAGCGCCGCTATCGGCGTCACGTGATATCAGAAATTCATAAGATGGTTCTTCGCGATTCAATCATATCGTTTGTGAAATAGAGTTCTAAATCGAGATTGTTTCAATCCACGAATATTGTTGGAAAAAGTCATTTGGATACTTGTGGGTAATGAATCCGCGCATGACTTTGCTATTGCGGAACGGACCGATGGGTTCAGTTACGCTTGTCTATTTACGAAGAAATAAGGAGAATTTTGCGTTTGGTTTATACTTGGAATGCTTCAATGCACTGAAATTTTGGAGCCAAGAAGAGTATATCAATAGTGTTTTTTCGGAATTATTCTCTGAGTAAAATACTTATAATTCAAATTAAGGAAAAAAGATGAGAAAGATTGCGCTGTTGGTAGTTCTCTGGGTTTGTACTGGTTGCGCTACCGCTGATTCTTTGAAGGAACCGGTTAAGTCAGCGAGTCTAAAGCTCAGCCTTTTCACCGGCGACTCAACTCCATTGGGTGCTGAGCAAAGTATTGTTAGTGCTAAATTCAACGAGCACTGTATAAGAGAAAATCAAGCTGAGATTGCAGCACCTCTTATACCTGTTGCGACCACACTCTTAAAGTATTGGTTTGATAGCGCCCAGGACAGAAAACTGAGGGAGCTCAAGGCTCTTAAAAAGGCTTCGATAAAAAGCTACTCCGAAAAGCTTGTGCTGGATTCTAAAGCGATGCGCCAAGTTAAGTGTGGATTGTTGGTTCGGCATAAATCGAAAGAGGAAAAATATGAAATTGGAGATATAGGATTTATTGTACTAATAGCTTTTAAACACTACGAAGGAGCCTTTACTTTCGAGCCAAAAGTTGTTTGGGCTGCAGACTCTGTAGCAAAAACTCTTGATAGAAAAGATAAATCGGCTATCAATACGGCTATAGGCATTTCTATAAAGTCTTTAGGTCGAATTCATGAGGACGCAGTGCAAACTATTGTCCCTCTTGGGCAAAGTGTTGTCCCAGTTTCTAACGTCCTACTCCAGAAGAAGAATAGGTGCGCGAAGGGATGTGGAAACTCTGATCTCATACCGCACCCATCTGGTGCCAATGTTCCGACTTCATTCACCTTAAGCGTTAGCGAAATTGGACAAACAGGAATCGACTTTGATGTCAGAGAGGCCGAAATCATCGCGTTGAAAGAGGCATTCGGACCAGCTATCAAGGAGGCGCTTAAAGCGAGTCTTGAAGATGAATAAATTGATTTTGTTTATAGCTCTGTGCCTTTTGGGTTGCACACAATCGGAAATTTCCACAAAAAGTGCCAACGCTACCTCGCAACCAAAACCTGAAAATCAGACGAGTGTTGCATCGAATACAGATTTAATATATGCGCTTCCGTTCGCACCCGGTGTCGATCCATTATCTGTCTGTGGTCCCGTTGACGACTTAGAGCATGTAGAGTATTTCAGTGGCAGCATTGGTGAAAACGCTCAGTATGCGGCAGATCATCAAGCATCGACAGTGCAATTTCAATGGTTGGCTAGCGCCAGAATTAGAGAAATTCTGGGCCCTGGCTCACAAGCCGGTAATATTGGTAGTGTCAGGTGGTGCACTGGTACACTTTTGGAAGGTAACAAGATTCTGACAGCTGCGCACTGCTTTCCCGACGATTCGGACGATTGGGAACTGCCCTCAGTCAATGGTCAAGTTACGAAAGCAGCAGTTAATGCCACGTTGATGCAGGTCGTATTCAACTACCAACTTTCCGGTAATACAGGGGCAGACCGCAGAGTAGAGACATATGCGGTTAAGCAATTGCTTGAGCATTGGAATGGTGGGCTTGATTACGCAGTCATAGAGCTTGGAGGTGTAATCGAAGAAAACTCAGAGTACTCATTGACTCCTGCACAGATTTCAACACGTGTCGTTGAGTCAGAAGAGATTCTGGCGATTATTCAACACCCAAGAGGACAGCGGAAAAAGATTCATTCAGGTCGTTCTGCAGGCCTCGTAGGTCCCTTATTGCACTACGGCAACATCGATACTCATGGTGGTTCTAGTGGGTCGGGAATTAGAGACAAAGACGGAGTTGTGGTAGGGGTTCATATCCAGGGGGGGTGTCGTGTTACAAGTGGAACAAACAAGGGTGTTGCGTTAAGTGAAATTGCTAATCATTCTTCTTTTTTTTAGTAGCGCCGTCACCTCATTTTGTTTCGCAGAAAATAAGATTAATTTACCTCACGCTTACTGGTTGCGAGCACTGCCTGGCGAAAGCGTTGAATATAAGTTCACATTAGCCGAGTTGGCTCTACCACTATGGGTTAAAACTGAAGAAGAAAAAACACTTAGAGAGCATATAATTGATACATGCGGGCATTTAGATGAGAAACTACTTTCGCAATTAGAAGTGTTAGCGGGTAAATACAATGGTATAAGCTTACTTGAACAAAATATAAGCCCCGGTATTACACTGGCCATTCCTTTCTGCAATAGAGTTGATGGACCAAAAACTGTCTATCTGCAAAAAGGCAGTACCATTAGTGATGTGCTACAAAAATACACAGGTTTATACGGTTCAAGCTCAATTCGAGCTCAGGTGGCAAAAGACTTAGACTTGCCAGCTGATCAAGTTGATTCAGTCTCTGTACGTCGGTACTCAACATCTATAATGCCTGGCGCACCATTGTCCCTTGATTTCACAGCACGTCAGCGTTTGCTGCTTCCACAATCTGGTGAATTTAACGAAGTTCTGATTGCTGCAATAACTGAAGGTAAGGTTGAGGGCTACTCGGAAGGAGCTAGCGCAAGTAGGCTGCGTGCTGCTGATCCCGCTTATTGGACGTTTCGTGACTCTTCTATAACTTTCGGGCAAGCGAACTTGTTTCCCGACCAATCTACTACTGAGATATCTCTCGATTCGCATACTGTAAGTTTGGTTGAGCCAGTCTCGCTTGCTAAGGATGAGAACGCTTGTGGTGGTATTGATGGATGGAAGTATTTTGATGCTGAATTATTTCTAGAACGATTCTTAGTTGAGAGGAAAGTACTCGAGGCTGGGAAGCGCCCAATTCAAACGGCTATAGTAGGAGTGATTGACTCAGGTCTTTTAGGCTTCGGGTCTTGGCCGTTTAACGAAAATCGATTTAAGCAAAATGCTGCTGAAGTTGGGATTGGCACACATCCTGGTAGATCGGATGACAACAATGATTTTATTGACGACGTATGGGGCATGAATTTTGTGTCGCGAGACGGTCATTTGGAACCATTTGCTAGCCATCAAAGAGTTAGAATTCATGGTACTCAGATTTCGAGTATTGTTTTGGGTGGAGAGGTAGTTTCCAGCTACGATAAAGCGGGACAAATCGCTAAATCAATAATTGTAAATTTTGGCGCGCGTGAAGGTAATGGATTACAGTCCGCTATGGCACTCAATCAAGCCGTTCGCTATTTAGCAGATAGAGGCGCAGACATTGTCAATCTCAGTTTATCAACGAGAACAAAGCTAGCGTATACAGACATATTTCCAAGAATGCTATTCGTCGTTGCTGCGGGTAACGATGGCAAAGATCTCGCGGGCTTGCGACACTATCCAGCTTTGCTTGGTGGCGTTGCAAGCAATTCAAACTTTATAACTGTAGGCGCTATAGACAGAAGTAACGGTAGGGCAGAATTCTCTAATTACGGCCAGAATGTTGATATTTTTGCACCTGGCTGTGGGATTCCAGCATGGGATGAGAGAAAGTTTAGCGAAGAATTTGGTACCTCGCTCTCAGCAGCACATGTCACTTTTATCGCATCTTGGATTAAGGGTTTGGCTGGTGAACTAATGTACCCGCGAAAACTAAAAGATCGCCTCTTAGTAAGTGCTGACTATCATCACTCTATGGAATTTGCAGATCCGAGCAATCAATGGCAAAGCGGGCTTGTGTTAAACCCAGCTAAGGCAATCAGCCTAACGCATTCTGTACTTGAAACGGCAAGTGGTCTCGTTTATTCCGATGAACGTAATGTCGCTGAGCAAATAGGCGCTTACTGCGCCGACAAGAGTATTCGAAAAGAATTGCAGAACATTGTGAAGTTCACGCCAAATATTGAGATTCCAGGTCGAAAGGAATTATGGGTCAGGTATATCATTCGAAACCGTGGTCAATCCACAAAGCTATGCCCGCAAAGCACCACTCCTCAAACATTGAGATTCGCAAATAAAGAATTCGATTTATCCGAAGTTCGTGATTTTGTGCTTCAGGAGTTCTAGTAGCGCCAAATTTCAACTTGTGCTTGGTGCGCTTTATCATTTTTTACTTGACAGGCATAGGTTTGCGAGTCTATTTTCACGTGTAATCTAGGAAAGGTTTTGACAAAAAATGCTACGAAAAAGCTCAATACATGGGTACTTCACATATGATGGAACTTTACCTTTTGATGGCGCGGCGGCTAGGCGGGCTCAGAGAGAAGAGTTGCTTAAGTTGTTTGCTCATGTAGCAACCAGTCGTAAGAATGAGACTTCGAAGCCGAGCGCAGCAAACAATGTTAGAACGCCCAAGTGACAGTTTCTAAGAGTACTTTTTAGAATTCGGTTACTTCTCTTTGGTTTCGCCCCAGGAGGGGTATAGTCCCTTGTAACCGCGTTCTACATCATCCCCGGGATCTTTTATTTTCCGTTGTCCCGAGAGTCTTAGTGCTATTGCTCCGTCGTCAGCTCTGCCGTCCATCGTATAATCAACTGCGGGATAGACCGTTAAGCAAATGGTCGTCGCATGATGATCTTTTTCCAAGACTATTGGTGTAGATTGACCTCTGTCGTCTCTCCAAAGCGCAAAAGATCGCTGGCCGTCGCCATTTTCGCCTTTGTATTTCTTGTTTGAGCGATGAATAAGACCAAATGAGCTCATGGACAAAACGGAACTTCCAGGGTCTTCAGCTAATACAGTGGCGTACCTAGCGGACCAGCGATCGGGGATCTGAGGTCCATCCATCAGTAACGAAATCACTAGATTTGGTCCAACGGATTCAACCACAGTCCTGGCCGGGTCATTGCGTGCAAGATCTTCACAAATCAAAGACGTAACCGTCCATTGATCTCTCATAACTAAGAACGGGAGCCGACGATTTACTACGCGTAAGTCTTCCCACCAAGTGCATGAAGGATCTAGGGTAGGAGAAAGGTCGTAATCATCTATCTGCTGTTCGGTTATTCTCCATCTATGGTGTTTTTCATGGAAGAACTCATGGTGAGGCATCTTATTCTTGTCTCCAACGTTAAGAGATGCCATATATGCGCCGTTAACCGAGCGGGGAACACCGTGTTCATCTACTTTCTTCAAGTCTTCTCGAACACCAGCGCAAAGCAATTCTATCGCTGGGTGTTTATCGATAATCTTGTCTCGGAGATCAATAATAGATTTTCTACTTAGAGCCAACTCAGGTAAAACGACAGCATGAGTTGTACCTACTTTTCTATCAGACTCCGTTATCAAACGAGATATAAATTTAACTAAACTGGAATCTCCATCATGCTCTTCATCTCCCACATTTAGAGTGAACTCTCCCCAGCGGCGCTCGTGTGCTTTGCTGCGTACTCCTGAATCTCCACTACGGCCAATAGGCTTAAAATTTGCAGACCTTATCTCGTATGGGTAGGGTATAAGCAGCATATTAAATACTGGATTCTGCGTAATTATCTCATTCGGTTTTGCGCCCCATGCCCATCCGGCTTTAATAATTCCGCTAGGCGGCAGGCTTGCCAAATTGTGCGAAACACGCCTTAAAGTGCACCCGAGTTGAGCTGTCCTGGACTTGGGCATCACGTTCACAAATCCACGATTTGCAATCGACAGTGACTCTACATACTTAAACCGATCAATATCTACGGATTTTGGCACATGTTCGTTTGGTTCAGGGTCTACATCATTAACTGTACCTACGATAGTTTGAGCTAACAGAGGCCAAATCGGTTTTTTTCCAGAATCATCCTCCCTCTCAACACTGCGCTGAAAGCCAATGCCTCGTGAAGCTCGATCAGATACAACCATCAACGAGTATGCTGACCACCACCAAGCAGGAAATTCCGATTCGCCGTCGTCACGAATTATCTTATAGATCGGTTCATCCCATGCATTAAGAAGTGTAACCCAATACGGAGTGATGCCTTTCTTAATTCGATTGTCTTGGGCGCGAATTGAATTTCCGTAGGTTCTTTCTTCAGTTTGACGTCTAATCTTGGTAAAAGGTGGTTTAGCTTCATCTAAACTACAGTCATATACTTTCCAGCTATCAGCAACGCCAGCCCAAACTCGGATGTCGGAACTATCAACGAACACCGATTTAGAAGGCCTGCGGGGCTCCTTGTGTTTGGGAAAATTATCGCTTTCGAAGGAACTCTCAAAATGATGGTACGCCCCGCTTAGCTGCAACAGTGTAGTCGTTAATGAGAACAAATCAAAAGGCGAGAAAGGGGGCGCTAGATAGGGATCCTCCACTTCGTTACTAATCAATATGTCGCTAATCGACGCACGGTAGCTTTCGAGCCATTTGTCATACAGTGCTACACATCTATCAAACTGTGCTGACTCTTCCTTTGTTCGTTGAGCCGTTGAAAACTGATTGCTGATAAAATATGATAAGAAGTGAAGTCTTTGTTCAGCTGTAGGCATGCAGTCGCCTTCCGTGAACAGCAGATAGTAGTATTCACGTTGCTTAAAGCCTTAAGGAAATAACCTCTTTATGAGACTACCTACTGTCTCAGTATTATTGTAATACATATATCGTGGCGTTAAATAAAGTCCAATTTGATTTGAAAGCAACAGGATGCTGATCTAGTTGACGAGAACCGAAAACAGCACCCAAATACTCTCGTCCTACTAATAGGATATTGCTCTATTCGTAGGGCTGTACAAAGTAACATTAGGCAGCACACCTCCCCACTCATCTCAAAATGGCGACCAATGTCAAATCTGGATTCCAATAGCGCTTAAGTATAACTCTAGCAAGTGTCAGCTCATAATGATGGCTGTGTAGTAGCAACTAAACGATATCTGCCAATTGAATTTTCTTGAAGAGATGACTCCTCAAGGCATTCTGAATCACTCCCGTGTAAGATGACGATAGCTATGCATAACCTGACATATTACTTATGCCTTGTCAATGCGTAATACAGAGCGTGGTTGTTCTTCGTGCACAATCTTGCCACACCAGAACCATTTAGCTTACATGTCAGATGCCTTGATATATAATTGAAGAAAACCTAATTTTTTTCTCGGTACGTACACAATTTGAGTCGAGCTTCACAAAAGTTACATGGGAATCTATGGTATCTATCGTGTACAGAAGTGCATTTCGTAAACCAAGCCCGAAATCTTCAAATTTCAGATAAACAATATTCGCTCGATCGCAGCGAATGAATGCGGACGGTGATCGGTTTTGATGGGTTACTTATCTTCTGTAAATATGGCTTCTTGCCTCAACATTTTCGGCATTTCTACACTCGAGGCGTTACAGTTTATCAATTTTCTACGTTCTTTCCGGCATCTTCCATTTTGTCGTTTACCGCAATTATGCCGGCTGCAGTTTGCGCTGAGTGCTGCTTTATGATGTCCAATTCTTCTTTGCAGCCAGCTAGTAGCAAACTGGTTTGAGAGAATAGTTGCTCAAAATTGGAATTGAGTTGGCTTATTGAGGACTCCAGCGCGATTGAATGCTTCGCGCCAGAGCTAGCTTCTTCTTCCGACTCTATTGCATTCTCCAATCGATCCAAAAAGGCGCTCATATCGGTTGTTAGCTCAGATATTTGTCTCGAGACAAAGGCGGAATCGTCCGTAATGGACTCCAATACCTTGTTTACTGTAGTTGAAAACGAATCCTGAACTTGAACGCGAATGCCTTGAGACTGTAAGTCGTTGAATGAAGTGTTTATGTTAAGAAGAACCCTCTCAGTAATTGTGTCCAAATCGGTCGCTATCAGCCCGAGCTTCTCAATGAGTTTGTCATTTACTTCCTTACCGAGATTAGCAATGTTTTCTGCATTCTCGGTCAGAATCTTCTGAAAGCTATTTTTTTCCTTCGAGCTCAAAATGTCATCGGAGCTGCTTGTATAGTCCTGGGCTAAATCAGAACCAAGTACTTTTTCAAGTGCATCACCAAATCTTGCTAATCTGAACTTGAGAAATCTCTCACCCGTGTAATAAGCGACAAGCATGAATAACCCGAGTGAGTACGCAAAAGCAGTTATCCAGAATTTGCTACCAGCGGCCTTCAAAATATCCAGAACGGGCTCAGTAATGTCTGCTGACGACGAAGTTGATTTCTCGACGTTATTCGATGGTTCGGAACCATATTTGCTATTTCCTTCTTGAATTATTTCTCCAATATCAATGTCTTTATTTGCAATCTCCGCGATGCTGTCTCCTGAAATAACAAGCACCGAAGCGAGCCCTGCAAATGTAACAGCTAGCGAAAACTGCGTGAGTGTAGTGAAAGCTCTTTCAATCGAAATCTTACTCTCTGTTAGGTGAGAACAAAGAAACTCCGAGCTAGGCCTTACACCTTCAAGGAAATGTAAATCAATCCGTACGTTCTCAAAAGATTCCAATAGCTTTCTGGTTGCTGGCTCTATTCTAGTTGCTGATAAAGTAGATCCTAACCTTTCGAATAGAGGCCATTGCTGAGAGAGAAACGTAATAAAGGTGGCTATTCGGCCTTTGTTGCGCTCGGAGTCTGGCACGTTGATGTCTTCAGGTGGCTCTCCCAAACCTAAAAGGCTTCTTAGAATCACATATCCGTTGTCAGGATATCGTTCTATCAGCGACTGAAAGTTCGCTAACGCTCGTACGTTTTTAATGAGATCGAATAGATAAACCAGCGAGAAGAAAAGCACGTATAACGAAATGAATATAAATGAAACCGTTAGCAATGACTCATTGCTAAAGACTTTACTTAAACCTGTGACGAAGTCTTTAAAATCCATCAACTTACATCTCTATCGGATCTATGGGGTACGGATTAAACAGGCATCAATGTAAAGTCAATTGAAAATCCCTGCGCGCAATATACTGAAATTTATCATCTATCTTCAGCTGTTGCGAGGGATAGATGTGAGTATGAGATAATACATTGAAGCTAACATATGAAACTGGTTTATAGATGAGCCAACAGAAACTAGAGTCTCCCTATTTATCGTTTACCGAGCTTTTGGCTAGCGCCTTCTTTGTATTTATTGTCATGATTATTTATCTGGCTATAAATCAAGGCAGTACAACTAGCGTCGAAGGAGAAGTTGTTCGTGACATAGAAGCCTTGGAGCGCCAAAGATACGAACTTGCCTTGTCTATAGAAAAACTCGACCTCGATATTGACGCATTGCAAGAGCAGTTAAGACTTCAAGTGGTAGAAAATGAATCGTTGATCGCAAGTAACGAGAAGCTCGCGCGTCAGAAAAAGTCACACGCCGCCGAGCTTTCAAAACAAAGAGCAGCCCTGTCTGAACTTGAAGAACGGCAGGCAGCTGCGGAAAGGAAGCAAAAAGAAGAAAGGAAAGACATACTTACAGGAGTGTTCGATTACACCAAACTAATTTTTGAAGGCGAGACAAATGCAGAATCTGCAGTTCAGGCTGAGCTTGCCAAAAGAAGACAGGAAAGAGAGCAATTTTTGTCTGCAATAGGAGAGCGCTTAACAGAAAACGGATTGAGAGTCGATATAGACAAAAAGGCGTACGCAGTTGCCATTGCCGGCGACTTGGTTTTCGCATCAAACAGCTCCAGAATTAGCACAAGAAAACAGCGTGATGTAGTAAAGAAAGTTGCATCAGTACTTACCAATAGCCTTTCGTGCAATTTTCCTTCGGGGTCGGCTTCAAGCTGCTCTTCGAATTCCTTTAAGCTAGATACTGTATTGATCGAAGGTCATGCGGATACAAAAGGCAGCAGGGCACGCAATTGGAAACTTTCGACATCGCGTGCATTCTCATTTATGCAGTTGCTATTCTATTACTCAGACACGCTCATGCATGCTCGATCTATCTCAGAAGGAGAACTATCTAAGTACCCTCTAATAGGTATAGCGGGATATGGTGAGGAAAGAAATCGTATTGATCGTGGTGACCGTCAAGATGAGCCTAGAAACAGACGAATTGAAATCCGATTTATTTTTGCCACATAGGATGCCTATTGACTAATTCATTAGAGAGCGAGATCGCAAAGACCTTTTTCGCGGCAATCGAAGCACAAAAGTACCTACCCTCAGCTGAAGTAATAAATAGTTGGGTTAGATATTCATTTGGGTTTCTAGTTGCTCTGGAAAACTACGACCTTGCAAAGATCGACTTCATAACTCTAGCTGACGAAGTCAATTACAGCTCAGAACTTGACCTCCGAGAGCACGTCGAGACAATATTTGAGTTAGCTTCCAAGCTTAGCGCGCAAGAGAAAAGTGTAGGCATTGGTCATTTCGGACGAAAATATGCCGGATGCTGTCAAAGCTATGGTGCGCTATTTGCGCTCGCTATTAAAGATGAAAATGTACAACAGCGTGATCGAATTCTGAATCTCATGTATGAGTGGCAGGAGTGTTTTCGCACTTCCTGTGAGTGCGCCGCCCACTACAGCTCCCTCACTCGTGATCTTGCCGAACAATTGAGAGAGGAGCAAAACAGAAAAAGGAAACAAGCTGCCTTAGATACTCGTGATGGAACGCAGAATAAAGATTTGTCTAGTCCAGACTCTATAACATATCAGAGGGATTCAGATCTCTATGAGCAGGGAAGTGAGGAGTCTATGCTCGCTGAACTACATCTGGATATCGATAAACTAATTGAAAGCGTAGAAAAGGGAGAGCCTGGCGAGCGGCTTACATTGATTGTGGGTGAGACAAATATATTGTTCACTGTTCCTAGAAAGGGCTGGATATCTGTTCGGATGCTTGATGTGGCTCGCCAACTTGGAGTAAAGAGGGATTGCAGGACTTCAAGAGAGCTTTCAAGAAGAATTGCAGGAGTGTTAACTGCTGATGATAATACTAGCAACCGATTTGAGAAGGATCCCGGATATGTCCGTAGGGTAGTTAAGGGTAAAACTAAATTACTCCAGGCTGAGTCGACGCAAGATATTCTGTCCAAAGTCAGTAACTATCGAATAGCTTCCTCTGCTGGTGTGCCACCAAAGAGCAGTGCGATTATAGATATTCTTGAAGAAGCTGCCGCTGTTACCAAGACAGCAGTCAATACTATTCAAGATGCGCAAGAATCAATTAGCTACCGCTACGAAGCTTCAGAAAGGGGCAGCCCTCACTCTGCAAAGCGTTATGCAGACCTCGTGGCTTCTTCTCGTGTTCCCTATCTTGCTCCCTCGCAGTCAATTCCAAATTATAGGTACGCAGCAAGTATCGGCGACAGTAGTGCTTACGAAACGCTTGGAGAGATCTATGAGCAAGGGGCGATTGTAACGCGGAACGATGTTGAGGCATTACGCTATTATGATCGACATACGCTCCCCATATTCTTGAATCGAACATTCGAGGGTGGCTCAGTAGATGGAAACGTATCTGATGAAGCGAGATACAGATTTCTCCATATCGGGGATTCGATTTATGAGGGAAAGGGTTTCAATCCGAGCAACGTCATTGAAGTCTTTAAACTAGCGAACGTCTATTGGAAAAAAGCAGCAGGTCTTATTGACCCATATACAGGGTCATTAGAGATTGGTGAAATTCGAAAGATCAAATTCGACAAAGTCGCTTCTCTGGCGCTAGGTCGACTGGCACGCTCAGTTTATTTTGGGTTTGGGCAACGTCAGAATCGAGCACTTGCGTTTAAACTGTGGCTCATGACACTAGAGCAGTCAGAATTGTCGCGACGTTATTTTTGGCTGTATTTCAATGAATTTAGAAAAGGATCTGAGCTCATTCGTCAGTTGGCTATGAGGCGGCTCACTCGAATTTGCATCGCCGTAGATGATGTACACATAAGTTCTAAAATCGATCAATTGAATGGAATTTCAATCTCCGATCGTCTGAGTAGAGTGAGTAAGAGCGATGAGCAATCAGATACGTCAGCTATGCTAATTTTGCTACTTAAATTACTGTATCCGAGTGTGAGCGATTGGCAGTTTGACTACGAACGGTTTATAAGTAAGGGATACTTGGAGAAGACAGTAACTAGTTTTCAGCTTAAAGCTCTCTTTATCGATTCAGCACGTCTTGAATACGTTAGGCATATCGTTGAAAAGTTAGAGAGCACATATTCTAAAGAGTTAAGCGCTGCCAGTCTGAATGAAGTACTGGGAAATACGCATGCCATCGGTATTGATACACTATGTAAGTATCTGGATCGAATGTCGCGAATTGATGAGCAAGGCATTAGCGATATTTTTGCTCTAAGGTGCCATCTGGCTGAACATTGCGAGGAACCTGGGAGATTTCGATGGGGCTTTTTGCGGCGACGCCAGGAAACGCGTTCAATTTGTTTGTTTCAAAGTTTAGGTGTAGATTCTAGGCGCACTCTAGCGAAAAATCGTAAACAACTAATAAAATCGACCGCAGAGTTTGGGCCAGACCCCAGTGCTAGAGATCCTTTTGGCTTTCTAAAGGGCGAGAGAGCCAAGGACCATCGAAATTTTGTAGAAAGAAGACGAAATCCGGGCTGGGACAGAGTAAACAAGCTTTCAATATCAACTGCTGGTTTTAAGATTCTGGAGGCTAGGCGTACCCCAGACAAATATCTACCATTGATATTTAACACTGACATCGAGCTACTATTAATTTTGGCGATTCTTGAAACAAGAGATTGCGGAGATGAGGTAAAACCCCCTAGTTTTTCGCTTGAGAAGCCGGAAGGTGTTAATAGTACATGGAACTTCTCCGTAAATCATAAGAAGTACCTGAATCCTTCTTGGTTGGGCGTCACTGATTTTGGCAAGTCTTTGTATTATCACGATACCCTCATGTTCGCAGATCATACCGGCGATCAAATTATTTCCGCTACCGATCCCTTACAAACAATGGCATCACATGGAGACATGTTTAGCATCGGATCGATATGGACAAAAGCAAAATTTTGCGGAGGTGTGCAAGCTTCAGCCGTAATGCGTTGTAGTTTTCATGCGAGCCATAAATTGGTTGGTGCTAGCGATAATGGCAAAACTCCTTCGCCAGGAAACTTTACTGTCGATGTGCCAATGGAGCTTGCACACTTTGATGGAAGCGAAATCTATTTTGACGGCAATGGAGAAGAGGTTCATCGCGATGGTGGAAGAGCTTTACTTCGTTATCATGCGACTCGTAGAACGGAAGTCCTCACTAGAGGAATACATGAGGTATATGAATCGTTTCCGATTTATCAACGCGTGGCGCTGTTGCATGGGCTATATGCAACACTTCGTTCCTATTTTTCAAAGGATAGAAGAGAAGAGCTAGAGGGTAGTGAATTGATAAAACAGCTCGAAAAAGCTCGGCGACGTTATATCTCCAAATTCGAAAAAAGCAATTCTCTTTCACAGTATACAATTCTTCCTTGAGGACAAGAGTATGGGCGGATCAAGTGACAAGTCTCTAACGGAGATACCTCGAGAACGAGGGGTAATTTCTGATAGCGCCGATGGTGGTGGTGCGATCCAGACAATGGGGCGAGATACGCACGAACAAGTGATGAATAGAAGTGGAGGTTCATCGGAAGGTGGAGGAAACGACGGGGGAAATGGAGCAGGAGGTGGACTGGCGGGCCCGACAGACCCATTCGATCCGAACAACTATAAGCCAAAAGCTCGGGCGTTTGCGATAAAGAAAGCTATTGAGAGCAAGATCGAGTTCAATGATTCTGCGCCGGACCCCGGCTCTGATTCATTCGTTGGAGGCTGGGCAAAGCGCGAGAAGCTGTTTGAGCAGGCCCTCGCACAAAGTAAACACTTGCCAACCAGAAGACAACCCATTAAGAAGGACATTGTTGATATACGCGAGGCAGAAGATGGGACTGTGGTATTTCTCCAAATTGGAGACGAAAAAGCTGGTCTCCATCATATTCTTGACCATAGGGAAGGTAAGGAACCGAATTTGATTTGGCGAGAAATGCATATGAAAAAAAGAGTTGGGGAGGATATGTCGAGTGCGTTAGTAGATCAAATCCTCCTGACTGCTGCGGAGGGGCCTTTTGAAGATGATGGCACTGCAGTTCGGGACTATATTTTGGATGAAAATGGCAAAACTAAGAATCAGATTGAAGTATGCAAGTCTGAAGTTGGCAATGGGTTTATAGTGTCTGCTTGTGCCAGAAAAGTGAAGCAGTAAATGAGTGTTAGTCAACCAGAGAGATACAGGGTCGCTAGTTATTTTGGCATGGAGTTAGTGATGTCACTAGATGATGGTGCTTACCTTGCGGTTTTGCCTAAGAATGGTTGGCCCGAATGTGATTCAAATGGCAGCGCTCTAGTTTCGGAAAAAAGCCACATAAAAATATCCACGCAAGATGCCGTTAAGGCTGTTCTCGCATATCACAAAATGCTAAGCCGAAAGTATTTTTGTCCGATGTATACGGAGCAATATGGAAAGGCATCGCGAGAAGAAGAGGAGAAATACTGGGCTCTTACGGACGCAGCTGTAGAAGCTCTTAAGGAAGATCTTCATCCCGATGAATTCGTAATAGAGGAGATTGCTCCGCCTCATCCTAATCCCTTTGAATCATAGTTTCGTTTTCGATGATTTGATTTCAAAAGTCTAAGCTTATGCCAGCGTTAGCACGTAATTTTTAATAGAAAAATTACGTTCTGAGGCGCATCGTTTTTTTGCTGCGCAAATATGCAGGTGAATTGCACTGCATAAGCTTTTGTCGACCCAGATCGGCTGAGTAGATGAAAACCTCTTCCTTATGCCTTGATAGGGCGACATATGTTAAGTGTTTGTCCATGGTTGTTGACGATAGCACAAAGGACCGATCTATAGTTGCACCTTGAGATTTGTGAATGGTTGTCGCATATCCATGTTCAATGCTTCGATATTTACTGAACGAAAACCCCATTTGTCGTCCGGCGCTTCCGCCGTCTGAATCGAGCATCACCACAATTTCATTGTTATCTATGGCTTCAATAGTTCCGAGCATTCCATTTCGTAGACCAAGCTCTCGATCATTTCGGGTAAACAATATTCGATCTCCAGTAGCGAAAGCACGCTGGCCGTGATTGGCTTTGATGAGTTTTTCATCGGATAGCGTGCCCTGTTCTATCAAGGCTTTTCGAACACTTTGATTAATGAGATGAACATCTTTGCGCCGGTGAGCGAGTGCTAGTCTCGAGGCATCATAGCCGCGCTGATTTATATCGTTGACATAGTCTTCCACCAACTTGGCGATGGCGCTTAGCTCGTCCTCGGCTGTATGCACAAATCCATGCTTTCGGTATGTTCCGATGGCTTCCGCAGTGTTTAAGTTTGCTAAATCATATGAGGCATCGCGCTGCCAATCTTCTGTCTGGCGGCGGATTTCTGTCAGGCGAGACGCGCCAACTTGATGGACAATGTCCTTAAATGGCGTACCGGCGGCAATCGGCTGAAGCTGGTGGTAATCACCAACCATAATGAGTTTACATCCTATATCTTTGGCTTCTTCGATAAAACGCAATAGCTGCTTCGACCCAACCATTCCGGCTTCATCGATAATTAATACATCACCACTGCCCAGCTTATGAAACCCGCTTTTCCAGCTATGCTCGAACGAGGCTAGTGTTCGGCTTTCAATACCTGCTGATTTTTCCAGCGAGTCAGCGGCCTTGCCTGAAATGGCGGCCCCTAGTACTCGATAGCCTTGCACCTCGAAGGCGGTTTTTGCGGATTCCAGCATGGTGCTTTTACCCGCTCCGGCATAGCCAACAACCGCTTTAAGCTGCCCAGGCGCCAAAACATACCGGATGGCTTTTTCTTGCTCGTCGCTCAGTGAAGCACCTGCGATTTTCTTGAGCTTGGCATTCTGTTTGCCGATGGCAGCGTCAATGTGTCGAGTCTTGACTCGATGAGAGGTAATGCCGGACAGATTTGTACTTTGACTACGGATGGCTCTCTCGAGGCGCTGTATTTCTTTTGTTGTAAATATTTGTTTTGGTGATTCCTCAAGAACAATCAAATCACCGGATTTCAGGGCTACATCGATAGCGCCCTTGAGTTCGAGATGGTCGTCAATATGATTCGATAATCCCCGCACAATATCTCGCTTAGTGAAGCACGCTTTATTGTTGGTGATTACATCAAGAATGGCCTTTGGATTTCGCCGTATCTTGGCCTTGAGGCTTTGCGCCTTTTCATCCTCGGGAATAATGAGTGGCTGACGCGGATCAATCGAAGGGAAGTTGAGATCACCTCTAGAACTGAAATCCGTACCCACCAGTGCTTTGCCGCAGTTGCGGCGACGTGACTCGGCGTTGATCTCATTTTCAAACTCAAGCGCTCGAATTTCCTGTTGTAGCGTACGCCGCTCGGAAAGCTGTAGCTGCACCAAGTCCTGGCGCTGATTTCGGGCGAGAGATTTTTCTGCCTCTAATTCTGCAATCAGATTTTCTTGCAGTTTCTGATACTGCCCTGTCATTCTGGCCCAGACAGCTTTAAAACCGGTGGGAAGGGTCGCAACCAGTTGACGGGACTTTTTGACTGATCGTTGCTCCTGCGCGTGTCGCAGCGCGGCCCGCGCTTTACGATGCTCCGTCGCAAGTGCTTTGCGTTGTTGCTCAAGACCTTCTCGTTTCTGCCCGTAGTCGGCTTTGGTAGATGATATGCCTTCTGCCAAGTCTTCAGGTAAATGAGCTGCGAGCAGACCAAGGGCCTCATCAACTCGAGGGAGGTTATCAGGGCTGCCTAATCTAGCTCGTACCTCCTTCGCCTTGATACCGACCCAGCGAGAAATAGAATAAACTTCGCCAGTATGATCTACCGCCACGAAACCGCGTCTATCACCCTTTGCCAGGATAAGGCCATGTTCTTTCAAGGCCGCTGCGAATGCGGGTTGAGAGTCTGATTGTTCCCAACATTTCTGAAACAAAGCTTTGAGAACCTTGGGGTCTAGTTTTTGTCGCTTGGCTTGCTGGCACTCAGCAATGGAGTAGTTCAATGAATCTGCTTCCACATCTTGCTGCAGTCCATCTGGCATCTGCCAATTATTCTCCAGAAAAAGCTCTCTCGAAACATCCTGGAGCTTCATTTTGAAATGTGGCAAATTGATGCTTCGCATGCGTATGGTCGGCGGAGCTCGGCAATACTATCGCGGATATCGGTGGCCGGAGCGAAAGCACCGCCCGCTGGAC
>JBCCIP010000008.1:0-143448 GCA_039111475.1 Pseudomonadota bacterium | reverse complement strand
GTCAAAACGTCAGGGTACGATTGCCTCGATGAGTGCGGGACCTGGTGATGCTTGTGCGCGTTGAAATGCTTCCGCAAATTCCGAAACGGTCGTCACGCGCCAGGCCGGAACACCCATTCCCTTGGCAATGTCAGTCCAGCGAATCTCAGGGTTTGTGAGATCGAGCATACTCATGGCCTTGGGACCCGGGTTGTGTGCACCGACGCGGCCAAACTCAATTTGCAGAATCGAGTACTTTTGGTTGGCGAAGATGATCGTTGTGACATTCAGTTGTTCACGGGCCTGCGTCCACAGCGCCTGATTGGTGTACATGCCACTGCCATCCGCCTGCAAGCTGATGACGGGACGGTCGGGGCATGCGACTGCCGCACCCGTTGCACACGGAAGCCCGAAGCCAATCGCACCGCCGGTCAACATCAGAAAGTCATGGGGCGCTGCTGTCCGCGTCGCGGCCGTACAGCCACCACCACAGGTGCCGCCTTCATCAACAACAATGGCGTCTTCAGGAAATAGATGAGCCAGGGCGTTGCCGATGTTGCGTGGATCGAGCGGTCCGTCCTGGGGCATGTCGGGCACCTCGTGCACGACCACATTCGCCTCGGTACTGCCTGCACCGACAGCATCGATCAGTGCTTCGAGCGCACCATCAATGTCTTCGTCTCGTTCGACCAGGGTGTGCAACTCACAACCTTCCGGTGTCAGGTAGTTGGGTTTGTCTGGATAAGCAAAGAATGTGACGGGTGGCTGCGAGGATAGAATGATCAGATGATCAGTACCCTGCAGGACTTCTGCAGCCTGTTCGCCGAAATACGGGAGTCGTGCAATTTCTGCGCGCCCGGCACCTCGTTGAACGCGTCCAACAAAGGTGTCCATGATGATGCGGGCGCCAGTGGCCTGACCAATTCGGTCCACCATGTTGGCGCGTTCTTCAGTGATCACGCCATTCATCAGAATGACGTTGGCACCTTTGCCTTTGAGTACTTTGGCAACCTCGTCGATGTTCCCGGTCTGGAATGGTTTTGGTTCTATGACCGGGAGTGGCTTGGCGTCGGCGGTTGTCCGATTCCACGCGGTATCGGCAGGCAAAATCAGCGTCGCAACCTGGCCAGGGGGCGCCATGGCCGCTTGTACCGCTTCAGCTCCGTCAGCAGCGACGTCATCGGCCGACTGTGAGACCTTCACCCAACCGGATACCGGTCTGGCCACGCCTTCGACATCGGAGGTGAGAGGCGCGTCATATTTACGGTGGTACGTTGCGTGATCGCCGACGACGTTAACGATGGGCGTTCTGGCTTTTTTGGCGTTGTGGAGGTTGGCAATCCCGTTCCCCAGACCGGGGCCGAGGTGTGTCAGCGTGACTGCCGGCTTTCGGGTCATGCGACCGTAGCCATCAGCACAGCCGGTCACGATGCCTTCGAACAGACCCAGGACGCACCGCATATCCGGATTTGTATCGAGCGCTGCAACAAAGTGCATTTCGGATGTGCCGGGATTGGCAAAGCAGACGTTGACGTCGGCATCCACGAGGGTTTGGACCAGGGATTCTGCACCACTGCGGTCTTTGTCGGACATGTCACACTCCAGGTTAGCCGACTCGCGTCTTAAGTCGCTGATTTGTATGCGCAGCTCGTCAAATATCTACAACTTGTCGCTAATGTCTGCACTGATAGAAATGCGCGGTACCGGTGCCGCGCAACAATGGGCACAACAGGTTGTGAATAATTTCGCTCGCAAACCACAGGGTAACGATACCAGCAATTTGGCGGCCGTGGCCTCTGGTGAATGCGGTGTCACGATTGCAAATACCTATTACTTGGGGCGCTGGTTGGCGGCAGGCGATGATAGCGTGATGAATTCACTGACGCTTGTGTTCCCAAACCAGCAGAGTTCTGGAACGCACGTTAATATCAGTGGTGCTGGCGTGACTAAGCATGCTCCAAACAAAGCCAATGCCATTCGCTTCCTAGAGTATCTAACCAGCGAATACGCACAAACCCTGTTCGCTGAGGGCAACAACGAGTATCCGGTAGTGGGTGTAACGTCAGGGCCAATAGCCGCATTAGGCAGCTTCAAAGAAGATAAAATGGACGCTTCGTTATTGGGCGAGAATCAGGCCGAAGCCGTTAGAGTGTTCGACCGGGCAGGGTGGCAGTAAAGGCGTTAGTCAGACCACATGCGAACAAGATTGTTTCGAATGTGCTTGAGTGTCAGCAGTTTGTCAGCGTCGACCGAGTGCGAAGACTCGATGTGAGCCGTGGTCGTATCCAAATCGTACAAAAGCTGGCGCTTTTCATGACAACGCACGCGGCTTTGCAGCCAACCGACGGCACACAACCTGGTACCACGGGTGACGGGTCGCACGGCGTGAAGCTGATTACTGGGGTAGATGATTGCGCAGCCAGCCGGCAATTTAATCGCCTGCTGCCCCATTGGGCTATGAATTTCCAGTTCTCCACCCTCGTACGCGTCATGTTCACTGAGAAATACGGTAAACGACAGATCCGTTCGCAGGCCCTCGATAAAGGCATTGTCAAAGTGGCTACCGTACGACATGCCGGCCTCATAGCGACTAATCAATACCCGGCCAAACTGAGCGGGGAGCGCCATTCTCTTGAAGGTGGGGTGTTGCGAGAGGTCGCTTTTTATTTTCTCCACCAGCGACGAAATTTCCGCGGAGGCCGCAATACCCTGCTGATTCGATTTAACCAATTTAGCTTTTCGGCCTGCGGTTTGAGAACCAGATTCAAACAGGGCATCATTAGCTAATAGTTTTCTCATTGCGTCCAAACGGGCTGAACGAACAACATCTTCAAGGCATACAATCATGAGCGACAGTATACACCCCGATGACAAAACCGGCTTCCAGTGGAAAACACTGAGTTCACTTGGTGCGGTAACCTGGTTAGTAACAACACCGTTGACTGGCTGCAGTACCCCAGTGGGCTACGGCGACAATGACGCTTTGGCCGGCGGCGAAGGGGCGATCACTGCGCCCCTTAAGGCGGGCGGAGAAGGTGAGGGCGAAGGAGAAGGAGAAGGAGAAGGAGAAGGAGAAGGAGAAGGAGAAGGAGAAGGAGAAGGAGAAGGAGAAGGATCGGCTGGCGCCGATGTGGATTACGCCACTGACGATACAGCCTATTTGACCCAACTTGGCCTTATTCGCGGTCATCTTCGCGTCGGCCACGCCCTGTACAGTCGCGATTTGCCTGACCTGGCCGAAACACACATGAAACACCCAAGAGCGGAGATCTACTCCGCATTGTTGCCAGCTTTCAAAGCACGCGGCTGCGCTGGCTTCGCCGATGATTTGAGCGCGTTGACCAGCAGCGTACTCAATCGAGACTCAAAAGAAGCCGTAACCGATATTTACCAGGCCTTGTTAGCGAATGTGTCTTTATGTGAGCAGCGCGCCGACTATACAAATGCTGCGGTGGCCGTGGACGTCATTATTGGCTTGATCCGTACGGCGGCTATCGAGTATGAAATTGGTGTTATTGATGGCGTGATTGACAATTTGCATGAGTATCAAGACGCTTGGGGTTTTACCCAGATTGCAATGGCATGGTCGCGAGCTGAAGCACTAAGCGGTGATCCGCAAGCCTTGGCAGTCGCTGCGCAACTGCAAAGCCTAATGAGTGACTTACAGGATCTGTGGCCATCGCTGAATCCAGACGACAATGTGGATGGCAGCGCAGCACGCCTCTATGGGGCGGCGGGCCAAGCAGAGGTGGTGGGGTTGCCTCTTCGCTAGTGGCCTATGATTATTGGCGTGCTCTGCGCATTTCAGCAGTTGTTTAGCGCCTCTAAAAGCGATGTTTCACGTATTGATGTAACTCTCTTACTGTTTCATCGATGTGTGAACTGCGTTGGTTATCATTGTCGAGCTTGGTATATTCGTCGGCATTTTCAAACATTAGCTGAAACAAAGGCTTATCGTTTGACGATTTAGACACCGCGAAACGTCTGTGCTGTTGGTACACATCGGACCATGCTGAGCGCACGGCCGCCCAATAATCCTGTGTTCTTACCCAATAATTATTGCCAGCCTCAAGCTTGTCTTCGATGCGCTCATAGCGGGTAATGCCCGCCTCGCGCGCCAGATACTCCCGGTGACCGTTTTCCAACAGCTTGGTTTTTAGGTTATCCTCTTCCATCACCCAACCGGTTGGTGTGATCGTGATACGGTTGACTGCCTCCAACACGCTGTAATCGCTGCGCACACTGAATTCCCGTCGGGGCAACGGACGCGCCGTCAGCGAACTGCGCCAGTGTGAATTGTTGCTCGTGTGAACCCACCGACCATACGCCTCGTAGCGAGGAGAATCATCCACCTGAAACACAGTTTGCGTCCAGTTGCCCTTGGCAGCTGATCGACTTATGCGTTGATGTTTCCATTGCTGATCGCCTTGATACACATGCAAATCACGGTCCTCATAGGTCCAGTCTTGTCGCCAGTGCTTCATCACCACTGGTTCACTCTTTGAGCCATCATCACGCATAAAGTACATCACCAGGATATGCTGTAGGCTGATGAATTTCGGGCTATCTTCGATGACCTTAACCAATTCGGTGCCCCAGGTTTGATAAGGCTTGCCGGGCCGATAGCCGTCTGTGAACCCCACTGTTTCAATAAAATCGAAGGTTGCACGATATTGGCCGGCCAATGAAAGAATGGCGAGCCGATCTTTGTTGAAACCAGCACGTTTCTCATTTTGTAGTGCCTGCCATTGCTTTCCAGTGCCAGCCAGCGTGATGGCTGCGCCTTTTGTTGTTCCACCGCGAGGTTTCATGTCGGTGCCATCAGTGAACAGCCATGAATAGGTATAGCGGCGTTGTTCAGCCTGTGATTGGTCGGCAACAGTCGTCGGTGGACCAATCAATAGCGAGAAGACCGTAACGATCCGGAGTAAGTCTCGGCGAAAAACCAAACTATTCATACACTACTTTCCTTCAGCGTCGCATCATACTCGGCCGCAATCAGTTGGCGAAACAGCTTTTTGCTTTTCGGTGTTAGCTGGCATTTCCAGAAAAACCCTTGCACTTTTGCCAGCCCCTGTCGGCGCGCAGACATGGCCAATAGTCTAGCCCTTTCCTCGCCGTAGGTTCGCGTTGAAAACGCAATACGACCGCTTTCTCCGAGCTCAGTAGGCCAGCTTGCTTCCCAGTACCAATGTTCGTTAATACTGCCGTCTTTTCTTACCGATGTTTTTGAGTAGGTGTAAACACCCGGCACACCAGAGCGATTGTTTCTACGTTTAATTGCAGCGCATTCCTTGCGAGTGATTGGTGGGTATTTACTGACTATGCAATTGCGATATTTGATGGCTTCCAGTAAGGCACTTTTCTTGCCGCCGAACTTTTTATCAGCAAAGTTTTTAACAAACATTTTGCCGCGCCGTCTTAAGCTCACTCGCCATGCATGGGTGCGATACACCGAGTCATCGATCCGCGTAATACCATATTGCTTCTGTGTATCAAAAGCGATGCCTTTAACGGCCGAGTTCATACTACCTCTCCTTCCAATGCTAAACAGCTAAGGATTTCCTCCCGGGCTCTGTGAGCGATTTTGTTATATTGGTTTGTATTTTATTGCAAATAATTCTCATTTACAATAAAAGTGTTTGAAATAAAGGAAGTTTAAATAGCAGCACCGATTGACAGAAGATTGTCTTAGTTAACGAAGAAGCATTCCCAAGGTAAAGACTGCTAATAGTGCGGCAATAGCAATGTGTAACTTCTTCGAGAGTATGGCCAGTGCAAAGTTTGCTGCACTGACAAGGGTGAACAGCGCCAGGCCGGTTGCGACACCGCGCTGTAAGCCAAAGTGGTTTATCTGAATGCACAATGCGACGAAGAAAAACATGCAGGCAATGACAACTTCCGCGCTGCGTAGTTGCCGCCGTGAGACCGAAGTTCTAAGTGACGGCGCGTTGTCCAGTGCCGCCCAAAGAGCGGATGAGCTCAGATAGCTCAAGAAAACAGTCAATGCAATTAACACGCTATTGTCCACAGACTTGTAATAAAGAAACGAACCTTGGTTTCAAAATCCACCTCTGGCTAGCCGGCACGCAGTAGTAGTATAATAAGTAGTAATGAGAATTATTTGCAATAAGTTATTTTAAAATAGGGCGTAATTAATGGAGAATTGGCCGCTGCCATCAACACATAGCGAGCGTCTGAAGCCACTAGAGGTGGTAGGACTTTCTATTTGTCTGCTTGTTGGCGCTAGTCCGTCGGTATTTGCACAAGCCGGCGGACAGGGTGTGATGGAGCAGGTGATAGTCACTGCGACACGTCGCGAACAACCGATCAACGAGATTTCACGCTCGGTGATCACCCTTGACCAGAAAGAGCTGGCGTTGGAACTAGCGAAATCGTCAAATATCGCCAATGCACTGGGTGCAAGAGTGCCTGGCTTTGGAGCGCCTTCGCACATTGATCAGTTGCGTACTCAAACACTTCGTGGCCGTGAACCACTGTATTTAATTGATGGAATTCCGCTTGCATTCAATGGCGGTGCCGGTTTTTTACAGGGTCCCTTGGTGAAGTTTGACACGGGATTGGTCAGTCGTGTCGAGGTTTTGTATGGGCCAACATCTCTCTACGGTGCGGGTGGTACCGGTGGCGTAATTCAGTTTTTTACATACCAAGCGCCTGAAGATAAAGCGGTTGAATTCAATCTGCGTCAATCCGTTACGGTCTACCCAGGTGTGAGTAAGGTGCTTGGCCGGGACTCACTGAGTTGGCGAACGGGCGCTCGCGTGGCTGGTGATCTTGGCAAAGTGGACTATCTTGCGTCGCTTAGCTACGACTCGCAAAACGGCGTGTTTGATGGCAACAGCGATCTCGCTAATCCTGTTTATTACGGGTATGCAGATGACACGAGTTATTTCGTAAAGCTCGGTTTTGAACCCGATGAGCAACAACGAATTGAGTTTTCCTACAGTTTGGTGGATAAAGAATTCGAAGACCGTAACTTTGAGGTCGAAATCACTGATGATCTTTTTGCGATTGGTGTCGAGACTGATGAGGACAGACGTTTTACCTATGTAGGTCCATACCAGCCGGTTGACGAAAAGAGCCTTTACAGTCTTAGCTACGAGCACAGAGATGTACTGGGGAATCAACTGCGCCTGCAATATTACGGGCGCAAGGATGAAATCATTGAGCCACTGGTGGATTTTGGTTTCGAATTGTTTGGCGTAAGTAACTATCAGAATGTCAAAACCGATAAGAGCGATGGCATTCGAGCGCAGCTCAGTAGAGAGATTACCGATCGTCTTACTGTGATGTTCGGTTCGGATTATGAACAGCAAACGCGAGAAGCGGATGCATTTGTTTATGACCTGGGTAATCGTGACCCTGAAGATCGAGTAATCAACCAACCGGTGGGCAACGGTTTATTTCTCTATCCATTCGAGTTAAAAACATTGGGCTTGTTTGTCCAGTTCGACTACGGGTTCAGCAATCGGCTGCGACTCAGTGGCGGTTTGCGTCGTGAGGACGCCGAATTCACCATCGGCCCGGGATTACGACTGTTTGATTTCGCTCAGATTACACGCCAAGGTGGTAGCGGCGAGGATGATGGCATTGCTTACAACCTGGGTCTAACGTTCGACGTAAATGATTCCCTCACGCTGTTTGCCAATTACGCGGAAGGCTTCGAGATTCCAAGTTTGTCGCAGGTGTCTAATCTGGTTCCGCCTGACGAGCCACTGACCAGCAACAGGGCGATAGAACCGCAGATTGTTGACAACTTTGAATTCGGGTTGCGTGGGGCGATGGGTGCTATTCGCTACACCGCGGCGGCGTATTATTCTGAATCGGAATTCGGGCAGAATTTTTTGTACGACCAACAAACCGGGCTTGGAAGCTACAATCGTTCGCCAGAACGAAACTATGGGCTTGAGTTTACCGTCGACTGGCAAGCTACCGAGAAACTGCAGATTCACAGCAATTTTGGCATTATCACAGCAAAGTTTGATCCAGACGGTGATGGTCCTGGGGGCTACGTGCATCAGTCTGGGCTTGATGTACAGCCGTGGAAATTGACCTTCGCGGGTGATTACCAATTGAACCAAGCGCTGTCATTTAACTTTCTTGCGCTTGTCATTGGTGATCGTGATGAAGCGCTTAATGACGAGATAGATGTATGGGAGGTGAGAGGCTACGAGGTATTGGATTTGGGGCTGGACTATAAGATTGGCCTAGGGTCATTCGGAGTGCAGATAACCAACGTATTTGATAAAGCCTATCTTGCACCAAGTAGTCAAAGTTATTCCAATAATGTGTTTTTCGCTCCTCGTGTTGCGGGCGCACCTGGACGTGCCTTGTCCCTCACGCTTGAGTTCAACATTTGATACGGTATTAGGCGATCGCAGAGCTCTTGTGCTAGTGCTGAACGGGGGTGTTAGTTATCTCGCTTGTGGGTGCCTGTAATTGGTCGGCGCGCGCGCCGTGCGAAGATGATGACCATACGCTGTTAGGATCGCCATATTTAGCGCGCTTGTTCACTGTATTGGCAATCCAGAAAAACGCAGCGGCTGCTAAAATGGCCACAATATCGGTGACTAACACTATCCAGTGGCCGGCAATGGCATAGCCAACGGCTGACGTATCCAGGAACAACGCATCAAAGATTGGAATTGCTAGTGTAAGCATGCCACACACTAACAAAAGTTCACGGGTGCCAACAGCAACGGGTCGCAGAAAGCTCCAAAGTATACTGGCGAAGAAAACCAGATAGTAACTCAGTTCCATCATGTTGGCGCGCTCGGCAAAGCCAGACAGCCCGCGGCTTGTCAAAAAGGCGGCCGAAACACCGGCCATACAACCGATACAGACACCACTGTTCAAGCGCGCCAGGAACACTGTACTGCGCAGTTGCTCAAGCTTGCGGCGCTTACGCCGCGACTCAATCCACAGCAGGTTGCCTGAATAGAACAGGAACGCACCGGCAAGTCCGAGTAAAAGGTACACCCACTTGGCCAGATAGCCGCCAAAGCTCACAAAGTGAAGTGCTACCAGTCCATCGTAGAAAGTGGCACCTGGCGATTTATTGTCAGGGTGGCTCACATTTAATATGTCACCATTATTGGCTTTCAGTATCAACGAGGCCCAGGGATCCAGGTTTTCTGTACGCGTTTTTCCGATCACCCTGACAGTCGCATTGGCATCGCCAGCATGACTGTAGCGAAGCTGAGTTGGCTCCAAACCAGGTACTTCTTTTTGCGTGATGTGTACTATCTCACTAACACTTAGCATAGGGGCGTTATTCCCAGATGGCGCAAGGGTAGAAATGCGACCGAGCTCGGGGCCCACGATTGGCATAAGATCATCGTCAAATACCATCCACTGGAATGGTGCCAATAGGAAAACACCGATCGCTAGTAATGCGCTGCTCCAGGCAAACATGATGTGCCAGGGTAATGACATCACACCAACCACATTATGGGCGTCCAGCCAGAACCTTTTCTTGTTGTGTCCAGATCGCACAACAAACAGGTCTTTCATCATGTTTGGGAGAAAAACAATCAGCCCTGACACCAGTGCGATGCCATAGATAACGCAAATAATACCTAGAACATACAGTCCGAAACTTGAGGGCAAGCCCGCCGTATAGTGCAACACATAAATAAACCCTGCCAGATTCGACGAGTTAGGGGCAGTGTCCAGTGTATCTTCACCGGTTAAGCGAAATTCGTGCGACGTGTAGCTGCCGTCCTCCAATCGCTGATACCAGCGAGCAATGTTCCCGGGATGATCCTCGCTGGAAAGTTCGAGTCGCAAGCTCTCCGCCGAGGCCGGCTCAGCGGATAGAACGCGTTGTAATAATTCTTCGGCCATCGCATAGTTCTGCTCAGAATGCGCTGGCACTGAGTATTGATCCCAGATGTCCAATTCATGAGTGAATACGGTGATTGCGCCGGTATAGAAAGCGATAAACAGCGCAAGGCCTGCGCCCAACCCTGTCCAGGTGTGTACGTCCAGGAAGGTTTTGATGGTTGTGGGTTTCATACAGTTGTCGTCCACCCCAGGGCTTTCAACAGTGCGATCGCTGCGGTACCGAGAATTGAGATCGACAGTAGTAAGCCAGCCGCTGTGCGTGCACGAGACAATTGATAACTGGCACAGGCCAAGCCAATCCAGACAGGAAAAGCCATCAGCAGCGATGGCAGAATCCAATGCTGTGTGGGAGTCAGCGCTATAAACAGGCCGATGATGGCCGTAGTGGCTGGAATAGACAGTATGACTGCAACCAATGACCTAGCGAGCATGTCGAGCCTTCAAAAGCAGCGCAAGCCATGGTGTCAAAGTACACGTCAAAAAATACACCGCCACCAAGGTGTAAACGCCAGACCAGAATCCGCCGAAACTGTGATTGCAGTAAAAGGAAGCGCCAAGAAGTGCAAATGACAGTACTACAAGCCACCAGCGAACCGCGCCCGATGCATGACGAACGCCAACATGGGTAATGCACGCGGCAACGATAGCTAAAGCCAGGCCAGTCATCGTTTCATTCGCCATTCTTTAAATACAATATCCGTCCAGTCTATATCAACTTCGCCAAAAGCTATATTTAAATAATAATCATTATCGTTAAATTGCTGATGCGGGGAATAATTCCGCGGGCCTCTTACGGCAAGCTTGAACGCACAGTCTATCTTTCGGTTGAATATCAAATACAAACGAGTATCATTCTCACCTTTATGATTCTATGCCCGCCACGTCTGCGCAGGCTTATCGGGACAGAGTTCTAAGATGTTGTCACATATTCGCCTAATCACCTACGGATTATCCATCGCCTTATGCTGGGCGGCACCCTCATTGGCCGAGGAAGCGCCTTTGCAGAACGATCAAAATGAGGCGGGTGCGCTCGAAACTATAGAGGTCCGAGGCCGCGCGCAGCAGCTGTACAGAGTGGGTGAAACGCGTACCGGTAAGCTACCCAGCGATTCACTGTCGTCATCGCTGGTAATCAGTTCCATCAATGAACAATTGATCGCTGATCAGGGGGCGCGTGATGCACAAGATTTGTATCGAAACATATCGGGTGTGAGCCTGTTCAGTTACGCAGGCGTCACTGCGCGTGGATTTCGACAGGAAGAAATATTCTATGACGGTGTACGGGGTGACCCTTACATCAGTTTCAATGTTCCACAGCTATTCAACGTAGAACGCGTCGATTTTCTAAAAGGCCCTGCAGGCATGTTGTACGGACCCGGTGCACCGGGTGGCCTTTTTAATTACGTTACCAAGAAACCGAGCCAGGAATTTTCAGCGAGATTGGCGGGTGTGGTTGGCGATGAATCACGCTATGGCGGTTCGTTTGAAATCACAGGTCCGCTGAATGACTTAATGTCGGGTCGTTTTGGCGTGTTTTTCGAAGATCGCGACACTCCCAGAGACCATTCTGAGCAAGATACCGGCATTGTCGATCTCGGATTAAGCTTTCACCTAGGTATTGGTGATCTGGTTCTTCAGGCCACTCGTGTTGAGCAAGACAACCCTGGCAGTCGTCTTCGTGGTGTGCCAGTGGATGATCAAGGTAACTTCCTCACGGATAGGCGTTGGAATCACAATGAGCCGACTGATTTTTTGAATCTGGAATCATCTAGCTATCAAATCTACTTTGAGGGAGAATCCGGTACGCTAAGCTATGATGCGATTGCGCGATGGGTAGACGCTGAACAAGAGCAGCAATACCACGAACCGTTTTTCCTATACGGCGCGCAAGGCAACGTATTGTTCCGCGCAGACCTCGTTGATACTGCCGAATTTGTATCCAGGCAATGGCGTGACCAATTTAGAGAACAGAAGTCTTTGAGTTTTGCGGCCAATTTGATCTGGTCCCATGAGGGCGATACATTCGGCAATCGCCTACTGGCTGGCATAGAATACTTTGATACAGAGAGTACGCTGGAAAACAATCTGGCGTTCCCTACAGGCGCCGCGATTGCAAATTTCCTGGCCGGAAATTCCCAACCCGACGATATAGTGCCATTGTCACTGCGAAACCCAGTGTACGGTGTAAGCCAGCCACAAAACTATAATACGTTTTCGCTCAATTTCGACGATGTTGTCAGCGAGCGGAGTGGATTCTATCTGCTTGACGAATTGACAGTTGGCAAACTGTCTGTGATTGGTGGTCTTCGTTACGACCGGTTCGACTCTGAAGAGGGAGACAACAGCTTCGACGACAATCACGCGACTTACCGTGCAGGCCTGGTTTACAAGGTGCGAGAAGATCTGTCTCTGTTTGCACATTGGGCAGACAGCTACGAGCCGCAAGACATTCTTGATCAAATTCCTGAGCGCGGCGGACCGTTTGATCCCACCCAAGGAACTGTTCTTGAGGTCGGTATCAAAACCGAATTGTTTGCGGGTAGAGTCCAATCCAGTATCAGTGTGTATCAGATAATTCGTGATAACGTGCTGCAGCTCAGCGAAGAGGATGCAGATAGAGATGGTCAGGATGATTTCATAGCCTTGGGAGAAGTAGAAAGTAAAGGTTTCGAATTGGATTTGGCCATCGACATTACTGACGATTGGGTGCTCACTGCGGCCTACGCCTACAATGACACTCGAATTACCAAAGCGATTGATGACATAGTCCCAGGTGTTGAAACCTCACGGTTTTCAGACAGCGTTGGCGACCGTTTTGCCAATGCGCCATTACACCAATTCGGTGCCTGGACGCGCTATCAGTTTCCGCAGTGGGACTTGGCGTTTGCATTAGGTATCGATTACGTGGATGATCGGGTGAATTTCCTTGATGTGACAGTCCCTTCCTACACGGTGTTTGATGCTTCGATTATGTGGGAACCGGCGCCGTTCAGTGTGTTGCTGCGAATCAGTAACCTTACGGATAAAACATACGCAGAGTCAGGATTTGGCCTCGCAAGTGGGCATTTCCCCGGCGACGCCCGTTCTGCATTTCTTGAAGTGGCGCGAGAATGGTAGTTCATGCCACGTCATAAACTGAGTCTAAACAGGTGAATTTGTCTAACGCCGCTCGCATTGGTTTATCTGACTCTAGAGAGGCAAGTACAGCCAAACACTGTGCTTAGCATTGCAACGGTAAACAAAGCCGTGAATAGCGTTAGCCCAATGCCCATCCCGGATGCACTGACTGCAACAGCTGCTCCGCCCAGCAGGCATGCATACCCCGCGGAGCGCATCAGGTACACACGAGTCGTTGTCAGCGTGCGACTGGAAAGTAGTTCGTAATGTCTGCGCATTGAGTAGCACAATAAGTTTGATCCTAGCAGCGCCAATAGAAAGCTGATAAATGTCATACTGATGTTTGAACCTCATCTGAGGCAACGTTCTGCGCCGCTGTGCTATTCATCAAAACACGGGCTTCGGCACTGTCTATTCGATTCCGTAACAACAAGGCAACCCAAAGTGCGACAAGCCCCGTTACTAAACAAGTGGCATCAAACGCAGCCATTACCCAGTCTCTGCTGAGCAAACTGTTGATCAAATGGGTGTCAGTTGTTAGCGCATTGATCAATGGGAGACCGATAAACACGGCAGCAACTGCCGCGCATTGTTCATACCAGGCCCGATTCATCGGCCTGACAATCGCGTGCACGAAACATAAGCCCCAGGTGATGAACATGCAGTGCACTTCCCACTCAGGGCGATCGTTCATGCCCAATGGCAGCAGCCGATTCGCCCAAAAATAGGCGCCCACGGCGACCAGCAGACCGGCGATGGTCGCCACATTCATGTTCTCAACGAACCTGTAGCCGGGCCCCACGTCTGATGCGTGCGTTTTGGGTTTGCGTTTTATGGCCCAATATATGGCACCAGTTGCGATCATGCCGGCGCCAAGTACACCGGACAGAAAGTAAAGCCAGCGCAGCAGCGGGCCGGCAAACAAACCCTCATGCAGAGCAATCATTACACCACCAAACTGCAAGCCTCCCGGCAACTTGGCGTCAATCTGATCATGTTGTAACTCACCATTGCTTCCGCTGTAGATCAACGAGCCGGCGCTGCGACCAACGCTGTCGGCGAACGTCAATACAGACACCCGAGAATTCTCATCTCCAGGAAAGGTAACGTTCACGCCGCGGATACGTCCTGGACCTAATTTTTCCTCGGCTTTTTGTACAAAGGTGTGCAATGGTAATAAGGGAGCAGGCTCGCCGCTGCGAACGGCTTCTTCAACGCCAGTGAGCTCGGCTTGCAGACCACGTATCTTATCCATATCAAAACCATAAGCACCCAAAGCAATAAGCGGCATCCAAAGGGAGATGGTGAATAACAAGCCACTGTAGGTGATCATGAATTGAAAAGGCAACGTAGCAACCGACAACACGTTATGCATATCAAGCCATGATCGCTGACCACGAGCCCAGCGAAAGGTAAAGAAATCTCTAAAGATCTTTTTGTGCGCGATAACACCGGTCATCAGGCCTATAAACATCAACATGGTTGCTACAGCCATGATGTAGTAACCCGACCTGTTCGGAAAATAGTGCAGCAAGTAGTGCATGCGGTACAGTACCCGGCCACCGGCGGTCTCACGCGGGTTCTCTATCACGTTGCCGCTAGAGACACTGAGTATCGCCTCTCCTCGAGTTGGCGGCTCATCCTTTTCAGCAGCCGGCAGGCCCCGCCAAAATACATGCAGATTGCGCGCTTCGCGATCGCCCAGCTTTGGCGGGCGAATAAACCAGTTTTGCGCGTCGCCTGCATTGTCTGTGAGATACGCTTGAGCTATGTGTACGCTATCAACCACGCTTACTAACGGTGCAACCGGGACCTCGGGCGTCATCCAGCGGTCGATCTCATTCTCGAAATAGCCTAGCGTGCCGGTAATGAACATGAAGTACAAAAGCCAGCAGACAATCAGGCAGGACCAGGTGTGCAGCCAGGTCATTGATTGGCGAAACATACCATTCACGGCGATGCCTCAAAGAAATAGAACAGCGCGGCAGCGCCGCCGGTAACTGCAATGCCGAACGTCAACCAAATCCAAACCGTGCGTGTCTGCCTAACGCTGAACGCCCACAAAACCACTAAAGCCCACAAGAGAAAACTCAACAAGGTGCCATAGATAGCGCCGTGAAGTTTCTGCCACGGCAATAAATAGGCCAGAAAGATAGCCAAGGTATTGACAAAAACGTAGCCCAAAATGGCCGCTGCGAACGCACGTGATGCGATATGCCATCGGCGATCGGACAGAGCGTTCAACACAAAGATATCCTTCTCAAAGGCACTTGCTAGTCGAGAGCAATTTCATTCACGCCTTGCGACTCGGTATGGCGTCTTGTATCTGCGTTCCAGCCTTTTGGAAAAGGTCTATGAATCAGTTCAATGATATACTAAACAGTAATGATTATCATTAATAAAAATAGCTTGCGGCAAATCTCAGGTTAATTGTCTTGTAAGAGAATGACGCTCACTGGCGCTATTCTGCAGCGAACGTTAATGCTGAAATCATAGTCTAGAGCCTGGAAAGCTAATACCGAAACGTCTTCCACGCATCGTAACTTCGCTGCATAACCGTAATAAAACACAGTCCGGCAAATACCAGTGCCAGGATTTGAAAATGGCCGGGGAAAGCACAAAAAATCACGAAGAACGCAATGGTTTCAGTTCCTTCAGCAATGCCGGTACTGTAAAAAAAGCTCTTTTCTCCATGCGCGCTTGTTTGCGCACCCCGTTCTGCTGCGATAACCGCATAGGCAAGAAAACTGATTCCAGTGATAGTGAAAGATGCGATGAGAACCAAAGCAGCCAACACATTGGCCGGATCGCTTATGGCAAACCCCAGCGGAATGGACACATAAAAAATGAAATCACATACTATGTCCAGATAGCCACCAAAATCAGATTTTTGTGTGGCTCGCGCCACGGCACCATCGAGGCCGTCGAATATTCGACTGATTGCGATAAAAAGAAGACCCAGCTCGTGCCATTGAATGCTCACTAAATACGCCGCGATTAAGCCGCTTAGTAAGCCAAGCAATGTAATGGCATTCGCGCTAAGGCCAACGTTCGCCACCATCTTGCCCGCCGCGTTCAGCGGTGGGTCGATGTAAGGGCGCAGCATAGCGTCAAACAAATTGTCGCACTCCTAATTCCATAAGATGGGTTTGAACAATGGGCCGGCCATCATCCTACTCCATTTTGCCGTACGTCGGTCTTGCATCTTTGAGCCAAATTAATCAATGATTGGGTGTGCAAAATGCAATTGAGCATCGCATGCCTTTGACGTGACTGCCTTATCGAATGACAGATAACCGATAGTCATCCATTCGGCTTTGGACTTCGCGGTGGGATCTTGCTCTGAGACATCGATAGACCAGGCCAGTCGCCCTTCAGGGTAGTGATGCAGGCGAAGCTCGTCCCGGAAATCCGGCTCATTAACACGCGCAGTAGTGTCGTCAATGCGCAGTCGAAGCAGTGTTGGCGCAACCACATTTTTAACCGTAACGGACTCGCTGTTTACCTGCGCAAGATGACGGACAGGACGGTAGGCGACATCGGGTGTTTTGCTGCCGGACGACTTATCCGCAGCTTCCAATTCCTTTCGCAATCGCAATGCCGTGCCCAATTGAGACCATTTGGGTAGGCCCCCCAATGAGGGTGCATTGTCCATCGCCAGACTGGACACATATTTACTGCGTGTGCCGCCCATGGAATGCAGAACAAACGCGTTAACGGTGTGTACAACGGAATTTTCATCGCTGGTGGGAAACAATTTTATCGCCATTCCAAAGGCGCGCTTGTCTGCGTGTGTTGTACCACTGAGGGCAACAGATGCACGAGCGATCACCAGACTACGCGATCCTTGACTGAACAGTCCGGAGTAGGGAGATGGTTGGTCTATGTGCCATTTTCCAGAAAAACAAATGCCGTTCGCATTTAATAGCTTCTGCTGTTGAGGGAACGAATACAAATCATCTTTCTGCGTGAGCGTGCGCTTTGCCGCTTGATATAAGTTGTTAGCGCTCTCCGGGCGGCGTGGCCCAAACAGCTTCTTGTCTACTGTGTAGGAGGGCAGCGTGTCATAGGGTTTATTGAACACAGCGTCATAAACTCGCTGAAAACTACTCCCCTGGTAGGCGATTACACCTTCTGAAATAGTGAGTAAGGTAGCGCAGCAAAGTATTGCCAATGCCTTAGTTATCATATCAACGATTCGGTGCTTCTTGCTTGGCCCGTAGGTGGTTTATCAGCGCTTCGGCGTGATATTCACAAACCCGCCAGTGGCTTGAATCGGCAGGAGCCGATTTGTCGGGCTTACCCATGCAGCAACGGCGTATTGAGGTGCGTCGGTCGTGGTAGCCGGCAGAATTCCCTGCCACTCGTCCTTGGAGCTCTCAAAAGAAACCAGCTCCAAAACCACAAAATCATGGGCTAAACGCTTGCCTCGATTCTCTCCGCGCTTAACGTCGGTTTCCAGACCGAGACCCAGCAAGGCAACATGCAAGGTGAGATTATCTGTCAGATTCAATTCCCCACTGCGCTCATATTTAGCGAATATCTGTCGCTCTCCATTCAAGCTAAATTGCAAGGAACCTACCAGCGTGTCCTCAAGACTGGGCTTAGCAAGCGGCAACCGCCAAGTCTCCCACAACACACCCGCTTTTCGAACACCCGGCGTGTAGATGGCAGTAGAGCCGCCTTCTCTAGCGTACTGCCGTTGCCGTTCGCTGTAGGTCGATTTTGCGAATGGGTCCTTCCAGCCGATGTAATCCCAATAATCAACGTGAAAAGCAACCGGTACATATTCTTTCCACAGTTTACTGTCTTTGGCAAATTTTGAGAGCCAGCGATCCGCAGGAGGGCAACTACTGCAGCCCTCTGAGGTGTAAAGCTCTACCAACGGTGTGCGAAACTCAGAACTCTCAAATTGCACGGCCTGTGCGTTCCAAGCCAGTGCAAAGGTGAGCGAGTAGGTGAATAAGATAGGGAACGATATTTTCTTCATACCAAATTGGACCTGCAAATTAGGGTTTTGATCCTTCAGCGAGCAATTATTGTGAGTGCAATCCACGAGACGGCCGCGTTCTATCCAATCCTGCGCGTCTAGAAAGAAAAAAACACCCGATTGGAACTTATGGATGCCTGAGCAGGTCACAAGTGCAGGTAATTAAGAGGTGGATGGCAAGCATCGCCAATAATCCAATCATCATGGCCGAAACCACCGAGCATTTGCTAAATACAACCCGCCAGCGCATGGCCGATTTGTTTACGCCCAACCAGGTGTTAGGGCGATTGCAGACCATCGGCTGCGTTGCCGTAGAGATTACGCAGCGCTGCAACCTGGATTGCACGCTGTGTTACTTGTCAGAGCACTCCCAGCAGGTTCGTGACATACCAATCGCTGAAGTGTTCAAGCGCTTAGATGGCGTTATTGAACACTTTGGCGCAGGAACCCACGTGCAAATCACCGGTGGTGATCCTACGCTGCGCAAACATACTGAGCTGATTGAGATTGTTCGTTACGCCAGTGATATAGGGCTGCATCCTGCGCTATTTACCAATGGCATTGCGGCCAGTGCAGAGCTGCTGGCCAAGCTCGCCGGGGTAGGTTTGAAAGATGTTGCCTTTCATGTCGACACCACGCAACGGCGAGAGTCGCACGGCAGCGAGATGTCCTTGAATGTGGTCCGTCAGGAATACATTGAAAGGGCGCGAGGATTAGGCCTCATGGTGATCTTCAATACTACTGTGCACGAGGGCAACTTCGCCGAATTGCCTATGCTCGTTAAGTTCTTTTCCAAAAACGCCGACGTAATCGGCCTGGTGTCGTTCCAGCTGCAAGCGGAAACTGGCAGGGGCGAGTGGGGCAGTAGGGACGACGTGATTACGCAACAAACGGTTAGGCAAAAGATTGAAGACGGTGCAAATAAGTCTCTGCCCTGGGACGTTGTTCAGGTTGGGCACGGTGATTGCCATAGTTACCTGCCCACGGTAGTAACGAATCATGCGTTGCACCCAATCGCCTATGACGAGGCGTTTTTTGCCGATTTCCTTAGAGATTTTCAATCAATATCTTGGGATCGACATGCACCACGCAAAAAATTGGTGGCGGAGTTTTTGGCTGTGTTAATCAGGCGTCCACGGTGGTGGTTGAAGTTGCTTCAGTACCTGGCGGTACTGTTGGTGCGAATGAGCGGAGACCTGCTAAAGAGCAAAGGCAAGGTGCACAAACTGACATTCTTCGTCCAGAACTTCATGGACGCCGAGCACTTGGTACCGGAACGAATCGACGCATGTTCTTTCATGGTGATGACGGCCGACGGCCCGGTGTCTATGTGCAAACACAATGCGGCCCGCGACGACTATATATTGAAGCCGCTGGATGTCGCGGACGCCAATGGCCAAGTCACCCGATTTGAACCGCTAAAGTGGAAGACCAATCCTGCAAGGCGCTCGGCTACAAAGTCAGACATAGACAATCGAACAGGAGCAACGGTGTGAATACACTTATTCCACGCATTGGCATTTTAATGTGCATACTCATCTTCTCGAATCACTCATCAGCTGAGGGCGAATCGGTGGCGTCAACCGACAAAGACATACAAACGTTTGCCGATCAAGCAATGGCGGCCTGGGAAGACACCTTGGCGCGATTCGTCGATGATCAAGGTCGAACTGATTTCACCAGCCTGGCCAACGACACCCAAAACTTACAACTCTTCGTATCATTTGTTAACGAGGTGAGCCCGCGTTCTCACCCTGATCAGTTCCCCAGTCGAAACGACGTGCTGGCCTACCATATAAACGCCTACAATGCGCTTGCAATGATGGGCGTTATTGAGCGAGGCATTCCAGACAATTTTAGCAGTTTTTTCAAGCGAGCTTCATTTTTTAAGTTTCGAAAGATCATAGTTGGTGGGAAGAAAACATCGCTGTATGACTATGAGAATAAAGTGATTCGACCGCTGGACGAACCACGTATTCATTTTGCATTGAATTGCATGGTTAGAGACTGCCCGCGACTACCCAAAGAGCCGTTTTATGCTGCTCGTCTGGACGAGCAACTGGATGCAGTGACACGCGAGTTTTTCTCCAAGCCAATCCATTTTCGCGTAGAGGCATCGGAGAAGAGTGTGTATGTCTCTTCCATTTTGGATTTCTACACAAAGGACTTTGTTCCTTCAGGAAAGCCACGTGACTTAGCAAAGTATTTCAATGCCTATGTTGAAGAGCAAGTACCTGAACATTTTAAAGTCCGTTTTATCGACTACGATTGGACGGTGAATCATCAGCCTAAGTAGTGCCAGTCTCTGTAATAGGTTTATCCTGGGTGAACTATTGCGCCACTGCCTGTGGAGAACGATTCGTTGTTCAGACGCTAGGCCTCTGCAATCGGACGCTTCATCAAGATAACACCAGTCAATACAAACGCTAATCCCATAACTCGTTTGGCTGATAGAGGCGCTTGAGGAGCACTTAGCCAACCGTGATGATCTATCACAGCAGATGCCACCATCTGGCCAAACAACACGAGCACAACTGAGTTCCCAACACCTATCTTCGGAGCAATGAAGGTCACCGATAGCACATAGAAGGCAACAAATAATCCACCCATGAGAAACCGCGACGGAATGGAAGCAAGGTCCAGCACGATCGGTCTGGGTTGTATCAAAAGCACGGCCAGGGAAACCAGTAACGCCAGGGAAAAAAGCATAGCCGCCGCTTGGACGGGATTATCCAGTCGTGCACCTAGGCCACTGTTTAAGGCGGCCATGATCGGTACACCAATGCCAGCCGATACCATAATCAGGCTCAGCATCACTATTGGTGAATTATTCACGACGACTTTGCTCGGTAGCGTTTGCATTTCGAAATTCGATGACAGGCAATCCGCCGATGCCCCAATTTTCCAGATCTACTTCGTCAATCACTACAAAAGTTGTTTTTGGGCTCTTACCGAGCAAATCGGCTAACATCTCAGTCGTGCCAGCGATCAGCGCGGCCTTCTGATCTTCTGTGGCGCCTTCTTTGGTGATTTTTATATTCACATAGGGCATTTGTTTTCTCCTTGCTTATGCGATGTGAAAAATCTTTGCGATTATTTGCCAGCGCCCCTCGTCCCGAACAAGAGTGAGGAAGTCGATGAAATCGCTGTTGCCTATAGAACATCGCACTATGGCGCGGGCTGTGTTCTCGCCGGCCATTTCAATGCTGTCTATAGAATCCTTGCGAGTTTCCTCGCGAGATGCTGGCGATGTTCGTTGCCGCAGCACGTTTAGATAGCTTGGCTTGTCTCGAATCAAAACCGGCGATTCGTCGGCAGTAGCGTAAACACCGCTTGTGTGAAAAATCGCGCCCATTTTTGATTCGCTGGCTTCATACAACGCGTCAAAATACTCTTCGATAACTGCAGTGATTGCCGTCGGAACGTTGTTAGTCGAAATCTCAGTAGGATGGTGTGAGTGCTGTGTTACTGTCTTGTTCATTGGAACCTCCAAAGATGTTTGGCAGGAGCGTCAACAGTTGACACTCCCGTGGTGTGTTTAGCGCGGCAAGTGAACGTCGATGCCTTCACGCTCTGTGGCTTTAACAAATTCTGGTAACGCCAAAACCTGCTGGATTAGCTTTCTCGCATTAGGGCCTATTGTGATATCGGCCTCTGGTACCGAGTTACCCCAGTTGGCATAAATTGCCAGCAGATAATCAATGATCGTTGCTGAATCGCCCACCATGAATGTTCTGCCTTCCATGCGATGTTCAACAATGCGCCATAACTCCGTCAGTCGGCTGGCCACATGCGCTATCAGTTGCTCGCGACTTTCTGAATGGGCAACAACGTTTCTCACACCAGCAGTAAAAAGCTGAGAATACGTTGGATGAAGCGTAGCGTAGTTGAACATCAGCCACTGCCGAAAGTTGCGCGTTTCTTCTCCGCGAAGAGGGGCCATGCCGTGCTCTTCAAGTAAAAACAGTACGATGGCTGACCCTTCAGTAAGCAGCTCATCACCTGCCTTTAGAGCTGGAACCTGGTTCGTGGGCACTATTGCTGAGTAATCGTTTACGTCGTCGCGATTGATGACATCAAATTCTTGACCGAGTTTGTTGAGTAGAACGTGAATGCCGGTAGAACAACTGCCGGGGATGGAATATAGCTGATACATAATAGTCTCCTGGTTGCTTAAGAGGGCGAGCACCAGGCAATGTTTAAGAAAGCGCTGCCTGGTAGCTCGAACAAGCCGACACGATAAGGATTAATAGACATTTCCTCCAGGGAATGATAGAAATACATAGTATGAGTAATAGGAATATTAAAAACTTGCCTCTATTGGAGGCATTTGACGCCATCATGACCAGAGGCAGTATTAGTGGAGCGGCGGAGCTGATGAGCGTTACTCAATCCGCTGTTAGTAAACAATTGAGTCAATTGAGGGATTGGCTGGGTGACGAATTGTTTGTAAGAACGCGGGAAGGTATGCAGCCAACACCCTATGCCTGGGAATTGAGGGATCGCGTTAAGTGCATCGTTGATGAAGCCAATAAGCTAAGCTCGGATGAAGGCGTGTCACCTGAAGGTTTTCGCGGCAGGTTTGTTATAAGCGCCACGGATGAAATACTGACACGCCTTACGCCAAAACTGATTGATCGACTGGCTAATGAGGCGCCACAGTTACGCCTGGTTACCCTACCGCTAGCGAAGGATTATCTTGTCCGACAGTTGGAAGCCGGACAGGTTAATCTCGTGGTAGCGGTGAATTGGAATGCTCCGGAATTACTGATGCAACGCCGCCTGGGAAGCGATCCATTTGTCTGCGTAATGCACGAAGGTCACGCTCTTGCCAAGGTGAACATGACGCTCAAGCGTTACGTGGAAGCAAGTCACGTGCTGGTCGCACCACTAGGCAACGAGAAAGGTGTGGTGGATATTGAGCTCGAGCGGCATGGCCTGCAACGTCAGATATGCGCTTCAGTATCGGCTTTCAATATTGTTGACGAACAATTGCTGGGAACATCAAGGATAGTTACGCTGCCTTCCCGGGTAGCCAACACTGTTGCTAAAGGTAGGCCGCTTGTGGTCAAACCTGTGCCGGTCAAGCTGCCGGAAACAAACTATTACGCGCTATGGCATACGCGCTTTTCGGCGGAACCCAGATTGCGCTGGATACTCGAGATGGTACAAGAGCTCTTAGGTATGGAGTAAATAATTTAGCGATCAAACGCGCTTGCCAATGTGTTTTCTATGCATGTACCCGTCACTTCATCCAGAGGGAGTTGCAAGTTGTGATCGTCTCGCAACTAAAGCAAGTTAACTTGCCTTTCGCGCACACCCCGGCGGCATGCCAACAACGCGCTTGAACGCCCTGTTAAACGCAGGCTCTGACTGATACCCAACACGCTCTGCAATGATGGCCAGGGAGTCCTGTGTGTTGTGCAGATCTCTTTGGGCCAAACGCATGCGTAAATCGGTGAGGTAGCTAAGGGCCGGTTCGCCTACCATTTCCGTAAAGCGCGCCGAAAATCCTGAACGAGACATACCAATTTCTCGCGCCAGCCCGGCAACTGTCCAGCTTTGTTCCGGGTGTCGGTGCATTAACGACATTGCCGCGCCAATCTGACGATCATGTAAAGAGGCAATCCAGCCACGTTCATCCTCTCGCACTGTGTCTATCCATGTGCGAATGGCTTGTATCACAAGAATATCGGCCAGCCTTGTGATTATTGTTTCACCGCCTGGCGACTGCGCGCGTGCTTCCTCAGCGATGAAGGCGATTGTGCTCTCAAGCCAAGGGTTATTGTCTGCTAGCGTGCGAAGATGTAACACGTCCGGCAGCAATTTGATCAGACGTGTTGCCAGATAGGGGTCAAAGCGCACACCGTAATACGTAATGTTTGTTTGCGGCCCAGGGCCGCCAAAACGCATTTTCTCGAAGCGATCGCCGATCAGTTCGACCGGAATATCCTCCAACGCTGTCGCCCGATCTCCCGGCTTTGCCCGCAGTGTATGGGCATTGCCGCGTGGAATCAGAACCAGACTGCCTTTTGGCAGGAACAATGGTTCGCGGTCATTCAAATGCAGCCAGCAACTTCCTGCTGTTACCACCTCTACATTCATCACCCCAGGGATATGTGGAATGTCGATACCCCATGGCTCGGTCAGTTCCGCATTGCAGTAAAGAACGCCGGTGAGCTGCAGCAGTTGAAGTACCTCTCCCAGCGGATCGCTGCTGGGGGGTAAGTCAGACTCGGTTCGAGGGGTGGTTAATACCGCGTCGTTCATTGCTGCATATATGTTTAGACGATAGGTTAACTATCTTGGACTTTAAGTGATTTAAAGTCCAGAAAATAAGGACCAAAATAATGTCAACGGTCGAGCAAACACTGTTCGACCAATACATTCAAACCTAACGGAGCGTTATCAAATGAACAATTCACCGATCTTAATCATTGGCAAAACCGCAAAAACTGGCTGGCGTGTTGAACAGCGTTTGCGGACACTTGGCTACAACACGCGTGCGGTTTCGCGCTCGTCTTCACCAGCGTTTGACTGGAACGATGAATTGACCTGGTCTGCCGCAATGGAAGGCGCGACTTCAGCGTATGTGTCGTTCTATCCAGACCTGGCGGTCCCTTCGGCTGAAGACGCTTTGCGCCGGTTTATCGACGTTGCAAAAAGCGCCGGTCTGAAGCACATCGTGTTACTGTCCGGGCGCGGTGAACAGGGCGCTGAGCGCTGCGAGAATATTCTCAAAGGGAGCGGGCTCGACTGGAACGTGGTACGAGCCAGCTGGTTTATGCAGAACTTCAGTGAAGGGTTCATGATTGAAGGCATTTTATCCGGTGAACTGATGCTGCCCGCTGCAGACATTGCGGAGCCGTTCATTGACGTAGATGACATAGCGGATGTTGCGGTGGCCGCACTGACACGCGATGAGCTCAGAAATCGTCTGTTTGAAGTCAGTGGCCCGCGTGCCCTCACTTTTGCTCAGTGCGCTGCTGAGCTGTCGGCTGAGCTAGGGTATCAAGTCAATTTCACAAACATCAGTATCAATGACTTCCTGAACGCGCTGGCCGATGAAGGCCTGGATGAGGACATGCAATGGCTTATGCGTGAGCTCTTCACCGTTGTTTTCGATGGCCGCAATTCGATACCTGCGAAAGGGGTAGAAGAGGCACTGGGCAGGCCTGCCACAGACTTTAAGGACTATATCGCCAAAGTCCTTGAAAGCGGGGCTTGGGCACGTGATGGGCTGGCAAAACACGCTTATTGATAAGGGTTTCAGCATGATTTCAGAAAGCGCAATGGCCGTATCGGTTTCAATCGCTGCAGTTGGAGCCGGCCTTATGGCCGGCATCTACTTCGTTTTTTCAACGTTCGTGATGCAAGCGCTACAAGAGCTACCGCAAATAGACGCCGCCAAAGCCATGAATGCGATTAACCGGGTCATTCTGCGTTCCTTGTTCATGCCCTTGTTTTTTGGCACAACGGCACTCTATGCGTGGTTATTGTTTGTCGCCTTACAAGACCACGGATCCCCAGGCAGTTCAATTCTGTTCGCGGCGGCTTTCGCGTACCTAAGCGGTATGTTCCTCATCACATTGGTGTTTAATGTGCCGCTTAACAATGAGCTGGCGCGAGCGGAAGGTAACGAAGACGATCTGCGCAAGACTTGGCAGCTATATACCTTGGTTTGGGTACGCTGGAATCATGTAAGAACATTATGTTCTTTGCTGAGTGCGTTGCTCAGCGTTTATTACCTGGTTACCTATGCTTGATGTCTGGTAGATATTCAAATAACCAGGGAGACATCAGCACGCTCGCACTGCTTTCTCTATTGTTACCCACCTAAATTCATGCATCATCGTTATGGGGTCACAATGGGAAAATTGTTGTTACCACTTTGACTCAATGATGCAAAAAAGCTCAATAGATCCAATTTACTGCCATCAATTGAGAGCTCATCACCGAATAGAATCGCTTGCATGTCTACAGCTCCCACAATCATGTTCAGGAACATCTCTTTGGTCAGGCTAACTGTTACTGTGGCATTGTTTGGATTGCCTTCTTGCTTGTACGGTTTTAGGTAGTGGTGCATGACGGAGTTTCTAAGTGTGATAAGAAACCGTTCCTTTGTATCGGTAAATACGAAATTCAATGTAAGCTCTTTGCCGTCGGCTTTTTCTGCGTCGATATTAACCGCAATGGTTTCCAAAAATGTGTCGGTGGGCGCCATACTAATAACGCCCAAAGCGTCAATGGTTCGTGTTGGGGGGGCGGTTATGCCATGGCGTAGTTCGTGAGCAGCGGTTAAGTATTCGCTGCGCCACGGGCCAGACTCGGCCTGGTAGCCAAGTTGATCATACGCTTTGGCTAGCAATTCTTTGGCTGCAGTGTGGTCTGGCTGTGAAAACACAGCGTGATTTAACAGTTCAGCAACCCACTCATATTCGCCGTTGTCGTAGTAAGTTTGGGCTTTCTCTATGACAGTCTCGATACCGCCCATAAGCTCAATATAGCGAGCGCCTGATTTGGCCGGAGGGATGGGGTGCAAATTGGCTGGATTACCGTCGTACCAACCTACATAGCGCTGGTACACCGCTTTAGCGTTGTGTTGAAGGGTGCCGTAGTAACCCCTTGAATAGAATTTGTTAGCCAAGTTTTCTGGCAGTTTAATTGAGTGAGAAATTTCCTTGGGTGTCATACCCGCCAGAACCATGTGAATGGTTTGGTCGTGAATAAATTTGTATGTGTCGCGCTGGCTTTCTAAATATTCAGTGATCCGTTCAGTGCCCCAAACCGGCCAGTGGTGGCTGTTAAAAATAACATCGGAATGGCCGTAATCCTGCAAGATGCTATCAATGACTTTACTCCAGAGCAGGGCATCTCTTACTTTCGCACCGCGCAAGGTATAAATGTTATGCATGGTACGGCTGATGACTTCAGCGCCACAAAATGCGTTATGTTCCGGGAGATAAAAAGTGAATTCTGATGGTGCTTCTGTGCCTGAGGCAATTTGGAAAATAAAGCGAACGCCGTCAATGAGATGCTCTTCACCCGTTTCCCTGATAATTGTGTTGGGTTCTATAACTGACGTTGTGCCAAACGGTAGAGATTTTCCCAGCCCCAGGTCAATGTTGCCATAAACACCTGGTTTAAGCGCGAGGCCATATTGGTAGCCGGCACGGCGAGTCATCGCCGGGCCAAGTAGTATGTTTTCGCTGGCGGCTTCTTCCATAAACCCTTCGGGGGCCACCACTTGTAGTTTCTCATCGTGCCCCTCGTCCACATAGGCGCGCACACCGCCAAAATGATCAGCATGACTGTGAGTGTATAAAATGGCGCTAACGGGTTTATCATCGAATAAATGCTTTTTTAAGAAAGCCAGTGAGGCGGCGCCGGTTTCAATCGTGGTGCTTGGGTCGACTAGTATCCAACCGCGTTCGCCTTCAATAACAGACAGTGTGGCCAGATCAAAATTGCGAAGTTGCCAAATACCCTGTTTTACTTTGTATAAGCCGGGGGTGCCATTCAATTTGGCTTGCCGCCATAGGCTTGGATTCACAGAGTCCGGCGCCTCACCTTTAATAAAGTCGTAGGCGGGAATGTCCCAGAGAGTATCCCCCGTACTTTTGTGTTTAACGACCAGATTAGTCGCTTTGGCAATTAGGCCTCGTTCGGCTTCTTCGAAATCTCTTGTGTCAGAAAAAGGCAGTGCATCCAACACGGCCTTATTTTTTTCAATTGTGTGTTGGGTTGGGGCGCTGTTGCCAGCATCGGAGACTGAGCTTTCACTAATGTTAGCGATGGATTCGGGTTCTTGTCCGCAGCCAATTAAAGATGTCAGGATTATTAAGGTCAGAATTGTAATTTCGCTTAAGTGGTTCATTGACAATGCTTATGTTTCTAGTAATCAGTCGTAACAGATAGTACCAGAAGCACAGTAAGTACGGCACTGATCTAAGATGCTCGTACTTCGCTATGGGCTTTTATGAATTGCGTTGGAGGACGACTGACTAGCAAATGCCGTGCTATGAAACCTCTCATTAATATTTCAGCAATCCTTAGGGAGATGGTATTGATAGGTCAGCTGTCATAGTCTCCATCAATACTCGCGCAAACTGATGTGTAGGCCCATCCCAGTGCGGCGATAAGCGCCCACCGTCATAAGCCGGTGAACGGCGGCCGCGCTGCAAGCTTTCGAGAATGTCCATGTCCTCGTGGTTCAGGTCGTGCCAGGTTTGCATTACCTGCTTGCGCTGCTCGGCAAACGCGTCGCTGGTTGCCGCGTCTCCTATTAGAAATACATGCAGTTCTTCGCGCGTCAGGTTGGGTGCAACGGGTTGGGCGGATAGCACTGCGAATTGGTCGGCAAATACTTCCGCGGCAAATTGCGGAAAGTTAAGCGTCCAGAAACCGCGACGTTGCTCTTGTTCCGGCAGACCAGGATAGTGTGGCAAGCCTGCACCACGCCCGCTCTGAAGCTGCTCAACCACGTAATCGTTGTAAAAAGTACGGCCGCGCCACTCACCAGACCAGCGTAAATTCATTGGTGCAAACTTTAGCAATTCAGGGTGCAGCGAAAATACGTGGTAACCCTCCATGTAATTTTCAAACACCAGCTTCCAATTGGCCTGCACCTCAAACTCAAGCTTGCCTGCCCAGCGAATGCTGCTGAAGTCATGATGTGGGGCGCAGTTTTCCAATGGAGTAATGTAGTCTTCGAACGCTTGAGGGTGCTTGCCAAGATTGACAAATACGCAACCATTCCAGGTTTTACATGCCACACTAACGAGATTGATCCGGTCCGGGTCATGGTCGCCATCGGTCACGCGCTCGTGTTGGTCGGGGCCGAAAAAGTGTGGTCTGAATTTAAGACGACCGTCCAGGGCGTAGTTCCATGCGTGATAGGGACAGCTAATGCTGCTCTTATTACAGGGCTGTTCGATCAGTGTTGCACCGCGGTGTCTGCACACGTTATGAAACGCACGAATCTCCTGCTGATCGCGAACCAAAATAATGGGCGCACCGGCAATGCTTAGCGGCTTTATGTCCCCTGGTTCAGGGATTTCTGCGGCCGCGGCTGCAAACACCCATGAGCGGGCAAACAACTGCTCTTGCTCCAGTGTTAGCCATTCCTCAGACCAATAGCATTTGTTCACCAAACCCGATGCTTGCTCTATAGGCGCGAATGCTTGTGCATACGCTTGTTCACCAATTAGCGCTTTGATTTGAGCGACAACGGCTGGATTAGCTGAAGACTCGGGCATGTTTATGTTTGATATATTGCCTTTTTATGAAAAATATGATGTCATTATTTTCATGAAAGTCAAGAAAAAGACCTATTCAGGGATTTCCCAACGTAGCGTTGCGGGTACTGGAAGCTCCGAGGCGGCACAAGCCGAACTGGAGCGACTGGGCAAAGAGCTGCGTGATTTACGAAAGGCGCACAACTACACCTTGCAGGAAATGGCCGAACTGTCGGGCAAGTCGGTTAGTTTTCTGTCAAAGATTGAACGCGGACTGGCGCGCCCTTCGGTCACGGCATTGCAGGACATAGCCGCCGTACTGAACGTTCCCATTGGCTGGTTTTTTCAATCGGACGGCCCGGCACCAGCCGACGAGCGCCCTTATATTGTTCGTGCTAACCGCAGGCGCCGGCTTAGGTATTCTGACGTGGCGTCCACCGACTACATGGGTTTTGAAGACCACTTGTTGTCGGCAAATCTTGATGGCCAGCTCGCTCTGGGTATGTCGCGCTATATACCCGGTGGCAGTAGTGGTGATGAGGTATACACGCACGAAGGAGAAGAAGCGGGCCTGGTGTTGGAAGGCACCGTGCAATTAACGTTGGGTGACCGTGATTTCCAGCTTGAAACCGGTGACAGTTTCTCCTTTTCCGCCAGTATTCCGCACACTTACCTCAACACAGGCGACGTGGACGCCGTAATTATTTGGGCCAACACACCTATTACTCTGGGCAGCGGGCATTGAGAGAGCAAGCCTAAATGCAATCGCACGCAAGGGTGGTTGTGATTGGCGGCGGCAATATGGGCGCCGGCGTTTTGTATCATCTCGCGAAAGAAGGTTGGACTGATTGCCTGCTGATCGAAAAAGCGGAGCTGACCTCGGGTGCTACCTGGCATGCGGCCGGTCTTGTCAGCCGAATGATTGGCAGCTATACGCTGGGCGCCATGCACGATTATGCAATTGATCTTTACACGCGCATAGAGCAGGAAACCGACCAGTCTGTTAGCTACCATGGATGCGGTTCGTTGCGGGTTGCAACCTCGGCTGAACATATGGATTGGATAAACCATGTTCGAGACGCGATTATTGCGCGCAAGCAAGAAGCACACATCATCAGTGCCGCCGAAGTTGCCGAGTTAAATCCTCTTTACGATGTAGGTCGGGCCGGTGCGCTGGGTGCCATCTATACCCCGGATGACGGCCACGTTGACCCTGCTGGTACATGCAACGCAATGATCAAAGGCGCACGTTTGCTGGGCGCACACGTTGAACGCCAGTGTCTGGTTAACAATGTGCAGCAGCTGGCGAATGGTGAGTGGCAAGTCAGTACTGAGAAAGGCACGGTAATCTGTGAGCATGTGGTGAATGCCGGTGGGTATCATGCGCGGCAGATCGGGCAATTTTCTGGCCTGGATCTACCAATCACTACTTTACAGCATCATTATGTGATTACAGATACGGTGCCCGAACTGGCTACCATGTCGCACGAGATACCTGTCACGCGCGACGATTATTTCTGCGGTTACATTCGCGCGGAACAGAACTCTGTGTTAATTGGGCTGTATGACAAACAGGCGCCACAGCCAGTGTGGCTAGATGGCTGCCCATGGACTTCTGCGAATGAATTGTTTGAACCGAATCTCGACGGCATTAGCCCCTGGTTGACCAACTGTTTTGAACGCTGTCCTTCGCTTGAACACCTGGGAATTAAGCAGATCGTTAACGGCGGTATCACTTATACGCCCGATGGCGCCATGCTTCTAGGGCCGGCGCCAGACTTAAAAAACTACTGGTTGGCCTGCGGTGCAACGGTTGGCATAGCATGGGGGCCGGGCGCCGGTAAATCGTTGGCACAGTGGATGGTGCATGGTGCAAGCGAATGGTCTACCCGTGCGTTCGACCCGCGTCGTTTCGGCATATGGGCCAACGCCGAATTTTCCAAAGTGCGCGCCATAGAAGACTATACTCTGCGCCAGGCCATGCCCTATCCGCAGCATCAACGTCTAGCGGCGCGATCGAAAAAGCAGTCAGGCGTGCATGCGCAAACTGCGGCGTTGGGGGCCTTGTTTGAGGAGGCCGGTGGCTGGGAACGCCCGCGGCTGTACACGGCAACCGAACCCATGAGTTGGCGAAGAACTGAGTCTGTATTTCAACAGGTTCAGACAGAATGCCAAAGTGTTAGAGAAAACGTGGCTATCGGCGATTTTTCGGCCTTCGCGAAATTCGAAATCGAAGGCGTGGGTGCCGAAGCGTTTCTGAATGAGGTATGCGCAAACCGAGCACCATCGCCAGGTCGCACCTGTTTGACATTATTGCTAAATGAACGCGGCACGATTGAAGGCGAGGCAACAATTGCCTGCACTGAATCGGGCTGCTTTTACTTGGTTACAGGTGCGCCTTCTGAGCGTCGGGTGTGGGATTGGATTACTCTGCATTCTGATGTTGGCATGGCGGAATGCTCAATCAAAAACGTCACTGATGAAGTTGGAATTATCACTATCGCCGGGCCTAACGCTCCAGCGGTGTTACGTCAGTGTACCCAAAATGCGCTGGATGATAAGTCGTTTCCCTGGTTGCGCGCACAACTCATTGAAGTTGCTGGCAGCGAATGCTTGGCGTTAAGAATGTCATTCACTGGTGAATTGGCCTGGGAGCTTCACTGCCCAATGGATTCCATGAGCAGGGTCTGGGACGCATTATGGCAAGCGGGCCAGTCGCACAGTATTGGGGTCTTTGGCTCTGCGGCGCTGGACAGTTTACGGCTGGAGAAGTTTTATCGTGGTGGCCACGAGCTCACTAACGATGTATCCCCACATGAAGTACAGCAGATGCGCTTTGTGAAACTTGATAAAGACTTTGTTGGTAAAAAAGCGCTAATGACTCGCGAAATACGGTCGCACATCGCTTTGTTGGCGATTGAGAACGCGCAGACGGAATGCCTGGGTGGCGAAGCGGTTTTGTATAAAGGCCAGGTGATCGGTTCGGTTACGTCCGCGGGCTTTGGCCACACTGTTAAGAAAAGCCTGGTGATTGCATTTATTGCTTGCTCTGCATTGGCAGCGCTGGAAAACGATACTGCTGAGGCCGCTGCTTGCCAGATATCCTTGCTTGGTGATCTTGTGCCAGCCACACTGCTAAGCTCTGCGCCCTACGATCCCGAAAACACTCGACTGAGACACAGCTATGCCTGATTACAAAAAGCCGGAACGCTGGTACGAAAAGAGCAATAAGATTTTTCCTGCTCAGGTTGGTTTTACGTCACCGCCCTACGATTTTGACGCAGCACCCAGTGATTTCTTGCGCATAGCGCCAGATTCCGTAGGGGCACATGGCCGCATGTTACACGCGCCAGGTTACGCGCACGAATTGTCACAACGCGTAAACAACTTTCATCTACTGGAAGAATTTGTTGAGTGCATGGCCAATAACGGGGCCGATGTGTGCGGCCAGGTGGGCACAAACTGGGTGCATGCCAGCGGCACGACACCAGACGACATTCGTCAAATGTGCGATCGGATCAGCGATACCTATGAAACACCGTTTCATATGGCGGGTATGTGTCTGGTTGAAGGTCTTCGCGAGCTGGGTGCGGAAAAGATAGCACTCAATGCCGTGTATTACTGGCCGGATTGGCGCGATGGTATAGCGCGCTTTCTCAGGCAGGCAGGTTTTGATCTAGTTTATGTAGGCAACTTTGTAGACCTTGGGTTTTACAAATCGCAACAGGAAGTAAATGATCTCACCTGGATTTTCCCTGAGGAGCTTGCCGCCCTCTCCATGCAGAAAATGGCGGAGTTAGCGCCAGACGTTGATGCCTATGTGGTTAACGGCATGCCTAACTTTCGCCGCAGCGACGGCATACCGCAGCGCATGGTGTCACTGGAAGCAGAGTTGGAGGCGTTGGTGGGCAAACCCATTGTGTCTTCAGACAGTGCCTTGTATTGGCGTATTTTCAAATCGTTGGGGCTTGGACCAATCACACCACTGGGGAGGCTTATGTCCACCTTGCCACACGCGAATAGAGCAAGCGCTTGAATCCCATTTACGTTTTATGGGCAACACCACGCTCAACCTCTACGGCCTTCGAATGGATGATGCGCATGCGTGGCGACATGACGTGTTTTCACGAACCTTTTGGTGAGGCCTGGTATCAGGGCGATGACGCCTTGTGGCCCAGGCTGAACGCAGACAGCCCGCGAAAGCCCGGCTTAAACTACGATGGTGTGCTGAACGATTTACTGACGGCGGCCAAGACCAAGCCGGTATTTTCCAAAGACATGCCGCAGTTTACCGATCACCTGTGGAGTGAAGAATTTCTGGGCAGGTTCGAGCACAGCTTCCTGATTCGCGATCCCGCAAAAGTGCTAACCTCGGTAAATCAAAATTGGCAGGAATTTACGCCAAGGGAAATAGGCTTTGTTGAACAGCGACAGTTGTTCGACAAACTCTGCGACACGCTTGGCCATGCACCACCCGTGATTGACAGTGACGATCTGTTGGAGAATCCTGAGGGAATTGTTGCCGCGTACTGCACTGCAATTGGCGTGGAATTCATTCCAGATGCGCTGTCATGGGAGCCCGGTGAACGCTCAGAGGTGTTGTGGTATGACCGGGAAGGCGTATGGCATCGCAATTTAAAGAACTCAACCGGTCTTAAAGCGCAACCTCGAAAAGAGGTAGATATTCGCTCAGCGCCTGATTGGCTGCAGGCAATGTACGACTCGTTTTTGCCGCATTACCAACAGTTGCATCAGCACCGAATTGCGTAGAGGGTTTTTTCTTTCTGCGGCAATAATCCCTACAGACTCTGGAGCGCGCCAGAATAACGGTTGCGTTTTCTCACCAAGCCTTACACTGTTTTCGCAGCGCCTTGGACTTTGTGTTGTTACCCGGTTGGCGCAAGCCCATTGGCAATCCAGATTGAGACCCTCTCTTGCGTTGGCTCCATTGCAAATCGCAGCTGCACACCGCTTCGGCGTCAAGGAGCCGATGTGCATTGAGTAAGGCTGCGCGCTTGATAGGCGGCAGAACACTGTAGTAAAACACGTAAGGGCTTTCTCCCTGATGCTTATCGCGTTACTATCAGTGAACGATGAGGGGGAATGCCTCCACTCATATAGCTGCAAAGAAGGAAAACCCCATGGCTGATGCAATGATGGCTTATCCGCATCTTCGACACCCGTTCGAGGAAACACCGCTTCACGCAGACGGCAGCGCAACCGTGTTGTGTGCGGGCCGCACGATCACACTGACCGAGACTGGGCAGGGTGAGGGCCTGTTGATCAACCCAGAAGATCTAAGCTCAATCAATGGTTTCACGCTAAAGCCGCAGGGCGCGTGTTATGAAGATTTATGTGTGCCGGTCAGTGAGTCACTGTTTGTTCAGCAAGCAGGCAAAACCTGGTTCGACCTTACTGCATTTGCGGATTTAATTGACCAGCCTTATGTAGCAGATTCTGGCGCCAGGGTGTGGAGTTTTGCAGAAGTACCATCGCGTCGCGACAACATGATGACCAATGCGATGGCGCCGGAGTTTAAAGTCACCGATCGCCAAGGTCAGGTGGTTGAATTAGCCGATCTGAAAGGTAAGAAAGCCCTGATAGTAACCTGGTCTTCGTGGTGAGGCTGCTTTCTTGACGTGTCCGTGTGGCAACGTATTTACGAAGAAATAAACGACCCAAGCTTTGTTATTCTCAGTGCCGCGCAAGATACGGGTGGTGAAGCCGTTGCGGGCCCCATATTTGATGCAGCGAATGCCACTTATATCCAAGTGGTTGATCAAGACCATGTCATCAGTAGCGCGTTTAACTTTATCAACGTACCTTCCGCCGCCTGGATAGACGAGCAAGGTCGCATAGTGCGTATTGATGAAGGCACGTACGCACAGCTGCATGAAATTGGTGAAGGTGAACAATCAATAACGTTTGGTACTGATGTGTATTCGCCAGCGCTACGGGATTGGATAGCCAATGGCGCAGACAGTGTTCATGTTCAATCCGCTGAAACCGTTACCGGCAATATACGCCAATTCACGCGCGACCAACTGTTGGCTGATGCCGCATTTAAGCTGGCCAATGTGTTCCGCTCACACGGACACAGTGACAAGGCCGAGCAGTATTGGGAAATGGCGCGCGAGCTTCATCCTGAGAGCATCAACTACTTTCGGCAAAACCTGACTCTGTCAGAGGAAGGCTCGGCCGGTGAGAGTTTTATGAAGCTGCGGGGCGAATACATCAGCGAAGGTAAGGACTATTACCGACCGCTTGATATCGAAGCATAGGTTCTTAGTTACGCAATAGCCTGCCTGACCGCAGCCCACCAAGTGGCTTCTGTAATGGGAAACTGCGACGCCTGCTGTTGCACAGCCGCTGATTCGCTGGCCGGCGTGTCTCCTTCAACGGTGGGCGGCAGTGGCGAAGCCTGTTGAACAGGATCAACGGTCTCTAGATCCAGGCTGGCAATGCAGGCGATAAACCGTTCCATTTCCCCTTCATGATGATCACTGGCCTGGTGCCGCCAGAAAGACACGTTGTCAGCAAACGATAACAGACAGTAGTAAAAGTTAGGCTGCTGTCCGCGCCAGTACTCATAGCGCAACACGCTGTTTGCCTCTTTGCCATGGGTCTCTTCATACATATAAGCCATGACCGATTCAAACTCGCTTTCTTTGCCTGCATGTATCTGAATCTTTGCCAATAACGTACTCATTATCGTGTTACTCCATCCGGTTATTTATACGGCTGTTTTTCGAAAGCGCAGTGTTAAGTTCAGCGTACCCAGCATGATTCCGGGTTGATGCTCGAAGCTATTGCCCTCGGCGTACTCAAGAACGTCGAGCCGCTGGGTTAATTTCTGCCAGGCGATCACTTGCTCCAGCCGGGATATTCCTGCACCTGGGCAGGTGCGTGGGCCTTGAGAAAACGTTAGATGGTTGCCCAGCGATTTTCTTTCCAAGTTCAGTGTGTGAGGGCATTCGTACTGATTGGGGTCTACGTTGCCCGCTCCGAATCGAATGTGCAGTAAGGAACCCGCTGGCACGTGAATACCCTGAAACTTTTCGTCGCGTGTTGTCAGTCGTGTCGACAGGCCCTGGGTAGGTGCTCGCAGCCTCATGGCCTCTTCAGTAAACGCACGAATTTTTTCGGGTTGCGATTTAAGCTGCGCAAATACCCGCGGTTCGTCGCAGAGCAGCTGCGCTTCTTCCTCTATTGCATACTGGGTGGTTTCAAGGCCACCCAGAATCATGAAGTACACGATTCCGTACACTTCTTCGTCGCTTAGCTTGCGGTCCAGCGCTTGATAATGTTGTTGGGTTAATGCGCTGATCATATCGTCTTGCGGGTTTGCTCTTTTTTGCCTGACTTGCTCTGCCAGGTAATCAGCAAAACCTGTAAGCCTCTGAGCCTGCAGGGCCGCGTGTTCTGCGCTCAAAATATTGCGGTGCCCTTTACCAATCACGTATTGCATTACTTGCGCAGAACCCCATTCGGCAAGTTTGGGAATGTCTTGTTGCGGAAAACCCAGTACGTTGGCCATCACTAGTTGCGGTAGCGGTCTCGCAAACTCCTTGATGAATTCAACTGTGCCCATGCCGTCACCGTCGTCTCGGTGTACCCAGTGATCTATAAGCTCATCACACACTTGCTCAATCATTGCCTGGTGTCGTTGTGCACCCGGCCCTACCCAGGGGTCAGTGAGTTCTTTTCGATGTGAGCGCCAAAGTTCGATGGTCGGTCGCAGTGTTCGTACCGAGTCTAATGCCAAATCAAAACGCGACGCATCCTGAGCCGGCACTTCGCCGCGATCCAGTTTTTCCTGTAAATCATCGGCCAGCGCGCTCATTACTGGGGTAAAGCGCTGCGGGTCTTTAACCACTTGCAAAATATCTTGGTAGTTATTCAGCACAAACGCATCGCTTTTGCCATCAATGCCCTCGCCGGGTAACACCAGCAACGGTGCGTGCTCGTGCAATATGGGATACGCCTCGTACCAATGCTCCTGACTACCCGGCGCAAACAGGTCTACATCGTCCAAAGATATCGGACAGCGCATAGCGCGTGGCGGATGGTTTGGCGTCTTATCAGTCATTGTTTGTATGCAAGAAACTGTATGTGTCTACTATAACGGTTAGAACGAAACTTCCCATATGAAATCTTCCTTGGAGTGCGAGATCTTATTTCTCCATGCCTGAATCGGTACGGGAAGCTGATTGGAGCAACGCCCAACGGTCGATTTCGGTACACTGTTGGCATTCCACACCGAAAAGCTACGCATCTGTGCCAAATAATCTGCCAAGCATAAACTCCCGAAGCCGGTGGGCGTATGGCGGCGGTGGCGCAATGTATGGAGTGGTGTACAACTCACACTACTTTGTTCTGATTTACTACAGCCAGGTGCTGGGCCTTGAACCCGGACTTGCCGGACTTGCGGTAGGGATTGGTCTTGTCATCGATGCCATCACTGACCCCTTAATCGGCTACTTATCCGACGGCACGCGATCCAAATGGGGCAGGCGCCACCCCTGGCTGATGGCTTCAATTTTACCGTTGACGGCCTCGTTCTATTTTCTGTGGCATCCACCCGATTTCATCGTTGGCGATACATTGTTGTTTGCCTGGCTGGTATTGTGCAATGTTTGCATGCGCACAGCGCTTACTATTTTTCTTGTTCCCGCGTATGCGATGGTTGCAGAGTTAACTGACGACTACGACGAACGCACACGCCTGCTTACAGGTTTTCATGTTATCTACTCTTTGTTTTCAAACGGCATGTCGGTTGCGATGTATGCAATATGGCTATTACCTACGCCAGAAATTTCCGACGGCGTTCTTAACCCTGAGGGTTACCAAAATGCTGGCGCGTTTGGTACCGTCATTATCGCGGTTTCCATGCTCGCGTTCGTGATTGGTTTAAAACGGTTTATTCCAAGACTCAGGCAATACCGTGTTGCAGCACCTCTTGGCCCCCGGCAATTTGCTGGCCAGGTAACCGACGTTCTCAGAGTAAAGCCAGCCCGCAGTATTATCCTGAGTGGTGTCTTGTACTATGCCGGAACGGGCACCTATGTTGCGCTGTGGGTCTATATCTATAGTTACTTCTGGGAATTTACCAATCAACAGGTATCGATGATTGCTATTCCCATGGCATTGTCTGCGCTGTTTCTGCCGCCGGCCATGGCGCGTTGGGCCGCCGGACGGGAAAAGAAGAATGTGGCGATAGTGGGCTTGCTGGGCGCAATGCTCATCAATGTTGTACCGATCACCTTGCGACTTTTGGGCTTCTTTCCCGACAATGGCAGTGATGCTCTGTTTTTGATTATGTTAGTCGCGGGGTTTTTCGAGACTATTGCGTTTCTTGTATTTGACGTGTGTTGGCGGTCTATGATTGCAGATCTCACTGAGCAACTGGAGCTTGAAACGGGACGTCGTAACGAAGGCGTTATTTCTTCAGCTATTACGTTCATCAGCAAATGCGCGGATGCGCTGGGCACATTGATTGCTGGTTTTCTTCTTACATTAATCGCTTTTCCAACCGAAACTGCCGTTGGCAAGGTAGCACCTGAGGTCATCGACAACCTGGGTTTAATTTACGGTCCGCTGGTGTTTTTAATCTGGCTAGGTGCGATAATTTTTATTAGCCGCTACGGCATAAGCAGAGCGTCGCACAGCGACATGCTAAAGCGGTTGTCCACCGATAAAAACACGAGGCAGCCAGTGTGAATACTCATAGCAGTGAGACAGTGCTGCGGCAACTTTTAGAAGAAATTGATCTGTGCCTAGCTTCTGCGACAAGCGATAAGCTCACCGCTGATGGCATCGCTGAGGTTAGGGCTGGCCTTGCAGAGTACGTGCAAGGTGAGCATCAAGCAGTGAACGCCAGAGAGAACAGCTTAGTGACTCAATGGCTGCCACGTTGCCTGCAGCTTCTTTCGCTGGATATGCCGTCGTTTGCCGAACGTTTATCGGCCGCATGGCCTTTACTGCATTGGGTTACCTACGAGGATTACGATGAGAAAGAAATCGGAGCGGATTTTGCCGCGCAGCACGCGTATGCATCACTGATTGGCGAAGGGTCGCATTTTGAAGCGCCCGATTACGATTTGGGACTTTTTTTGATTGCACCAGACCTGTTGTACCGCGACCATTGCCATGCGGCTCCGGAGTTGTACTTACCGCTGACCGGGCCACATGGTTGGCGATTTCAACCAAACTCAAGGTTGGAAATCAAACAGAAACTCGAGCCTGTGTGGAACAAACCGGGTCAACCGCATCTCACCAAAGTCGGGCACCAGCCGTTCTTGAGCCTGTATTGCTGGACCCGCGACAATGATAAACCGGCGTTGGTTGTGCCCGCCAATGATTGGCCTGAACTTGAACGACTGCGCCTGAATGAGGCGCAAGCCGAGGTGTAAAGGGAAACACTATGTCTCTGACTTATTTGGACAAAGACGCACCGGCAGCCGATGTGGTTGCCGCACTGCGGCGAGATGGCGCGGCGGTGGTCAATGAATTAGTTGAAACCACGGTTGCCGATGCGGTGGCTGCAGAGTTGCGGCCAAAATTTGACGAAGCCGATCTTGATAGTCAAAGCCCGTTCGATGGCAACAAAACCCGTCGTTACGGCGCGATAATGCGAGCCGCACCCAGCTCAGAAGCATTGGTAGACCACGACATGGTCGTGGCCGTGGCAGATGCCATCTTGTTGCCACACGGTGCCACCTATCAGGTGGGCAGTTTAACGGCGATAGAAATTATGCCAGGTGAATCTGCTCAGGCATTGCACCGCGATGACTCTATCTATCCAATGGAACTGGCTGGGGTGGAGTTACAGATTGGTGTAATGTGGGCTTTGAATGACTTCACCAAAGAAAACGGAGGTACCAGAGTGGTGCCCAGGTCGCATCGCTTTTTGCGCTCCTGGCATTTACCTGACGTCAGTGGCTGGGAGTCGGCGGTTATGCCGAAAGGTTCTGCCTTGTTTTATCTTGGCTCCACCTGGCACGGCGGGGGTGCTAACAATAGCAATGGTCCGCGCGCGGGGCTTATTAACACTTATTGTCTGGGTTGGTTGCGCCAGGAAGCCAATCAATACCTTGAAACACCGCCGGACATTGCGGTGACGTTCAGTCCGCGTTGCCGGGCCTTGTTGGGTTACACGCCGCACGGCGCCGGTGATGATCAGATCGGCACATTTGATGGTGAGAGCGCGGCGTGGTTAGATGTGCCTCCAGAACCCGCGTGGTGCGAAGACCGCAATCAGCTTGGTAGTGATAGCGACGTTCTGGCGCAGGCCGGTGTGCCGCCTGCAGAATCAGACGCGCCATGAGGCCCGAGCAATCCGCTATGACTTCTTTTTCTGCATTGGCGCTAAAGTCTGAACTGCTGGCCACTCTGGATTCCTTGTCATACACCACCATGACACCTATCCAGCAGCAAAGCCTGCCAGTGATACTTGAAGGTACCGATTTGATCGGCCAAGCTAAAACCGGTTCCGGCAAAACCGCGGCATTTGGTTTGGGTTTATTGCAAAAACTGGAGGTGAAAAAATTCAGAATTCAGTCACTGGTGCTGTGCCCAACCCGCGAACTGGCCGATCAGGTTGCCAGAGAAATTCGTCGCCTCGCCAGAGGCATTCACAACATCAAAGTGTTAACTCTGTGTGGCGGCATGCCGTTTGGGCCGCAGATTGGCTCTTTGGAACACGGCGCCCATATTGTTGTGGGCACTCCCGGTCGAATTGATGAGCATCTGCGCAAACAGAATCTGAATCTGGACAATGTGACCACCCTGGTATTGGACGAAGCAGACCGCATGTTGGAAATGGGTTTTCAAGACGTGTTGAACGCCATTGTGGATAAAACGCCACGGCAGCGGCAAACCTTGTTGTTCAGTGCCACCTTCCCTGCGAATATTCAACAAATCGCCAAGCGGGTGATGCACAAACCGATTACCGTGAAAGTGGAATCAGTGCATGAGCAAAGCGTGATCGAACAGCGTTTCTATGAAATAGGCGAAGGTACACAAGCGCGCCTACTTGCCACGCAATTATTGCTGCATGACATCAACCCAAGGGCCGCGGTGATTTTTTGCAATACGAAACGTGACGTTCAGCAACTCTCCACAGATTTGGAAAAGGCAGGTTTTTCGGCGTTGGCTTTGCACGGTGACCTGGAGCAACGTGACCGCGACAGCACACTGATGCGCTTCTCCAATGAAAGCGCAACCGTTCTTGTAGCAACCGACGTGGCCGCCCGTGGTTTGGATATTGACACAATCGATCTTGTGATTAACTACCAGCTTGCTCGCGATAACGAAGTGCACACGCACCGCATCGGCCGCACTGGCCGCGCTGGCAATTCCGGGCTGGCGTGTTCTCTGTACAGTGTTAAAGAAACGTACAAGCTGGGTTTACTTGGGGAGTACTTGCAAACCGCGCTGGAAACAACACCGTTGCCCAGTGAGGCAGCTCTTAACAGAGCAATACGGCCACCCAAGATGATTACCTTGCAGATTGATGGCGGAAAAAAGCAAAAGCTAAGACCCGGCGATATTTTGGGCGCTTTGACCAGTAAGGTTGAGAAAAATCGAAATAACAATACCGCTACCATTACCGGTAAAGAGGTTGGAAAGATTAACGTTTTTGATCAGTGGGCATACGTGGCTGTGGAACGCTCGATTGGCAAACATGCGCTTAACAAGCTCAGCCACGGCAAGATGAAAGGGCGCTCGTTTCGTATTCGCAAGGTGCCATACTGAAATGGGCGATGCAACATCAGGAACGCCGAATGCAGCGCACAACGGACCGTAATCACTATGTCGTTTAACCATCTTTTTACACCGCATCAAATTCGCGGGCTGGAAATTCGAAACCGTATTTTCTCGTCCGCACACCAAACTATTCTGGCTCACAATGGTGCACCTGGTGAGGAAATGTCGGCCTATCATGAAGCTAGGGCCAAGGGCGGTGCCGGCCTGATCATTATGGAGTCGTCGCGCCCTGACGCTGATGATGTGTCAGCGAGCTATTATCTTGATTCAAGCACCGATGCCTGCATTCCTGGCTATCGAATGGTTGCCAAGGCCGTGCACAAACATGGGTGCAAGGTGTTCGCACAGATAAATCATGGTGGGCGTATTACGTATACGCACGATGGTTTGCAGATTGTGGCACGCGCGCCCTCTATGGTGCCTGACCATCGATTCCATTGCATGCCTAGGGTTATGTCTACCGAATACGTTCGCAAAATTATTCAAGCCTTTGCGAATACGGCCGGGCGTATGGCCGAGGCGGGCATCGATGGGGCGGAGCTAACCGCCAGCCATGGCATGTTGATTGCTCAGTTTCTCAACCCGCACACCAACTTTCGAGACGATGAGTACGGTGGGTCTGACGAGAACCGTTTCCGTATGGTGGCGGAAATGATTGCCGCCACTCGAAAGGTGGTGGGCAGTGACTTTGTTATTGGCATGCGCATCTCAGCCGACGAGTTGGAACCTGACGGTCTTGATGAGGCAGCCTGGCTGGATATATGTCGAAGACTGAGTGAAGAGCAGGAACTGGATTATCTGAATGTAACCGTGGGTTCGATGATGGGCCTGGGCGGTTCGGTTCATGTAGTGCCGCCCATGTTCATTGATCACGCGTATACGGCACCGCAGGCGGGGGCTGTGAAACGAGCGGTGCGCCAGTCTGTGCTGGTTACCGGGCGTATCAATCAACCACAACTGGCCGAACAGGTACTTGCTGCAGGACAGGCCGATTTATGCGGGATGACGCGCGCGCTAATTTCTGATCCGGAGATGCCTAACAAAGCACAAGGTGGGCGGCTGGACGACATTCGCGCGTGCATTGGCTGCAATCAGGCCTGTATCGGGCATTATCATCAAGGTGTACGAATTTCCTGTATTCAACATCCGATTACAGGGCGTGAACTAATGCTTGGTGAGCATCCGCAGACAACCCAGCCCCGAAAAGTATTAGTAGCCGGTGGTGGGCCAGCGGGTATGAAGGCCGCCGCGGTAGCAGCTGAACGTGGGCATAACGTGGTGTTGTGCGAACAAAGCAAGCGCTTGGGCGGGCAGGTGTTATTGGCGCAATCGCTACCGGGGCGAGCCGAATTTGGTGTACTGGTTGATAATCTGCGCCGGGAAATGGAGTTAAGCAGAGTGGATATTCGACTGAATACCAAGGTAGATACTGCGCTTATAAACGCGGAGAACCCCGACACCGTTATTGTTGCCACGGGTGCTACGCCATATCGGCCTGATGTTGAGATCGACCAGCGAACCCATGCGGTAGATGCTTGGCAAATACTTAATGATGAAGTGACGCCCGGCGCCTCGGTAGTGATAGCGGATTGGCGATGCGATTGGGTTGGTATGGGGCTGGCGGAAAAGCTCGCGCGCGAGGGTGTTCATGTCAGATTGTGCGTTGATGGGGAAATGGCAGGCCAGAATTTGCAGAAGTATCTTCGTTGGCACTGGTCGGGAACCTTGCATAAACTGGGCGTAGAAGTGATTCCTTATGCCCGCTTCTTTGGCGCCGACGACGACAGCGTCTACTTTCAGCATACAACCAGCGGAGAGGCAATTATTTGCGAAAACGTCAACACATTGGTGATGGCACTTGGGCATCAATCAGAGACATTTTTGGAACAGCAACTCGTTGTGATGGGAATGGATTACCACCTGGCGGGAGATTGCCTTAGCCCGCGCTCAGCAGAAGAGGCGGTTTACGAAGGACTGCTGGTGGCGAGAGAACTTTAGAGGGGCTACGCAAGTAGCCCCAAAGCGGTTCTAAATCGTTTGTTTATGTTTACAAATAGGCTTCTGCCTATTTATAAATCCGCTTTTCGAAAATGTCATACCCAAAGCACTCGCTACGCCCATGGGGCAAGCCATTTTCAAAAAGCTCTAGTGAGTCGGCCCCGCGAAGCGCTTTGGGTCTTTACTAGGTAAAACGCAGGCGCTTCCATGCACCTGACGTTAGTTCCCATACTACAGGAACTAACTGTCTTTCGATTTAAAAGCGGTCATGGATTCTTTCCACTCGCCGGCAACCGTTGTCATTTCGTCAACCACCTCATTGTGAGTTTTGATGCGCTCGGCATTGGCCGCTTCGGCCGCGGCAACGGCATTCTCGTCGCTGCTGTCTACACCAGACATTGCTGACTTTTCCTGAGCTTCTAGGCATTTGATGTAAGCATCGCCATCGGCTACATAGGCCTTAACAGCGGTTTGCCCAGCAACCATGTCATCCATAGTAGCTTCAGCACCATTGGGGACTTCAGGCCGCTCAGGGCGTTCGCATTCTGCCCAGCTGAATGACGCAGCTGAACTCAATAATAGGGCTACAAGTGTGGTCTCAAGTTTTCGCATGAAATCTCTCCATATTCGGGGTGTGCTAAGGATACTGTGCATGTCTTGATCTGAAAAGCCTTCTACTGCAAACCATCGTAAATTTAAGCACTAGTACCCTGACACTGAGATGTTAACCGATTCAGTGCTCTCATGGCTTTTTGCGGCAAGGCGCAGTGCGAAGTGAATGGCCTTGGTCCTTTGCAAGCACTGCACCAAGCCTAGGCGCTTTAGGCGACGCGGCGGCGGGAAGCCACGGGAGCGGCTCCGCGGGTTGTTCTGTCAGGGTCCCTGGACGTCGGTGCGCCTCTTGCCAGCGGCTATGGCCATTGCCAGCTAGACGCACCTTGCCAGCAACGCTGACAGAGAAACTGAATCGGTCAAAATCTCTGTGTCGGGGTACTATCAGGTTCATAATCAGGCCCGGAGTTCAGGCACGATTCAGCCTTTCATGCCTAATCTGAGGATGCTCTTGTAATCGCGGTCACGCCGCATAGGAGGAAGTATGAGCATCAAAGCATTGGCACTTGGCTTGTCGATAACCGCTACTGGTTTCGGTTTGCTTGTCAGCCCAGCCCAGGCTCACCCCAATGGGCATCATGGAGTTGCAGTTTTCAGTCTAAACCTGCACAGTGCGTATCCGTACAGTGAATACCGGCAGCGCTATCACCGGGGAAAATACTACAGTCATGGCCATAGGTTGCACCGTCACAGTGTTTATTGTCGTGGCTTTGAGCGGCCGCGCCGACACCGCAATTATTGGTCTACTAAGTACTACTATGATAAGCCATATAAGTATCAACGACGCCATCACAGGCATCATCACTAAGCGCTAGGCCCAGCCATAAATCAAGCGCACAAGGACGTGCCCAGCCACCCTGCTAAGCAGCCGTCAAATTCCCAATTCCGCGCTTGAATTCCGTTGGTGCTTATGTACAATACCGCCTTCGTTTTTGGCGCTCTTTGACGCTGCACAGTGTCCCCTTCGTCTAGTGGCCTAGGACACCGCCCTTTCACGGCGGTAACAGGGGTTCGAACCCCCTAGGGGACGCCATTTTCTTCAACCACACTCGTGCGTATAATCCATAGAGATGCTGCTATGCAACAATCTGATTGGAAATATATGCCTCTTAACCAAGAGGGTTGTGTTCTAACCGTTCAAACGTATACTGGCAACAAAGTGAATGCGCTAAGCAATGCTGTGCTCCGCTAGCGCACGGCTTTAGCTACAGAGCGACAGCGACCTCAGTGCCATTATTCTGAACGGGCCGTTGAACGCAAGCACTGCAGAAAACTGGGGCTTTTTGGATTACCTGATAGAAGTTGGTGCAGCGCTCATTAAAGCGCAGGACCTGGCCAAGGCAATAGCCACCCAGCCACCATTATCAGTAGGAATGATCAAACGCGCCATCACTGACGCGGTATCAACCACTCACTATGCGTCACGCTCAATGGATACTGATCAGTTCCTGTTAGCTCAACAAGCGAAAGGCCCGGTAGAAGGTGTAACGACCTCTATTGAGGAGAGGCCAGCAGACTTTACCGTCGACTAATTTTTTACTTAAACGAGGCAGCTATGACGAAGCTTATTATTAACGGTGTGGAGCGATCGGTATCGGTTGATCCGAACACTCCGCTGCTTTGGGTTATACGAGAACAGCTAAAGATGACAGGCACGAAATTCGGCTGCGGAATGGCGCAGTGCGGCGCATGCACGGTACATCTCAATGGTAAGCCAATTCGGTCATGTGTGATGCCACTCTCAAGCGTGGCAGGCCAGAGTATTACCACCATCGAAGGTCTGGCGCCCAATGAGACTGAGCTGCATCCTCTGCAGCAAGCCTGGATTCAAGAGCAGGTTCCGCAGTGCGGTTATTGCCAGTCTGGTCAACTGATGTCTGCTTCAGCACTGTTAGCAAACAATCCTAATCCGAGTGATTCAGATATCGACAATGCAATGCAAGGCAACATCTGTCGGTGCGGGATGTATGGGCGCATTAAGAAGGCAATCAAGTCTGCTGCATCTGTGGAGTACGCCTTAAATGCAGAATCAGCAGACCAGCTTGGAGCTGTGACTCAATATGATCCGAAGTTGGCAAGCAATGCTGGAGAACAAGCGCATGGGTAAGTGGACACGTCGAGGCGTTATTACCAGTGGAGTATTACTTGGTGGGGGATTGCTTGTTGGCGTGGCACTGCGACCTGGGCACCGTGCGCCAGCGCTTGCGCCAATGGTTGCCAGCGATGATGAATCGCTGGTTAATGCGTGGGTCAAGTTGTCGCCAGACAATGTCACTACCGTTATTGTACCGCACTCAGAAATGGGCCAAGGCGCGCAAACGGCGTTGGCACAAATGCTTGCGGATGAAATGGATGCAGATTGGAATCTGGTTCGATTTGAAGAAGCGCCCGCGGTGGCTGAATACGCCAACTACGCCTTAGGTAAAGGGGTTATTCTCGGTGATGCACAGATTCCTGACATTATGCTGCCGACGGTTGATGGTGCGTTTCTGCAGCTCACGAAAGCACTCGGATTACAGATTACTGGGGGAAGCTCAAGCATTCGCGCAACTGGAGTGCTGGGCATGCGAGTTGCCGGTGCAGCCGCACGTGAAATGATGAAAACCGCTGCATCTGAAACCTGGCAGGTACCCGTTGCAGAACTTACAACCGCTGACAGCCATGTTATTCATGAACCCAACAATATGCGTGCGAAGTATTCTGAGCTTGCCGCTGCTGCCGCAGAATTAACGCCGCCAACAAGGCCTCTGTTGAAGGAGCCGGAAGCGTTCAAGATTATGGGGCAGTCTGTGCCGCGTCATGACATTCCCAGTAAAGTAGATGGAACGGCACTGTTCGCCATGGATGTTCATTTGCCCGACATGCTGTACGCCACTGTGCAGCGTGCCCCAGTGTTTGGAGGAAAAATTTCGAGTGTAGATGATACTGCTGCCAGACAGATGCCCGGTGTGGTTGATGTGATTCGCCTTGATGGTGGCACTCAACCGGCAGGGTCTCTTGGTACGGTTGAAAATGGCGATGCAATCTCTGTTGTTGCGGAAGGTTACTGGCAAGCCAAGCAAGGGCTGAGTCGAGTAGATGTCAAATGGCAAAACAGTGTAAGCAATGCTGTGTCATCCGACACCATTTTTAAGCAGTTTGATACGGACCTAACAGAAAAAATTGGTCGCAAGACGGATTTCGTTGTTGGTGACGTGGCCGAAAAATTCGCTAAGGCTGACCGTTTGGTGGACGCTGATTACCAAGTACCATTTTTGGCGCATACGTGCATGGAGCCTCTCAATGCGACTGCACGGATCACAGAAACGCATTGCGAGCTGTGGGTTGGTTGCCAAAATCCCTTAGGTTTTCGCAACGCCGTTGCTGAAACTCTGGGTATGGACGCAGAAAATGTAACTGTACATAACCATTTCATGGGCGGAGGTTTTGGCCGCAAAGCCAATCCTGATTATGCGATACAAGCGGCAAAAATTGCCGCGGCAGTTGGCCGCCCGGTACAACTTATCTGGTCGCGTGAAGAGGACGTGAGGCAAGATTTCTATCGGCCTGCAGTGATGAGTCGTTTTCGTGCTGCGCTGGATGCCCAGGGCAGAGTACAAGCCTGGGAAAACACCTATGTCGATAAGCACGAACCTGTTGAAGCACCGCTTGTGCCGTACTCTATTTCATCTCAAGACATTGGGCATGTCGCTAGCACAACCCATGTACCCTTTGGAGCTTGGCGCAGTGTGGATCATTCTCAGCATGGTTTTTTTACCGAGTGCTTCATCGATGAACTTGCACACGCAGCAAACATGGATGCCTACGAGTACCGAGCTGCGCTGCTCAAAGACAAACCACGGCATTTAGCGGTACTTCAAAAAGCGGCCGAAAAGGCGAACTGGCATTCGCCATTAGCGGCAGGACGCGGTCGGGGAATCGCGATTCAAGAGTCTTTTGGTTCATTGGTAGCAGAGGTTATAGAGGTCTCTGTAGCAAACGGTGACGTGATCGTTGACCGTGTCGTGGCGGTTGTTGATGCTGGCTTTGCGATTTCGCCAGACGGTCTCATCGCGCAGATCGAATCAGGAATCGTCTATGGCCTAACAGCTGCGTTGTATGGAGAAATCTCTATCGAAAATGGCGCAGTTAGAGAGAGTAATTTCCACGACTATGAAGCACTGCGCATGGCTCAAGCGCCTGCAATTGAAACTCATATAATCAATAGTGGTGCGGATTTGGGTGGGGCCGGAGAGCCTGGAACCCCTGCAGTCGCACCGGCCCTTGCCAATGCAGTGTTTAACGCTACAGGGAATAGAATCCGACAGCTGCCTTTGAAGAATCATTACTTGCGTGATCGAATTGATGAGAATGATGATGTTGCCTAACTAGTATTCAATCGGATGCGCACTAACTAGAAACCGACGCTGTGCACCAGACCTAAGGGGGCGGGTGGGTTAACCGGTGACTGAATGTTGCATTGATCGTGAGAGCGATTTGAACTTCATTGCCCTGTCGTGTACCGAGCCCAATCCTAAACTCAGTCGGTCGAGAATGTAGTTCTGATACAAGCGCCAAGGTTTGCGTTTTCCTTGTTTGGGCATGCTATCCATTGCTCTAAGAACATAGCCCGACGTGACATTCATCATTGGTTCTCACTCCACACCTTCTTCAGGTATTTCGGCCCCGCAGTAGCTCAGTTTATTTGAATCGATGTGGTTGATCGGTTTGCAGAAATAGTCCTCGTCCATCAAACTTTTTGAGCGCTTTATCGGTCGCCTTCGCATTGCGGACGGAGGTCTCCGAGAGGGGACGATGCCTAGACGTGATATAGATTGTTAACTGAACACTAATGTACCCCCAAAAATACCCCCATTTGTTCTTAGATATCAATAGACTTTAACAGAGCATCTGAGACTTAAAAAATGAAAATACTAAGAAATACAGCAGTTTAATAGTATGGGTCTAGACGGAATGAGACTTTCCAGAATCACTGTGTGGAGACCCTAGGGTACGCCATTTCTTCCGGCCGCAGTCACGCATACTCAGTAGCTGTCGTGCTTTCATATCGCATCAAATAGGCTTTCCTGCTATGGCTGCAATGAGCTCGCTATCAGTACTCTTAACCGCCAGGAAATTCGGTCCGGACTTGAAATTATTGAGCGGATAACTCCACGGCTGAAACTGCACGCCCTCGCGATGGATCTTCCCCACTTGATAACCAAAGCCTTCAAACAGCTGATAGAAGTCCCGCATTAGGAAGTGGGCGTCGCCATTGGTGTAACCGTATTCGAACTGCACCGCCCGAATGGCTTGTGTGCTTAGCAGCTCCGAAAAACCCTTCAACACCATATGCTCAGCACCTTCCACGTCTACTTTAAGAAAATCGATGCTCTCTATTCCGTGCTCAACGCAATAAGCGTTGCCGGTGCGTACGAGACCTTCACGCTCTGTCACCTTGATGTGGTCATCGTGATAGGTGGCGTTACCCAGCAAGGTATTGAACTTGGACTCAGGGCCGTAATCTTTGTAGCGAATCGTGCCTTCAGCGTCTGAAAGACCACAATTGTTGTTGATGAAGCGTTGGTCGTTCAGCGTATTTGCCAACACTTCATAAGTGATATTGGAAAGCTCAAAAGTGTGGATGGTCGCACTTGGAAAATGCTCTGCGGCCATTAGTGACCAATCGCCTACATTGCAACCTACGTCAAACAGGGTTTTAAAGTCGAAGCGGCTCAAATCTTCAAACAATTTCTTCTCGCCGCCTTTGGTAAAGTCGTAAGAAAAACCGTGGTATCGATCAACGTACTTGCCGCACTGGCGAGCCAGCTCTTTACGAAATTGAGATAGGATAATGGTTTCCTCATGAGTAGATCGCAGGCCTATAATACCGATCCATTGCCTGAACAGACAAGCGCATGAATTCCGCTGGAATGGTTTCCATTATTGTGAGTACGTACAACTCACCGCGTTACTTAGCTAAAGCCTTGCGCTCATTGCAGCAGCAAAGTGATCAGAATTACGAGGTAGTAGTGGCCGACGATGGTTCAGCTGCCGAAACCGCTGAACTGATTCAAGCTTGTGCTGCAGAAAGTGCTGCGCGAATTGCTCACGCCTGGCATGAGGATCAAGGCTTTCGTGCAGCGGCCGCGCGGAATAACGCGGTGCGAATAGCTGGGGGCGAGTATTTAGTGTTTCTGGATGGCGACTGTATTGCTCGGCCAGATTTCGTTAGCGCGCACCGAGAATTTGCGGAAAGTGGTTATTTTGTGCGCGGCAGCCGCATTATGCTGCGCGAGCAGTTAACTCGAAGAATATTCGAAGGTGAGGGTCTGCCTGCGCACTTTCCAGCCTGGTTGCTGCATCGCGTGAAAGGTGAGGTTAAACGTATCGGTTCTCTGCTGCCCCTACCGTTTACAGCGTATAGAAAGTCGAGGGATTGGGATGGTGTGAAAACCTGCAATCTTGGCATGTGGCGGTCTGATTTTGAAGCAGTCAATGGTTTTGACGAGCGCTACGTGGGTTGGGGGCACGAAGACGCTGACCTGGCTGTGCGACTGCTGCGCTATGGTGTGCTAAGAAAAGAAGGCCGCGCCTCCATTCCAGTAATTCACCTGTGGCATGAAGAGAACGATCGAGGTCAATTGTCAGCTAACACCGAGCGTTTGCAAACGGTGATTGCAGCGAGCCATCATGTAGCCAATCCAGGATTGAAGGCGATTTCGAAGTGAAGATTGTCCAGCTATTTGATGGCCAGGTACCGCCAACTGGCTACGGAGGCATTGAACGCATGGTGTTCTGGCTGGCGCGCGCTCTAGTGGAGTTAGGCCATCAAGTGACAGTGGTCGCGCAACGGGGCAGTGATGCGTTGACCGACGCAGGAATCCAGTTTGTCCCTTGGCCGCGATCTCTTGCGGAGCTGCCAGCGTTGCTGCCTGATGCAGAGCTACTGCACTTCCATCAGCCGTTTCCGACCACATTTTCCCCACACTGTCCTTACCTAATGACTGAACACGGCAATCATCGAGCCTCGCAGGCAATAATGCCCAATACAGTTTTCCTAAGTAAGTCGCACGCTAACAATCATGGCGCCGAGGTTTATGTGCACAATGGTCTGCCGTTAGAAGAATACCCTCCAATCGTAGAAAAACAGCGCAGCATGTTGTTTATGGCGAAGCTTGCTTGGCGGAAAAAAAATGCTATAACCGCTATCAACCTTGCCTTGGACAACAATCTGACGATTAAGCTTTGTGGTGGCGACGTATGGCAGGAAAAGAAATTGCGGGGTTTGTGGCGTAGGAGAGCCCGCCGTGATGGCAAAGAACAGCTAATCCAAAGCTGCGGCAATGTAGATGGCATTGAGAAGCTTAGCCTGCTGCAAAACAGTAGCTTATTGTTCTACGCCGTTAACTGGCAGGAGCCCTTCGCCTTGGCGCCGCATGAAGCCATGGCTTGCGGAACACCGGTACTGGCGACACCCAATGGCGCATTGGGCGAGTACATCGTTGACGGCGAAAACGGCTATCTTGTGACTTCCTATCATCAGGCCAATGAGGCTATCGATTGGCATCTTAGGCGAACTTCTGCTGAACAACAGCGTATGCAACGGCGATGCGTAGAGACAGCGTTCTCGATCCAAAACAGTGCACGAGCATATCTTGCTTTATACGAGAGCTTGCAAAGCAACGACTACCTTTACCCTCCCGCCAATGCGGCCAAGTTTAAATACCGGCCGGGAAAAACGGTAAAAGTAAGAAGGTGGTGGGCATGAAGCTGATGGTGGTTACTACTGACATCGACCATGTTGAGCCCTATCAATTCCTTGGCGCCAAGCAGAAAGGCGCTGAGGTTACCGTGCTCTGTGCAAGCAACTGCACTAATCTGGAATTGTTTTCGGGAAATGACATCCCCGTACAAAAAGTTGCTTTTAAGGGCAAACGCAATCGCGGGAACATCGACACCATACGACAAGCGATAGACAGTTTTGAACCAGATATTGTTCACGTTCTTCGCAAGCAGGCATTACTCAGTACCATTCCTGCGATGAGTAACAGCGAGGCGAAGCTCATCGCTTACCGTGGTATTGTCGGCAATCTAAGCTTTTTTGACCCGTTTTCTTTGTTGAGTTTTTTGCACCCGCGCATTGATCGTATAGTTTGCGTTGCAGAAGCGATACGTGCGCATTTTCTGAAGATGGGATTTGGGCCAGTGCGCCTTTCACCAAGAAAAGTAATTACCATTCATAAAGGGCATGTCACGGAAAAATACAACGCTGTTCCAGATATTGATTTGAAGCAATATGGAATACCCGCGGATTATCAGGTAATTGGCTTTTGTGGTGCGATGCGGCCTCGAAAAGGCATTGATATTCTGGTGAGAGCATTTAGTGAAATGCGGCGTGAAAAAGTAGCTCTGTTACTAGTAGGCGATCTACGCGACAAAAAGGCCAAACAGGCAATTGCCGCTAGCAAAAAGCGGGGTTTGATCTTTACAATAGGAAAAGTTGAGCAGCACGCAGCCTTGTCGATTAACGGCGCAATTGATGTAACGACCATGCCATCCATTAAGCGTGAAGGTTTGCCTCGTGCTTTGATAGAAGCAATGGGCCAAGGCACGCCAGCCGTGGTAACCCGCGTAGGTGGTAGTCCCGAGCTGGTTGAACATGGCAATTGTGGCTTTGTTGTGCCACCTGGTGACATTGCAGCGTTCGCGACGGCATTGGATGAATTGCTTGACGAGCAAACCTGCAGCCGCATGGGTGAACAAGCGCAAAAGCGAATCCATAATCACTTCGATGTAACGGCCACCATAGAGCGTAATTGGGCGTTGTATCAGGAATTGCTGAGTGAGAATTAGAATACTATGAAGGTAATCCTGAAAGACTACGTCAATCAAACTTCCGAGCATTGCGGTAGTGGTTCCATGCGTGATCTTATCCGCCATTACTGTGATCTGGATTTGCCTGAACATGTTGTGTTTGGATTGGGGGCGGGGCTTGATGCCTTGTATTTTCCGCTGCCAGGAAACCAACCACCGTTTATGTTTGTGGGCCGCGGCGTGACTATGGAGCAAGACCTTGCTTATACGCTGGGTCTTGATTACCAGGAAACGAGACAGGCGGACGATGATGTAGCGTGGCAGGAAGCGCGCCAAGAAATTATCGACGGGCACCCGACCATGCTCGCCGGCGATATTTATTATCTTGATTATAGAAAATTCAAAGTGCATTTTCCCGGGCACCGTTTTGTATTGGTAGGTTTTGATGATGAGCAGCAAGAGGTGTATATCGCCGACCGAACGGAATGTGAGCCGCAGATTTGCTCATTACAAGGAGTACGCGATAGCAGGAATTCACCGGTAGGTATGTCGTCACACAATTTGTGGGGTAAGTTTCATTCCAGCGACGTTAGGCACAGCCTGGATGAGGCATGTGAACATGCGCTTCGTATTACAGCAGAGAGAATGCTAGGTGAAGACCGTTCACAAATCGAAACGCTAAGCGCCCAGGCAGGCAATAGTGATTACGTGGCAGGTGGGCTTGCCGCCATGGTCTTGTTTCGTGCCCAACTGAAGTCAATGCCAGGCCGCAGTAACGACACCGGTCTGGCAAAGTATTTGCTCGATAGCATCGTTAATTTTGGGACCGGTGGTGGTTTTTTTCGGGTGATGTTTGCCGAGTTTATGCAATGGTCAAGAACGCAACGACCCGACATAGTCAGCGATGATCTGATTCAAACTGCAGAGCTGGCAGCTTCTCATTGGAACGACATTGCGATCGTTGCCAGCAATTTAGCCAATGATGCGAGCGATCTAGAAGCCTGGTTAGCGATTGATAATTTGATGTTGAAGGTAGAAAACACAGAGCGGCGAATGTTTGAAACGCTCGCCGAGAAGCTGCATGGGTAAAAACATAGCAAGGAAATACACCGGTTCGCGTACGGTACTGGCAGAACATATTGATGGCCTGGGTCATGTTAACAATATTCGTTATATTTCCTGGTGTGAAGAACTTGCCTGGCAGCATTCGGAAGCTCTGGGTCTGTCGGTTAATGATTATCAAAAGCTTGATAGGGCAATGGCGGTGTATCACGCTGAATTTGATTACCTCTCACCGGCGTTCGAAGGACAAGTATTGCAGGTAAGCACCTGGCTGAGCTTTGCAAGAGGCACGCGAATGACTCGCCGCTTTGAGATAGCTCGAACTGACAGTATGGAAATTCTTATGAGTGGCTTATGGCAGCTCAGCTGCATTGAAATCAGCAGCGGTAAACCGAAACGTTTCCCAGCTGAATTTGTTGATGTCTACCTGCCGGAAGTGATTGCGGGTGGGGCTGAGGCTGGATGATACACTGCGCACCATGAGCTCTTATGCCAAAATACAACTCGAAGCGGGTTGGCTGCAGCAGTTAGCGCCTGAATTTGAGAAGGACTACATGCGCTCGCTGCGCGCCTTCCTGCGCGCGGAAAAGGATAAGCAACGTGTCATCTATCCAAAGGGCAGTGAGTTCTTCAATGCATTCAACTCTACGCCGTTTAATCAGGTCAAGGTCGTTATTCTGGGACAAGATCCGTATCACGGTCCTGGCCAGGCGCATGGCCTGTGTTTCTCGGTTCAGCACGGTGTTAGACCGCCACCTTCCCTGCTCAATATCTACAAGGAATTGCACGACGATTTGGGTATGGAAGTGCCGAATCATGGCTGCTTGCAAAGCTGGGCAGATCAAGGAGTTTTGTTGTTGAACAGCGTTCTCAGCGTGCAGCAAGCCCAGGCGGCTTCCCATCAAGGCAAAGGCTGGGAAGAATTTACCGACATGGCAATTGCCAGTCTGAATGAACATCGTGAGAAGCTGGTGTTTCTTTTGTGGGGTAGTTACGCACAACGCAAAGGACAGTTTATTGATCAACAAAGGCACCTTGTATTGAAAGCGCCGCATCCATCGCCGTTGGCAGCACACCGCGGCTTTTTTGGCTGCAAACATTTTTCGAAAACCAATGCCTATCTAGCAGGCCACGGCTTAACGCCTATAGATTGGACGCCCATGGACATCTCTGCTCATGATGATTGACATAGGAGCTGACCTGTTTTTGCAACACGTCAGCACAAAGACGCAACGTTTTCAGGAATTTTGCAGTGAGTTGCAACTAAGCGGTGTTTTGATTAGCTCTGGCCAGCAACACATTCAATTTATGGATGATATGGCCTATCCATTTAAAGCAAACGGTTACTTTAAGGAATGGCTGCCGTTGGTAAAGCGGTACAACAGCTTTTTGTACATTCCAGCATCGGGCAAACCGGCTTTGTATCTGGATATCGCGGAAGATATCTGGCATACAGCGCCGCAGAGCTTGCCAGAGGGTTGGCGGGCCGCATTCGAACTCATTGAATTTGATACATTGCCTGATATGGGTGATTTGTTGGCTGGTGTTGCTTATCTAGGTGAGCAAAATGAGTTTAATTTGCAGGTAGAACAATGCAATACGACAGAGCTGCGCAATCGCATCGATTACCATCGCCGCTTTAAAACGGATTACGAACATGAGTGTATTCGTCAGGCGAATTTTTTTGCGGCTGATGCGCATTTAGCTGCCAGAGACGCTTTCTACGCGCAAGCCAGCGAACTGCACATTAAACTTGCGTACCTTGCTGCATGCCGACAGTCTGATGATGAAATGCCCTATAGCATTATTGCGGGCTTAAATGAACACGCCGCCATTTTGCATCACTTTATTCTTGATAATACTCCGCCACCACAACACCGAAGTTTTCTGATTGACGCTGGCGTTGAAGTAAACGGCTACGCGTCAGATATTACCCGTACCTGGGCGTTTGATGAGTCATCAGTTTATGCTGAAATGATCGACTGCATGAACACAAAACAGTTGGAATTGGTTGCCAGTATCAAGGCTAATGAATCTGCCATACAACTGCATGAGTTGTCGCATCTAAAAATAGCAGAGCTATTACAGCAATTTTCCATTATTAATTGTTCGGCCGAAAGTTGTGTTGAATCAGGTTTAAGCACCACTTTTTACCCTCATGGAATCGGTCATGGTCTGGGTGTAAATGTACATGAGCTGGGGGGGTATTTAGGTGATGCAGATGGCGGCGAAATTCCGCCACCTGAAGCGTACCCGCGCCTGCGAAATACGTCCAATTTCGCGGTCGGCTCTGTCGTCACCGTTGAACCAGGTGTTTATTTTATTCCCTTGTTGTTGGAGAAACTAAAAGCGAGTTCGCTTACCTGCGAGGTAAATTGGAGTCGCGTTCAGGATTTCCTGCCATATGGTGGAATTCGCGTTGAAGATAATGTGTTGATTGGTGAATCTGATGTGGAGAACATAACGCGCTCAGCGTTCAAAAAAAACACAATTTCTTAAGCTAATCGCTTACTATTTGTTCAAAAACTAGCTCTCACCGCCCCGGGTGTGCAATTGCATTCCGTTCGTCTGCGCGCAATACAAGCAACGTATTTTTTCCGTTAAGTGAGCTTCCTCGCAGCCGATACATTTATTGACTGCCGCTTCCCGATAACAAATAACATATGACGATAAAACGTCAGATAACCCTAGTACTTTGTCTACTGATGCTTGCCACGGCGGGGTTGAGCTATCGCCTGTTGATTGATGCCATCGCGCCTACTTTTGAGCGCCTGGAGAGCGATGCGGCAAACGCCAATGTCGCGCGCGTTGAGAAGGCGATTACGCACGTTTATGACAACTTGGCCAAACAAGCAGGAGACTATGCAATCTGGGACGAAACCTATGAGTTTATTCAGGGGAATCACGAAAGCTATGCAAAATCGAATCTAACGCTAAATGGGTTTCTTAATTTCGAAACAAATATTGTCTTGTTTTACAACGAAGAACGACAATTGGTATGGGGTATGTTGATCGATACCAAGAATGAAAGTGAGCTACCACTCACCAAACTTGGTATTGCAAATAATGCGCTACTTCCATTCCTGGATCATAAGTTGCTGGACTCAACGATTACGGGCGCTCTTGACAGCCAGCTAGGTGTTGCGCTGTTGGCATCCAAACCAATTGTCACTACGGATTTAACCGGGCCTATCAAGGGCACGCTGATATTCGGCAAACTTTTAGATCAAGTATTAATACAGAGACTGCGATCCAGAACTCAGGTTGAACTCGCGTTTATCGATACTTCTCTCAGGAATTATCAAACAGCTGCAGACCATAAGCCGCAACATAATTCCAACGCCGGTGAGAGAGTAGACCAACAGCATTTTCGAATTGACCGTCTGGAGTTCAAGGATATTCAAGGAGAAGTGGTTTCTATCCTGGAAGTCAAAACGCCAACCGACATAACAAACTTGGGTCAGCAAGCGTTGGGGAATATGTTTGCGTCACTTGCAATGCTCGGTTTTGTAGTAGCGATAGCAATCTGGTTGCTTTTGCATTCCGTTGTTGTGAATCCGCTCAATGTACTGGGTCAGCGCATTACCCATATCAAGCATTCTGATGACCTGACACAGCGCCTAAATGTGTCTGGTCACAACGAAATATCGCTGCTGGCCTCTATCTTTAATGAGCTTTTGGATAAGCTTTTGTCAACGCGACAAGAACTGCAGACCCAATCGTACAAAGCCGGCAGAGCAGAAACGGCGTCAACGGTATTGCATAATATTCGAAACGCACTAACACCTCTAGTTAATCGCGCGGAAAGCGCAAGTGCAGCGGTACGTGCCATCGGCAGTGGAAACATGCTCAGAGCGGCAGAAGAATTGGCAAGTGATGAATTGGAAATGCATAGACGGCATAAATTGTCAGTGTACTTGTCGATCGCCCTGAAGGAACAGCAATCACAGACAGCGATTGCGGATGCAGATCTTGACGTTGTTTCTGCGCAGGTAAGGCAGGTAGAGCAGATACTAAAAGACCAGGAAAACGTTAGCCAGATAGCCTCAATGATTGAGACCATCTCACTTGAGGGTGCGGTTAAGGAAGCCGTGACGGTGCTACCCAACGATGCGGCAATGCTAATAAGTGTCGAGCTGCAACCCGATCTGAGCGACTATAAAATTCGAAGCAACCACATAAGCCTTATGCAGATTCTGCATAATATTATTATTAATGCCTACGAATCAATTCTTCGCACAGAGCGGCGAAATGGGCGTATTAGTGTGTCAGCTCAATCTGATAACACTATGATCTGTTTGTCCATTTCTGACGATGGCGCTGGTATTGCGCCAGACATGAAACCACGATTATTTGCTCGCGGCGCATCTTCAAAACAGGGTGATCGCGGCGGTCTTGGCCTGCATTGGTGTGCAAATACACTTGCGAATATGGGCGGCAAGATCAAAGCAGAAAGCAACGGTGCAGATGCCGGCGCTGTGTTTCACCTTTACTTACCGGCGGCCTGATATGACTCTCTGCAAGCAACAAACCAAAAGAATTCTAGTGGTTGATGACGAGCAAGCGATTATCGAAGAGTACCAAAGAGCGTTCGGCAAGGAAGGGGGTGGCAATAATACAGTTCTTCTCAAAGAGCTCGATCAGGAATTATTTGGAACACAGTCAGACACTGCGTCTTCGGTTGAATTTGCAGTCAGCGCGGTCACTCAGGGTGAACAAGCGATCAAGGAGGTCGCTCGGGCAATAGACGTAAAAGAGCCGTATCAAATTATTTTCATGGACGTTGATATGCCACCTGGCATTAATGGCATCGAAACAGCGAAACAAATACGACTTATTGATAGTGACGTCAATATCGTTATTGTCAGTGGAGCGACAGGCCTTATTCCCAGCGAATTGGCTGGGCAGGTTCCACCAGTTGATAAACTGTTCTTCTTCCAAAAGCCCTTTCACGCAGTGGAATGCAGACAGCTGGCTGTTGCCTTATGCGGAAAGTGGGTTTCAGACAAAGCTCTGCAACGGGCAAACATTGAGCTTGAGGGGCAGATAGAACAGCGCACTGCACAGCTTCATGAGTTGGCCTATTTCGACGCGACTACAGGCTTACCCAATAGAATCAAATTGCTCGACAAACTAGAGGGTTTTCTGGCTGCCGAAGATGACATACCCAAATTCGTCGATGAAACAGTGCTGTTTGTTGTACTTGATATTGAACGATTCAGTTTTATCAATGAGACAATGGGCTACGAGCTAGGCACCGAATTACTCCAGGTTATCGGTGCACGACTTAGAAATATAGTTAGAGAGCAAGACATTGTTGGTCGCCTCGGGTCCGACGAGTTCGCAGTAATACTCAGAAATTTCAACTCTGAAAGAGAGCCGCGATTGAGCGTACTTCGTATTGAAGAGCTGTTTCAGCAAGCGATAGAGTTGGCAGGGAGAAAGGTATTTCTGGATTGCGCGATAGGGATCGCAAAGTACCCGGAACATGGTGATTCGCCAGAGGAAGTGTTTCGTTGTGCTGAGGCCGCGTTAAATCGCTCCAAACGGCACATGCTCCGCCAAACGGTTTATTACGATCGAACCATGGGCGACATCGCCAAGCAGAAATTTACCCTTGAGCAAGAGCTGAGGGTGGCAATTGAGTCGCGTGAGATTCAGCCTTTCTTTCAGCCTCAATGTCACTTGAATACCGGCCGGTGGAGTGGGGCAGAGGCATTGGCTCGTTGGATAAAACCTGATGGCAGCGTGGTGTCTCCCGCTGACTTTGTGCCCTTAGCCGAAGAGACTGGGCTTTCAGACGCGTTGTTTCAATCCATGTTTGATCAAGTGTCTGAATATGTTGCAGACTGGCAATGCGAGAGCTGGGCGGTGCCCATTAGTATCAACATGTCGCCGCAGCAGCTTCGTAATCCGGATCTACAACGCTCAATAAATTCAGTTCTTGCCATAACTGGCGTCACGCCTAGCATGCTCAAATTTGAATTAACAGAATCTTCATTGATGGAAAATCTTGATTTGGGTGTGCAAGTGCTTTCCTCGTTTCGCGACCTTGGTATAGGTATTCAATTGGATGACTTTGGTACCGGCTATTCATCACTTCAATATCTGGCGGATCTACCAGTTCAGGCATTAAAGATTGATTGTTCTTTTGTGTGGCGTATGTCTGAGGGCGAAAATTACGCCCGGGTTATTGCAGCGATCGTTGCATTGGGCCATGCCTTGAAGCTCACTGTAGTTGCCGAAGGCGTAGAGACTGTCGAGCAGCTTGAGCGCTTGCGCAATTATCATTGCGACATCGTGCAAGGTTACTTGCTGGCAAAACCATTGCCGGCTGACGCTTTTATAGAAACGATAAAAGCGCCAATACCGCTGCGCAAGACTGGATAATCGAGCTCATTTCATCGTTTTTACGGTTAGCATGGTGGCTAAGACCTTAGTCGGGACGCGAGTCTAGGATTCCAAAAACAGGTTCACCAGAGAGCATAGCGTCTAAACTCAGATATGCTAATCTCGTTTGCAAACAGCTATAGGCAAACTGGGGGTCCTTGCACATGATAAGAATGCTCAAAGAAGGCATAAGCGGCGAGCAAGTCGCAAGCGATGATGCCGAAGTGCGCGCTACTGTTGAACGTATTCTTGCCGAAATCGAACAGCAAGGCGATCAAGCGGTTAAGGAATACGCGGCCAAATTCGATGGTTGGAATGGTGAACCATTACAGTTATCACGTGAGCAGATTGACGCATGCCACCGGCAATTGGACCAGCATGTTATAGATGACATCAAGTTTGCCCAAGAGCAAATTGGAAACTTTGCGCGTATTCAAAAAGACACATTGAAGGATGTTGAAGTTGAAACGCTGCCGGGCGTAACTCTGGGCCACAAGAATATTCCTGTGCACAGTGTTGGTTGTTATGTGCCAGGTGGCAAGTATCCGCTCGTGGCCAGTGCGCACATGAGTGTTGTGACGGCGAAAGTAGCCGGAGTGAAACGCGTCGTGGCTTGTGCGCCGCCATTTAAAGGTGGAGTACATCCTGCCACCGTCGATGCAATGGATCTGGCAGGCGCTGATGAAATTTACAGCCTGGGTGGTGTACAAGCCATAGGAGCGATGGCATTTGGCACCAAAACAATAGCGGGAGTCGACATGGTGGTGGGGCCGGGCAATGCCTTTGTTGCTGAGGCAAAGCGCCAGCTGTTTGGCCGGGTAGGCATTGATTTATTTGCGGGTCCAACAGAAACGCTGGTGATTGGTGATGACAGTGTGGATGGCGAATTGTGTGCAACTGACCTTCTAGGCCAGGCGGAGCACGGTACAAACTCCCCAGCGATTCTTTTAACCAATTCGGAAGCACTGGCTAAATCAACGATGAAGCACGTTGAAGAACAGCTGAAAACTCTACCAACGGCTGAAATAGCTGGTCAGGCATGGCGTAAGTACGGTCAAGTCATTCTCTGCGATACCTACGACGAAATGGTGGAAGTCGCCGACGAGATAGGCTCTGAGCATGTGCAGGTAATGACAAAAGATCCGGATTACTTTCTGAACAATATGACCAACTATGGCGCTTTGTTCCTTGGTCCAGAAACGAACGTGTCGTATGGCGACAAGGTGGTTGGCACTAACCACACCTTGCCGACAAAGAAAGCAGCACGCTATACCGGTGGTCTCTGGGTAGGAAAATTCATAAAAACCTGCACATATCAGCGCTTAACTGAGGAAGCATCGCACCACCTTGGGCAGTATTGTTCGCGATTGTGCGCTGTCGAAGGTTTTGCCGGCCATCAGGCGCAGGCGGATATTCGTGTGAAGCGATATGGCGAAAAGCTGGCGAAAAAAACTTAAGATCGATCCGCGCCATATTGGGCTTGGTAGTCACGCAACCTATTGCCAGGAAAGCTGCGGTGCTAGTTCGCTGCATCATCCTCAGATTGCGGTCTGTATTTCTCAAACCACGCAAGTATATTGTCGATCTTGGCGATCAGGTTAGAAGGGCGTGCCGCAATACTATGCGATGATTCCGGTACTCGCATTAAAGCGCTGTCTACATTTTGCAGTCTTAGTGCTATATAGAACTGTTCCGATTCTGAAATAGGGGTGCGATAGTCCGACTCTCCCGTCAGCAGCATGGTCGGTGTTTTGACATTACCCACCAGAGACAAGGGTGAACGACGCCAATATTCTTCTTGCTGTTCCCATGGGAAGCCCTTGAACCAATAGCGAGAGAAATAGTTAACCGCATCAGCGGTTAGTACAAAACTAGTCATATTGATTACCGGCTTTGCAACCACAGCGGCGGCAAATCGATTCGTTTTGCCAATAATCCAGGCCGATAATACACCACCGCCGGAACCACCGGTCACAAACAATTGTTGGTCATCTACAATGCCTTTGGCAACTACTGCATCAACCCCTGATATTAGGTCATCGTAGTCATTGCCTGGGTAGGCGTAGTTGATCAGGCTCGCAAATTCTCCGCCATAGCTGGAACTGCCACGGGGATTAGCGTAAAGAACCACGTAACCCTCAGCGGCATAGCGTTGCACCTCAGCACTAAAATTCGGGCCGTAAGCGGCGTACGGCCCGCCATGGATTTCAAGAATAAACGGGTACTTCTTCGCCGGGTCGAAATTTGGTGGTGTGGCTAACCAGCCTTGTATGTCGCGTTGATCATGCGATGATTTCCAACTTATGGCTTCTACCTTGGCCAGTTTTTTGTGAGCAAACAAATCATCATTCAAGTGCGTCAGTCGTTTAACCGAATTTCGTCTACCACTCGCCAGATCAGCGGGATGTGATGGGGAATTCAGTGTGAACGCAAACTGACCATTGTTGGCCACGGTATAACTGCCACTGGTATACGGTCTGCCAAGCGTTGTTCCCCCAAGCTGCGAAGCGTGCTCGGTAATCTCACCACTGAGGTTGCTGGAAGCCAGTTTGCCAACTCCCTGGTCATCATATTGAAAGAAGATGCGATTGTTGCCGGCCCAACGAGGTGACTGTACAGATCGGTCAAGGGAACCGCTTAAGACTCTTTTTCCAGTGCCATCGATATTCATCAGGTAAAGATGGGTAATCTGATGGCCAAGGTTTCTATCATCATACCCCACGAACGCAATGCGCTTGCCATCAGGTGATACCTGTGCGTCGGCATCTGGGCCGTCTCTGTCCGTGAGTTGAGTGAGCGCAGCGCTGGCAACATCCACAATAAACAGGTTCTCATCTCTGGGGTGATATTCCCAGTCATCGCGCCGGTTGGCCGAGAAAACGATTTTCTGGCTGTCGGGTGCCCACGACAGTGGCCCGTTGTGATTAAAGTTACCCATGGTTATCTGTCTTGGCGCGCCACCTTCGGCGGGAATGACAAACACATGCTCGAAGCCCGCTTCAAGAAACCCGGCGCCGTCAGCTCGATATACAAGAGAATCAATCAACTTCACAGGAGGAGCCCATTTAGCCCCCTTTGGCTTTTTTGGAGCCTCCGCCAGTGGTCTCTGGTTGGCAGGCACGCGCATGGTAAATGCCAGCCATTGCCCGTCGGGTGACCAGCTGATGCTGGATGGCGACTCGCTCAAATTGCTGAGCAATGCGGTCTGACCAGTATCCATCCAGCGCACATAAATTTGCCTGCTGCCTTCTTTAGACGATACAAATGCCAGGCGATCTGAGCTGGGTGACCAGCGAGGTGACGAATAGCTGTCGCGTCCCGAGCTCAGTGGTCTGTGGCGCTGGCCATCGGTTTCAACGGTCCACAGATTGCCACGTGCAGTATCTGTCATGATATCCATACTGTTGCGCACATATACGATATCTCTCCCATTGGGAGCGATGCGAGGGTCGCGTGCATACTCAAGATGAAAAATATCTGCAGCAGAGAAGAGACCTGGTTGGCTGCTTGATTTTTCATCGGCCTGCGCTGGTAATATGAATATCGCAGCAAGCATTGTTAAACAAAACGAGGCAAATAGTTTCATGGTGAATTCCTTATGAGTACGGCCATTATATACTTGTTCCGTGACGTTCTGGCTCAATGAAACTCATCAGCTGTTAGAATACGAGCATGAGTTGCCACAAGTGTTTCCTTCATTCTTTTTCTGCCTGGGCGCTTGTGTTTATAGCATCGCTGCCCGATCAGGCCACTGCGCAAGCGCCGGTTGCAATCGCCCATGAATTCACGGTAGAGCCCACCGTCGATGGTAAGGTCAATAACGACGCCGCCTGGGATGGAGTTACCGCTGCCACAGGTTTCTGGCAGTCACGGCCGAACGAAGGCAAGCCTGCTTCGCAAAAGACTGATGTGTATATTGGTTTCACTGAGGATACTTTGTATATAGCCGCGGTGCTGCATGACGACGATCCCGCAAGCATTATCGTCTCCGACAGTCGCCGTGACGCAGACTTGGATGAAACCGATAGCTTCCAGGTTATCCTCGACGGCTTTAAAGATGGCCAGAACGGTTTTGTGTTTGGCACCAATCCTGCTGGCATTCAGTACGACGGCCAGGTGAACAACGAAGGTAATGGTGATTCCTTATTGGGTGCGGCGGGATTTAACCTGGATTGGAACACCAGCTGGGAGGTGGCCACACAGATTGGTGAAAACGGCTGGAGCCTGGAAATGGCCATTCCTTTCAGGTCTTTACGCTATGGAGGCAGTGATTCAAAAAACTGGGGTATTAATTTTCAACGCAATATTCGCCGCAATAAGGAGGAAGCTTTTTGGGCTGCGTTGGATCGTCAGCACAGTATTTTTCGAGTCTCTGACGCGGGTAGCTTGCACGGCATCAAGGCACCCGTGCAGAGAAACCTCAAACTCACGCCCTATGTGCTTGGCAGAGCGCGCGAAGGTTCCGAAACTAACGGTTCAGATTTCGACAACGAAATTGGCATTGATCTCAAGTATTCGGTAACACCCAGTCTCACGCTGGACGCAACGTATAACACTGACTTCGCGCAGGTAGAAGTGGATGAAGTTGTAGTGAATCTGGATCGATTCAGTGTCTTCATTCCTGAGAAGCGCCCTTTCTTTCTTGAAAATGCCGGTTTGTTTGCGGTTGGTAGCCCGCAGAGTGTTGAGCTGTTCTTTAGCCGTCGTATTGGCATCAGTGATACAGGTCTTGCAACCCCCATAGAAGGTGGACTGCGGCTTTCCGGCAAAGTGGGTGACAGTACCAATATTGGGTTGCTGCATATGCGCAGCGAGGCGGTTGAAGGTGTTGCTCCTCAGAATGACTATTCGGTGGCGCGAATCAGTCAAGAACTGCCAAGTCGTTCTTCAGTGGGTGCGATCGTTGTTCAGCGCGAAGGCGATGGCAGTGATGACGTAAACCGAACCTTCGGTATTGATGGCCGCTGGGGCATTGGTGATAATCTGCAGTTATCGAGTTATTTAGCAAAAACAGAAACGAATGGGCTGCACGGCAAAGATCACGCGCTGCGCGTAAGAGCGGACTACAGCTCGGAGAATTGGCGCAACATTCTGTCTTACTCGGAAGTAGGCGAAGACTTTAATCCGGAAGTTGGTTTTGTTTCCCGCCGGAATTATCGACGTTGGGACGGGCTTCTATTTAGGTACTACCGACCGAAAGACTTTTGGGGTTTGCAGGAATTGCGACCGCATATTTCCTACCGGGGTTTCTGGGGTTTTGATGGCGAAAAACAATCCAGTCGCTGGCATGTGGACAATCATTGGGAGTTTAAAACGGGGTTAGAGGTGCACACCGGCGTTAACTTCACCCACGAGAATGTGCGCAGTGCGTTTGATATTGTGCCTGGATTTACGGTGCCGGTCGGTGAATACGACAACCAAGAGCTGCAATTCGTGTTCTTTACCAACCAGGGCGCGCCGCTGAGTTTTGAAATAGAAGCCTTTGCTGGAGGCTTCTTCAGCGGCGATCGCGTTACACTGCAACCGGAGCTCAACTATCGTATTGGTGACAACTTCAATGCCGAGCTTGAATGGAACTACAACCGAATAGATCTCGGCGGCCCCCAGGGCGACGTTGAGATTAATGTTGGCAGTCTCAGGCTCGCGTATTCGTTCACGCCAAAAATGTCGTTGGAAGGTTTATTCCAATATGACGATCGCAGTGATTCAACAGCGGTTAACCTGCGCTTCGCCTGGCTGCAATCTGCAAATGCTGGTTTGTATCTGGTGTATAACGAATTAAAACAGGATGAGTTTGGTTTTGAGCGCGACCAACGGGAATTGATACTTAAGTTCAGCTATATATTTGATGTCTTGTGATTAGCACATGCATGTGCAGCATCTGGTAAGGATAAACTCACAAAGCCTAAGAGATTCATTTTCAGGAGCGAATAACATGAGCAAAACAGACACGGCAGAGAGCGTAGTAGAAGGACTGGATCTGGGCGGCAAGACCATTCTGATAACAGGCGTTAACTCGGGGCTGGGCATGGAGAGCATGCGAGTTCTGACGGACTGCGGCGCTACTGTTATCGGGGCGGCCAGAACGTTGGAAAAAGCGGGCAATGCATGTAGGGAAGTTGGAGGAGATACCACACCACTTGCATGTGAGCTGAGCGACCTGTCATCGGTTGCGGCTGCGGCCGATCGGGTACTGGCGGAACACGACACGCTTGATGTTCTATTGTGCAACGCCGGCATTATGGCATTACCGGAGTTAAACCAGGCCCATGGCCTTGAATTGCAATTTCTCTGCAATCACATTGGCCACTTCTTGCTGATAAACAAGCTGCTGCCTTTGCTGCGCAATGCCGAGCAAGGTCGAATTGTTCTCGTTTCCAGCGATGCCCATAAACTCACAGTTAAAGGCGGCATAGACTTTGACAATCTAACGGGCGAACAAGGCTATAACGACTGGAAATTCTATGGTCAGTCAAAACTTGCCAATATTCTTACTGCGGTCGCATTGAAAAAGGAGTTGGCCGGCACCAACATTACGTCGAATGCGCTCCATCCTGGCGTGATCAAAACCAATTTATCGCGGAATATGGTGGGCTTGCTGAGTAAGGTAATCGGGCTTTTAGCGGGCTTTGTTGAGAAGACAGTGGAGCAGGGTGCAGCTACCCAGGTGTATCTGGCGGCACATCCCGATGCAGCCCAATACAATGGGAAATACTTTGCCGACGTTGAACTTACTGCACCGACGAAATTTGCTGAAGATGAAGTTCTAGCGCAGCGCTTGTGGGACGTATCCAATGAGATAATTGCCGACTATCTAAAATAGGATACTCAGCTTCATTGGTTATTGCTCGTGTTTTAAGCACTTGCTGATTTTCGCTTTAGGAACCGTAGGTTTGTTCCAGGTAGTCGACGATTGCGCCCGACTCAAACAATTCAGTGCCTGTATTTGGGTCAATTAAATAGGGGATAGCAATTTTCCCCGCGCGTTGCTGTAGCTCCTGCCTGTTTAACAACTCCGGTTCGGACTCAATGCCCAGAGAATCCCGGACACCCGGTGGCACCCAGTCGCGCCAGGTCGTACGCCCGGCATTGCGTAATACGTAAGGAATTTCCAGCTCGGTCAGCTTTTCACGCACCAACCGGGCAAATGGGCTACTTTCAAAGCTGTACAGCACCAGCATTTTGTCTGGCATTGTTGACTCCGCCAAGCGCAATCCCAATCCAGGCCGCAAAGCGGATGCCAGCGACGAGCCTATTTTTTGCAGTGACTCAGCGCGCCATTTGATCGGTACTGGCCGCTCTGCGTAAGTCTCATAAAGGTATGCAACGGTATCCACAGACTCGTACAATTGAGCCCCCGTATTCGGGTCTACGAGGTAAGGGAACTGCGCTTTACCGCCCATTTCAACGACCTTGGGCCGAAACCGCGTGCCTTTCTTGGGGCAGGGATAAACCACTGCGTCAATATCCAGCTCAGTTAACGCCTCTCGCGTAATTCGGCAAAAAGGACAGCCCTCCATATCGTACAGCTCCAGCATTTTCGCTGGCTTTTTGGCGGCCGGTTCAACGCTGATTCCAAGTCCAGGCCTAACAAACGTGGCCAGAGCGGAGGAGAGAACATTTAACATATTTAAGTACCTATAAGCTGAGTTTAAAGCGACTTTGACGAGTACGCTGCGAGGCGTATTCAGTGTTGGTGGCCACCTACACCGTGTGCATGGCCATGCGACAACTCTTCTGCGCTCGCCTCGCGAACATCAATGATCTCGATATCAAAACTGAGATCCACACCGGCAAGAGGGTGGTTGGCATCCACATCCACATTGAATTTGCCTACTTTGACAATAGTGACATCGCGCGGACCATTGTCGGTCTTGATCTTAACCGCCGTGCCAGGCTTGAGCCGACCTTTGTTCAATAAATGCTTGATCGGTACGCGCTGATTAGATCCTTCCTTGCGGGCACCATAGGCTTTGCCGGCGGGTATATAGGCGGTAAAAACATCACCCTGGCTTTTGCCGGTCATAGCTTCTTCCAGGCCGCGAATTACTCCGCGATGACCATGCAAATAAGCAACCGGGTCGCCATTTCTTGACGTTTCCAGTTCAATGCCGTCACGGTTTGCTAGCCGATAGTGAAAGCTGACCACGCAGTCTTTCTGAATCTCCAATAAGGTTCCTTACACGCACATTGCCAAGTAGCAAGATAGTGTCAGGTATTTAGCCTGTGCTTGTAAACTCTTGCTGTGTATTTACGGGATAGCTTCTTGCTCAGATCAATCGCAATAGTCGCATGCCTGGCTATGCATTGCGCGGCCCAGGCAACAGAGTGCAATTCGCTAGACATAGACCCTAATCCCCGGGTGAACGGTTGGGGTATCAATGCGCAAAACCATCGTTTCATAAGCGATAAGGATGCAGGTATTGATTCGGGCAATGTCGGTCGGTTGGAAGTTAACTGGGTGTACGCACTGCCCGAGACTGACTCACCCCGGTTTTTACCCTATATCACCAGCAATACAGTGTTCATAACAGATGGCGACGAACGAGTGTTGGCGCTGGCGCGTAACTCGGGCTGCCAGAAGTGGGTGTTCGAGGCCGGCAGTGCGGTTCGCACTGCGCTAACTTACCTGGCCGTCGGAGAATCCAACTTGCTTGTGTTTGGCACAATGAGTGCAGAGCTTATTGCGCTTGACGCTTTGACGGGCGAAGAGCAATGGCGCACCCTTGCGAGCGAGCATCCTAAGGCCATGATTTCCGGTTCGGCTGTGGCGCATGGCGGTAGAATTTTTCAACCCGTATCCTCTTGGGAATTGGCCTGGGCGGTGAATCCTTTCTATGGCTGCTGTACATTTAGAGGGCCAATCGTGGCCGTGGATGCGGCCAGCGGTCGGCTGCAATGGCGAAACTACACCATTCAAATTGAACCAACAGTTTTCAGGCCACGCCTGATTTTACCCGACCTTATGGGACCGTCCGGTGCCCCTGTGTGGTCTCAACCCACCGTGGATGCCAAGCTTGACCGTATTTATGTTGGCACTGGGGAAAATTATTCCTCACCTGCTAACGACACAAGCGACGCGATTCTTGCTTTCGATATGCAGACCGGAGAACTGTTGTGGAAACAGCAGTTTCTCGCCAATGACGCATGGAATGTTGCCTGCGAATTGCCCATTGATTTTAACTGTCCTGACGAGCGCGGACAGGATCTCGACTTTGGGGCTCCGCCGATATTACTGACCATTGATGGCAAAGATGTGATTCTTGCGGGGCAAAAAAGTGGCTACATCTACGCTCTTGATCCGGATAATAACGGCAAGCTTCTATGGAAGCAGAAGCCCGGCAATGGCGGGAAAGCGGGCGGCATACATTTCGCCATGGCCGTTGATCCCGCTCGCGGCGTATTATTCGTTCCTATCAGTGACAGAGACGTGGGTTTTTATGGCGACAATCCACCGGGTGAACCACAACCCTCGCTGCAAGCCTTTAATGCGCAAACTGGCGATCGTCTGTGGCGTACTAATGCGCCTGGTGATTGCCTTAATGATGAAGAAGAGATTGATAACTGCTTTATTGGATTTTCGGCTGCTCCTACTGCAACCGACAGTCTGGTGTTCGCACCCACACTGGACGGTGTGATTCGAGCGTTTGACAGTTATACCGGCACGGAAGTGTGGAAGCACAGCACACTGCGTAGTTATGAGGCAGTGAATGGCGGCACCGCAAACGGCGGCAGCATAGATTTTGGCGGGATATTTGTTGATGGCGGTGAATTGTTCGTTAATTCCGGTTACGGCCTGGTCGGGCAAATGCCTGGTAATGCCTTTATTGTGATGAGCGTTAAACCATGACAAGCAAAGATGATCTGCGAATAGCGGTTATTGGTGCAGGCCCTGCCGGTTTAGCCGCCGCGCACGAGCTCATGGAGCAGGGCTTCCATAACTTCACAATTTTTGAGAAAGCAGGTGCGGTTGGTGGTACCTGGCATAATCATACCTACCCAGGGCTAGCCTGTGATCTTTGGGCACATTCCTACACGTTTTCCTATCGCCCTAACCCAGATTGGAGCGCCAGTTTCGTTGATCAGCCGGAGATTGAAGTGTATCTGCAGCAATGTGCACGCGAGTTTGGCCTTGAACCCAAACTGATTCTGAATACGCGTATTATTCGTGCCGAATTTACGGACGAAAAGTGTTGGCTGCTGAGCGATGACACGGGGCACACCTTCGAAACGGATGTGATTATCAATGCCATGGGCAATCAGCATACGCCGCAATTCCCTGACGTACCTGGCATTGAATCGTTTACCGGCGAGTACTTCCACGGCACGCGCTGGCGGCATGACGTAGATATGCGCGATAAGCGTGTGGCTATTATTGGCTCGGCAGCCAGCGCAATTCAAATAACGCCAGAGCTCGCCAAGGTTGTAAAACACCTTACGGTGCTGCAGCGCACACCAAACTGGATTATGTCTCGCGGTCGTAAGTTCTACTCCGAGCGTACCAAGAGTCTGTTCAACCGGTGGCCGTCACTCCTTGGTTTGTATAGAAAAATGCAGGACTTTATGATGGGGGTTGTGCTGGATGGTGTAACCATCGGCCATAACCGCATGGCCCAGTTTGAAGCCATGGCGCACAAGTTTATAGATCAAACCATTGATGATGAATCACTGAGAGAAAAAGTGAGGCCATCTGGTCATTACGGTTGCAAGCGAGGCCTGGTATCAGACGACTTCTACCCGGCGCTGCAGCGAGACAACGTTGAATTGCTCGCCGAAGGCTTAAAAGAAGTTAGGCCGCGAGGAATCACAACCGTCAGTGGCAAGGAAATAGATGTAGACGTGATTGTCTACTGCACGGGTTATCGTATGATGGATTACGACCGCATTGAGGTGATTGGTCTTCAGAATCGACTTTTGGCAAACATGATGGCGCAAGCACCGCAGGCTTATAAAGGCATCGCTGTTCCTCACTTCCCGAATTACTTCTTTGCCGCAGGTCCGAACGCGCTGGCCATTAACGTTTCTTACTTCACAAACGTTGAACGCAATTCGAAAACGATTGTGAACCTATTGAGCGGCAAGCAGCAAGAAGGTTGGGCAGCTATTGCGGTCAGGGAAAACGCCAATGCCGAATACAATGCTTTTCTAAGCGATAAATTTAAAACGTATTCATGGGGCAACCCATCGTGCAACAGCTACTACCGGACCGAAGATGGTCACGCTCCATTCTTATTCCCTGGCGGTATTAAAGAGTACAAAGCGTTGCATGAAGCCACGGGACTGCAGGACTTTGAAGCGGCTTGACATTGATTGATGGATCTAGGCGCCAGGCGATAGCGCTGCCTGTGCCTGTTCTTGCAACCACGCCAACATTTGCACAAACGGGCCCGGTCCATAGCTCACCCGTGCAACACCCAGTTCAGCGAGCTGCTGGATAGAAGGTACGCCGGCTTTCATCATCACATTTACCGGTAGTGCGGAGTGCTGGCACATTCTTTCAATCAATACGGCTTCGACAAGCCCCGGCGCGAAAAAACCACTGGCGCCTGCGGCGGCATAGGCCGTTGCTCTTTGGGCGGCCAGATCAAACAACGCGCTGTGCTGAGACGTATTCGATTCTTTCAAAAATACATCTGTTCGGGCATTAATATAGAAGTTAGAGCACAGTGAATCTGCCTTTTCGCGAATAGCTTGAATGCGCTCACTCTGCAGATTGACGTCATGTAGACCTTGTTCACCGACTACTTGGTCTTCAAAATTCATTCCCACTGCTCCAGCCTCTATCAAGCGGGCAACATTATTGGCGCTGCCCTCTGGCGTTGAATCATATGCACCTTCAAAATCAATACTCACAGGCAGGTCTACGGCTTCGCATATCCGCTCTGCAATCTGCAGTAGAAAATCAAGGGGTATCTGTTGCCCGTCACCAAAGCCCTGCGCGCCCGCTACCGACCAGCTACCCGTAGCGATCGCCGTTGCTCCCGCTGCAGCCACTGCCTTGGCGCTACCAGCATCCCAGGCATTAAAAAGGACTACGGGTTGACCGGGTTTATGCAGTTGGGTGAATTCACTCGCTCTCGCTGTTTGCTCCATTTGCTGTTACCTTGCGTGACTAGTGTATAGCTTGAATGCTAATGTGGTGTAACTGGGCCGGCAACCGAAAACTGAACAGTAATAGTGGAGAATCAATGAGTAAGGCAGATTTTGATGTAGTGGTATACGGCGCAAGCAGTTTCGTTGGGCAGATTATTGTGCGCTATATGCTGGAACATTTTGACCAGCAACAGCTTGCATGGGCTATTGCGGGTCGCTCCGAGCAGAAGCTTGAGCAGCTAAAGAGCGAGCTTGGTGGCTCGCACCTTGAAACCATCGTCGCGGATGCGGCCGATGAGCCGGCCTTAGAAGCCATGTGTGCTCGTGCGCGAGTGATTATGTCCACAGTTGGTCCATACGCACTGTATGGCAGCCCACTGGTTAAAGCCTGCGTAGAATCAGGAACCCATTATTGCGACCTGGCCGGTGAGACGCAGTGGATTACGCGCATGCAGAACACGTATGAGCAGCAGGCAAAAGACAGTGGTGCATGGATTGTGCATTGCTGTGGGTTCGACTCTATGCCGTCTGATCTAGGTGTTCACTTCTTGCAAAATCACGCTATGGAGAAGTTTGGGAAAACCTGCGAAAGCGTGAAGATGGGGGTTGCCAAAATGAAGGGAGGTGCATCCGGCGGCACCATCGCCAGTATTATTAATTTGACCAAAGAAGCGACCAAAGATCCGGCGCTGCGAAAAGAGCTGGCAAACCCGTACGCTACATGCCCGCCTGATCATGGCTTCACGGTGCGGCAACACAATGTAAAGGTGGAATACGACGAAGATTTCTCCAGTTGGATGGCGCCCTTCGTCATGGCGGCGATTAACACGCGTGTTGTGCACCGCAGCAACGCGTTGAAAAACAAAGCCTATGGTGAACAGTTTAAATATCAGGAAGCCATGATGACGGGCAAAGGCAGCAAAGGAAAAAATGCGGCTCGCATGATGCTGTGGGGACTGGGCGGCTTCATGATTGGTGCGGCTGTAGCACCTGTTCGATGGACCTTAGAGCGTTTTGTACTGCCCAAGCCCGGTGAAGGTCCTTCCGAAGAGGAGCAATTGAATGGTGGTTTCAGGCTGATTCTGCTGGGCGATACTGATTCAGGGGAGCAAATCCGTTGTGAGGTCACGGGCGATCGAGACCCTGGTTATGGGTCCACGGCAAAAATGATCTCGCAAGCAGCAGCGTGTCTGGCGCACGATATTGCCGATGATACGTCCGGTGGTTTTTGGACACCTGCAACACTGCTGGGCGACCCGTTGATCCAGCGCCTCGAAGCCCATGCCGGCTTGGAATTCTCGCTGGTCAAATAATGCCACGGCGTTGGTTGCCGGAAGTTCTGGCTACCTTGTCACTGACTTTTTGTGTTGTTGTCTCGAATTTCCGCGCGTAGCGATCTGATCTCTTCCTGCAACATATCCAGCGTACAGGGCTCGTGACCAAGCGCTTCAGCTTTCATGCGTTCGTTTTCTTCATCCAGCACTCTCACCACTATGCCAATCACCATGTTAAGAAATGCGAAGGCGGTGAAGAAAATGAAGGTTAGATAAAATGTCCAGCTGAGAGGGTAAACCGCCATCGTTTCGTACATTACGTCCGTCCAGTCTTCGAAAGTCATAATGCGAAATAAGGTCAGCATCGCAATGGAGATATCACCCCACAATGTTTGATTAATTTGAGCGAAGAACATGCTGCCCATGGCCGCGTAAATGTAGAAAATAATAAACATCAATGCGACTACGTAGCCCAACTGCGGCAGCGCTTTGAGCAAGGAATCAAGTAGCATTCGCAATTCAGGAATGAGTGAGACCATGCGCAGTACGCGAAAAATTCTGACCAGACGTCCCAGCAAGGCCATTTCGCTGTTGTCGATCGGAATAACGCTCACTAATACGATCAACGTGTCGAAGACATTCCAGCCGTTGAAGAAAAAGCGTCTCTTTTCTTCCTCGCCCATGAATCGAATGCTTAATTCAACAATAAAGAATGCCGTAATGAACCAGTCCATCCACAATATTGCCGACTTTATTGTGTCGGAAATTTGGTAAGTTTTGGCGCCAATTAGCAAAGCGGAGGTGATAATAATTATAATCACAAAGGCTTCGAACGCTTTGTTACTGCGGATTCGATCAAATTGGTACTGCAGAGAGTCGGTATTCATAACGTGGTAGCCATTCTCAAATGTCAGTTTGAAATGTAATTCAGGAGTATTATCGGCGCGGAAAAGTAGCAACGCGGCAGATTCGATTTGATTTCCGTGCCCGATCCAAGTTCCTCACCGCACGTCGCATCAGAGCTTCGTTGGCAACATCTTTTCATCCAGCCGGCACCGGGATAGTTAAGGTTTCCTTTACCGCCTCCATCACTGCAATACTTGTTGAATCCTGCACGCCAGGAACACTGAGTAGCGTGTCTTCAAGAAAGTCCCGGTAGGCTTTCATGTCCTTGACCCTGGCTTTTATCAGGTAATCAAAACTGCCCGTAACCAGATAACATTCCTGAACCTGCTCCAGCTTTGCAACGGAATGCTTGAACCGTTCGAAGTTTTGCTTACTGGAGCGATCAAGGCTGATCTGTACGAAAACGATCAGACCCGCTTCCAATTGTTCCGGGTTCAGCATGCCCGAGTAACCGCTTATATAGCCTTCTCGCTCTAGTTTTCGAACTCGTTCAATACAAGGGGTGGTGGTTAACCCTACTTGCTTGCCAAGATCTGTATAGGAAATTCGGCCGTCTGACTGCAGCGTTCGCAGTATTTTTCGGTCTATCGCGGTTAGCAAGCTAAAATATCGTCAAAGTCATTTTATACGGCAGAATATATTGATATAAACACAAAATGCATAAAAAAATATCGTAAAAACTCCAGATTCCATAGGATGAACCTGTCCGTATTCGGCGGTCTTGTCTACACTTCGCGAAAACGTAGGGGGGTTTGACCATGAAGATTGGCGTACCAAAGGAGATTAAGAATCACGAGTATCGGGTAGGGCTGACGCCTGCCAGCGTAAAAGAATTGCGCCTTTATGGGCATGAAATTACAGTGCAACGTGGCGCGGCCGCGGGCATTGGGCTGGATGACAAAGAGTACGAAGCTGTGGGTGCCAGGCTGGCTGACTCAGCTGAAGAGATATACGCACAGAACGAGCTGATTGTTAAGGTCAAGGAACCTCAGCCAGAAGAGTGCCGACAGCTGCGCGAAGGGCAGACACTGTTCACTTACCTGCATCTTGCGCCTGACCCTGAACAAACTCAGCTGCTACTTGATTCCGGTGTTACCGCAATTGCCTATGAAACCGTTACCAGCCCGAACGGAACCTTGCCACTTCTCGCACCGATGAGCGAAGTTGCCGGACGTCTCGCGGCGCAGGCCGGGGCGCATTGTCTGGAGCGCGCTCAGGGCGGATCAGGTGTTCTACTGGGTGGTGTTCCCGGTACGCCACCGGCCAAAGTGTTGGTTATTGGCGGCGGTGTGGTAGGGGATAACGCGGCCTATATTGCCAGAGGTATGGGCGCTAACGTGACTCTGCTTGACAGGTCCTTACCGCGCTTGCGCGAGCTGGAATCAGAATACGCGGGAAAAGTGAATTGTATCTACAGCACCCGGGAAGCCATCGAGAAATATTCGCTTGAGGCTGATCTGGTGATCGGCGCGGTTCTGTTACCTGGTGCCTCAGCACCTAAGTTGTTAACGGCCGACATTGTGGCGCGCATGAAACCTGGTTCCGTTGTGGTTGATGTTGCTATTGATCAAGGCGGTTGTTTTGAGACTTCGCACGCCACCACGCATGAGGAACCTACCTACGTCGTTGATGGTGTAGTGCATTACTGTGTGGCGAATATGCCGGGTGCGGTACCCGTGACCTCAACCAATGCGTTGAATAATGCCACTTTGCCTTTCGCACTTAACCTGGCAAACAATGGTTTCCGTAAAGCCATGCAGATGGACCCGCATCTGAAAAATGGCCTGAACGTGCACGCGGGGGAGCTTACTTATAAGGCGGTTGCTGAGGCGCAAAACCTGGAGTATGTGAGTGCTGACAGTATTGTCGGTTAGATGCTGAGCCGTGCTTAAGCGTAAAATGGTGCTATCAGCCCAGCACAGGAGTGTACCGGCAAAATAAGTCGCGTAAGTTACTTATTTTGTGGGTGGAGCAAAATCGCATTTCGCGTAACGGTAGAGGAAATGGGCAGGAAAGCCCGTTTCCGGGTAGAGCTAAATGACCAAAGCAATTCGCTTAAGCGTTTCATAATACGGCATGGCCTCGTCAACGAGGTGCTGCTGAACGGTATCCAGAGTGGGTGATTTAGGCCTGTAAGGTGCGAAACCTGTGGAGGCGTTAACCGAGTCGTACCAGTAAGCTGCCCATACGCCGTCAGTGCTTCGTGAGCCAGCCGGCCAACGCAGCATATTCTCATCGAAGCCGATGTGCAGTGCATCGCACAAGGCCCGCAATTGCGCGTCAGGTTGCTTGAGGAATGACTCGGTGTCTACAACCACCGGTGCGTGGTTGCAGCTATTGGACAAGCTTTTATAGAGTTCAACAGCTTGTCGAAAACCAAGGTCGTCCATTGTGACCGTTTCGCGCACGGCAGAGTAAGAGGCAAGCACCAATGCAGGGTTGCGAATTAGAAAATAGTGCCGGTAGTCTGCCAGCCAATTCATGGGTACTTCCGGTAACATGTGCATGGCCATGTGCTTCTGGAAGAAAAGCGCTTCGCCATTATCAGTCGCCGCATTACAGCGCTTGACTGCAGTTTGCCAGTCAGTACCCTGAGCCTGCATAACATCTGCACCGCCGGGATGATCAAGCCCTGTTTTATGCAAGTAATAGCCGTACAAAGGCTCGTCAATTACCTGACAGTCTGAGCGATTTTCCCAGGCACGCATCATTGCAGTAGAAATATTGCGTGGCCCAGACCACATAGCAATTCGAACAGTCATGATCTATCCGTTAGTAACAGACAAAAAGGAAAATCCACAGTGGCAACCAGTACACACGACGCGAACATAGACGAACGCAACCAAGCAATCAAGATATATTTGAACGGCAATATTGTGCCCAGAGCAGAAGCTACAGTGTCGGTTTACGACAGCGGTTTTATGCTGGGTGATGGTGTGTGGGAAGGACTGCGTTTGCACGATGGTGTGGTGTGTTTTCTGGAAGAGCACCTGGAGCGTTTATACGCTGGCGCACTCATGCTTAACCTTGACATAGGTATGCAATTAGAGGCGCTGGCCAAAGACGTTTACCGCACTCTGGACGCTAACGATATGCATGACGATGTGCATCTTCGCCTGATGGTGACACGTGGGCTTAAACGTCGCCCGTTTCAGCATCCCGATTTAAGCGACAGTGGACCAACCATTGTGATCATCGCCGAACACAGTCGAGTTGATGAGTCTATCTATCAACAAGGCATCAGAATGCACACCGTACCTAACCACAGAGGTGCGCCGCTTACACAAGACCCAAAACTGAATTCGCACAGCAAACTGAATTGCATATTGGCATTGAATCAAGCCATTCAGGCCGGCGCGGATGAAGCCTTGATGTTAGACCCCTTGGGCTTTGTAAACACCACTAATTCAACCAATTTCTTTATCGTTCGCCATGGCGAAGTCTGGACGTCCACCGGAGACTATTGCATGAACGGTGTTACTCGTCAGAAAGTGATCGATCTTTGCCACGAAAACGACATTCCGGTGTATGAGCGCAATTACTCGCTGGTTGACACTTACAGCGCCGATGAAGCGTTTGTGACCGGTACGTTTGGCGCGCAAACACCCGTATCAGAAATAGACGGTAGAGCCTTGAAGCAAGTGGCCGGACCCATGTTTATGAAAATTCGTGAACTTTATTCAGGGCTGATCAAACAGCACTGCGACGAGGTGATTGCCGCCCGCTAACTGCATTTTTCCAGTAAAGGCGCCACTAGTGGCGACGCATGATTTGGAAAGTCTGCAAAGTTGGCATCCACCTTAGCCATTGCCATCATTTTCTTTTCCATGATGAGGGCAAAGCGCCACTGTACGAATAGCTCGTACCAGGGCATATCGTCAATGGGCAGGCCTGTGGCGTCGCTCCAGCGCTGGTAGGCCTCATTGTAATCGGGCACGCCCGTCATTTTATCTGCGCCAAGACCTATGGAATTTGTGTGGTCTATCCAGAAGTACCAGGCAAGATCCGTCAGCGGGTTGCCGATATTGGCCAGTTCCCAATCCAGTACCGCAACCGGTTTTAGATCCTTATAGATAATGTTACCCGGCCGTGAATCACCCCAACAAAGCCGGCGAGGTCCGCTTTTAGGCGCGTTGTCTTTTATAAAAGTCCAGGCCTGGCGGATGATAGGGTCCGCTGCGTCTCTTATACCCAATTCCAGCAAGCGCTCGTAAAGGTGAAGCTCATGCGCCGCTGGTGACTCATCCGTTGCAGCCTGCGGTAAACCAATCTGATCGAATGCTTCCAGGGGCAGTGAATGAATATCGGCCAACAAGTCCAAACCATTGCTCCACATGGTGGCTCGTTGGTCAGTGCTCAGCTCGCTAACCCAACTGCCAAACGCCATCGGTGGATTGTCGGGTGGTATCAGGCCTTCGGTGAAGTTCATCACATAGAAATCGCTGCCCAGCAAATCAGGATTGGCTTCATAAGCCACCAGGCCGGGCACAGGAATACCGTGTTGCCCCGCGATATTCATCACGTCAAATTGTAATTTCAGGTTATGGCTTTCAAACACCTCACTTTCTTTAGGCACCATGCGCAGCACGAATTTTTCTTCACCGCTGGGCCAATTGGCGTCGAATAACAAGGTAACGCTGCTTTCACCGCTGGCTTCAGGAAAATTCAGTTCACCGATGCTAAAGTCGCTGGCCTTGCCTAACTGATTGGCCAACCAAGTCTCAAGGTTTTGTCGAATTTGCTCAAGATCTCCAACGTTCTGTTTACCCATGTTGCGGTCTCATCAAGTCAATGTACACTTGCTCTAATCATTATACGGGAAGCCAGCTACAGCAATGTCTAAACAATATTTAGAGTCCGAAGAGCGCGCATTGGCTGATCGCCTGGTGAATTATTCAGACGCCATAGTGGCACTGGCCTTTATCAGTAGTTCGGGATTCGGGCTGGCGGTGGCAGATGCTGATTCGCGGGACACTCTGGTTAGCGCTGCATGGCCCATACTGTTTGCCAATGTTACGATCGGCATTGTGTTTTCAGTACTACTCATTGTGCTCAGGCGCTGGGAGCTAAATTTGCGCAGAGAGTCCAGTTTGTCCACGCTAGGCCTGCGCTACTCGCGAAATCTTTACTGGGCCCGCCACATTGTTATTTGGATTGCTGTAGCGCAGACGGTTGCCATGCTGGCCGCGCTAATCGATTAGCTATTAATCGTTTACTTCACTGCGGCGGGCGCCGCAGCGCGGGATAGTCTTTATTTAACGCGCTCAAACACTGTTGTTCGACCAAACATGGGTGAACCAATATAGCCGCGCACATTCAGAACCGATGTGTCGTTGTCATCAAACCACAAGCGGCTTTTGTAACTTTTCCCTTCAGAGGCGTCATAAACGGTTCCACCCTCCCAACGCTCTTTCTTTTCGTTATAGTGGAAACCCTTCAGCATTAATGAGCCGAGAAATAACTGCCCTTTCAAAGCGGGGTCAGGATTAAGATCATCTTTTTGATCTGGAATATCGTAGGCGGAGACTTTGCCCTGAAATTCAGAACCAGATTGAACAATCTCTAATTGACCGTCTTTATCGGGGAACCAGTAAGTGCCTAGCAACAAGCTGGCATCGGCTGAGGCTACGCCGGAGATCAGCAGTGCGGCTAACGATAGTAGCGCGGAATAACAAATGTGGTGTCTACGTTTCATAACGCACATCATAAAACCTTCGAAGGTATTTTAGAAGTGGCCACTGGCGTCTGATTGCCCGATTCCGGTGTCCAACTGGGATGTGCAAACAAATGCATCATGGCCTGTTTTACCGACGGTGCATCGCGCACATCACGATATAACCCCGGAATCTCTGAAAAACACACATGAAATGGATTGAGCGCATTGAAATCTCGTTTCAAGCCATACCTGGGTGTTTCTTCCTCGCTTTGATAACTGCCAAACATTCGATCCCAGATAATCAGAATACCGCCGTAGTTTTTGTCCAGGTATTTCTCATCGCATCCATGGTGCACACGATGGTTGGACGGCGTATTTAGAAGTTTCTCCAACATACCCAGGCGGCCGATTGTTTCAGTGTGCAGCCAGGTCTGGTACGCAAGAACTGTAACAATTCCGAAAAACACTAGAGCGGGGGGAAAGCCAATAATAATCAAAGGTAAATGTAGTACGGCGGAAGCGACGCCTTCAAGCGGTCCAAAGCGTGCGGCAACCGCAATATTCATAAAGCGGGAAGAGTGGTGGACCGCATGCTGCGTCCACAGTAAGCGGATTACGTGCGAGCATCTGTGTTCCCAGTAATACACGAAATCACAGGCTAACACCGCTGCAAGTATGGTCCAGCCATTGATTGAGAACGTCCAGCCAATAAGCGAATCACTGAGCTTCAAATAACCAAGGTATGCGAAGCCAATTACAAAAACCTGAATCAAAAACGACGGCAGTTGTGTGGAAACGCTGGTCAGCATGTCCAATACGCGTTGTTTACCTAGCGAATTGTTGGCTAAGCCTCTTAGCAACTCATAGATTAAAACGCCAACACCAATCAGAAAAAATGAATCATCAATGCTAGTCGCTAGTAGATCAAGTTCTTCAGCGGTCACGAACGCGCTCCCAATCCGGAAGTAAACGTTCGCCAGGCCAGTTCAGCGGCCTGGTTTGTGGTTGCCTGCCCAGCGCGAATATTGTTCCACGCGGCGTACAACAGGTAGTCAAACGCTTCTGCGATCCAACTGTCTGGAACGCCAGGGTCAAAAAGACCTTCTTCCTTCGCAGCGGCTACCAGTTCTTCAGTTTCCCTGTCTTGGCGATGGAATTCAGAGTGCAAGATGCTGTTACTTGGCACAGTCTCGTAACTCAGAAAACCATGCCGGTCGCCTAGAGGTACAAGTGCATGGAAAATGCTTTGCAGCATCTCGGCAGCGCTTTGCAGGCCGTCACAAGCCTGTTCGCAGGCTTGGTCTATTTCCTTTAGAGCAATCTGGGCAAGCTCCTCTATCATCGCCTCTCGCGAGGGAAAGTAACGGTGTAAGGTTGCTCTGGATACGCCGGCAGCACCGGCAATATCTGACAGGTTTGCTCCAGGGTTTCGGCTCAGTACCTCAAAGCCTGCGTCCACTAGAGCCTCTTTAGTTGAAACTCGCTTAATATTGTTCATGAGACAAATATGTCACATATGAGACATATATGTCAAATATCTTAGTGTTTATTTTATAATTTGTTATGAAATCAGATAGTTGGTCTCATCCAATTGCTTGGTCCATTCCCAATAATCAACCGCATCCCAGGGCATATTGATCACCACCCGACCAGTTGACCCCAGGCGATAGAAGCCTTGCACCGCCGGGTGCGACCACACTTTTGTGCTGAGAGACTCTGTTAATCGTTGTTCATAGTCATCGGCAACATCCTCTCTGCACTCAACAGATTTGATTCCTTTTTCGCACATCGCTTTGAGTGCGCTCATCACGTAACGAGTTTGACATTCCGCGATCAGAATGACATTGCCGGTGTGAGCAACATTCGTATTTGGCCCATAAAGGCAGAAGAAATTGGGGAAAGAGGGCACAGTCATACCCAGATATGCTTTTGGTGCGCCGGACCATACATCGTCAAGTTGCGCGCCATTGCGGCCTGACACTTGCATTGGCCACACAAACCGGTCGGTTTGAAAGCCGGTGGCCCATACAATGATGTCTGCTTCCACTTCCGTGCCATTAGCGCCGCGAACCCCGTTAGGTGTCACTTCACTGACGGCCTCGGTAACCAAATCAACGTGAGGTTGCTGCAACGTCTGCAGCCAGCTGCCATTGTCTTGCAATACTCGCGTGCCCATGGGCGGATAGTTCGGGATAACATTCTTCAGCAGTTCCTGATCGTCTACTTGTGCTGAAATGTAGCTCACCAAGTTGTCGCGCATACGGCTGTTCCATTGGCCACAGCTTAAACCGCCGTCGTCCCAGCCAGGTTCAATTTCAGCGAGCAGCTTGGATTTATCCAGCATTGGCCAAAGCGCCAGAATTCGGTACCAACGCGCATAACCTGGCAGATTATCGAAGCACCACATGTGCTCTTCGCTAACCGCTTCGTGGTAACCAGGGTTTGAAATCATCCACTGTGGAGTGCGTTGGAAAACGCTTAGCTGAGAGGTTATTTTCGCGAGCTCAGGCACCATCTGAAACGCTGTTGCACCCGAACCCACCACCACCACGCGCTTTCCTTCCAGGTTGACCGAATGGTCCCACTGTGCGGAATGCATGTGTATGCCGCTGAAGTCATTGATGCCCGGCATATCTGGTAATTTCGGGCGGTTAAGCTGACCTACCGCGCTGATCACAACGTCTGCTTGTACTTCCGTATCGTCACCGTTGCTATGACACGTTAATGTCCATTGTTGGTTTTGCTCCTGGTAGTGTGCAGTCGTGACCTCGGTATTAAACTGAATGTGTTGGCGCAATGCCTGCTGCGTGGCAAAGTTCGCGAAGTAGGCCCTCAGCTCTTCGTGTTGACCAAAGAAATGTCGCCAACGATAGGCATGATCAAATGAAAACGAGTAAGCGTGACTGGCAATGTCAACCCGGCAACCGGGGTAGCTGTTTTCGAACCATGTGCCGCCAACGTCAGCATTTTTTTCCAGAATCACATAATCGATACCGGCTTGCTGCAAACGCATCGCCAGCAATAGACCCGACACGCCAGCGCCGATGATTGCAACTTTCAAGCCCGCCTTCGCCACCGCTTGAGAATCAATTGCAACCCGTTTGGTGTCTTGGCGGTCAATGGCCAATTCTTCCAGCATCATGTCGTTGTAGCGCGGCTCCATCTGCTGTTCGCCCACAGCGTATGCGAGCATTTTTTCAAGTTCGCCGCGTTCAAAGTCCATTGTTGGCTCTGTGCCCGAGTTATGTGCTGCTTTAAGGGTTTGCTTCAGCATCTCGCGAACATTGGCCTGCTGCTGCTCGCTAAGGCCGCCGTCCATCTTTTGCAACATCTCTATGCGATTCGGGCGAATATCACCATCTATCAGGCTTGTGTCGCCGCTTAGGTGAATCATTGACATCATCAACGCAGGAATACTGGCCTCCATTAGGGCCTGATCAAGGAATGCGTCGTTGGGAAGCTTGCTCATTATTGACTCCTAAGCGCGGTTTACTTGCGCAAAGCAAGGATAACCCGAACTGCATCGTACAGGCTTACATTTTTCTCAGATCGCTTGGACTGGTTCGCTGGCGCAGCGAGCGGCCTGAATGCAAATTACGGTTTCAAGGTCTTGCAAGACTGCGGCGTAGCAGGCAAGCTGAATCAATGAATATTCCGGTAGCCACAGCCTTGCTCGCATGGGCGAGAAAATTGCGCTTTCGCCAACTGTTCTGGCTGACAGGGGCGTTATTTGTGGCAGATCTTTTCATTCCTGATTTCGTACCGTTCGCTGACGAAGTGTTGCTTGGTTTGCTGACCTTGCTGTTTGCCAGCTGGAAGGATAAGCGCTATTCGGAAAATGACGCTCAAGAGTCTGTGATCGCACTTGGTCAAAGCGAAGACGCAGAGCAGTAGCTGAGAATTCTCGCTTCCTGTCACTCCGAAACGCTATAATACCGTGGTCGACGGACACGATTATTCGTGCCGCAAAGGAAGCGATCCATGCAGCACCATTGCCCGCATAACCAAGAGGTTTCTTGCGCAGATTGCAGATTAAGTGGTATTTGCTTGCCGCTGGCGGTTGCCAGTGCAGACATCGTTAAGCTGGATGAAATAGTCCGCCGTGGTAAACCGCTTCAGAAAGGCGATACCCTATATTCACAACAAAGTGAATTTGGCTCAGTCTATGCGGTGAGATCGGGTTCCTTAAAAGCATTTTGCACTACCAGCGCTGGGGAAGAGCAAGTCACGGGCTTTTATTTGCCCGGTGAAATCCTGGGCGTTGATGGTATTGCCAATCACAAATACGCCAGTTCAGCGATAGCGTTGGAAACGTCTTCCGTTTGCGAAATTCCTTTCGATCAACTGGGTGATCTGAGTTTGCAATTACCAAACTTACAGAGGTATTTCTTCAAGCTTCTAAGTCGCGAAATTGCTGACGATCAAAAACTGCTTACCTTACTTAGCAAGAACACGGCCGATGAGCGCGTTGCCGCATTTCTGCTAAGCCTTTCTGCGCGTTTCGCCAGGCGTCAGCTTTCCGGTGAACGTTTCCTGCTGCCAATGTCGCGTATGGATATCGGCAATTTTTTGGGTCTTACCATCGAAACAGTCAGTCGTGTGTTCGGTCGCTTCAAGAAGAATATCTGGATTGACGTGGAAGGCCGGGCTGTACGAATTCAGGACATCGACGCGCTGAAGCAGATTGCTGGCGTTCAGGCCTAGTTTTTCAATTCACAGCACCCACCTCTAATACAACTCGCAGATGGTTTGATCCATGTCAAGAAAGGACAAGGTTCCAATCGCGAACAACTGCGTGATTTTAGAGAGCACAATGTTGCCGCATTTACTCAGGCTGATTCTGCGGTGGAGGCTGTTTCGGCGGCGGCAAAAGTCAATACTCGTCTGATTGGTCGAGGAGTATCCCATCGACTTGGTATTGCTGGAAAAACACTGCGTGCTGCGTATCTACCCATCTACGAGGGATTGCAGGTGGTTACTTCAATTGGAAAATAGGAGGTCGCGCCTAGCGTGACATGTCCTAGTTAAGAACTGCGTAACGTTACGCTAAACCGACATATATTTGCAGTAGTGTGGTTCGATAGTAGACTGACACCTTATTTGTCATGTGAAGCAGTGAGGTACTGTTGGAGAAGTCGACTGGAAAAAAATGGCCGGTTTGGGATCTGCCTACTCGCCTAGGCCATGGCCTCTTTATTGTGGCGATGCTGTTAGCCTGGTGGAGTGCGGAAACACAGCGCACAGATCTTCACCAATGGACCGGGTACGGCATTTTTGTATTGGTTATCAGTCGATTGATATGGGGTTTCGTTGGTAGTAAACCATCCCGGTTTGCTACGTTTGTGAAGGGTCCACGAACCGTAATAGACTATTTGTTTTCGTCGCCCGAAGACGCACAGGCTTCCTTGCCCAGTCACAAAGTGGTTGGGCACAATCCGGCGGGTGGATGGTCGGTTGTACTAATGTTGAGCTTGCTGCTTGTGCAATCACTCAGCGGCTTGTTTAACAGCGATGATATTCTGTTTAATGGGCCGCTCTACCACCTGGTAGAGTCGGAATGGCAGGACCGCTTTGGCGTTGTTCATGATTATGCGTTTAATGTTTTGCTTGTGTGCATCGCGCTGCACATTGCAGCTGTGTTTTTTTATACCTGGCGCGGCAAGAATCTTCTAAAGCCAATGATTCTAGGCGCTGACGATGATGTCTATTCGGATGCACCACCCAAACCGAGCTGGCGATGGCTTGCTATACTGTTGATTGTTGCCGTCGCGTTGTGGGCTGCGGTGCAGTCAGCACCACAGCCAACGAGTCAGTGGTTCTAACAACGCTTAGTACAAGTAGTCTTTAGACTTGTAGTCATCATGGCAAGCCTTGCAGGCTTTGCCGGTTGCACCAAACGCCGGTGCAATTTCTTTCTTTTCACCGGTTTGCGCCGCCGCATCTAGTGCCGCAATGGCTGTGACTAAATCATCCATTTTTTTGCTGAAGTCTTCTTTGTTTTCCCATACTTCCGGCTTGGCTCGAGTGGTACCTTGGTCAGTACCCTCGGCAAACCCGCGCATAATATTCATAGACGCAAGCGCAGATAAATCACTTGCATGTTCTTTCATGCGTGATTCGTCGTAAGGCATATCGCCTTTCATCATTGCAGCCATTGGGCCAAAGTTTGACGCCACTATGGCGAACCAGGACTGGCGATAGGATTGCGCCATTTCCTTATCGTCAAAGTGTGAAATAGCGACCGGTGCCAATAATAAAGTTGCAACCGATGCGGCACAAATACATGTCTTCCTTAATTTATTGATCACATCAAACCCCTATTTTCAATTAATGATTGTCGCCGCAACGTTTACTCCAATACGCAAACCTTACTTTCCCAAGAGTTTCATCCTGCCACTGACCCGCTGCGACCGTCAAGTAGCGACTTACTTGATTTCAGACAACAGTGCAGGGTCTGTCACTAATTCTCTGACACCATGTGCGTGATCTTCATCAAACTCGTTGTTTTCGCACCATTTCGCGAGGCTCTGAATGCTGACCTTGGCGCAGTGCGGGCGAACGCTCCACGACACCTGCAGAGGCGAACATTGCTGCGCGTTGTACGACGGGCCAGTGGTAGAGCCGGTGAACTCAACTGGCTGTCCAGTGTTAGTTGGCAGTGCTTTAACCTGGTGCAAGCCACCTTCCTGTGCAGCGTCGTAGCGGAAGTCATCAAAATTCCTCGCGTTCTTGTCGTTCACTACTGTAAATACTTGAGTTTCCACTCGCAGATTTGGATTAGCGCATTTATCCGACAAACACGCTCCAAGACTGGGTCCAGGAGCCACATCGCACGATGAATGCACCCAATGGAATTCCACGGTGTCACCTGGTTCTATACCACCGCACACTGACTTTGATATTGGTTTACGCTCTGCGTTACTGAGCGACTGACTAATTGCGCACTGATAACCGCCACCCACGCCTTTCTTGTTACCTTCGCCAGCAAAAATCGCAAAATCTTTCGCCTTGTGTTCTGCATTTTTGTGGAAATGAATATTGCAGAGATTCATCTCTGTGTACGCCGGCGCCAGTGAAAATGCCCGCTTGTTGGTACCTGACAATTGATCTATATCACGAGGAGTTTGAGGGCCAAACCCTTCGCAACTTTGCGCAGCGTTAGCATGATCGTCCGCCAGTATTGCAGCGGAAAACATTAGCACAAGCGCGAAAGTGCTCAGCATAACGATGCTCCTTTTCCAAAGTTGTGTTTCCATTGGCGCTGCAATCGAAACGTTAATTGAATCGTTTTCAACGTTGTGGTTGCGATAAGATCTGCTCATGGTCATCCTCCAAAAATCGTTACGTTATCGGTTAGCTGCTGAACTGTTGCTACCTGCATCTACATTCATTACGACCATACTCTCTGATCGACTCACATCATATTAATTGATCTATTCAGTTGATTGGATCGTATAACCGTAAATATACGAATTTCTCATATATCTGGGCGATCGCCTTTTGTTGGGTCATTGTATGATAACCGCACAGAGTCACTTCACCTGGGCGTAGTGAGCGCTAATATCCCGGGGCGTTGAAAATTTCAACATTCGTTGGCATATACCTGGCCTCCGACGCACAATGGTGGCTGCACTAAAGCTGATCATTCTGTATTAAGCACCATATATATGCAAAACGAAACGACAAGCAACGACACGAATCAGCCACTGTTAGCCGCGGTCAGAGAGTTCATGCGCATGGAGTCTACTGGCGGAGTATTGCTGTTATGCGCCGCCGTACTGGCGATGATTGCGGCCAATACTTCTCTGTCGAGTTATTACGATGCTTTGCTTGACACCTTAGTGGCAGTAACCGTCGGTGATTTTGCGATTTCCAAGCCTTTGCTACTGTGGATCAATGACGGACTTATGGCCATCTTCTTCTTCCTGATTGGTCTGGAGATAAAGCGTGAGGTAATGGAAGGGGAGTTGTCATCACCTTCGCAGATAATTCTGCCGGGCTTTGGCGCACTTGGTGGCATGTTGGTACCCGCTGGTATCTATTCTTGGCTCAATTGGAACGACCCTATTGCTATGGATGGCTGGGCGATACCTGTCGCAACCGACATCGCTTTCGCTCTCGGTCTGTTAAGTGTTTTTGGTCGCAGAGTGCCAACGTCATTGAAAGTGTTCTTGCTGACGCTGGCAATTTTTGACGATCTCGCCGCCATTATTATTATCGCAATTTTCTATTCGGCGGATATTTCTCTCACCGCACTGACTATAGGCAGCATGGCGCTGGCAGTGGCAGTCATCATGAACAGATCCGGTGTCACTCGCACATCCAGCTACATTTTTGTGGGTATCGTCCTTTGGGTTGCTGTGCTCAAGTCGGGTGTGCACGCAACCCTGGCGGGCGTGTTGATTGCATTTTGTATTCCTATGCGCGACGGTAAAGGTCATTCACCGCTGCAAGATTTGGAACATAATCTTCATGGACCAGTGGCGTTCGCAATACTGCCTATTTTTGCGTTCGCCAACGCGGGGCTCGCATTGGGTAGCATGTCGATGGATGATTTATTGCATCCGGTCACCTTGGGCATCACCAGCGGGCTGTTGTTGGGTAAACCAATAGGCATACTGGCGTTTGTTGGTCTTGCTGTTGCGCTTAAGTTGGTTAGTCTGCCAAAGGATATGAATTGGGCTCAGTTGTTGGGTGTTTCCGCGGCATGTGGTATTGGTTTCACCATGAGTCTGTTTATTGCGGGTTTGGCTTTTGAGCATGGCAGTGGTGCCTATTTCCAGGGTGATCGCCTGGGAATTTTACTTGGTTCGATTTTGTCGGCACTTATTGCGTATGTGGTTCTTCAGTTAAGTCTGCCTAAAGAAAAGGGCAATCAAAGTCACTAAGAGGAAGTAAGTGATTGCTCAATTGCTCCGTATGAACGCATCACAACCTATCCATCGCACTACCTTAGTTCTGGTAAACTCCGTGGGCAATGAATGAACGATACAAAGAACTGCGCAAGGTCACCATTGTCGGCGCTATCGCCGATTTTTTATTAGGTGTCGCAAAACTAACAGTGGGATGGCTGGCAAATTCTCAGGCATTGTTTGCCGACGGAATTCACTCGTTTTCAGATCTTGCTACCGATGGTTTTGTACTTTACGCAGCGAAGCATTCCAACAAAGCAGCTGATGCCGAACACCCGTATGGGCATGGCCGCATAGAAACTCTGGCAACGGTTGTTTTAGGTGCAACCTTGATTTTGCTTGCGCTTGGTATTGCAGCTGACGCTATCGTGCGCTTAATTAACGCAAACGAACTACTCACACCTGGTGTGTTGGCTTTACTGGTTGCTGCGCTATCCATTGCCAGTAAAGAATGGATATATCACTACACGATGCGAGCGGCAAAGAAGTATAAGTCGGATTTGTTAAGGGCAAATGCGTGGCACAGCCGCTCAGATGCCGTATCTTCAATCGTGGTGCTGATTGGCATTGGTGGGGCCATGCTTGGCTACCCATTGTTAGACGCCGTTGCCGCGGTGGTTGTTGCCGTAATGATCGCAAAAATCGGTTTTGATCTTGCGCGTTCCAGCAGCGAAGAGCTGATCGATTCAGCACTGGAAGTAGAGGAAATAGAGAAGCTTAAGCGGATAATGTTGGCGGTGGCCGGAGTGCGGGCCGTACACGAACTGCGCACTCGCACGAGCGCAGGTGATGCATTTGTGGATGTGCACATACAGGTGGACCCAAAACTGAGCGTGTCTGAAGGGCATCAAATCGGAGATTCCGTACGCAACGCATTGTTGAATGACAGCGAGCTGGTCAATGATGTAACAGTGCATATAGACCCGGAAGACGATGAAAACGAACCCTTGAATGCAACCTTGCCAAGTCGACAGAGTGTAATAAATTCTCTGTCACAATGCTGGCCAAACGTTCCAGCCAAAGAGCTGAACAACGTTCGCCTACACTTTTTGTCTGGTTCAGTTCATGCTGAGCTGATACTACCGATTAGCGTTCTTGCGAGTGCCGGTGATGCTGAGAAATACGTTAGATCATTACAAGACGATATCGCTTCACTGCCGTACATTTCTGAGTTGAAAGTTCTGTTCAAAGCATAACAATTTGACCTGGATCAAAGGTTTTATCTGTCATGTCTTTACACTTTGAACTGAGATATCAAGAGGTGTTGAAGGATGAGCGCGTACAAAAAGATCCTTGTTGCAATTGATACGTACGGAGAGTACGAATACAAAACGGTTATTCAACGCGCCCAGGAAGTGGCTGGCGAAGAATCAGAACTCAGTCTGATCTATGTGCATGAGCCTTTTTACTATGGGGATATGTTGTATGCAGGCAGTATTGAAATAGAGCGGCAAACCAACGCCAGGGCAAAGACGTTGCTGGCTGAGATTGCGCAACCTTTAGGCATTCCGCAGGATCGCCAGTTTATAGAAACTGGACGACCAGCCAGTGAGATACATGCCAAGGCTGAAGAAATTGAAGCCGATTTGATTGTGCTTGGTACACATGGTCGCCATGGTTTGCAGCTAATGCTAGGGTCGACGGCAAACGCGGTACTGCATGGCTTAAAATGTGATGTGCTGGCAGTGCGAGTGCCCGCGGATAAATAAGCTCTATTTCATTTCTCGAAACAGACCTATGGCCATACGAGCGGTGAAAATAGCCGCGATGGTCAGTAACAGCCAGAGCGCCCATGTTAGCCAGGGCAGGGTAGGCTGAGGGAATTGTCGCTGTGCGCCGCCGGAAATTTCGATTTTTGCGAGACTGGCTTTATGAGCATCGCCTTGCTTTTTATCGCCGTTGAGCACGTCGCGAAGTAGCTGAGCGGGTGGTTCCGCTTCATGGTTTCCCCAGTACAATGTGTACGGCGGTGTGCCATTGGCAAGGAACAATAGCTGCTGTCGTTTGTAGCCTATTTCAAAAAGCGGAGCTTCTTGCAAGGTGGCCTCGGATACAAACCACCAATGGTCATAGCGCTGACTTGGAACAGCGTACGATGGGCTTGCGATAATGTTGGCGGCGGCCGCAAGAGAGTGTTGCTGAACATTTGGGTACAGCGTGCGTTTGTTGTTGTACTTTTCACCGGCGAAAATTGATCCCTTGATGATTTGATTTTCCTGCGCCGGTTGTAAACGCATACGACTTGGTAGCACACCTTCTGGAATTGCGAATCGATACGAATTTTCTCCGGCAGAGTCAGATTCTGCAGAAGCATGGGGTATCCATTCGATTGTCTCCAGAGTCGGTTCTTCATACAGGCCACTTACCGCATTGAGTGCAATGGTTAATTCTGGATCTGCACTGCTTATTCGTATGTAGCGCTTTTCAGTTGGAATATTTCTGACAAGTTGCCAGTCAAGGTTGTTGCCGCTATCTGTTTTTGCTTTTGCCAGCGTTATTCTGTTATGCACTGTCTGCCATTTGTTCAGGCTATTACTGGCTTCAACGCGAAGCTCCAACAGCTGCGCCTCGTCTTTTGTTGTCCAATCAAGCCGCAGCGCATTGATGCCCAGTGCCAACTGATAGTCACGGTACTCAACAATAAATGCATTGCTTGCTTTGGCTTCGCGCACAGTTTCAGTTGTTCGTATTGTAGAACGCGAATCTTCTGATCTACTCTCATTGGTTGCTGTTACTGTTTTGGAACGTGATCCGCTGTACTCGCTAAACGTATGAAAATACAGTGGTACCTCAATCAATTCAGTGACTTGCTGTATTGGTCGTACCCAACTCGGTAACGCCGTGCCGTTGGCGTCAAGAACCACCAGATCACCAAAGTCGCCCCGGCCGAGCCCCCTAATAATATCGGCACCAATCAGTAGTTTGTTGAGCTCACCGTCCTTGCTTTCAAGGGCAGCTTTCCAGGCGTAATCCGCTGGGGCAGCGTAAAGAACCTGGCTTTGTACAAGGACTGCGGCGGTCATGCAACAATACTTAACCGCGTTCATGCCGCTACCTCCTCAGAGTTGGGTTCATCTTCTCGATCAGGTATCGGCGAAAAATACCCCAATGCGACCAGCATTCCGCCAACAACCATAAACGAAATAATTCTTTCGACAGTGCCTGCCGCATCAAGGTCTACAAAGAACATCTTGACCAGCACTACGCCTATTAATACCGCCGATGCGATCCATAATGGTCGCAGTGATCGTTTTGATGCCAGCAACATACCGGCCATGCCAATTGCAGTCCAGAGAATCGATAAAGCAGTTTGCACTTTAGCACTGTCCATCAGCGCTGACAGCTGATACGGCACGTCCAAAAAGTGATGTATTGAGCGCATCAATACGGCACTTAGCCAGATGAATGCGATGGCACCAATGGCAATCATTGCTGTGTTAGCCGAGCCAGGCCATTGATGATCAACGGCAGGCAGTGTTTTGATCATCATTATTACCGTGGCAGCAACGGCCAAATCGATTGGATTCAAGAATGGCAAGTAGGGCAATGGCGATGCGTCCGCTGAGTTCCCGGTAGCGATTGCCAACGACCAGAATCCAAGCAAAACACAGGCCGAGAGAAGCATGCTCAGCTGTAGCCCGTTCCCCAGGCGTTGTATCGCCGGTAGGCTGCGTTGCAGGGCAATCCACGCCATTACTATAAAGGGCAGCACGATCAATGCAGTGTACGCTGATCCCGCCGATGGCAAATGGTTTTCAATTGAGTGATACAGATCGAACCCAACAATCAGTGCGAGTAGTAACGCAAAACCTGTATGAAGCGTGTATTTGAACCCGGCTTTCCACTCAGAAGCTTCAACTTCCACAACGATCCAGTAGTTGATCGCAAGGGTGACACACCAAGACAGCAGTGCAGGCCATGCAAGAACGGCACGACCGTCATCAATGGCATCCAGAGCAATAGCGTACAGTAGCGGCAATAGCGCCGCGCCTAACAACAGGCAAGAATTCCATCGCCATTCAAATCGTTTGTTTGAATACACCAGAGCGCCTGCTGTGAACGCACTCAATAACAGCCATACGTTTGCTGAACCTTCCAGGTAGTGCTCTATTTGCGTACCAAAGCCTGTAAACCACCAGCCAGTGGCCCACACAAAGAACACCCCGTGCAATAGACGGCTGCGATCGGTACTGGGAACGTCGTACAGAATCTTGGATGTGATCATTGCACCCATCGCGATAAACACCGCACCCATGAACGCGGGGTTAAACCATGCGGTATCGCCCATATTGCCGGCACTGGTAACCGCAAACAATATGCCGGCCCCAATTTGCACGACAATCGCAAACCATTTTGCATAATTACGTTGTTGTCGAATGGACACCCACAATATGCCGGCAGCTTCCAGTGCCCAGGTAGCACTTGTCCAATGACCGTCCAGCGCATAGGGTATTGCCAGTGTGGCGAACACCACGCCGATTGCCAGCATGGCCTCGGCTAACAAGCGTAAAGATTCACCCACACGGCGCCATAAAAAGCGGCTGATAGCAACGTAATACACCCCTAGAGCCGCCGCTGTGAGAGCAATGCCGTAGTCATAGTGCCTGAACATAGCCATCATCAAGCTGGAAGCGATTACGGGCGTGCCAAACACCAGGGTTCCATCAATCAGGCCACGCAATGTGTGATCTTGCTTGAGCGCGTAAAACACACCGATCAAGCTGTACATAAGGAAAAACAATACTAAGAAGCCGGTGGTCGGCAGCAGCATTTCGCGCTGGTACTCAAAAACGAACCAGGTAGTGAACGTTAGAAACGTAAATACAAAACCTATAAGATTGAGCAGGCGCCAGGACTTTTTCCAGGCAATGATGAAAATGCTGACGTTCAGCAAGGCAAAATAAGAAAACAAGCCAACATAATTGCCACTACCTGAAGACGCCAGAAATGGGGCCAGGAAACCGCCAACACTTGCAAAAATGGCGAGACCGCGCGCGTTTTGCATGACGGCGAGTGCCGCGGTAAGCAGCGCAAATGCGACCAGTAGTAGAAAGGTGAGCGCCGAAGGCAGCAAGCTTGAAATCTGAAATGCAGCAAAGATAGTGATGTAGACAATGCCTATTCCGCCGCCTTGCAAAAGGAGCGCATACACCCGATTTTTTTGCTTGAGACGCCAGCCAGCACCGAGCAATCCCATTCCCACTAAGGCGGCGGCGATAAACCGCAGTTCGAGAGGAACCAGTGAGTGCTCTGCTGCGTATCGAAGCAAGAACGCAATGCCGAAAAACAGTACGAGCAAACCGATGCGAACAAAAATATTGCCATCCGTAAAATAGGACCAGACCAAGGATTTTGCCTTGCCGATGAAGTGGTCCAGAGGTCCAGGTTGGGCAGGTGGCAGTTGTAATCTGGCAGTGCTTGTATGTTTGGGAGTTGCTTTCGAGACCGCTGCCACGGGGTCTGCCATTGCGCGACTCGCCGTATCGGTGATGACGCTGGTGCTTTCTGTCTGAGCGAGGTGTTGCTGTGGCTTTTGGGCTGACGATTGTTTTAGCGTCTGGATTTCGCGCTCCAGGCGGCTGACCTCTCCATCTGAGTGGCGTTGTAAGGCAAACAATCCAGCGATCAGGCCAAACAGAAGTCCAATCTCCAGGCTTCCCAGTGATGAGCCCAGCGCTGTGGCAACAATTGCAATGAGAATTGGCATATAGGCGATCTCTCTAAATCCAGTATTGAGTATGGATCTGAAGCGAAATAGGGTCTATTTGATATTAGCAAGTAGTGTTCTTGGGCACGGAGGGTATTGTATTTTAATACTTTCTATTCAGAATAGTGTTCATTCTTTGGTGATCAGCTTGTAACCCACGCCTCTGATATTAGTTAGCAGGTCGGTGCTGGTGTGTGCACTCAGTTTGCGCCGAATGTTGCTTACGTGCATATCCAGGCTGCGGTCATAAGCGGTGATAGTTCTGCCGAGCGCGTGCTCATAGAGATATTCTTTTTCTACTACCTCATTGGATCGCTGCATTAACAACAGCAAAATATTGTATTCCGCCTTGGTTACGCCTAGGTCTTGGCCGGCATAATGGATTTGATATTGCAATCGCAATGCTGTTAGCTGGCCGGCCTCAATATCCTGCTCCGAATCGTGTTCCGCTTGCGAGTGAGTTCGCCGCAGAACCGCTTTTATGCGCGCCAACAACTCGCGTGGATTGCAGGGTTTGGGTAAATAATCATCAGCGCCAAGTTCAAGACCAATAATGCGGTCAAGGTCATCGCCTTTTGCAGTAAGCATGATGACTGGAGTATTCGATTGCTGGCGTATATTTTTGAGTATGTCTATACCATTCATGCCTGGCAGCATAATGTCGAGCACAATTGCTGCATAATCGTCCGCAAGCGCCTGCTTTAACCCATCTTCACCATTGTGCACCTGCTCGACAGCAAAGCCTTCATTGCCCAAATAGGTATTGAGTAAGGCTGTTAGTTCCGGGTCATCGTCGACCAGTAGTAATTTTTCCATGATGAAATTATACGTTGAATGTTGGCCAGGGGCTCGGTCTTGCGATGGTTTACGTAAACTTTACGGAGCGTAGACAGACATTTACAGGGCGCTGGCCTAGGATTCATTCTGTACATAACGCCAGTGGAAACGACTCATGAAAAACCAAATCGCCAAACGAATTTACCTTTATCTAATGACAGGCTTACTCTCGATCTTTGCATTTATGGGTGTTAGCCACGCGCAAGCAGGTATGCACCTTGATTCGGATATGCACAGCCGAATGTTCGAGCGTATGGCCAAGCGTCTCGATCTTACTGAGGAACAGCAAACGGCTGTGCAGCAATTGCGCGAACAGTTTCGCGCCGAGCAGCAGCCACTCAAAGCACGCTTACAGGCGACTCGTGATGAATTGAGCGGCTTGTCTAGCGTAGACAGTTATGATGAGGGCGCGGTTGCTGACTTAGCCGACCAACTGGGTGAGCTTACCAAGGAGTTGGCGGTTGGGCACTTGAGTTTTAGGAACCAGCTTCAATTGTTGCTCACTGAAGAGCAGCGTACGCAAATGGCAGAGCTTCATAAAAAAATGGGTAGCAAAATGGAACGCAAAGCGCGCCATTTAGAAAAGCGTAAAGAGCGCATTGAACGGCGCCAGGCCCGACTTGAGGGGAGCGCGGAATAAGTCGCTTCTCTGAGATCGGACAAAAAACACACCGAGCCCGAAGAGCCGCAAGCATCACGCACTTTTAATAACGGTGCTTGCTCAAAGTCTGCAATTGTTACGCTTCTGGGTTAGAATCTCTGAGCGTCAGCCATCGCATGAATGGCTTTTGACTCGTTTCTAACTCAGGACAATTACCATGAACCGAACACTTGGCTTAATCGCCGCTCTCTTTCTATCGGCTTGCCAAACCGCAAGTAACGTATCCCAACTAGAAGCCCAACAGGCCGCGGATAGTGCTGCCTTAACAGCGTCTCTTGCCGCACAAAGTGACGAAGTGCGAGCACGCTTTGATCAACGCCACCCTCAGGAAACATTGGAATTCTTTGGCATCAAACCGGGTATGACGGTTGCTGAAGCATTACCTGGTGGCGGATGGTATTCAAAAATTCTGCTGCAATATCTCGGTACAGAAGGCCGATTGCTGGGCGCAGATTATCCCATCAGTTTGTATTCCAATTTCGGCTTCATGACGCCTGATAGACTGAAAGCCAAAGAAACCTGGATCGCAGATTGGTCAGCGGGCGCAAAAGAATGGGGCGTTGCGAGCAGTGCAGCCATAGACGCATTTGTGCTGGGCGACTTACCCGAGAGCATGCATGGCAGTGCGGACGCCGTGTTATTTGTAAGAGCATTGCATAACTTGGCACGCTTTTCTGACAACGTAGATTACCTTGGTCAGGCGATTGCAGACGCTCACACAGTATTGAAACAGGGCGGTATCGTGGGTGTTGTTCAACACCATGGCGCAGAAGATATGCCGGATGATTGGGCAACGGGTGTCAATGGTTATCTCAAGAAGTCATTTGTGATTGCGCAATTCGAAGCGAACGGATTTGAGTTAGTTGCAGAAAGCGACATCAATGCAAACGCCAAGGATAAGCCCACAAGCAGTGATTTCGTGTGGCGCCTACCACCTAGTTTGCAAACCAGCCGCGAAAACCCAGAACTGATGGAACAATTGAAAGCAGTCGGTGAGTCAAACCGCATGACGTTGAAGTTCAGAAAAATATAGGTAAGTACAACGTTAGCACACTATTCATATCTTAACGATCGAATCGGCGGCAGTCTGGCCACCTTGAAAGCGTGCAGGCTGACAATCATCCAGGCGGTTGCTATGCCAATCACACCAGCGACAAGCAGCACCGGAATAAGTGTGTCGATTTTGTCGGCAAAAAAGCCAAGATAAATTGAGCTCGCGAAGTACGCCGCGGGTATGGAAACCAACAGAGACCAAACCACTGGAATCGAAAACTGCCAAATTAGCAAGTAGGCCACTTGGCTTGCTTTAGCACCCAGTACTTTGCGAATGCCGATTTCTTTGGTGCGCCGTTCCGCCATAAATGCAGCCAGCCCAAACAAACCGATTAGCGCGAGACTTAAGGCGATCGCAGCAAATCCTGAAAGGGTCATGCTCATTGCACGAATGATCTGGTAGGTTTCCTCGAAGACTTCGTCGAGAAAGCGGCGCTGTAGCGGGTAATCTGGGATGACGTCATTCCAAGTTTTTTCGATACTGGATAAAGTTTCATTCAAGTTTGCAGTATCCAATCTGATTGACGCGTGTGAGCGCCAGTCATCACTGAACAGAAATATCATCGGTTTGATTGTATTGTGAAGACCCAGAAAATTCTGGTCTTCGACAACACCAATCACGGAATAGTCGTACTGTTTGAATTCATCTTGGTCACTGTCAGATGATTGTATGTTGTAGAAGGTCTTGCCAATCGCTTGTTGCGCAGAACCGAGACCCAGCCTGGCAGCTGCAGTTTCATTGATAATCACGTTGACCTGGCCGGGTTCATCCGTACGTTTGTCATTTGCGTAGTTAAGGCTGTACCCGCGCCCAGCAAGTAGCGGAATGTTATAGGCACTCAGGAAATCCGTATCAACCCTTACCTGATTAATAGACATTTCTGCAGATTTGTCGCCACGTAAAGGCGTGATAGGAAACGTGCTATTGCTTTGGTCAAACGGTACCTGGCTAGAGTAGCTTACCTCTTTTACCCCTTTAACTTTGAGTAACTGCTCCTTCAAGGACTCGTGTCTGGCTCTGGTGCCTTCTATATCCAGGCGATCGAGCACCAGTACCTCATCCCTTGGATAGATATAGCTTGATTTCTGCATTTTTTCACCTTGAAACAGCATCACCATAACGATTGCCAACATAAAAGTAGACATGGCAAACTGCAAACCGATCATAGTGCTGCGGAAGTAGCCGCCACCGCTGACCAGCGCGTTATTGTTCTTCAAACTATCTACGGGCTTTACCCCAGCTATTTGATAAGCAGGGTAGGCGCCCGCAATCAAACCGACCATTAACGCGACCAGCATAAGCAGTGGTAGTGTTTCCAGGTAGTATATTTGAACGGCCTTGTCCAAAGCCTGGTTGTACCACGGTATGATCAATTCGATGGCAGCGACCGCAATCAATAAAGCCAATACGGCGGTTGTTAAACTCTCCACTAAAAACTGTACCAATAGTTGATTGCGGCTGGCGCCAAAACTCTTGCGCAAGCCTACTTCTCTGGTTCGACTGAAACTTTGCGCCGTGGCAAGGTTTGTATAATTCACACAGGCGATCAACAGCACCATTAATCCCAATAGGCGCACTGATTCGATAATGGGCATACCAATCGCATCAAACAGTATTGTGTTTGCTTCAATCAGCGGTCTTGCTCTGAACTTCTGGATAAAATCCTTGCGCTCTGGATTCAGGTGCTCTTCGTATAGGGAATCAACACGCTGCTGCAGCCATTGTTGATCGCATTGTTTTGGAATGAGCGCGTAGGTCCGATTTCCAAACGATATATTGTTCCATTCGCCTTCCATTGAATAGTCCGCAATCTGCTTAAGTGCGGAAAAAGGGGCAATGAACTCAAGTTGGCTGTCATCAATCAACGCTGAATTGAAATGGCTGTCTTTGCCGATGTCTTCAAACACGGCACCAACGGTCATGCTGTGTTCATGGTCCAATTCCAATTGAGCACCCAGGACATCTGTATGACCAAAGTACTTCTCTGCCGCCGACCTTGAGAGAATCACTGACGTAGGGTTGTGAATAACACTGGCGTCGCCGGCGATGTAGTCGAGGTGAAAGATTTTCGTAAAATCCGTATCAACGAATTTGATGCTTTGGTAGTAGTTATCGACCTCTACCGTAACCAGGTATTCCCTGTTAATGCTGCGAGCTAGCGCCTCAAGTTCCGGTTCCTGCGCGCGCAGCAATGGGCCGAATGCGCTTTGTACAGCGTCTATCGATTGAACGCCAATGTCGGCCGATTTAGTAAATTCAACGCCAACAAAGTAAATCTGATCACGGTTTTCAAACATGTAATCGTGATTGGTTTCATACCGCGCCAGCAATAGGCTGAGCAGGAATACGGTGAGTCCAATAGCCAGCCCCACAACATTGATTGCCGCATAAAAACGATGTTTCAGCAGATTCCGAAGCGCAACTTTTATGTAACCTAGCAACATGCTTCTACTCCTCAAGATACTGCGCGTAGATTTTCAACAACCACACGGCCGTCAAACAAATTAATGGTGCGTTTGGCATAGTCAGCATGCGACGCCGAATGAGTAACCATAATAATGGTTTTGCCTTCATCGTTTAGAGCACGCAACATTTCCATCACTTCCTGGCCTTGGCGACTGTCAAGGTTCCCAGTGGGTTCGTCAGCAAGAATAATGGATTGCTCACCCACCACGGCTCTAGCAACTGCAACACGCTGTTGCTGACCGCCTGAAAGTTGGCTAGGCCGGTGACCTGCGCGATGCGCAATGCCTATTTTGTCCATCACCGCAGCCACTCTTTGCTTTCTCTCTGCCGCAGGAATATTGTGATATAAAAGCGCAAGCTCGATATTTTCCCTTACGCTGAGTTCGTCAATGAGATTGAAACTCTGGAAGACAAAACCAATATTACGCTTTCGCAATTCGCTCAACTGATTTTCAGACTGCGTGCTGATGTCGTTGCCATTGAAAATGTATTGCCCGCTGTTCGCCACGTCCAACATGCCAATAACATTCAGCAGAGATGATTTTCCACAGCCAGAGGGGCCCATAATGGCAACGAATTCACCGGTTTCAATCTCTATGTTGACCGCATCCAGTGCGACGGTTTCAATATCGTCGGTGCGATATATTTTGGAGAGTTCTTGTAACTTGATCATGCAAATTTCCTGTTGATAATCCAATGTTGTCACTAAATTTCGGGAATAGCGCTAAGAGTCGTTGAGCTTGAGTCGCTCGACGTCGCCGAATGCCGAGTAGGAAGAAACCAGTACACGCTCTCCTAGCTCCAGACCCGACACCACTTCTATAAAATTCTTGTTTCTTCGCCCCAGGGTTACCGAACGCTTGACGGCTTCAGTTCCGTCATTGTTCACCACAAACACCCAGCGACCGCCAGAATCCTGGAAAAAATTTCCGTTCGGAATAATCAGTGCCTGTGTTGAATTGCCCAGCGTCAGCTGCACTTGCAAGGTTTGCCCGCGTCTGATGCCTTTAGGTGCGGATTCACCAAACAATAGATCAACGTCGAATCGACCATTGCTTACGTCTGGATATATTTTGGAAACGGTCAGCTGGTAGCTGCCTCCTGCGTGCATCAGGCTGACTGTTTGGTCAAGGCTGACGCGACCAAGATAGTATTCATCAATTTCGGCTTTGAGCTTGAACTCATCCGGGCTGTCGATCTGGCCAATGCGCTCGCCTCTGCTAATGCTCTGACCAACCTCCAGGTTGAACCCAGAAAGTCGACCTGCTACGGGCGCGCCTACATTGAGATCGTCGAGGCTCTTGCGTGCAAATGCGAGGTTGTCTTCCATTATGCCGTTTTTATCGGCGATAAAAGTGAGTTGCGAGCGCATCATTTTTTCATCGGATGCCTGGCTCTCAATGGTGACGGCTTTACGTTGCTCGTAATAGTCCAGCTCGTCTACAAACGCGTCGTACTCTGCTTGTGATATGTGCTTTTTCTTTAGTAACTCTTTTTGCCTGGCAAGGTCTCGCCTTAAGCGCAGAATGTTGTATCTAATCTCCACCAGAGCGCGCTTGTGGCCCAGCCTGTTTTGTTCCAGCCGCAATTCCTGGTCGCGCATTGCGTTTAATTGTTCCATGACTCTGGATTCAGTATTCATCACGCTTAGCTGCAAATCTGAATTTGATAAGCGCACTAGCTGCTGCTCGGCAGTGATCAATGCCCCATCTTCTATTAGCACTTCCTCAACCCTGCCCCCCTGTACAACGTCGAGATAAACAGTACTCAAGGGCACAACTTGGCCGCGCAATGGAATGTAGTCTTCGAATAAGCCGCTCTTGACCGTGGCAATGCGCTGGCGTTCACCATTGATGGTGAGAGCCCGTCCTTGCATAGCGGAGTGGTAAAGGAAGTAAGCGGCGATACACAACAAGAACGCGATTGCGCCCGCCTTCAACCATTTGCTCGGGCCGCGCCTTTCAACTTTTCTATCCATGCTGGAAGTCCGACCACCAGTCGGGCTGGATGACTCATTGTGTGGGGTGGCAATTTTGAGATCATTTGTTTTCATGCGTATCTACTATCAATCGCCGTGCCAATTTCTAACTTATTGAATTTATTAGAAATAATGACCACCTAGTGCCGTTCGTGTTCAGTTTCGAACACCGGCTATGGTCGATTCCGAACATCTACTGTACGATAACGGACACTCACCATGGCTTACTAACGTGCAGACCGAATCCAAGATTCTCATCGTAGATGACGACAAAGACATTCTGACCGCGAGCAAATTGTTGCTGAAGCGCCATGTGGACAAAGTAGTCACGTGCGACTGGCCGGGCGAGCTAAACGAGCTTTTGCACGCGCATCAATTTGATGTCATTTTGCTGGATATGAATTTCTCTCCCGGAGACAGTAGCGGGGCAGAGGGCTTGTATTGGCTGCAAGAAATCTTGAAGGTCGATACTGATGCTGTGGTGATAATGGTGACCGCACATGGCGGCCTGGACATTGCTGTTGAAGCGATGAAATACGGCGCTACCGATTTCATCGCAAAGCCTTGGCAGAACGAAAAGCTGATAGCCACTTTGTCTGCTGCAATGAAGCTAAGAGCTACTCGTTCCGAAGCCAAACAACTGAAGCTCAGCAATGAAGCCCTGGCTGAGGTGTCTGGCTCATCACAAGCAATGATTGCTGACAGCGTAGCAATGCAGCATGTGAACTCCTTGATCGAGCGCGCGGCACCGACGGATGCGAACGTGTTGATACTTGGTGAAAACGGCACCGGCAAAGAATTGGCCGCAAGAGCCGTGCACGCACAGAGCGCACGTGCGTCAAATGTGTTCATGGCCATTGATCTTGGTTCTATTGCGGAGAACCTGTTTGAGTCTGAACTGTTCGGGCACAAGAAAGGCGCGTTCAGCGGCGCAGATCGCGATCGTGTTGGCCGATTGCAGGCAGCGGACAAAGGTACGTTGTTTTTGGACGAGATAGGCAATATACCTTTGTCACTGCAGGCGAAATTACTCACTGTGCTGGAGCAACGCCAGTTAACACCGGTGGGCAGCAATGCCAGTGTGCCATTTGACGTGAGAGTCATTGCGGCTACCAACGTACCACGAGACGTATTGTACGGAAAAAGTGATTTTCGCGAAGACCTATTGTTCAGATTGAATACTGTGGAGATATCTCTACCAGCACTGAGAGAGCGTCGCGACGATATCATTACTATCGCAAATTATTACGCCAAACATTATGCGAGGAAGTATCGCAAACCCTCGCGAGAATTGTCGGCGCAAGCAGCACTCAGTGCTAGCAACTATGATTGGCCCGGTAACGTGCGCGCTCTGCGACATGCAATTGAACGCGCTGTCATACTAGCCGAGGGTGAGTTTCTAGAAGCAGAAGATCTGCAATTGCAGAACACCCATTCAGTACTTACTGATCAGCAGTCAACAGCAATTGCTAAAGCAGAACAATCGCAAGCAGATTTCAATCTTGAACGCATAGAGAAGAATACCATTCAAGCTGCGCTGCAGAGCCACGCTTACAACATCAGCCACACTGCCAAAGAGCTTGGCTTAACCAGGGCGGCATTATATAGACGCATGGAAAAGCATGGGCTTTAAACAATTTTCAATTCTTGTCGGCATTCGAATCGGGTTGCTGGCATTAACTCTGTTTGTACTCGCCCTGACGATTGTGGGCGGTCACTATCCGGTATCTGCATTCCTGCTGAGCCTGGTTGTCATGCTTCAGACCGGTGAAGTGATTCGCTTTGTTCGCAAAACGAATAATGAACTCCAACGCTTCCTGGACTCAGCTCGTTATGCGGACTTCAGCCAGCGTTTTAGCGCTCAGGTAACCGGCAGCGGTTTCGAAGAGTTAAATCAGGTATTCAGTGATATTCTTCAGAGGTTTGAAGATAATCGGCACACTCAAGAACAAGAATTGCGCTACCTGAAAGCGCTCATTGAGCACGTGCCTGTGCCGTCTCTGTCATTGCATGCTGATGGCAGTGTGAGCTTCAACAATAATGCAGCAAGACGCCTTTTTGGCAACACTCTGGTCACAAGAGTGGAGCACTTCGAACAGTTCTCACCCGGTGCTTGCCAGTTACTCAACTCTCTACCCGCAGGGCAACGTGACCTCGTTACGCTAAAAATCGATGACCTCGAAAAACAATTCACTGTAGCTGCTGCTCAAGTCTCGGTCGGTGAGCGCGTTGTTAAATTGGTTAGCCTGCAAGATATTCAGCCCGAATTAGACGAAGCGCAGTTAGACGCCTGGCAAGCTCTGGTACGCGTTCTCACTCACGAAATCATGAACAGCATTACGCCAATAAGCTCCTTGGCTTCTACAACAGTCGACATGATTCATGAAGCCAGCGCAATGGGAAAACAACTGGACAATAGTGCGCCCGCCAACGCGATACGCGAAGAACTTGATGACGTGCGAGAAGCCGTCGTTACCATTGCGCATCGCTCTGATAGCCTGATGCAATTTGTTCAGAGTTATAGAAAGCTAACTCGTTTGCCGCAACCCGACCGCCGACCCATCAAGCTAGTAGAAATTTTCGATTCAATCAAAGCACTAATGGCTAGTGAAGCAGAGCAGGCGGGCGTTGAGCTTCGATCTTCATTATCACCGGTGAGCCTGGAGTTGAACGCTGATCGGGACATGCTTGAACAAGTGCTTATCAATCTTCTTCGAAACTCCTTGCAGGCTATTGAAGCCCGTAAAGCGAGTACAAAAGGGCAGGTGGAATTGCTTGGCCGACTAAATAAGCGCGGCAATATTGTTATCGAAGTAGTGGACAATGGCCCTGGCATAGAAAGCGAAATAGTCAGTAGCGTGTTTGTACCGTTTTTTACAACCAAAAGAGATGGCTCTGGTGTTGGGCTAGCGTTGACACGCCAGATCATGACCGCGCATGGGGGTACTGTGTCTATTGGTGATTTAGGTGCAGATACAGGTACGAGAATAATGCTGACCTTTTAGATCGGGTAAGAAATGGGCGGCTAAGCTGTGGACTTTTGATGGTGAATCTTGCCTGGATAAGATTCTTGAACGAGCGGTATCGACAACGGAAAAAAACGTTAGAAATACGGTCATATTAGAAGGTGTCACTGTTGCAACGCCAACAGTAGTGCATTGGCCTCGGATCGTAGAGGCTGGTGGCGATACCGCAGTGCAACAACCTCTCGCCTAATCTCGACATCCCTAAATGGTAAAGCTGCCAGTGTGCAACCATCTGGAATAGCGGATTCCGGTAGGATCACAGCTCCAAATCCTTCTCTGGCAAGTGCCAGCAACCAATCGACTCTGTTCGATCGATAGCTTGCATACAGCGTGATGCCGCGAGTTGCACAGGTTTCAACGAGTGTCTCTCGCATCTCGCAGTTGAGCCGATCCAGCAAGTTCACATTTGCGAGTTCGGTAAGGAATACAGACTCTTGATTGCTTAACGGGTGCTCCGCAGCCGTTACCACTTGATAGTCTTCTTCATAAAGTGGAAATACCTGGTACGAATCATCACTGGCAGTGTCGCTAGTTATGGCAATATCGAAGCGCCCAGCTCGAAGCCCATCTAACAGGTCTCGGTGCGTCACAACAATCAACTCGATATCCGCTTGAGGATGATCAAGACGATAACGCTCAATGCTTTTTGCGATATTGTCTTGGCCAATCGTTTCGTGAATGCCCACGCTAATAGGTACTCGATCAAGACGAACGTAGCGCACGGCTTCCGCTTTGGCTTCCAGAGTTTGACGCTGCACCTCTTGCAAACGCGGCTCCAATAGCTTGCCCAGCGGTGTCAAATTACAGCCGGCGCGGTCCCTTAGAAACAAGGCACCACCCAGCTCGCCCTCTAACTTCTTGATCGCCGCAGTCAACGAAGGTTGGGAAACATTGGATGCCCTCGCAGCATGAGTGAAATTCCGATGCTGGCAGACGGCGAGAAAGTATCGGATTTGGTTCATTTCCATGGTGATCACGCAGCTCGGCTAGAAAAGTGATTTTTAAGAGTGCCGCAACTGATTATCATAGTCAATATCTATGATTAAATAGAGAATCGGTATTGGTCCCTGGGTTAAATTTATAATATCTTAAGCTCTCACTCAGGGGATACATAGGAAATATCTATGATTAAACAATACAACCTAGGACTCGGGATACTGAGCTTAACCATGATGATGACGGCATCTACACTCGCTCAGGAGAACACTATGAAACCACAAACCGCCAGTTACATTGAAATGACCGCTGCCGACGAACAGGTAGAAGCCTTATCAAACTTCCTGGCAGACGCTGCACCGATGGTCAAGAAAACAGAACCAAAGACAAAGCTTTGGTTTGCATTACGTAACCTGAACACGCTAGCGATTTTCGATGTATTCGCGGACAAAGCCGGCCGCGAAGCCCACTTCGCCGGCGCCGTGGCCCAGGCACTGAAAGACAAAGCTGACACCCTTGTTGAAGGAGGCTGGGAACGCGGGGTCGTTGCCAACATCAAAAATGCCAATGTACTATCGGAAAAAGCAGCTATCGAGCTCCATACTGCAACGACAGCCACGTATATCAGTCTCAAAGCCGCGCCTGGAAAAGAGGCTGCGCTGGCAGAACTGTTGACGGCGGCCGGGCCAATCGTTGGTGACACAGAACCTAAAACACTGTATTGGACTGCGTTAAAGATTGATAAAGAGAACTTTGCGATTTTTGATATTTTCGCTGACGGCAGCGGGAGAGAGGCGCATTTCGCAGGCCAAGTAGCTGCTTTGCTAAAGGCGAAATCGGCAGACTTGCTTGTTGGCGGTTGGGATGAAGGTGTTGTAGCGAACATCAAAAACTATGACATCCTCGCTATTAAATAAACGATCGGAGGCGTCCATCGAGTGAATCGGTGGACGCTCTTTCTCGCTGCCTGCATGAAATGCGGTAGTTGTGACGAATAACGAAGTTAGCTCACATTAACGATGATGTGCGTAGTGAAGTTCCGCTAGATGCCCATTAGCCCTCGGGATCGAATAGTCTTGACCTAAAAAGGTGGTCATGCCACGAATTCATACAGAGTCGCAAAGATAGCGGCGGATGGCCCCGTATGATCAGTAAACCCACTGCGGCCACTTTCGAACAGCTTATTGTAGACTGGCCCGCCGACACGTAGCGCATCATCTGGCGCAACCAGGCGCATACTCCAATCGGCAAATTTCCGTTGGTCCACATAGTGCTGATGTAAAACATGGACGTCTGTGTGTCTGTGATCCTGCTCAATGCGCTCAAACAGGCGTAAGATAGCAATTGGCTTCCCCTCAAGAATCTGTAGAAATCGCTTATTTTTTTGTATCAACAACCCGGTAATATCCGATCGGTTATTGTGAACTGATGACTGATTGACGAGGCTCTCAATCGACGCTGAATCCAGCTGACCCTGAATTGTGCTTTGATATATTAGCTGGAAATACTTTCCCTGTGGCACATGCTGGTCTGGCGGTCTCATCGTTGATTTCTTTCGCGCACGTCACAGTCCGGTCGTAACTTTTCCACTAAATACCCAAAGGATTTCTCAGAGCTTAAGAGCTCCATACGTGCTTTGTCGCATCGCATAGCGGGTTGTCCACGCCATGAAATGTGGAAAACACATGCATGGGCTAACAAGTAAGTTTTTTACTGTCTGTATTTCGGCTTCAATACCAACGCTGCCCTGAGCACATGAAACAGCTGCTGGTCAATGCCAGTTTACTCATGTCTGCAAGCAGCGCAAGCAAGAAATCGATAGAAGGGAATGATAGGGCCAGGTCGACCAATGCTTATGCGTAACCTTTGTTGGGTCAAAGGTACGCGCCGCGTGCGCTCAAATTCTTTATACGTGCTAGGAGCGTAAATGAGAAGATCGCAGTGTGTCAGCAGCCTGCAATAGCTCGCCAATATCAGAAACCTCCGTTAGCATTTGCTCAAAAATCTGTTCGACTTCGCCTATTACTTCAGAAAGTTGCGCTGCATAGCTTACGTGCCAACTCGCATCAATCTGCCAATGCCTTTGCAAGCCCGCGTTAACGTTCGCTAGCGAACGCTCCCTATCGGCCGGTAAAAGTAAATCTGCTAACTCAATAGAAACCGCTAAAGTGGCACCATACTCAGCGGATGCGTATTCTTCGGCGTGCACCGTTTGATCACTATGTCGCACAGATTCAACGATGTTGTCGGGCAGCTGCCAGTGATCTAGCAGCCAGGCACCCACTTCACAGTGATCGGTTCCTAGACGTATGTTTTCGTATTCGGTTAGTCTGGCGTGATCACGCTGCTCAGCCGGCTGAAGTGATTGATAGAATTCGGCGCCCACTTTATCCAACGCTATGATGCCAATGTCTTGCAGCAAGCCAATAAGGAATGCTGTTTCTGGTTTCACTTTACTTGCCGTCACTGCAATGAACTTTGCGCAAGTGGCCACCAGTAGCGAACGTCTCCAGAAAAGATCGTAGTCGATACCGCTTTTGTTATCGGCCAAAATTGAGCTACGCAACGAAAACCCTAGTGACACCGCCGTTGCCCGGTCCATACCCAGGGTTGTGACTGCTTGTAAAACTGTTTGGCTGGCAGACGCGCGGTGAAAAAGAGGCGAATTGGATACGCTAACTATCCTGGCGGATAAAGCTACATCGAGAGAGATAACCTTTGCGAGTTCTTCAGGCGACGCATCTTGGTCATCCAGAAGCTCGATCAGCTTTGCCGCAACCAAGGGCATGCTCGGCAGCGATGTGGCTGATTGCAGTTTCCTTACTAATGATTTGTCCAATCCCTAAGTCCTTTAGGTCATATTTTGCGCTAGATATTAGGCGAGTAAGGGACGTAATCCAAGTGACATGTGCATATTACGCTAACAGATGCATTTCAAAATGCGCGGTCTTTTACAACGAATACTAATGCTGTTTGGACGAGCTTTTGTGTCCGCTTCGGTACAGATAAGCAGTTGACCTAGCCATCCGATTCGGGAGCAATGCCTTGTATGGGAATGATAGGGCCGGGTCGGCCTCAGCCGAGTGCCAAATGTTAATGTACAGACTAGAGTCGTCATTTGATAAGCTTGTATCAAAGAGGCGAACCTAGAATGAGAATCGTGAGTACCGGCAAGAAATTATCGCGCTGGATCAAACGCTGGATTAAGCAAAAACCCATAGAATACTTGTACACATTGTGTACCCAAACCAAAGGAAGATACCCCAATGCCAGAGATTACGCTGCTAGGATGGACGCATACCATCATCGCAATTGTTGCACTGTTTGCCGGTTTTTATTCGTTGCTTGTTTGTAAAGTGATACGCACTGACCAGCGCGCAGGTCAACTGTATTTGATATGTACATTCATTGCAGCCGTTACCGCGCTGATGATTTACCAGCACGGTGGATTTGGCCCAGCACATGCTTTAGCCGTATTGACCTTGCTTGCACTTGCAGCCGGCTTAATGGTGACTAAGGTGTCGGCTCTTGCAAGAATAGCAATCTACTTTCAAGCGTTCTGTTTTTCATCAACGCTGTTGTTCCACATGATTCCTGCCATCACCGATGGTTTACTCCGCTTACCTGTGGGAGACCCGATTCTGACGAATCCTGAAGATCCATTGCTCCGACTATTCTACTTGTCGTTTGTTGCCATTTTTTTTGTTGGCGCTTTTTTGCAGTTTCGATGGCTTCGAAAAAACAACCACGCGAACATGGTATGAGAGCTTAGGCCACTTCAAGAGCTGATGCCAAAGCGGCGTTGTTCATTGGACGAACTGGCGTGAAAGCGGTTGACTGCGGTTGCATGTTCAAGTCTAGGGCTGGTCGTGCCAATGCATGGCACCTAGAAGTATTAGTTGCAGTTGCTTTTCTGCAAGCTCAGTTAAAGCCGCTTGGCTCGCACTGTGGCGGTTTTCTATTAGTAACTGCTCAACAATTCGGGTCATTGCACCGATCATTAAGTCAGCGAGCATCTGCAATTCTTCCGTAGACCAACTTGCTGCGTCAAAGCGACGAGCGAGGTCAGTGGACAATTCACTGACTAAAAGCCGATGTTCCGATTCTATTTCTGCGCGAATGCTGGCTGCGCCACCCACTTGCGCTCGAATAATAAATTGGAATTGACGCGGATGGGCCAGCACATAGCTGACAAAGGTTTCCACCGATTCTCTAACTACGTTGGCGTCTTGAACGGGGTTGGCGCGAACATCTTTTAAGTGCTGCCTCAAGGTTTTGAACGACAAATTAACCAGTTCAAGCCCCAGTGAGTTCATATCCGGGAAGTGGCGATAAAAAGCGGATGGGTTAATACCTACCTCTCGTGTTACTTCGCGCAGGCTGATTGCGTCGAAGCTTTTGTCCCTGCTCATAAGCTCCAATACAGCGTCGAACAATGCTTGGCGAGTGTCAATTGGCTTATTGTCTTTACGCCTGTGTTTTTTGCCACTATGAATCATTTACGCTTGCTCTGTGTACAATCGTACACGATATCGTGATTTTCGTATTTCGTACACCTAATTCATTTTGACTTAGAAAGTAGGGTAATTTCTAGTTTAATTATCATCTACGTTTTTATGTGAACAGCTGTTGACATGGAAGATTTTTACATTATAGTGTACATATGTTCACTTAACACGAACAGCTTATAGAAATTTACCTTGTTACTTGTTTTCAAGGCTGGTGCGATCCGAAACAACATTTTTCTTTAAGGTGGAATGACACTATGGACCAATCGATAGAGTACAGAACAGACTGGCGAGCGGCAGTTAACGCGGTTAGAAAGTTGATAGCCGACCCAAAGGACACGCCGCAGGTGTTTGTCATCATGCAGGCTTTGAATGGCAAATCGAATGTGGCGGGTTATCACAGATTGCTTACTACCAAACATGGGGGGCAGTTGGCTTACAATCAGGCTGAGCTTGCCGAGCAGCTGAGTAAACCTGAGTATCTTGGCCAGTTCGAGGTGGGAAGTGTTGGCTTTCAGTACCGAGCCATGATGAAAGCAACCGGGTATTCAGCGGATGGCTTGGCGGAAGCGAGTCAGCTTGATGGCAACAGCGAATACGTAAAGCACCCCTATGCCTGGTATACAAGGCGCACCCGAGACATTCACGACATTTGGCACGTATTAACCGGTTATAGTCCTGATGAGCCGCTGGATGAGGCGTGTCTGGTTGCATTTTCATACGCGCAAACCAAGGGGCCGGGTTGGGCATTGATCGCATTGTTTGCCATGCTAAATACGCTAAAGCTGCCGTTGGGCTTTATGCAGGTTAACGCCATTTGGGAAGCCTACCGTAATGGAAAAAAGGCACACTGGCTGCCTGCTGAAAACTATCTCGACTTACTTGGCGAGCCGTTAGATCTAGCACGAAAACGTCTGAGCATTGCGCCGCCCAAAGCGTACTTGCGCTATAGAAGCGCTGTACCCGTTTGCGAGGAGTTGTACGCTGACCTTAGTTGGACTCAGCAAAAAATCGCGTGTTGAGAGTTTTAAAGCGCCGATTTATCGGGGCAAGCTTCGCAAGCGATGTGTGTACACCGAATTATCCGCGTTTATTATCACCTGATAAACGCGATCGTATTCATTGTCTTCGTCTATCTCCGCGCCGGCTACACCACCCAATGCCGTTACAAAAACTGGTGTTGTGTCACTATGCCCTGATATGAAATAAATCCCGGGTTGACTGCGAAGAGTGTTTGCCAAGTCGCCCAGGCGGTCTGGGTCATAAACAATAACCGTTTGATTCAAACTATCAGCAAGAGGTTTGACCGTTGCCTGAGTGCGTTTATAGTCTGTTGAATAAATTTGCGTAATGCCTGCGTCCCGAAACGTATCGGCATACTGTCTGGCGCGATGCTGGCCTTTTTCTGTAAGTTCCGGGTCCTTGCCTTGATCCAGCCTTTTTTCGGCGTGGCGCACAAGGTACACAACCGTATAGTCATCAGCGTTTGCGACCGGGATTAGCTGGCAGACAACGAACAAAACACACAAAACTCTAAGCCACATGACTGAATCTCCTTGATTCGGAATCTTCATTGGCCACTATCATAGCCTAACGTTCCACTCCAATCCGTATTTCCTTACCTGAGACGAAATACTGGGGAATATAGATATCCGCAAGCTCAGCACTTCTACTTCTGCCATTTAAATCGTACACAAGATTGTTGGCCCACCAGTCGCTGAGTGAGCCGCCACAACGAATGCCGCCGGGCACGCGTTCATGTTGATACACGAAATCGCTTTGAGTGAACTGCATGCTCAAACACGGCACACTGTGGTCCCACCATTGAAAGGCAGGCAACAGCAGATATCCGTAGCGCACTTCAACAGCAAGCACGCCAAACTCTCCTTGTTGGGTTCTTTCGAAAGGTGGATCAACCACCTGCTTTTCTTTGATAAGATCATAGAAGTAGGTGTCATCATCAGCGAGTGACACTGCACGATTTCGAAAAACGAGATAAGCTTGATCGTCATCTTGGTAAAGAAAATACCCTTGATCAGGTACGTCATTGGTTTTTACAACAACGTATCCTTTGTTTGACGTACTGCTGATAAACCACGTCAAAAGCACAACCGCCAGAACTGCCATGGCGTAGCGCGCGTTTTTTGTATGAAATAACTCAGTATTCAATGCTAATTGCTGACAGCCGCTTCTGTTACACTTTAACCGCTGGGCTCAGCAGAAAAAAGTAGACATTGAGTAGGTTAGACAGTTAGTCAGTGAGTATGTTTCAGGTAATGCAGCCACAGAAGCCCTGGTTTTGGAGCCTGTTTATAGCCGCATCATTTGCGATGGTGGGTGGTGCTCTTTTTTTTCAGTATGTCCATGACGATCTTCCTTGCGAATTGTGCGTATATGTTCGCGCCTGGCTATTAAGCATCGGTGCTCTTGCACTATTGGGTTTGCTGATCCGCCAATGGCGCTGGCCTGCGCTGTTGGTGATTGTTCTCATGCTGTGGCTGACCTTGGGACTTGCAAAAGATACTTGGATATTACTTTCCATAGATCAGGGTTGGCCAACCAGTGGTGCGTGCTCGTTCGTTGCCTATTTCCCGGAGTGGATGCCACTGGACAAATGGTGGCCAGCAATGTTCGAAGTGCAAAATTTGTGTCAGCCCACGCCAGTAGTACTGCTGGGCATATCGATGGCACACGCTTTGAGTGCGGCCAGCGTTGTCTATGGGCTAGTGTTGATTGTTGGAGCTGTGCAGATTGTGCTGCCAACGCTGTTTAAGTCTGCTCAATAGCCCGCTTTTTGATCCTGTGTTCCTGCAGGATCAATGTACTGGCTCGCCAGTTGTCTGACCGACGCAGCGAGCAAAGAACTATCCACACCAACACCGACAAAGTTAGCGCCAAGCCCAACGTAATGCTTTGCCAGCTTTTCATCTACGGCTAATACGCCTGCCGATTTGCCCGCGGTTTTGATCGTTGCGAAGCCCTGTTCTATTGCTGCTACCACGTCTGGATGCCCAGGATTGCCAATATGACCCATTGACGCGGATAGATCAGATGGGCCAATAAATACTGCATCTACTCCGTCTACCTGAACGATGTTTTTTAGGTTCTCCATTGCCAGCGCTGATTCGGCCTGAACAATAAGGCAAATATCGTCATTGGCCTCATGCAAATAGCCCGGAACCCCATTCCAGTGCGCAGCTCGTGCCATTGATGTGCCAAGGCCTCTTTGGCCTGCTGGCGGGTAGAGCACATCACTCACAAGTTGCTCTGCTTGCTCGGCCGTATCCACCATTGGCACTAGAAAGGTTTGCGCGCCAACATCAAGCAGTTGCTTAAGAATTGCCGTTCGTCCTTCTATGGGTCTTACTATGGCGGGTACACCATAAGGTGCTATGGCCTGTAAGTGATGTTGCACGTCCATCAAGCTGTACGGTGCGTGTTCGCAGTCAATGAGTAGCCAATCGAAACCAGCGCCGGCCGCAATTTCAGCGCAGCTGCTGTGGGGCAGGCCCAACCACAATCCATACAAGGGAGTGTTGTTTTTGAGCGCTTGCTTGAATGTGTTCTTATTGGCTTTCATGGATTAGAGAACCCTCATACAAAGTTGCAGCGAATGTCACCAAGCGGTCCGTAGTCAGCTCGCACCTGATCCCCCGCTCTGACTTTGAGTGGGCGAGTGAAAGAGCCTGCCAGAAGAATTTGCCCTGGTAGTAAGGCAATACCATGAGGTGCAAAGCGCTTGGCGATCCAGCGAATACCGTTGGCGGGGTGGTCAAGTACGCCCGCTGCCAAGCCAGTTTCTTCCAGAACCTCATTTAAATAACACAGAGCACCACACCATCTAAGGTCGCGCTCGCGCGGTTGAATGCGCTCACCTCCTGTGATGATCCCTGCATTTGCGGCGTTATCTGAAATGGTGTCAAACACCGTTCGCGTATAGCCGGTGTCTGGGTGCACGCGATGGCTACGCGCTGCGATAAGCTCTAGCGCTGGCACTATATAATCCGTCGCGTCCAGCACGTCGTCAATAGTGATGTCTTCGCCAAACAATGTGTCTTTCAAAACAAACGCTAATTCAACCTCAATACGTGGGTCAATAAAATTACCGGCGACAATGTCGGCGCCATTATCGAACTGCATGTCGTCCAGCAGCACACCATAGTCCGGTGTATCGATTTTCATGGCATCCTGCATGGCCCGAGAGGTTAAGCCAATTTTATATCCCACCACTTTTCGGCCATCCGCTACTTTCTTATCAACCCAGGTTTTTTGAATAGCGTACGCGTCACTCATATCCATTTCCGGGTGCGTCATTGTTACTGGGTCTATCGCCTGACGATTGATTTCAGCGGCGTACAAATCACTTGCCGCTTTTTGAATTTGCTCTTCTGTAAGCATTACTTGATGTAATCCCTAACGTTGTTTGCGTTATGCCGAAGCTTCTCCGGTAACTCATTCATTTCCACCGAAATCGCTACAGCGCGTGACTGGTATGTAGTATCCAAATGGTCAAGCAAAACGCCTTTAACTACTTCAAATGCCTCGGCCTGTTCCTTTTCGCTGCGACCAGTACCAATCTTAAAGTTAAGATGCACAAACGCGTGATTAGCGTCACCGTTGGCAATGCAATAATCGTTGGCGCAATAAGCTCGGCTGCGCATGCCAGCCAGTGGAAAGACACCACCAGCGGCTACCGTCTCATGCAACTTCTTAAACAAATTGCCGATGGCCAACGTTTCAGAATCAAGATTAGCCGAGTATTCCAGTACAAAATGCGCCATCAAACAACTCCTAAATCTACAACGCCAATGGTGCAGCCTACCGCGAAAATTGGAATGGGACGGTAGTATTTAACAACGCCTTTGGCTCCCTCAGTAGCGCCGGAAATAGCGATGAAGTTACGAATCTCGAAGCCCCCTTGACCAGCGTCCAGATAGGTTTGCTCATCGCTGTAGTCCAGCATCGCAGCTTTGTTGTTATCGCTCCAACGTTGCAGGAAGTCTTGATCCCACTCGGCATTGATTTTGCCGGAATCGGGGGTGGCCGGCCAATGAGAAATTCCGCCGGTACCAACAATCGCAATACGTTCGGGTACGTTGTCGCAGGCTTTTCTCAAGCCCTGTCCAAACGCCCAGGCTCTGTGCAATGGTGTTAGTGGCGGCCCCTGGCAGTTTATATTTACGGGTATCACTGGCAGGTCATAGCGTGGCGTAAGGAAATGCAAAGGCACACTGATGCCGTGGTCAAACTTCCATTCTTCGGCGTAGGCTAAATCAATGTCACCCATAATATTTTCGATCAAGCGGCGGGACAGATCGACATTCCCAGGGATTGTCGTGCGTTGAATGCCAAGCCAGTCTGGATCTTCGATTGGGCCGTAGTAATTTTCCGCCATGCCCATGCAGTAGGAAGGCATATTGTTCATAAAGAAGTTTGCAAAATGTTCCGCGGCTATCACAATTAACGCGTCGGGTTGGCTCGCTTCCAGTTCAACACGCATTTGATCAAACGCGGCATAGAATGTATCCGCGTCATCTGGGTCGGCCATGTGCTTGCGCCCGGTAATTCCCGGCGCATGAGAGCAGATTCCAGCAAACACCAGGCTCATAACGCCCCCTTTCCGTCGGTGGTAGCGTATAAGCCTTCACGCACTTCGCCATGCTCATCCAGGCCGTCGCGCATGGATTGAATATACTCCGGCCACGCATAGCCACACATGGCCGCGTAATGCATCAGAATTTGACCGTTCACACCCAGCACATACAGCAGGCCAATGTCTGGCTTGGTCAGCGCAACTTTCTCTTCGTCAGTGAGCGTAAAGTCTTTTAGTACTGAATCTTTGTCAGTGAAAAACTGCGTTTGCAACTCTTCGCTGCGATTCAATTCATACAACAGTTTTTGAACGTAGTACAGGCTCATCGTTATCGACCTAGCGCGGGAACGGTGTGCGTACCGTGAGCGATACAGACATTTTTCGTTTCCATGTAAAAATCGAAGCTGTAGTCACCGCCATCTCTGCCAATGCCAGACATCTTTACACCGCCAAACGGCGAGGGCAGGTTTCGATTGTTTTCTGAATTAACCCACAGCATACCAGCTTCTACATGCTTGGCCATTCGCATGGCACGACCTGTGTTTTCAGTCCAGATGTATCCGGCCAGGCCAAATTCAGAATCATTCGCTAACTCAATGGCCTGCTCTTCAGAGTCGAAACCGATGCAGGTTAGAACCGGCCCGAAAATCTCTTCGCGCGCGATACGCATGGAGTTATCAGCGTTGGTGAATAGTGTAGGGGCCACGTAGTTTCCATCACCCAGATCTGCCCGTCGTTCTCCGCCAACGGCCACCGTGGCGCCATCTTCTTTGGCTATGTCCATGTAACTCATCACCTTGTTAAAATGGCCTGTGTGAACCAGTGGGCCAACTTCAGTGTCGGGGTCGAGTGGGTGACCAACGCGCAGGTTCTTAACGCGTTGTTCAAGTGCTGCGATAAAGTCGTCTCGAATGCCGGACTGAATCAGTAAGCGACTGGAGGAAGTACAGCGTTGGCCGTTTAGGCTGTAAATCATAAATACAACTGCATCCAATGCACGCTCAAAGTCAGCGTCGTCGAATACAATTACAGGGTTTTTGCCGCCCAATTCGAAATGCATGCGTTTCAAAGTGTCTGCACCCTGGCGCATTATGTGGCTACCGGTGGCGCTTTCCCCAACCAGTGCAACGGCTTTAATAGCGGGGTGCTCAGTAATACGCTTGCCAGCCTCTTCGCCAAAGCCGTTAACCGTATTCCATACTCCATCAGGAAGGCCCGCTTCTTTGGCAATTTCTGCCAGCAGGATTGCCGATAGTGGTGTTAGTTCGGCGGGTTTATGAACTACCGTGCAACCAGCGGCGAGGGCGGGCGCTATTTTCCAGGTAGACAGCATAAACGGCGTGTTCCAAGGCGTAATTATGCCAACCGGACCAATGGGGTAACGCATGGTGTAGTTAGTGTGTGCGTCTTGATACAAGGCCGCACCATTGCTAGCTTCTGGTGCTTTGTCAGCAAAGAAGCGGAAGTTGGCGGCCCCGCGTATGGCCGCTGCTTTCATAAAGCGAATGGCCTGGCCGCAATCCATTGATTCCACCAGCGCAATTTCCTCAGCTCGCTCCACCACTTTGTCAGCGAAGTGGTGAAGAATTTTCTTTCGCTCTGCACCGCTTACATCGCGCCAATCTGCGAATGCATGCTCTGCGGCTTCGCAAGCGCGGTCTGCATCGCTAACTGTGCCTTCTATTACCTGGCCTAACACGCTTTGATCAACGGGAGTGGTGTTGGTGTAAGTTTTGGCGTTCTCGGGTACCTCAAACTGGCCGCCTATAAAGTGACCTGTAGTAGTGGATTGGAATCGTTTTAGATATTGCGCCGCTTTCGCAGTGTTGTCGTCAAAATCTGACATTGCGTGATCCCCCGGGATTCTATGCCCTTATTTATCGGTAACTTAGTAACACGTTAAGCTTTTATTCGTGGGTAAATCGCCTAATGTAGTCAATAAGTCATTTATCTATTGCAAATAAGATTAACATGTTAAATAATTATATGCAATTACTCGGCACAAAACAGTACCAGCAGCTTGAAGGTCACCGGCAAGCGGGAAACATCAGAGTTTGGAGAAAGATTGATGCGATTAGTAAGTTACCAGCATAAAGACGCCACATCATGGGGAGCCATCACCGATCAAGGTGTTGTTGATCTGGGCGCACGCATGAATATGGATTTACAAGCTGCAATAGAAAACGGCCATTTGGAGCAGGCTAAACAGCAGGCGGGTGCGCTGAGTGCGGATGTAGCGCTGGACGAAATCCAGTATCTGCCACCAATAGCCCGTCCTGAAAAAATAGCGTGTATCGGTGTGAACTACGCCAACCGCAATGCCGAATACAAAGATGGTTCTGAGGCGCCGAATTTCCCTAGTGTCTTTATGCGCACTCCCGACTCTTTAACGGCCCACGATCAACCACTGTGGCGCCCGCCTGAGTCTGACAAACTGGATTACGAAGGCGAGATTGTTGTAGTGATTGGCAAGGGGGGAAGGCGCATTTCTGAGGAAAATGCCTACGATCACATTGCAGGGCTGACTATTATGAACGAAGGCACCTTGCGCGACTGGGTCCGTCACGCCAAGTTCAATGTAACCCAGGGTAAGAACTTTGTGCACTCCGGCTCAATTGGTCCGTGGATAGTGACTGCTGATGAATTCGTAGCATCCGATTATGAAGACATGCGCGTTGTTACAAACGTGAATGGCGAAGAGCGGCAAAACGACACTACCGCGAGCATGATGTTTCCCATCAAATACATCATTAGCTATCTGTCACAGTTCTACTTGCTGAAACCAGGCGACGTGATTGCCACTGGCACACCTAATGGTGCAGGTGCACGGTTTGATCCACCAAAGTATCTTGTACCTGGCGATATCGTAGAGGTGAGCGTGCAAGGCATAGGTACTCTATGCAACGGAGTTATTGATGAACCACTCGATGAATAGATCAAGCAACAAGACTTCACAATGAAATCTGCGGCCATTAAACAACTGCCGAAACGCGAGCGACCCGCCAACCTGAGAGGGTTCGATCGATCTTTGCCAATGTCTCTGTTGCGAGCCAGGGAAGCGGTTATGAAGGAATTCATCCCGTCATTGAAGGAGTTTGGTCTTACCCCGCAACAGTGGAGAGTCATTCGTTCGTTGGAGCAACATGGTGAGCAGCCATTGGGTAAGCTTGCTGAGAACTGTTTTTTGTTGATGCCGAGCTTGTCGCGTATTGTGCAAAACCTTGAAGCGCGAGAGTTTGTCAGCCGCAAAGCCGTTGCTGGGGACCAGCGCAGCTCTATGATTGTACTAAGCGCCAGTGGTAAAGACCTGTTTAAACGAATTGCGCCGCGTTCTGCAGAGCGTTACAACCGCATTACGGAGCGTTTTGGATATGGCAAGTTGGAGCTTTTGTATGAGCTGCTCGAAGAACTGGTAGAACGCCTTGATGATGAACAAGAATTGCTCGATTCCCGGTCCAATTAAAGCCGCATACATATACTCTTTTAGGTTTTGTATAAAGGCCTAACACTGCACTACACTAAAACGGAATTCCCACAGTCAAATCGAGCTTGACGGGCGGTCTTATGGGCACTAAATTGCGCGCCCGCGGTCAATATTGACGGCTCAACACCTGCTTAGAGTTTTCCAATGTTAGGTACTCTCGCCTCATTATTTTCGCCACTGTTCAGCGGCTTCCTGTTGATGATCGCCTATGGTCTGATCGGCATTCTATTGCCCGTGCGAATGGGCATGGAAGAGATGAGCACAGACACCATTGGTCTAGTGCTGTCCATGTACGCTGTTGGTATGTTGTTCGGTGGCCTCTACAGTAAAGCCATGATTAACCGCGCTGGTCATATCAGGGTGTTTGCGGCGTGCGCGGCTCTAGCGGCTATCAGCATTTTAGCCTGCAGTTTATATACACATGCCATTCTCTGGGGTCTTATGAGAATGCTGATGGGTTTCTGCAATGCCTGCGTTTTTGCAGCCATTGACAGTTGGTTGAGTGGGCAGGCCACCCAAGAAACACGTGGTCGAATTTTGGCGACCAATCAAATCTCGATCATGACCGCCATTTTTATTGGTCAGTTTGGCTTAAACATCGCCGATCCTGGCAGCAGCACACTGTTTGTTATGGCCGGAATGATGTTGTCCTTGTCGGTCGTGCCAATGGTGATGAGCCGCTCGGCAGGGCCTGCGATAGAGGACGGTGGTTCTATGCCATTCAAGAAACTCTTTCTCAGTTCTCCGCTAGGAGTAATTACCTGTGTATTTGCGGGAATACTCTACACCGGCGGGTTTAACATGTTGCCGTTGTTTGCATCGCACCACGGTATCGAAGGGTTGAAGTTGTCGCAATTCATGGGGGCGGCAGTGTTCGGTGCTTTGGCATTGCAGTTTCCGGTTGGCATGCTGTCTGATCGCATGGACAGACGAACGCTGATGCTAGGCCTATTGGTAATCTGCATGGTTGGTGGGCTAAGCGTGCCAATGTCTGCGGAGGCTGGCAGCTTGACCCTAATGATGATTGGCGTAGCTTTAATGATTGGCATATCGGCCTGCTTATACCCGATGGCGATTTCTCAAACCTTTGACACCATTCAGCAGAAAGATCTGGTCAGTGCCATGGGCGGTTTGATCACTGTGTACGCATTCGGCAGCATTATCGGACCGTACTCCGCATCAGTAGTGATGAAGACCTTTGGCGCCAATAGCCTGTTTACTTTTATGGCGACAGCGCAAGCGTTGCTGCTTTTGCTGATTGTTTATCGGATGTTTGTGCGGGAAGCCTTACCGATAGAAGATCAGGAAAGCTACGTACCGATGGTGTATGAAACGGGGAATGCCATCGAGCTTGACCCACGCTCCGAATATCAAGAACCTGAAGAGATGTTGGGTTTGGAGGCTCGTTATGCTTTGTCAATTGCCGATGAGCAACCTGGCGTGGCGGTTAATATTGCGAAAACCCTGGCTCAAATGTCGCCCAGCCAAGCAGCAAGGTTGGCCGGGTCAATCGCTCAGGTTGACGGTGTAAATGCCGTTCGCTTATTCAATACCATGAGTGGCGCTTTACCAAAATCGAATCTCGAGCTTGCAGAAGCCGTAGCGTCTGGTTCACCAGAGCATGCGGCCGCGATTATTCGTGAGATCAGTCAGCGCTATCCGGAGCAACTGAATGACTACGTAACCGCAGTTACTAAAGCAGCACCCGAAGTAGGCGTTGACGTTGTTGCGGCCGCGGCGGAGTCAGTGGTACTTGAGTCGCCGGACGATGTGATGGAAATCGCCCAAGCATATGCAGCCTCATTATCTGAGGGTAGGGAAGATCTCAGGCCGATCGACCGTGAAGCTGAACACTCTGAAGAGTGGGCGGGTGAAGTAGTTAGCCAGCTCAGTGAAATGTTGCCGGAGCAATCGGTGGAATTTGCGTCAACCTTCGCAGAAGCTATCCCTGAGGCCGTTCCTCAAATTGCCACTGCCTACGCAGAATATCTCTCAGATGCACACGACCATGGCGAAGATACTAATCAAGCGGATGCCGCCAGCGAGTTTGTGACGAGAATCAGCGAAGTTGCTCCAGACCAAGCGGTAGACGCCGCAGCTACTCTTGTTGAAGTGATGCCGGAAGTTGCCTCCGAAGTTATAGACAGCCTGCACCAGGCCGATGAAGAATTTCAGCAGCTTTCTTCGAAAATCAACGAAAAGCCGGAAGATTGGTCTTCCGATTGAGTCTGCTACGGCAAACGGCGTATCATTGTTGCCTGATCAGCCATTGGTGAGTCTTATGTTGCGTTTCCTCACTGCTCTTGTGCTTGTAAGCGTGGTTGCCTGCAGCACAAACACGGGCACCTCAAATCCGGAGTATGCGCCGGCAAATGGCAAATCCATCGCGGTTTATGGCGCCAGCGGCAAAATTGGTGGTCTCATTGTTGATGAGGCGTTGAAGCGTGGTTACCAGGTGTTTGGCATTTCCAGAAACCCGCTGGCATTGTCTCTTGAAGCGCCAGGTTTTCTTGCTGTTGGCGGCGATTTAACCGACCGCGACTCGGTGCTTACGCTGGCGAAAACAGTGGATGCAATTGTTATTTCTGTGGCTGGCACTGGCGAGGGGAACCTGCCGGAGACCACGGTTCATGCGGTGGGTGCCCAACACATGGTAAGCGTGTTATCGGATATGGAGAACGCGCCTAGGGTGATTCAAATTGGCGGTGCAAGCACCATGTTTGGTGACGCTGATGCAATGTTGGAAAACATGCCGTTTCGTGCCAAACCGGGCTCACCAATGCACGCAATGCTGTTTGGCCATAGAGTTGCTCTGGACACTTATCTTGCCAGCGATATCAACTGGACGGTTGTCACACCACCGGTGAAAATTCTCGGCTGGACGCCAAGAAAAATCAAAGACCCTGATACCAGTATGGGTGCTTACCGCACCTCACTCACAGAGTTAGTCGTGGACAACGAAGGTGAAAATTCAATTTATGTGCGCGATCTTGCGATAGCCACCGTAGACGAACTGGATAACGCCAAGTTTGTTCAGCAGCGATTTACCGTAGGCTATTGAAACAATTTCTGGAACCCATCCAGAAAAGACAGCGTCTGATCTTCATTGACAGACGGCAAGCCAAACACCAATCTGTCCACGCCCATATCAATCAACGCGCTAATCGTATCTGAATCTTCTGGCGCGTAGTACACTGACACTTCTATCTCTGAGCGGTCGCGACCGGCTTCTTTACAGGCTTCATCCAGTGCGCTCAGTTGCTGAGCAAAACCTTCCGTGGCCCTACCCCAAATAGGCATCCACCCGTTTCCATAACTGATTGCACGACGTATCGCACCTGGGAAAGAGCCGCCAACATGAACCGGAGGATACGGTTTTTGTACCGGCTTGGGGTTCTGGTAAGTGGGGTCGAAATCAATCAACTTGCCGTGATACTCAGCAATCTCATTGCTCCACAATGCTTGCATGGCTTCAATGGTTTCGCGCATACGACGAAAACGCGTTTTAGGGTCTGTGCCGTGGTCGCTCATTTCTTCCAGGTTCCAACCAGCACCAACACCCAGCATAAACCGGCCTTGTGACACAATATCCAGGCTGGCCACTTCCTTGGCCAGATGAATTGGGTCGCGCTGAATAACCAACGCAATGCCAGTGGCCAGTTTCAATTTGGAGGTATTCACTGCAGCAGCAGTTAACGCAACAAAAGGATCCAATGTGTCGTAATACATCTGCGGGAGATCAGCGCCGCCTGGCCAAGGTGATTTGCGACTTGCAGGCATGTGTGAATGCTCGGCCAGCCATAGAGATTCAAACCCGCGTTCTTCCATCGCCGGGCCAAGTGCTGCGGTGGGCATCGAGTAATCCGTGGAGAAGGTGCAAATACCATACTTCATTGTTTTTTCCTAACTTGTATCATCAATAGCGAGTGATAAGGTACAACGGTAGCGTACAGGAAAACAACAATGAAATACTGGCTGATCGTACCCTGGACACCGGTTGAGGAAATGATCCAGATTGCCAAGCACGCGGACGACCTCGGTTTCTATGGGTTGATGGGCGCAGACCATGGATTTGTACCCAAATCAATGGTCTCTAAGTACCCATATACGAAAGACGGTGCGCCACCCATTGACGGCAGCATGCCGTATCCCGATGTTTGGACGTCCATTGCGGCAATGAGTGCGGTGACCAGCAACATAAAATTTTCCACTGCCGTTTACGTGTTACCGCTGCGCAACCCAATAGAAGTGGCGAAGGCAACCGGAACCGTTGCTAACATTAGTGGCAACCGCCTGATACTGGGTGCAGGTGTAGGCTGGATGCCAGAAGAGTTTGCCACTTACGGTGTTGATTTCAAAACACGCGGCAAACGCATGAACGAATGTATCGACGTGCTAAACCTGATTTGGGACGGCGGCTATGTGGAGTACCATGGCGAATTTTTTAATTTCGACCCTTTGCAGATCGCGCCCGCACCCTCCCAACGCGTGCCAATTATAATTGGTGGTGCAAGTAAACCCGCGCTGTGGAGAGCAGGCCGGGTCGCTCAAGGCTGGATGGGCAACGGAAACAATCCGGAAGAGATGCCAACCATCTTCAAACACCTCAAGGACTCACGAGAGTCGTATGGTCGCAGTGATGAAGAGTTTGACATTATTCTGGCAATGAATGATTTCCCTTCGGCCGAACAAATGTATGAGTATGTGGAGCAGGGCGCCACCGGCACTTTTTTAGGCTTTCCCGATCACATTGTGCCAGTGTCTCAGAAGCTGCACATGCTTGATGGAATGGCGAAGGCCTTTCTACAGAACGTCGCTGGTTAGAATTGCTTTATAAACCAAGATCACTCAAGCCAGGGTGATCATCGGGTCGTCGACCTTGTGGCCAACGGAACTTTCGTTCACTTTCAGCTATGGCCAGGTCATTGATGCTGGCGTGACGTTCAGCCATTAAACCCTGATCATCAAACTGCCAGTTTTCGTTACCGTACGAGCGATACCATTGGCCGTTATCATCATGCCACTCGTAGGCAAAGCGCACAGCTATGCGATTTCCTTCAAACGCCCACAACTCCTTGATTAGCCTGTATTCGTTTTCACGTTGCCATTTGTTTTGAAGAAACGCTTTGATTTGTTCGCGGCCCACAGGAAATTCATTGCGATTGCGCCATCGGCTGTTAGCCGTGTAGGCCATAGCCACTTTCTCCGGATTGCGACCATTCCAGCCGTCTTCTGCCATGCGCACCTTTTTCGCTGCAGTTTCCTCATTAAATGGAGGGAAAGGAGGGCGTGATTCATCGCTCATGGTGGTGGTCCTGGGTCAGTGATATTTTCATGGCGTATGTGACAACGCTGGGCAGCTGATGTTCCCGGTCCACGTCGCATCAGCGTCGGTTTGGTCACCCGTTAAAGTCAGCTAAACCCGAATTCTCAAAAAACTCGACAAGCAAGGGGTCATCCGCTCGCTCCATGTAGGCCACCGCCAAACCCGGTGCAAAATCTGCACGCCATATAGGTTCGTACCCAAAGGGTTTCGCACGCTCAATGATCGTTTGCAAATCTTCTACGATAAAACGCAGGTGATGCATACCCTCAAAACCCGCGTCAATAAATTCCTTATGCGGTGTGCCGCCCGAAACCCATTCGATAAGCTCAATTTCAATCTCGCCACTCTTGCCAAACGCCAGTTTTACCTCCGCAGGCTCGGACTGGCCGCGAAATACATAGTCATAGGGGCCTGGGTCCATGCGCTTGAATGGGCCAAACAAGGGTTCGTACTTTTCGATTGCCGCTTCAATGTCTTTAAAGACAAAGCCGACTTGATCCATCGGCGGTAAATTGAGCGCTTGTTGGAATTCTGAGTTCACGATTTTGCCTCCAGCGATCTGTCTGCGAGTCTAGCACAAGGAAAATCTCTGTAAGCGGCTTGTGTCGTTGCAAAGCTGTTAGGACTGGCAAAGAAGCGGTATTCTATGCATCGGATTATTAGCGAAAGGAATATTGTTTATGCGGTGCGATGAAATCGATTTCGAGATAATTGGCGATAGCATGCAGATGGTTGAGGTAGAGCTGGACCCTGGCGAAACAGTTGTTGCTGAAGCGGGGGCCATGAACTATCTGGAGGATGGTATTGAGTATGAAGCGCGCATGGGTGACGGCTCGGAAGCCGATTCCGGATTTATGGGTAAGCTGTTCAACGCGGGTAAGCGAATGGCTATGGGTGAGTCCCTATTCATGACGCACTTTATCAATCAAGGTTCAGGAAAAAAACGAGTTGCCTTTGCCGCACCCTTTCCAGGCACAGTGTTGCCGCTTGATCTTGCCAAATTTGATGGTCAGATCACTTGTCAAAAAGATGCGTTTCTCTGTGCGGCCAGAGGTACAAAAATCGACATCGCATTTAATCGTAAGCTGGGTGCGGGCTTCTTCGGTGGTGAAGGCTTTATCTTGCAACGTCTACAAGGCGACGGTATGGCTTTCGTCCATGCTGGCGGTACGGTTGTGGAGCGTACACTCTCTAATGAAACACTGCGCCTGGATACGGGTTGCCTCGTCGCGTTTACATCCGGTATAGACTACGATGTGCAACGCGTTAAAGGCTTAAGAAGCATGTTCTTTGGCGGGGAAGGGTTATTCCTTGCCACGGTGCGAGGCACTGGGACTGTTTGGATTCAGAGCCTGCCATTTTCCAGGCTGGCGGACCGGGTCATTGAAAGCGCACCCTCTCATGGCGGTTCTGATCAAGGAGAAGGATCAGTACTTGGCGGGATAGGCCGCTTACTTGACGGAAAATAGACCATGCCAAATTATCATGATCTGAGGCCTACGGCGGATTACGAAGAGCGTGGCTACCCGTTGGTATTCCCAAAAATGGGCGTCACTGAAAAGAGGCGCACTATCTCAGGCTTATTGCGGTTGCGCGCCGGTCTGAGCGAAGTGGCGACTAAAAAAACCGATAATAACTTATTGGTTGCGAGCTGGAACATCAAGGAGTTTGGCCACACCACACAGCGCTTGAACGAAGCGTATTTTTACATCGCTGAGACCATCTCGGCGTTTGATCTGGTTGCCGTACAAGAAATCAAATCCACGCTCGTAGATTTGGATATTTTGATGCGCTTGCTTGGCGACGGCTGGGCGTATGTGATCAATGATGTGACCAACGGTCGTGATGGGAATGCGGAACGAGGTGCCTATTTATTTAATCGTGATCGCGTCAAGCTGGCCGGGCTTGCCGGCGAGATCACTTTATGGGATGAACTCACAAAAGACCGTAAAGTGAAGCAGTTGAAACGCACGCCCTACATCACCGGGTTTCAGGCGGGTTGGAAATCGTTTGCTATGATCAACCTGCATTTGCATCCAGGTGATTCTAAGGACGATCTTGCCTACCGTCGGGACGAAGTGAAGTTATTGTTGGACGCCTTCGCCGAAAAACGAAAGCGCGGACACTTCTGGACGCAAAACTTGATTTTAGTCGGTGATTTCAATTTCTATAATACCGACGCTGAAACTGTGCAGATGATTGAAGACTCCGGTTTTTTTCAGATAATCAGTTTGGATGGTTTGGACACCAACGCGTCCAAGACCGAAGCGTATGATCGCTTTTTTCTGACACGCAACGATTACTTTAAGATAGAGAAAGACGTACAAGGCGTGGAGCTGGCTGGCGTATTTGATCCGTTTCAGTTTGTGTATCAAGACGGTTCTTTCAAGACTTACCGCCAATCAATGTTAAAACAGTACGGTGGTAAGAAGGATTTAGCCAATGATGATGCCGCTCTGAAACGCTATTACAAGAACCCATGGCGCAAAAACCAGATATCAGACCACTTCCCGATCTGGTTTACCTTGTGCATTGATTCCTCTGATCAATTCCTGCGGCAGAAATTGGCTGCACTTTGAGCGCTTGCTCTTTTATTAGCGTTAAACACGTTATAATCCCAGCACTTTGAAATGAAGAGAACAATAATGAGTAAAACAAGCAAACTCCAGATTATCGCCATTGTGGTTGCCGTTATTGCCATGTTGGGTCAAAAGCTCGGTGTGTTGCCCTTTGGTATCGCTTTCCCCGGTTTTGGTTTGGCACTGCTAGTGGTAGTGTTGATCGGCGTATTTGGCCTGCTAGCATTGCTTTGGGGCCTTGTGCGAGGCAATAGTGGCGCCAGAGGTTCTGCTGTACAAATGATGCTGATTGGCCTGGTGCCTCTTGCCATCATTGCCTTAGTTGTAGGCCCAGGCTTATCGGCGCCACCTATCCACGACATCACAACAGATACCGTGGATCCGCCTGAGTTTGTTGCCGGAAAAGCAGCGCGCGCAGAAGGTCAGAACAGTACGGATTACGAAGGAGAGGTGATTGCAAAGCAACAACGAGACGCATTTCCTGAGCTAAAATCAATTCAGACTAGCCTGGGCCAACAAGCGGCTTTTGATAGAAGCCTGGAAGTGGTTAATGAAATGGGTTGGACCTTGCTTGAGAAAGACCTTGTGAATGGGCGCATAGAAGCTTATGAAGAAACGGCGTTGTTCGGCTTTATCGATGACGTGGTGATTCGTGTGCGCGGTTCGGAAAATGGGAGCGTGGTTGATCTTCGGTCTAATTCGCGCGTGGGCAAGGGTGACCTGGGTGCAAACGCCGCCCGAATTCAAGGTTTTGTTGATGCTTTCTAAAGCAATAACTATATTGTTAGGCGTAGCTGGTTGCTTTAACAGCTAAGCAGAATTTTACCGGCGTAGGATCACACATGTTTGCGGGTAAATTACTTGGTCGCGTTATGCAATGAGGTTGTCTTTGCATCAGTTCAGTCGTAAATTGTCGGTATAGGTATTCGCTTGTGCTGGGTTTTCCCATAAATACCCACCACACGTTTGGCAACATCTGGATCTACTGGCCTTCCTTCAAGAAAATCATCAATCTGATCGTAGCTCATGCCCAGCGCTTGCTCATCGGCTTTCTGTGGGGACAAGGATTCCAGGTCGGCCGTGGGTGCTTTGCGAACAATATGGTCGGGGGCACCCAAATGCTCAGCCACCTGCCGAACTTGGCGCTTGCTGAGGCCAAACAGCGGTGCGAGATCGCAGGCACCGTCCCCATACTTGGTGTAGAAGCCGGTTATGTTCTCTGCCGAATGATCCGTACCTAATACTAAGCCGTCCAACATACCTGCAATTTCATATTGTATGACCATCCGAGTGCGCGCCTTTACATTGCCTTTAATAAAGTCGCGTTTGCTATCACTATCCGGAAGTAATCCATTTTCTTTCAGAGCTTGGCATGTTTGCCTGTGAATGGCATCTGCTCCCGGTTGCACGTTGACGCAGAGCGCCTGACTGGGCTTAATGAAATCGATGGAGTCCTGTGCATCCAACTCGTCTTTTTGCACATTGTATGGAAGCCGAACAGCAATAAACTCGTAGTTTATGTCATCGTGCTCACTGTTCAACTGATCCACTGCTATTTGCGCAAGGCGACCCAAAGTACATGAATCAATGCCGCCACTAATGCCCAGTACCAGTGCTCTCAGGCGCGCACCTTTCAACTCAGACTTTATGAATTCGACGCGTCGCGTTACTTCCTGCTCGGCATCAATGTCGGGCAGTACGCGCATTTCATCAATGATGGATTGCATAGCTATAACTCTGTAGGAATTGCTGTGGTCGAATTATCCCTCAAAAATCTGGTATTTTCGATGTTTTCAAGCAGCCGCTTGCAAAAGGATATCTATGCGTTGTTTCGACTCACTGACAGTTGAAAGTTATGGCATAATCGATGTCAAAATGAGAAAAATGGTTTTCAAAACTCTCATAGCCGTACTTTGAAAAAAATGTCAATAAACCAACAGCGAAGCCATAGGCAATAGTCATGAAAATATTAAGAACACCCGACGCAAGATTTAAGAACCTCGCCGATTACCCGTTTGAACCGCATTACACCAACATTCAAACTCATGATGGCTCGGATTTACGCATACATCACATAGATGAAGGCCCACGTGCGGGGCCAATTCTGTTGGCCATGCATGGCCAACCCGTCTGGAGTTATCTCTACGCCAAAATGATTCCGTTCCTGGTCAACGCCGGCGTTCGAGTGATTGCCCCGGATTTGCCTGGTTACGGCAAGTCAGATAAACCAGCCGCACGAGAGGATTACAGTTATCAACGCCAAGTGGATTGGATGGGGCAATGGTTGAAAAAAAATGATTACTCCAGTATCACGTTTTTTGGCCAGGATTGGGGAGGCCTCATTGGACTTAGAATGATTGCGCAAGACCCGGACCGGTTCATTAAAGTAGCTATGGGCAATACCGGGCTTCCTTACAATCCGGATGTGCCACAAGATGTGATTAATGAGGTAAATGCTTTTCGGGCAAGCGATACCAAACTCAACCTTTTTTCAATGGCGAAAGAAGTGGGGAAGATGGACAAAGGTGTTTCCCACATGTCATTGAAGTTTATGTACTGGCAAAAATTCTGTTGGGATACGGAAAACCCTCCTGTGGGCATTCTCAATTCCTTTCAAATGGAAGATCGATCAAAATTGTCGATCGCTGTTCAGTACTTTTTCCAGAAGCTTGGATTGGAAAAATATTCGCCTTGTTCTTCTGCGTTGTCGAAAGCCTATGAAGCCCCTTTTCCGGATGCGAGTTACAAAATGGGTGTTCGCGCCATGCCCAGTCACGTGCCTTCGATTCCTGACGAATCTTTGGAAGCGCAGCGAGTGGCCAGGGAATTCTTTAATACGTCTTCCAAACCGTTTCTCAGTGTATTTGCAGGTGACGATCCAGTTACCAATGGTATAGAAGCCGATGTGTTGAAGATGGCGCCCAATGCACAGAGTGCTGCACACATTGGCGGTGGTCATTTTTATCAGTGGACACGTGCTGAAAAATTGTCGGCTATATTAGCCACTTTTATTGAACAGTAATAATGGGTGAGATGAGAAACAGAATTGCCGCGCTGCCTATACGCTGGCGAATATCGTGTGTGTTCATGGTCACTATGTTCGTAGCATTCCTTGACCGGCTGAATATTTCTTACGCAATGCCATTGATGGCCGCCGAATACGGTTGGACGGAGGAGCAATTGCAGCAGTACGGGTCTCAGCTAATGGGGGCGTTTTATATAGCATACGGCTTAGCAAATATTTTTCTGACGCCGCTGGCTGCACGCTGGGGTACACGAAAATGTCTGATGGTCATTATTGTACTGTGGGCAGTGTTCACGGCAATGGGCGCGTTTGTCAGCCAGTTTATGATGCTGTTCCTGTTGTCCAGGGTATTGCTTGGATTGTCAGAAGGCGTTCATTTTCCGATGATGATGACAACCACCAAAGCTTGGTTCCCACCGAGTGAGCGAAGCCGGGCGAACAGTATTGTGGCGGCGGGCATTTTTTTGGCGGCATTGCTTACCCCATTTTTTATAGTACCACTGATGGCGGAGTATGGATGGCGCGCCGGTTTTCATTTATTGGCTCTGATAGGCTTGCTCATTAGCCTGCCGCTGGTTTATTGGTTTGTACACGACACGCCACGAGATCACCCAACAGTGAGTGCGGGGGAAACCGAAACCATTGAAGCCGCTTTGTTACTTGAGGCTTCTGAGCAAGACAACCAACTAAGCCTAAAGCAGCTCATCCTATTACCTGGATTTGCGTTGCTTTTGTTCAGTGGTGCCGCGAACAATCTTATCGGTCTGGGACTTACCAGCTGGTTTCCGACTTATTTTGCGCACACGCGGGGTATTCCATTTGCCGACATTACCTGGTTGGTAGCTGGGCCCACCGCATTTTCGCTATTAGGCGTTGTTACATGGGCGGTTTTGGGTGACCGTTTCAACCAGAGAGCATTGATGACCGGTACAGCGGCCATACTGGCGTGTGTCGCACTTTACTTTGCACTGACGGTGAACGGCCTCGTCGCTGTGATCGTGCTATTTTCTGTTGCAGTATTCTGCCTGTCGTCTTATCAGGCTTCTGAGTTTGCCTTACTGCAGCGAATTCTTCCTCAGCAAAAATTTGCAACTTTGGCCGGCTTATATAACGGTGCATCAATAATTATTGGCGGCGGGCTGGGTCCCTACCTGTTGTCACCCATCGTTGGCAGCGGTGAAAACACCTGGATAGTGTCGCTGGTAGCACTTATCTGCGGCAGTTTGCTACTCATGTTACACCGAAGGCTGCACTACTAGTTGTATAAAGTGCAGCCGCTGAGCTGATGAAAGGTTCTGAGCCTTAAGCTGCTACTCAACGCGCATTTCAACCACACTCATAAATGGCCCTTTCTTGTTTGTGTAGCCAAGGAAGTGCGCAACACCGACCGACATGGATTCGCTTTCAATAAATTCTGTCAAGGTCTGTTCGTGCTGAGTTGCAAACGGCAGACTAAAACCCAGTCCCTCATTCGTGTAATCGAGTAATTGTTTCATTCCGAATGTCTTGCCCATTTTTACAACATAGTCAGCGTAAATATCAGCCAGCAATACACTGCCTTTCGCTGCGTTGTTGCATACATCTTGCATGGTCTTGCGTACGTCCGCCTCCGATAAGTAGAGCGTCACACCTTCCCAAAGGAACAGTGTCGGGCTGTTTCGATCGAAGCCTGCCTTGTCCAATTTTTCGAAAATGCTTTCGGTGCTGAAGTTTACCGGCACAAAATGAACATGATCCGACTGTATACCGGCATTGTTCAGTGCTGCTTGCTTGTGCGCCTGAATATTTGCGTGGTCGAGTTCGAATATCGTAACACCCGCTGTCTTCAATTCGCCATAAGCGCGTGCGTCATAGCCTGCGCCAAGCACTATAAATTGATTTACATTGCCAATACTGCTCTCTATTATCTGATCAAAATACTTCGTGCGGCTAACCACGATATCGCCAATGTTCTCCTTACCTGGCTCAGGTTGCCGCGGGTAAAGAAACAGCTCTCCAGACACCTTGAATTTTAGCCACAATGGGAAGAGTGTGAGCCAAAGCCCATCTATAGAAGTGTTTGGGAGTACACGAATTAGTTTATCAGTTGCTTCGTCGGCGCGAATACCGAAAAGGTGCATGGTCCAGCGGGCGTTTATTATCTCAATGGCGGTTTGCGAAACTCCCAATCTTTTGCTGACCAACAACTGTCGGTAAGCTACTAACAAAACACCGAGCAGTGCTACTGGGAAAAAAATGATCTGTAGCGGAATGTACAGAGCAAGACTAATTAGTGACACGAATGCTCCTGAACGTAGTTTGACGCACCTTGCCTGCTGAGATGACTGCGGCTTACTAGGGTTGCTCGGTGTGCAACAGCAGCTTTCTTAAGCGTATTATCTTACATCGGACCGCACAGATTCGCAGCTCTTGGCTATTTGACAATTCTGCAATTACCGCGGTTACTCTTTACCGACCGTTATCACGCAAGGGATGATGGCTAAAAATAACACGCATTCGACCTTGGCTTTGTTGCCAGGTTTTGGCACGCTAGTGCATTGCTGTGAGGGTTTCCAAAGCGTGACACTTATTCTCGATGACATCCAGTTGTCGGTAGACTCTGAATTGTATCTTCGAGACATCAGTGTTGAATTGCATGGTGGTTCATTTAACGTGCTGCTTGGGCGTACACGGGCGGGTAAAACCAGTTTGTTGCGCGTAATCGCAGGCCTTGAAAAGCCTTCAGCAGGGCGAATTAAATTCAATGGCGAAGACATCACTCAACACACCGTGCAGCAACGAAATGTCGCCATGGTTTACCAGCAATTCATCAATTACCCGCATTTCACGGTGGGCGACAATATTGCGTCACCTTTGAAGCAAGCTGGGCTGGACAGAAAAGAAATGTCAAGCCGGGTTGACGCAATCGCGACGGTATTGCAGATAGACGGCTTGCTGGATCGGTATCCGCTGGAATTGTCGGGTGGGCAGCAGCAGAGAACAGCCATGGCCAGAGCACTGGTAAAAGAGGCTGACCTTATTCTGTTTGATGAGCCCTTGGCGAATTTGGACTACAAGCTGCGTGAGGATCTGCGCGGCGATATTCGAGAATTGCTCAAACAGCGGCAAACAATCGCAGTTTACGCAACCACCGAACCCCAGGAGGCTCTTGCACTCGGTGGTAGTACATTGTTGATGCATGAAGGTCGAATCATCCAGTCGGGCTCATCAGCCGATGTCTATTTGCGGCCCTCCAGCATCACAGCGGCGGCGTTAAGCGCAGAACCACCGCGCAACATCGTGCCGATTACAATAACCCATGAATCAATCACGCTAGGACAGGTTGAGCAACCACTTGTCTGGTCTGATGCATCTGCACATGATATACCGCCAGGTAACTACTTACTTGTTGTGCCGGCGCACAATTTGAGTATGCAGAGGCGATCAGTTGATGATCTTGCACTGCCTATGAACGTCGAATTGGCTGAAATCAATGGCTTTGAAACGCATGTGCATCTTGCCGCAAACAACGTGACCATGCTTGCTCAGTTAACTGGCGTTCATCACTTCGATCTTGATCAAGCAGTGCAGGTGTATTTACCTCTTGAACATTCGCTGCTTTTTTCAGTGCATGGTCAATTGATTGGTCCCGCCTTTACTCAAGCAGCAGGGCGAAATCAATGAGTGCTATATCGCTCAAATCGTTGGCGCACAGTTACTCCCGCGTACCCAAGAATGAATCCGATTATGCCATCCATACAATGAATCACGAGTGGGAGAGCGGCGGCGCCTATGCCTTGCTGGGTCCATCCGGCTGCGGCAAAAGTACCTTGCTGAACCTGATCTCTGGCTTGTTGTCGCCCAGTGCTGGAAATATTCTGTTTGATGGCGCAGACGTGACATACACTCCAACCGCGCAGCGCAACATTGCTCAGGTGTTTCAGTTTCCGGTTGTGTATGATTCCATGACCGTGTACGACAATCTTGCCTTTCCACTTCGAAACAGGCAGGTTGGCAGAGAGCAGCTGGATCAACGCGTAAGAGAGATTGCCGCACTGCTGGAGCTGGAACCCATATTGATGCAGCGAGCGCGAGCGCTGAGTGCTGATCAACAGCAAAAAGTGTCTATGGGAAGAGGGCTGGTTCGCAGTGATGTGTCGGCGATATTGTTTGATGAACCCCTAACGGTTATAGACCCGCAGCTAAAGTGGCGGTTGCGACGCAAGCTCAAACAGATACACCAACAATTTGATACTACCATGATATATGTCACTCACGATCAAGTTGAGGCATTGACCTTTGCTGACAAAGTGGCGGTGATGTATGAAGGGCGCATCGTGCAGTTTGCGAGCCCTCAAGAATTGTTTGAGAAACCCAGTCATCGTTTCGTTGGGTATTTTATTGGTAGCCCAGGAATGAACTTCTTTCACGCTAATCGCCGTGGCGATGGGCTGGCGATTGAGGATGCCCCCATAAAACTCGGTGACGCATTAGCCCGCACACTAGCGTCCTACCCAATCAGCGATATAAGCATTGGTATTCGGCCGGAGTATGTAGAGGTACTTAACCCGGATACAAGTGCGTCTGATGCGATCACTTGCCAATTGAATGGGGTAGAGGATCTGGGCAGCTACAAAATACTGTCACTGGTTCTGGGCGCACAGATGTTCAAGTCACGATACGAAGCAAGCCGCGCGGTACCTGATGGGTGCGTGAAGGTCCGTTTCCCTACAGACCATATTCGATGCTACGCACAAGGAGTCCTTGTCGATGCGTAAAACCGCTAACAACAAGGCCTGGCTGCTGGTGCTGCCCGTGTTCTTGTTGGTTGCTTTCTCCGCAATCATTCCGCTGATGACCGTAGTGAATTATTCGGTGCAGGATATTTTCGATCAAAACACCGCGTACTTTGTAGGCACTGAGTGGTATCGCGAAGTACTTCGCGATCAGCATTTGCGAGAATCCCTGGTACGGCAGTTTGTGTTTTCGTTCTCCGTGTTAGCGATCGAAATTCCCCTAGGCATCGCGATCGCTCTTGTTATGCCTATACGAGGGCGTCTGGCTTCGCTGTGTCTTATCCTGGTTGCTATACCACTGCTTATTCCCTGGAACGTGGTGGGCACTATTTGGCAGATATTTGCCAGAGCTGATATTGGTTTGTTTGGTTGGGGATTAACGAATCTGGGGTTTGATTACAATTATGCGTCGGACCCCACATCGGCCTGGCTGACCGTGTTACTTATGGATGTGTGGCACTGGACGTCATTGGTTGCGCTACTGTGCTACGCGGGGCTGCGTGCAATACCAACGGCTTATTACCAAGCCGCGCGCATCGACCAGGCGTCATCATGGGCAGTCTTTCGTCACATTCAATTGCCCAGGCTCAAAAAGGTATTGATTATCGCGGTGTTGTTGCGATTCATGGACAGCTTCATGATTTACACCGAGCCCTTTGTGTTAACCGGTGGCGGACCTGGCAATACCACCTCGTTTCTCAGTCAATCGTTGGCCAAGATGGCGATCGGGCAGTTTGATCTCGGTCCCGCAGCCGCCTTTTCACTGGTTTACTTCCTGATTGTATTGCTGGTGTGCTGGGTTTTCTTTACGCTGATAACACGTGATGAGCAGTCTTCATGAGTAAGCTCCGACCAGTCACGATGACATTGTTCATTGTGTTTTTGATGTTGCCGATCTATTGGCTGGTGAACATGTCGCTGAAAACCAACGCAGAAATATTGGGTGGTCTCACGCTGTGGCCACAAGACATCACCCTGGATAACTACGTTCGCATATTCACGGACGCCAGTTGGTACATGGGCTACATAAACTCAATGATATATGTGTCCATGAATCTGGTCATTACATTAACCGTTGCATTGCCCGCCGCATACGCGTTTAGCCGCTATCGCTTTGTTGGCGACAAGCATTTGTTTTTCTGGTTGTTGAGCAATCGAATGGCACCGCCGGCTGTTTTTCTATTGCCGTTTTTTCAGCTGTATTCCTCGGTAGGGCTGTTCGACACGCACATTGCGGTAGCGTTGGCACACTGCTTATTCAATGTGCCCCTCGCAGTATGGATTCTCGAAGGCTTCATGTCTGGCGTACCCAGAGAAGTTGACGAAACTGCGTATCTGGATGGTTATACTTTTCCTCGCTTCTTTGTGCGCATATTCCTGCCGATGATTCGATCAGGCATTGGTGTCACTGCATTTTTCTGTTTTATGTTTTCTTGGGTGGAACTGTTGCTTGCCAGAACACTCACGGCGGTGGAGGCTAAACCCATTAGCGCAATCATGACCCGCACTATTGGTGCGTCTGGTATCGACTGGGGTTTGCTGGCGGCCGCTGGTGTGCTCACCATCATACCTGGCATATTAGTGATCTGGTTTGTGCGCAATGACATCGCAAAGGGCTTTGCGTTGGGGCGTGTCTAGTGAGCTGGATGGCGTGGACACCTGTCACCGCTGCCTTTTTTGCAGCAATTGCTTTATTACTTATTGGCATGACGATCTTCGAACTGAAATCGCCCAGCGAAGATCGTAAAGGGTTGCTGCCACTGACGACGTCTCGCGGTGATCGCTTATTCATTATTCTCATCAGCAGTGCTTTTATTCATCTGATGTTTCTAGCACTCAGTGATGCCAATATCTTGTATGCCTCAGCAATATCACTGGTCACCGCCTTTGTGCTAATGCGCTGGGGTTAAGGCTACGCGCCGTCGATTTCTTGTTACCATACGCGCCATCATTGCTGTGATTGCCAGGAGTAAATACCTAATGATGTCTAGAACTCGTTTTAGCAATTTGCTGGCCATTGGCCTGATCGCCATCTGTGGCGCTCAATCTACCCTCGCCAACGAGCAGCTGGACGCGGCAAACAAGTGGTTGGAGACGGAGTTCAGCCAATCGACGTTGGACAAGGCGGCCCAACTTGAAGAGCTTAAGTGGTTTATTAGCGCGGCCGTACCGTTTCGCGGCATGAGCATCAATGTTGTCTCGGAGACTATTGCAGCGCACGAGTATGAATCACGTGTGCTTAGCAAAGCGTTTGAAGAGATAACGGGTATCAAGGTTAATCACGACCTGATACAGGAAGGCGACGTCGTTGAAAAGCTGCAGACCCAAATGCAATCCGGTCGAAACATCTATGATGCCTACGTCAACGATTCGGACTTGATCGGCACGCACGCTCGTTACGGCAAAGTGGTTGCAATCTCAGACATGATAAGCGGCGATGCCGAGGACTATACGCTACCAAGCCTGGACCTTGACGATTTCATTGGTCTTGATTTCACCACCGGGCCCGACGGAAAAATTTATCAGTTGCCCGATCAGCAATTTGCCAATTTGTATTGGTTTAGAGCAGATTGGTTTGCCAGAGACGACTTTAAGGCGCAATTTGAGGCGCGTTACGGATACCCATTGGGCGTGCCACTAAACTGGTCTGCGTACGAAGACATCGCCGACTTCTTTAGCAACCATGTGAAGCAGATTGACGGGCAGCGTGTTTATGGCCATATGGACTATGGCAAGAAAGATCCTTCTTTGGGTTGGCGTTTCACCGACGCCTGGTTTTCAATGGCAGGTGCGGGTGACAAAGGTCTGCCTAACGGCTTGCCCGTTGATGAATGGGGTATTCGCGTCGAAGGGTGCCGACCTGCTGGGTCCACTATGGCACGCGGCGGGGCAACCAATAGCCCAGCGGCAGTGTACGCCACGCAGAAATACGTGGATTGGCTGAAAGCGTATGCACCGCCGCAAGCCGAAGGTATGACGTTCTCTGAAGCCGGACCGGTACCAGCGCAAGGTGGCGTGGCACAACAAATATTTTGGTATACCGTGTTTACAGCCGACATGATCAAAGAGGGCACTCCGGTAATGAATGCCGACGGCACGCCCAAGTGGCGTATGGCGCCGTCACCCAAAGGTCCGTATTGGGAGCAAGGTATGAAGCTTGGCTATCACGACGCGGGCTCATGGACTTTTCTGAACTCAACGCCTGACAAAAGACGCTTAGCCGCCTGGTTGTATGCGCAATTTACGGTGTCAAAAACTGTGTCTTTGAAGAAGACACTGGTATCGCTCACACCTATTAGAGAATCGGATATTAACTCCGACGCCATGACGGCCGCAGCCCCCGGTCTTGGTGGGTTGGTTGAATTCTATCGCAGCCCGGCTCGTAAGGAATGGACCCCCACGGGTACCAATGTACCCGATTACCCTAAACTGGCTCAGCTGTGGTGGCAGTATATTGCTGAGGCTGTGAGTGGTGAAAAATCGGCGAAGGAAGCACTCGATGGCTTGGCTGCAGCCCAGGAAAAAGTACTGCGCAGGCTAGAGCGCGCAAAGGTACAAGGTGAGTGCGGGCCCAAGCTCAACGCGCCAAAAGGTGCCGAATATTGGTTGGCTCAACCGGGTTCGCCCAAGCCAAAACTCAGCAATGAGAAGCCTGTTGGACAAACCATTGCGTATGAAGACTTGTTAGAAAGCTGGAAGTGATCAGTGCCAGGCATCGACCAACTGTTGTACAATTTCTCTGGTCGGGCATACTGAAAATTCCTGCGCAAATAACAAATGAGAGACTCACTGTGTTTCCGTGGAGGTAACAATGAGTAGCAAAGACAATATAACAAAGGAATACATCAATTATCGGGGGGTTATGTCTTCACTGCTCGGCAAACTCCGAGGAGTGGCGCCCTGTGATATAGAAGACATTCTCCAGGAAACGTACATTCGTACTTATCAGTCTGCGTTGAAGACCAAGATCCAGTATCCCAAGGCGTTCATGGTGAAGACAGCGCTGCGGCTTGCCACTCATCGGAAAAACCAGCAACAGCGGCAAGAGTTAATGCCTTCAATAGAGGATTTGGACAACTTAAGCCTCAGTACTACTGCAGAAGTGCCGCAAAATGGTCCTGAGCAGGAATTTATCAAGCTGCGCGAGTTTGAAATGATGGCCAAAGCAATCAATCAGCTTCCGGTGAAGTGTCGTAGAGTTCTTATTCTTAAGAAAATCTATGGCCTCTCGCAGAGAGACATTGCGGAGCAACTGGGTATCAGCGAAAGTACCGTAGAAAAACACGTGGCAAAAGGTTTGCGGCTATGCGTGCAGTACGTAGATGACATTAAGCGGTCGCACACCGGAGATGTTTTGCCAATCTCTAAGCTGGAAGATATAGCAGTAGATACGTTTCGACAATGAGCACAATTCCGTTCCCAAACCTACCCGCAATAGAGAAACAGTCTTGCGACTGGGTTGCTGCTATGGACCGGGGATTGTCGGAGAGTGAAAAAAGTCATTTGGAAAACTGGTTGGAAGAATCGCCGCTACACGCAGAAACGCTGGTAAAAGTGGCCGCCACCTGGGATTTGCTGGATGTCTTGAAGCCTGTTGCCCAATTGGTACCTCTAGAGCAGTCTGACGCAAGCGTTGATACCTCGATGCAAGTACCTGACCAGCAAGCGAGCGAAAACAATACGCGCGCGAAACCGATGGCGCTGATTTCCATGGCAGCGGCGGTATTACTGTGTGTAGTGGCTTTGTTGAATTGGGGTGAGTTCCAGCGCGAAGTCAACTCCGATGTTGAGCTAGCGACGGCTGCCTATTCATCTCATTTCACAACCGCGGTCGGTGAGACTTCGTTAGTTAGTTTGCCAGATGGCAGCACTGTCAATATCAATACAGACAGCAAACTGTTGGTTAGTTTCGAGCCTGGAGCAAGAACGATCGTTCTTTTGCGTGGCGAAGCGTATTTTGATGTAGCTAAAGACTCGGCGAACCCTTTTTCGGTGGCGGCCGGTGCCAACAAAGTGATTGCGGTAGGTACCGCGTTTAACGTTGAAATCAGTGCTGACGAAGAGATGGAAGTCGTTGTCACGGAAGGCCGTGTTCAGCTTGAGCATGGTTTTTCTAAGGTCGACCTCATGTCCGAGAAAGACGGCGATCAGATGCCCTTATACCTATCCAACGGTGAATCAATTGTTGTCAGTGGGTCAGGTGAGCGCACCAGTGTTGTAAAGACAGACAATATTGATGCAAAGCTTGCATGGCGAGCAGGTCGGTTGATATTCGAAGGCGAGCCGCTCGAATTTGTTGTTGAAGAGATTAACCGATACACCGCGCTCAGTTTCGAGATCAGTGATCCCGCGATTCGAGACATCCCGGTAGGTGGTTTCTTTAAAGCAGGCGACACGCAACAGTTACTCTGGGTATTGGAACAGAGTTTCGGGATAAGCAGTGAGCGCAATGGTCAAATCATTCGCTTGTCTAAACGAAAAAACTGACCGATAGTAAAACTCCAGGTCATAACTTCGCTCAAAAAATGCGCTTTTTTCGAATAAATCATCTTTTGGTTAAGAAATTTGGTATAACAATGGCGGAAAAACGCGGGTCGTCGCTCTTATGAAACAAGTCGTGTGTTCTGCCTATTCGGCGACGCGATTCGGACCTGTGAGTTTCTTGTCCATTTGTTGTTTGCTATTGTTGCCAATATCGGATTTTGCGCTGGCAAAGACAGATCAGGAAGCGAAGTACCTGTTCGATATCCCACGGCTGAGAGCGGATAAAGCGTTGATTCAGTTTGCCCAACAGGCAAATGTAACCGTGTTGTTTCCGTACGATGAGGTAAAAAAACGGACTGCTCGCCCTTTGCGAGGTATTTATTCCGTTAGGCAAGCACTCACCGTACTGCTTAGACATTCCGGTATCACAATCGACCCGAATGCCACTCAAAAGCAGCAAAAAAACCCTGACATTGTGGATGATCAGGACTCGCCAAATCCAAACGAGGAAGAAGATCAAATGAAGAATTCAAATAAAACACTATTGCCTGCTGTGTTTACTCTCGCTGTTGTAGGTACTACATCATCCGGCCTAAGCCAGGCGCAGGGCAGCGGCGAAAGCGCCGAACCAATATTGGAAGAGGTGATCACCATTGGTACTCGATCGTCCAAGCCGAGGTCAGTGGCGGATTCACCCGTACCTGTTGACGTATTCAACAGCGAAGAATTCAATGCAATGGGCGGCACGGCCGACATTACTGACAACCTTAAAACCTTGGTGCCTTCTTACACAGCAACACCAGCAACCGGTGATGGCAGCGCGTTTGTTCGACCGACATCCATGCGCGGTATGGCCCCGGATCAGTCGCTGGTTCTCGTTAACGGCAAGCGCCGACATCGCTCTTCATTGGTGCAGTTTTTTGCGCCAGCCGCCGGTAACGGCGCGCATGGTGTAGATATTGCGATGATTCCAGGGATTGCACTGAAAAGCGTTGAAGTGCTTCGAGACGGCGCCGCGGCTCAATATGGATCTGATGCCATTGCTGGTGTAATGAATTTCGTTTTGAAGGACGCGGCGGAAGGTGGCGAACTTCAAGTACAGGCAGGCGAGCACTTTGATGGAGAAGGCAATTTTCGTCTGGGTGGCAATATAGGCTTGCCACTGGGCACCAATGGCTTCGTGAATTTGAGTGTTGAGCATGTAGATAACGACGCACTGTCCAGAGGCATACAACGTCAGGTTGCACAAGATCTAATTGACAGTGGTGTTGAAGGCGTTGGCGCCGACGCACCGTTTGGTGATGCGCCGTTTGTGCAAACGTGGGGGCGTCCAGAAACACGTGGTACGCGGTGGTTTGTCAATTCAGCGTATGAGTTAGAAAACGGCGATGAACTTTATGCCTTCGGCAACAACGCTAACACGTTTGGCCGTTATCGATTCTTCTATCGAAACCCAACGCATAGCACGATTATGGGCTTCCTGAATAACTTCGGCTCAGCAGGCGATGGGTCGTTTGATGACTCAGCACCTTTCCTACCGGCAGGTTACACGCCATTCCTTGATGGACGTCAGAATGACAGCAGCATGGTGGTTGGTTTACGCGGTGAAACGGACAACGAATTAAGTTACGACTTTAGCGTGGGTTGGGGACGCAACGAATTGCGCTATTCACTGAATAATACGCTTAATCCTGATTTACCGCCGCTTAGCAATGATCGCGTAAAGCGAGATTTTGCGATGGGTGGGTACAATCAGGAAGAGATCAACATCAACGCGGACTTTTCAAAGGCACTAAGCGATAACTTGTTTCTCTCCTACGGGGCGGAATGGCGCCAAGAGAAATTCACTATTGTTGCTGGTGAAACGGACGCAGTTATCGGTGCGGGCACCAGCGGTCTTCGCGCTGCCGATGAAAGCAATGCAGGCTCACACAGCCGTAACAACTATGCGGCTTATGTTGACGTAGAACATGACGTCAGTGACGCATGGCTAATGCAGTATGCCTTGCGCTTCGAAGATTTTTCTGACTTTGGCAGCACAGTGAATGGCAAAGTGGCCACGCGCTACAGCTTGAATGACACAACCAATTTGCGCGCAGCCATTTCAACTGGATTTCACGCACCAACACCGGGTCAGTCAAATGTTGAAACGGTGATTACAACCTTCGACGGAGTGACCGGTAATCTGACCTTGGAAGGCCTGGTACCGTCATCAAGCGCAGAAGCGGAACCAGAGGGCGGTAAGCCACTTGAAGAAGAAGAGTCTTTGAGCTTTAGCTTGGGCGTGTCTACGGCATTGGGTCCGGTTGATCTCACCGTTGATGGTTACTTTATTCAAGTTGATGGAAGAAT
>JBCCIP010000007.1:0-143916 GCA_039111475.1 Pseudomonadota bacterium | reverse complement strand
TCTACCGGGGCACTGTGGCGGATAAGATCGTTGATGCCCAGAGCCACAACACCGATCAGACTTAAGCCAAGTACCAGCGCGTCTCGATTCCGGTTCTTGACAAACTCCGTAAGCAGCCAAATGTTCAGCACAACGGCCGCAATGATGGACAGCAAATGGATTCGACGCGATACAAAATTAATGTGCTCGTATTCCAGAGTCGCATACACCAACGACGCAAGCGTTGCGTATACAACAAGCGAATAGTCCACGCTACCCCACGACCTGTTCAATAGGCGGCGCGCGAACAGCATCAAGAATACGACGGCCCACTCCAGATTGGAATGAATCATCCACCACCACGTTTTTGCGCTGAACGGAATATCGCGTACAAATAGGTTAAGGCAGTATATGGACCAGCTAGTGGCGGTTAGACCAAACAATAAATTCTGCGCCTTGCGCTCCACTCGAAGCCAGAACAACAGGCCAAACAAGGCGGTGAGCAGTGCCACGGTAAATAACACCTGACTCAAGGTAACCTGAACAAAATGCTGCCGCTCATACGCTGCGTGTAAGCGCGCGTGCTCACCGATCTGCAGTGCCACAAGGTGTGCATAATCAGGGTACACCCTAAGCTTTATGTACACATAATTTGGTGCGTTGTCGGACCAGGCTGAGGTCGGTAGAAGGTACAGTAAAGGTCGGTGCATATTGCGTGCAACGGGTTCTTCAAACGAGCCGCCTGAGCCAACAAAGGTGTTGTTCAAGTACACCTTGGCATTGATCGACAAGCGCTGCAGATAGATCGCAATTGGATAATCCGGGGGCGTATCGTCAAGTTGAATTCGATACCAACCCGTAAGTCCCTGTTCCCATCGATTCTCATTTGCCCATCGGTCAGGTATGGACACAGAACGCCAGCTATCAATGTCTATCGGCGGCGTATCGCTCTGGCTAATGGTGAACTCAGCCTGTTCAACTTGCCAGACGGCCGCCGTTGATACCATTGGGCACAGAAGTGCGAACAGCAACAAATAAAGGCGTTTTGAGCAATGCATTTGCTCAATATACTGCATCTATTGGATTGGGTCTTTTGGCGCCCCCCTATTTAGGGGGCGACTTACCTATAAATTGGCAGTAAAGTTGTGATAGTTTTCGGTACGGTTGATAAGTGAACGCTGAATTTATAAATGGACTGGTGGTGGATGATCATCACGACGCCCGCGCCTGGTTGATACAGGCCTTGTATGAGGCCTTTCCGTCTATCCGTGTTGCCGAAGCACACGACTTGTTGTCTGCAAGGTCTGCCGTGGAATTTCAACGGCCCGACATCGCATTAATTGACCTCGGATTGCCCGACGGATCAGGAACGGATCTGATTCGCGAGCTGCATCAGCGCAATGCCGATTCGTACAAGATCGTCAGTACTGTATTTGGCGACGACACGCATCTGTTTGATGCGCTGCGAGCCGGCGCGCAAGGTTATGTGCTCAAGGATGAGGCGCATGTGAACCTGGCCGAGATGCTGCGCGGCATTGTTGCCGGCGAGCCGCCTCTGTCGCCATCGATTGCGCGCCGGCTCATGCAACACTTCCACGAACCGGCATTGGACGATGACATCAAACTGACTGAGCGAGAGCGAGACGTGCTCACCTTGCTTGCCAAGGGTTTTACGGTCAAAAAAGCGGCCGAGTTTTTGAGTATTACTCCCAATACGGCATCCGGCTATGTAAAGACAATTTATAGAAAGCTCAATGTCAGTAGCCGGGCCGAGGCAACCCTGGAAGCCTCGCGCCGGGGTTGGGTGAGCGCGGGGCAACATTAGTTAAAGGGGTCTTACAAAAGACACTCTCAGTGCGTTAGCAGTTAGGCGCTATAACTGGCATGTGCTTGCCTATTGTGTAAAAACGCTGATAATCAGGCTGCCAAATCGATCCCAACGTTGAGGCCATGGGCAGTCCGCTTCGCATAGAATACGTCAATTCTTTGTGCCACTATCCATGGCTCGCCAAATGTTCCGTGATTGAAGTGAAGGTGAGAAAGTGAGATGAGTAAGAATACGGGCTTCGATGCAATCCGGAGTATGGACTACGTAATCCTTCTCTGTGATGATCTAGAAAAAATGCGGAGGTTCTATAGCGAGACCTTTGGTTTCCGTGTGGAAGACGAAACGCCAGGCTTATGGGTTGGTTTTCGGGTTGGAAATCTGTTTCTCGGTTTGCGGCCTAGAGGCCGCCTTTATGATGGGCCACAAGTGCCGAGAGAGTCAGCCAACGTGCAACTGAGTTTCCGCGTACCCCCGGCTGATGTCGACACGGCTTACGAAACACTGAAAGAGACAGGTGTTGAGGTGATCGAGGAACCCACTAATCAAGACTGGACTCACCGAACTTTGTTTTTCACTGATCCTGAAAACAATATCATTGAGATCTACGCCGACATTCACCCAAGGGAAACAGCGTCTTTGCCGTCGGGTAAACACACAGTCAGATAACGAGACGGGACCAGGCTTTACGTTTACCACTGGTTACGGCCGGCGAGGGCAGCTCTGGCATTGCCAAACCACAAACTCCTTGCGCAGTTAATGCTCACTGCCGACGAGAACCTCTTTGGTGGTACCATATTGATACTGGAGTACACGTACTCCCCTTGGAATCAACACTCGAGGCCGAAGCGCATGGCGATGGTACGTTTCTTGTTTTCAATTGGACCCATTTTATTTGGCATCGGCTTTATTGCGCCTGTACTTGCGCAATCCGCTCAAGCGCTGGCGATCAACACGGTGTTTGGTATCCACATCATGGTGGTGTGTTTGATATTGGGTGGCACGCTTGGCATTCTGGCTAAGTTACGTGGTCGTTGGCTATGAACATCGACTGCGCGAACTGTTCTGAGGATGAGCTTAAGCAGCTTGAAAAAGCGGTGGCTGACCGGCATTTGAATCATTTTCCAACACTGCCCGTTATATGGGCTTTTACAAACACAGCTTGCTGGTTGGCTCTGTGGCCTTTGGTGTTAGCGGGTGTCATGCCGGTGTGGCTGGGCTTCTTGCTGGCAACAGCAAACTTTATGCTGTTTTATTTGCCTTCGCATGAAGCCCAGCACTCTATTATCGCCCGGCCAGGCGAAAAATTGCGTTGGCTTAACGAGCTGGTGGGGCATGCCAGCTCTTTCCCAATGGCCATTCCTTATCGTGTATTTCGCGAAACACACATGGAGCACCACAAACACGCCAACCATCCTGAGTTCGATCCGGATTATGGCACCCATGCACGTACGCCGCTTGCAGCCGTTTGGGCGAGCATCCAATCACGACAACCGAAACCGTTTGGCAAGGACCATCCCTATGGCGTGGCTTTACTACGTCGCGGTCGCGAAGACCTGCTCATAGAGGCGCTCATCTATAAAGCGGTCTACTACACCGTTCTAGTCGCACTCGCATGGATGGGATACGCGATTGAAGCCGCCTTGCTATGGTGGCTGCCCTTGCACATAGGCACCACGTATTTGCATTTCTACCTGTCGTGGGCCCCGCACAACCCAAATCTCGCGGTCGGTCGCTATAAGGATACGCGCGGCTTTCGCTCGCGATTTGGCAATATCCTGTCAATGGGCATGCAGTATCACATAGTCCACCACTTATACCCGCGCATACCGCTTACGCGAACGCCCGCGGCCTACCGCGAGATGAAACCGATACTGGAAGCAAGGGGGTGTGAGGTGCATGCTTTATAATCGGGGGCCTTACAAACGACTTTCGTTAGAGAAACAAGTGTGACGCTATGTGTGGATTGTAAGGCCTGACCCAATCCTCTATGAGCACACCGTACTGAACCCAGCTTTTTGACAAGAAAAGCAGCGCCTATCACGTGGGCAGATACTCTCTTGTCAGTTCCCCCGACACTTTCCATAATTGCTTGGCCATATCATCATCGTACACGTACTCACTTCGATCATTACTGACATTGCAATCCGCGAAGTAAAAACCGCGTACGCCGGCCAATGCCGGGTTGCTTGCTACGTAACAGGATGTAGCGGCACCCTGCTCGACATTTTTCAGGAACAGGCCGCCAAACACTTTCATGCCCCACTGCTGCCAACCAGGAAGATGACGCACCAAATTCGTTTTTATCACGCCAGGGTGCAGGCAATTTGCCGTGGCGTTAGAACCGCTAAGTTGCGTTGCTAAGGAACGTGCGCACAGCGCATTTGCCAGTTTTGACACACCGTAGGCATCCCAGGGGTGGTAGTGCCGACGCCCATCGAGATTGTCAAACTCAATGCCATTGCTCGCGCGTTCATGCAATCCCGAACTCAATATAACGAATCGACCTTGCGGTGCGGCAAGCACCTGCTCACGCAATTGATTAATGAGGATAAAATGGCCTAGGTGGTTAACGGCAAACTGTTTTTCAACGCCATTTACGAGCTGCAGCTCTGGCAACGCCATAATACCTGCGTTGGTGATCAAGCCATCAAGCGGTAGATTCATCGACCGAATCATCTCGGCACAACGCACAACCGTGTCCCATTCAGCGAGGTCCAAAAAGACGGGCGTTGTCTCTCCCGCAACGCTCGCACAGGCGGCTTCGGCCTTGGTTTGAGTTCGGGCAATGCCAATAACATGCGCTCCTCTAAGGGCCAGCACCCGCATCGTTTCCAGGCCCAGCCCTGAATTACAGCCAGTAACAGCGTATGTTCTTCCGCTGAGATTCAGTCCTTCCGTCACTTGCTCCGCTGTGGAGCGAGCGCCAAAACCACTGGGTATGGGGTCACGCGTTATAATCTGGCCTAGCAGTGATGCGGGTAAACTGCTTAGCACACTAATCGCAGCGCATTGTTTCAGGAAGCTACGGCGGGCCTGGAATTGACGATTCATGTTCAACACCCCATCGGTTTTTTGCGAGTTAGCCAAGTTTGGCCAGCTCACAATGCGTTGTCTTGAATAATCACGCCAATTACTGCGCATCAAGTTCGCCAACCGCGCTAGTGCGCCGTGTCTATTTCCGCAAACTCTGATGGCGCCATATTGAAGCGCAACTTAAATTCACGGCTGAAATGCGCTTGATCTGAGAAGCCACAGGTGTAGCCAATTTCGGCCAGACTCAGCGACTGTTTTGCAAGCAGCGCGGCCGATTGCTCAGCGCGTACTTTTCGGAGAATGGCCTGGAAAGACGTGTGTTCGCGTTCCAGCGACCGCTGCAATGATCGTGTCGACAGAGCCAACTCTGCGGCGGCCAAACTTACGCGCCAGTGTTTGCAGAGATCGGATGCGATTAGCGCCGCGAGACGATCAGAGACCGAGGTCGCACCGGGTCTGCGTGGAACGAGCTGGACGCTGGGCTGGAACGATTGCCAGCGGATGGTCCATACGGATGTGTGATGGGGCGTGTGCGCCTCTCCAACAATATGGTCCTGGTCTATAAACCGAATGTTGGGGTCGCCAATTCCCAACGTGAGATATCGACAGCCTACGAGCTGAAGTAAGGCACTGAGTAGGCCAGCGATCAATAAGTCTTCCCCAGCGGAAGGGTTTTTTCGCGTGGTGGAGTAATGCTCTATACGCAGCAGATTATGAGTCGAGTCAATAGTGCGTGTGCGATGTTTACCATGGTAATATCGCTCAAGCCGCTGCCAACGCTGCATTAGATCATTGGGCGTGTCGGCTCGGAGGAGTACTGCCAGTGTAGGGTCTGATTGCTCCCCGCGAATGCCCTGGCCAATCGAAATCAGGGCCGACGCGCCCAGCGCATTCAGCGCGTGCTCCAATAACTCAGTTTTACGCTGACTCTCTATTTTCCCTTCAAATCGATTTGAGGCGAACGCGTTGCTCTCATTCGTGCTCAGCTGTTGTGCAACGAAATTGAACAGTGTTGTGCTGGCGAAATTGTCCACTCCCGATAGCATAAACCAATCGAGCAAAAGGGCCAGTTCGCAAGCAGTACAAACTCAGATAATGATTGCTGAAGACGGCTATGCCATTCGTAACGATACGCTCTACCTTGTGCCTTTGTTTATGCCCAGATGCCCGCAGCCTGCAAAACTTGCAGCGAGGATCTGCCCGCAAATCCTTCGACCTCTTCCTGATCCAAGCCTGGATGGAAATCCAGCGCCTGTTGAAAAGCGTCTTTCGCGGCTTCATTCTCGCCTTGTAAGGCGAGCGTAATGGCTCGCGTAACCCAGGCCGGATAAAAGCTAACGTCGTCTTTCACTGCTTGCTGAGCCATAGCCAAGGTGTCATTCAAACGACCTTGGAGCAGGTAACCACTGGCCAACGCAGTTTTCCAAAACGCGTTACCTGTGTTGATGGGCAGAAGATCAATGGCTTTTTCCAGATCGCTAACCCCCTCATCGACGCTATGAGTGACGATTTTAGCAGCACCTAAGGCCGCGTAAGCCTGTGCGTTTGCCTTGTCCAATTCAATCGCTTTGTCCAGGATGGGTAGCCCCATTGCCTGCTTTCCCAGGTCAGAGTAGGCGCAACCCACGTACCCTAGCACTTCCGAAGAATCGGGCGCTAACTGTAGCGCCTTTTTGCCTGCGGCAAGTGACTCATGGATAACTTCCTCTGTGCCTCGAAAGTACGAAAACTTCTGACCCAGTCCTAAAGTGAGCGCTAACATAGCATGCGCTTTTGCAAATTCTGGCTGCTTGCGAATCGCCTCTCGAAACAAATCAGACGATTGCTTTACGTTCGATGGGCTCCAACCCTTAAACATAATCTGTGCTTTGCCCCGTTGATAGCATTCTTCGGCATCCAGTTCCGCAATGTCTCGCCGTTGCGCGGATTCACCTTGTGCACGAGTGATTTCTGCGCATACTTGCATTGCTATTTTTCTAAGTAAATCGTTGCGCTCGCCCGAAGCGGGGTTAGGATCGACTGTGTAGTTGTCGGACCACAAGTGCCGCTTGGTTCGATTATTCTGGAGCTGGATAGAAAACCGCATATGATCCGCGTTCACGCTCAACCTGCCAGTGAGGTTGAAATCAGTATCGAGCTTTTCCCCGTCAGCGGCATTGGTAACACATAATTCGTCTGCCCGGCCCAGCACCGCCAGTAAGCCGTCACCTAAGTCTGTTTTTGCGCTGACTTCCGTAAGCTCATCCGTTGATTCAAAGGGCAATAGCGCCACGCTTGGCGTGACAGAAGCATGATCTATTGTAGACGACGAATCGAGCCGGTTATCTTTACGCAATAATGCATACAGCAATACAAACGGAAGGCCGGTAGCAAGGGCAAACAGCGTCACCCTATCGACCCAGTTTGGCAGCGCCAGTGTTGTCTCGATTGCGATTGCCACCTGCAATAGCACCCAGGCGGCGGCCAGATAAGCACTTAATACAACCAGAATGCCCTTGTGCTTTAACGTGTCAACCAGGAAATGTGTCTTGTTTTCCATGACGCAGCCTTCCGATCTTTTACACAGTGTAAATGCATAGGGGGGGTCAGGTCGAACATTTCACGCCTGCCTGAGCACGCTTCTTCTTAGCGCATTAATTCTTAGGGTTACGTAGAAACCGAATTATCGCATCTGCCCATCAAATACGTTAATCGCACCACCTTGCCCCGTCAGGCAGAAATATTGTCAATGATGTGAAGACACTTATGCTGGGAGTGATCTTGTCATCAGGCATCGGCACTTGTCATAAGAAGAAAGCCTCATGATTATTGTTCAAGATTGGATAACCTGTTCCGCGACCAAAGCTTCAATGATAATGAGTGGTCAAATTCATATCTATATACCAAGCGCGCAGGCATGTAAGCTTGAAGTCCCAGACTATATATGTTTCGCCTCCTGCGATGACTCTTCAAAAATTCGTTACCTTGTGGATACGTTTGCAGGTTACAGATGTGAAAAGCTACTGGGCTATGACAGTGCAATCAACTGCGTCATTAGTCGAGCTTAGCCCGTTTTCTGGAATCAGGCAGATTGCCTTCCTTGGAGCTATGTTTGGGAACAAGAATTCGAACATCTAAATGACTTCGAAGGTGCGTATATGGAGCGCCCCTATCATTGTGGACACGTTGAACGGTGGTTATAGATCAAATGTTCGTATGATAAACTTAGTCAACAATAAGAACATTGGTTCAGATCCCAGTGATTGATTGCAACCTAAAGGCCCGGTGTTCAGCGGCTACAGAAAGAGGCTGATTTTTGGATATTTCTGATTGGATTGCAGCAAACAAAAAAATGCAACCACCGCAAGAAGGGTGGATACTTTCCGAAGATCCCTTTCCTGATTTCTTTAGCGATTTTGCAGGCCCTTTTTACACTAGACCAAAAGGTGGCCCTCCCGGTGTAGGATTTTATACTCAGGCTCACCACGGAAATTACATTGGCTTGGTTCACGGGGGTGCGTTGATGACTCTCATCGATATACTTATGTGGGATATTTGCAGGCGATCAGCCAGTTTTGATGGGCTTAAAGTAGCAACTGTCAATTTGCAAACGGATTTCATGGCTCCGTGTCGCGTTGGATCTTTCATACATGGTACAGGCGAGGTCATGAAGGAGGGTGGTAAGTTAATGTTTGCGAGAGGCGTTCTAAAGAGCAACAACACCGCGGTGATGTCATTTTCCGGGATTATGAAGAAGGTCGTTGCCTAAATAACCCCACCATACTTGATCGGATTCGAGTTTGAATAGGTGAATATCCGAGATATACTGTCGAACCAGCATCATAACGAATTCATCAAGCGACGCTCAGAATGTATAATTACGCGCTGATCGTACTCTACCGATTGCGCTCCTAGAGATCGTTCAATTAGTGAGGTGATTGTATCAGCTGAGCTATGCCGGGCGGCCCCAGGTGTCGGACAAAACGAATCCGTTAGGAAATGGATCGGTCGGATCCAGCCCGATCTGTGAGATTCCGTATATCCAGCTTTGGCCGGAGACTCGATTGCGAGTTGCCTTGTAGGGCCCCACCTGGACCTCTTCAAGAAAGCGAGTAGTGAATTCACCACCAATGGTTGAACGGGAGATGACCTCGTCACCTGGTTTTGCTCGACCATCGAAGTAGCGTACGGCCATATTTGCGTTTGAGCCCGTACCGCAGGGTGAACGATCGATTCTACCAGGCGGCAGTGTGGTGCAGGTGCGAACGGCGCCATCAGTTTCGTCTGACCTGAACATTACGTAGGCAACACCGTTTATCTCAGGGGTTTCAGGATGAGCAATTCGCGTGTCCTTTTTGATGTGCTCTAGCAATGTTACTCCAAGTGTGGCGAGCTCACGTGCATTCTCGGGAACAATGCAAAGGTCGAGCTGCTCTACATCGACCAAGGCGTAGAATACGCCTCCATAACACAGATCATAATGCACCGGGCCCCAATCTGGCGCTTCAATCACAGCACCTTTTTCTACAACAAATGATGGCGGCATTTCTAGGCTGACCCGGCTCACCTTGCCGTCGACACAATCGGCAGTCGCTTGGACGAGCCCGGCAGCTGTGTCTAAGGTAATGACGGTTTTCGGTTCGTTCATTTCCTTCATGCCAGTTTCTAGTATTGCCGTGACAGCGCACATGGCATTAGAGCCAGACATTGCGTGAGCTTGATCCGGCTGCAGCACAATCATGCCAATATCGGCTTCCTCCACGGTAGGCGGAGTGATTAGTACAAATGATCCCGCCGGCCCGCCTCTGGGCTCCGAACAAAGAAATCGTCTGATCTCATCGTCTACAGTGTTGAGATGCTCGAGCTTGGCTGCCATCGTATCGCCGGGTATTCCGAGCATCCCTCCAGTGATTACTCGTCCTATTTCACCAGCGCAATGTACATCGACAGTCTGAAGTGATCGCTTCCAGCGCATTTGTCTGACCTCACTTCAAGTAGCTAAAAAACGATCCGGGCTGAACGCGGATATGTCAATGCTGGATGTTCTCTCAGCCACTAAATCGGAAACCAATTTAGCGCTCGTTGCGCAAAGTGTCAGACCCAGCTGGCCATGCCCGGTGTTAAAAAACAGATTAGGAATGGTGTGCGCCTGTCCAATTATCGGTTTTGTATCGGCAGTTAAGGGCCTGCGTCCCATCCGCCGCTCCGAAGCCCAAGTCTGCAATCCTGGAATTACGCGCTCTGCTTTTTCTGCAAGAACGTCGGCACGTTTCCAGTTCGGTGCGTCATCGAGCCTGGCGAACTCAATGCTGCCGGCTATGGCTAGGCCGGTTTCGAAGGGTGTTATTCCAAACCCACCCTTGGGGTATATAAGCGCGTGATTCAGTGTCACACCAGGATCGGTAAGGTTTAACTGGTAACCCATGACACCCTCCAAATGCAGCTGTATACCAAGCTCGTCAGCAAGCTTTTTAGACCAGGCCCCAGCTGATATAACGAACCCGTCACCATGCACCGTCGTCCCTGAGCCAGTTCTGACACCGGTCACTCTTGTGGCCTCACTATCGAAGCCGACAGCCTTTTGAGATACCACCGTGCCGCCCCTAGCTGCGAATGCCTGGTGAAGCTCAACCACAAAGCGCTTAGTGTCCACTACCGAACGCCAGTCATGCATTATTACTGCGCGCTCGAAGTCTCCGGCAATGGCGGGTTCCATCTCCTTGGCGACAGAGCCCGATATCACTTCCAATTGAAAGCCCAGATTGCGCCGCATATCGTGGAACGTTCGCTCATGCTCAAGTTCCTTTTCTGTATCGTAAAGCTCGATCACCGGTGTCGAGCGTAACAGGCTCAAAAGGTCATAACGGTCAAGAAAAGCTCTGAGATCCGACCGCGCGGATAAGCCCAGACGCGCCATCTCCTCGCTGATGCGGGAGATCCGTGACATCCGGGAGTTGCGCAAAAAGCGCAAAAACCACGGTAAGACGCCAAACAACGATGACGCCCTGAGAGTGAGCGGGCCAAGTGGGTCAAGTAACCATCCGGGTGCCTGCATCAACGTACCGGGTTTGGACAGCGGTATCACTTCACTGACCGCGATAGATCCGCAAGAAGCCCAGCTTGCTCCTTCTCCAGCAGCGCCCGGGTCGAGAACCGTAACCTGATAACCATCGTGCTGCAGTTGGAGTGCACACGTTATCCCTATGACACCTCCGCCAATGACGACTATCCGTTCCATTTATCTATAAGTCCTTCGCGCCGCTATTAGCTTAAACACTTAGAATCGGCTCCATGGCCGCGCGGAATTCAAGTTTTTCCTGGTCCGTTAGCGAGCCGAGCGGAGCGCGGCACTCACCCACAGGTGTACCCTGTAGCTCACAACCAAATTTGATCTTCTGTACGAACTTACCGTTCTCGAGAATGTTCATCGCGCGGAACAATTTTGCCATCAACTCACGAGCTTTATTGAAGTCGCCTACACGGTATGCGCGATCGAGATCACAGCACGCTCTTGCCATACAGTTCGAAGGGCCGCAAATCCAGGCATCGGCACCCCAGAACATGAAATCGAGCGCAATATCGTCTGAGCCGGAAATCAGGTTGATGCGTCCCTTGTAGCGGGTGTGTATATCGATCGCGCGTTGAAGCATCCCGGAGCTTTCTTTGATACCAATAACGCGAGGGTGGTCGGCCAGTGCGTCCAGGAGCTCAAAAGAAATCTCGATTCCATCCTTTGGCGGATAGTTGTAAAGAACGAGGTTGACCTCTACCGCATCAAGCACGCGTTGATAATGCCGGAGTAGTTCCTGCTGCGTGGGTCGGGTATAAAATGGGGTCGCCAACAACACGGTGTCGTAACCGATGTCTTTCGCTCGTTCAGTATTTTCGATCACCTCACGGGTAGCGGGAGCATTAGTGCCCGCGATCAGGGCCTCGTCATCGTTGGCAAAATCCTTAACGAACCTAAGCAGCTCATCGCGTTCCTCGTTCGACATCGAAAAATATTCACCAGTTGAGCCACAGGGCACCCAACCGGAAACGCCGACATTTCGCAGAGCCACCATATGATTTTCCAGCGCATTGAAGTCGATCCTGTTGTTTTCGTCAAAAGGTGTAACCAGGGCGGGTAATACGCCAGTGAGTTTCATGATTTGGCTCCTTGAATACGCTGATTAGATGACGGCGCGCTCGATCACCCGTTCTCCACTGGCAATCCGATCGTAGTTAAAGGCGCTCAAGTCCATCGAGCGATATTCGCCGTAAATGATTTGTTCCGCCACGCCACGCCCAACTGCTGGCCCCTGCTGGGAACCATGACCGGATGATCCGTTGGTGAAGTGAAAATTGCGAACCGTTGTATGTGGTCCGATAACAACATTGCAATCGAACGGATTGAAATCGTAGTGCCCCATCCAGTGGTCGATGATTTCCACTTTCTTGAATTGGGGTATCCGGTTGGAGATGATAGGGTGAATTTTTTTCTCCCAAATGCCTTCCTCTGCACTGAAGTCGTCTGCATCAACCGTGCTGTCTTCTCCCATGGGTGGGCAACCAACCAGATAATTGTCACCGTAACTGCGAAAGTGCACTCCAGTGGGATCGATGGTAAGCGGCAGGGACATAACAAGAGGTGCCGCTGATTTGAAAATGTAGGTGTAGCGCCGACGAGGCTGTATCTCGAGTTCCAGTCCGGCGAGCTTGGCCACCTTGCTAGCCTTTGTACCGGAAGCATTAACCACGGAACCCGCAGAGATTTTTTCTCCGGACACAAGAGTAACCCCGGTAATCAGATCCCCATCTCGTTCAATCGAAGCAACTTCGTTCTGAATGTACTCAACACCTTTTTCGATTGATTTTTTGATCAACCATTCCACCATCAGAGGGGCGTTGTAGTAGCCTTCGTTCTCAGTATTCAGGCTACCTGCTTCTATATCGTCCAATTTGAAAAATGGGTAGGCTTCGGCAATTTCCTCCACGCTGACGATTCTTGTGCCTGCACCGGCTTCCACCTGAACTTTCTGGTCCCTTTTTAAAACCTCGGTGAGAGCCGCGTTATCGGAAAGGTACAAATACCCGAAATCGCGAACTGACAGCTCCGGTACTTCGGGGCCGCCGCCCAGATTCTCACGAAAATTATTCACAAAATCCGCGGCAAACAGTCCGATCTGAACATTGATGGGATTGGCAAACTGCTGTCGCATGCAATTATTGGATGCGGCTGATTGGGATTTCTCATAGCTCATGTCTTTTTCGATGACAAGAATCTTCCCGGTAAAATCCGGATTGGAGGCTAAGAACCAGGCTGTGCAGGAACCCATGGTTGCTCCCCCAACGATAACGACATCATAGCTATCGGAATCTGGGTTTTTGGGCACAGCGGGGACGTTTTTGAAGTTATTGCTACGTGATTCAAAGTATTGGTTCATCGCCATTTACCTTTAGACTGAGTCTTTAACGCCGCCGTTGACCCGCAAGCTTTGGCAGGTGACGTCTATACCGCTGCCAGCGCTGGTTTTTTGCAGAGCCAGGTCTACCCACCGCCAATAACTGATGGTCACGAATATGCGCTATAACCCACTGCTTGACTAATCATCATTCAGCACGCAAGAATGTACAAAATGTACAGGCTTAATGGGATCAACTAAGTTGCATAAGCCCAATCTGAATTCGCTTAAGATGTTTGATGCTGCCGCTCGGCATCTAAATTTTCGACTGGCGGCGGAGGAATTGCATTTGACACAAGGCGCGGTAGCGCAACAAGTTCGCCGTCTTGAGTCAAATCTGGGATTGCAACTGTTTCATCGCAAGGCTCGAGGTCTTGAGTTGACAGTAGTTGGACGTAATTATCACAAGACAATTCGGCGAGCCCTAGGGATGATCGACGATGCGACTCGAAAATTAGTACCAGAGAGCACCTCGGTCACCCTCAGTATTACACCCTCATTTGCATCGAAATGGCTTGTGCCTCGGTTGGCCTCGTTCTCTGAGGCACATCCAAGCATTGATGTGCAAACTGTTGCCAGTGAAGGACTGGCAAATTTTCAGACGGATCGAGTTGACCTCGCCATCCGTCAGGGACATCCACCCTTTGGCGAGGCACTTTATACTGAACTATTGACACCGGTTGATCTGCGCGCAGTTTGCAATCCAGACTTTGCGGAAGAGTTCGGACCGTTCGAGAGACTCGACGATTTTGCCAACCTGCCGCTTATTCAGGATAGTCACAACCTCTGGGACAGCTTGCTCGAGGAAGCCGGTTTGAGCGCCCGGAACAAAGTGATTCAGTTCAATCAAACCGCGCTCGCTATGGATGCAGCTGCAAACGGCCAGGGAATTGCGCTAGCGCCGCGAATTCTAATAACGATGGACCTGGAGCTCGGTAGGTTGGTCGAGATATGGCGAGATACCCGAAATGACCAGGCAGGTTATTTCGTCGTTTATCCCCGCAACAGAGTGACCGATACGGCCAGAGATGCGTTGATAGACTGGACCAAATTAGAGATTAAACGGGCAGATTCTTTATGATGAGGACCAAGGGGTGGTCAGGTCAAACAGTTCACGCTTGTCTATACCAGCCCCATCCCACAGTCAGAAACCATTGGGAAGGGTAGAAGCCCAGGCATAATGGATATGCAACAATAGGCAAACGCAAATATTGTGGGGCATGATATTGGCGCTCTTACTTAGCTATTAGAATGTGTTCTGTGCGTAGTCTAATCCCCCAATTTCCCTAATCCGCCAAGCCAGGACCCGGCGTGGCTCGAACGTCTCGAGGTTTCAGCGTTCGTCCGTCTTCGCTTCTGACCGCCATTGCCTGAATCGGCCGGCCCTGGTCTCTGTCAACAAATATGAGCCGCTTTCCCTTTGGGTTAGGTCGGTACTTATCACCCCAATGGGTCATTGAGAGCAATATCGGTTGTAAGTCCAATCCCTGCTGTGTGAGCAGGTAGTCGGTTCGCCCATCCTCAGTCGATGGGTGTCGCTCCAGGATGCCTTCGTCGACAAGCATGTTTAATCGGGCGCTGAGTATGTTTTTAGCAATTCCCAGGCTGCGTTCGAACTGGCTGAAGCGCTTCGAGCCGAAGAAGGCGTCGCGCAGAATCAGCAGTGTCCAGCGCTCGCCAATGATGTTCAGCGTTTGAGCCAACGAGCAGTTCATGTGATCAAAAGTTTTGTATTTCATGCCTCATCCGAGGGTGCGTATCGAATCCTGCTTGCATTTTACGGTTTCATCATGCTACCTTTCAAGTTTTATGATGAAACCAATTAGGAAAACGTGAGGTGGGGCTATGAAACCAGTGTGTCTGGTCATTGGGGCGGGCGCCGGTATCGGCGGAAATGTTGGCAAGCGATTTGCCGCCGGAGGTTATCATGCGGTGCTGTGCCGGCGAAGCGACGGCGAAGGTCTGCAGGCTATGGTGGAAGGCATTCAGTCCGATGGTGGCAGCGCAACGGGATATCTGCTCAACGCCGCTGAAGAAGGCAGTCTGGAAGAGCGCATCACGCAGGTGGAGTCTGATATCGGCCCCATTGAAACCGTCGTCTACAATCTTGGTGCCCAGATTGGCAATCGATCGCTGGAAGATACCAGTTACAAGGCGTTTGAACTGGGCTGGCGATTAGGCACGTTCGGCCTGTTTCGTACCGCATCCTTGCTCTGCCCTTTGATGGCGTCACGAGGCAAAGGCACTATTTTGGTCACCTCCGCTACAGCGGCTGTGCGCGGTAACGCGGGCCAACATTCACACGCCGCCGCCATGGGTGGACGGCGCATGCTATGCCAATCACTCAATGCACAGTACGCACCGCTTGGGGTTCATGTGGCGCACATACTGATTGACGGCGCGGTGGATGCGCCCGATACCTTGGGCAAAATGCTGGGCGGCGAATTATTTGAAAAGCTAAGAAGCGAGCGTGGCGGTGAGAACGATGGGCTGATGTTGCCTGCTGAGATGGCTGAAACCTACTACCACGTTGCCCATCAACACCGATCGGCCTGGACACACGAACTGGACCTGCGCGCCTTCAGCGACCTGGCCTGGTGGAATCACAAATAACCCTTGATATAGAACGGAGCTAAACATGCCAACACTGGAATTCATTTTCGACTTTGCCAGCCCAAATGCCTATTACTGCTACAAGGTGCTGCCCGACGTTTTGGACCGCACCGGCGCCGAAATGCAGATGTCGCCTGCGCTGTTAGGCGGTTTATTTAAGTTGACAGGCAACCAGGCCCCTTTTGTGGCCTTTGGCGGTATCAAAGGCAAGCTGGAATACGACATGTTAGAGAGCAAACGCTTCCAGGAAAAACACGGTCTTAACCGGTTTACGTTTAACAGCCATTTCCCAATGAACACCATCACTATTATGCGCGGCCTGGTAGCGGCCCGTGAGCTGGGTGTGGAGTCACAGTACATCGATGTTGTGATTACCGCCATGTGGGAAGAAGGCAAAAAGATGGATGACCCAGAGGTCATTGAAAGCGTCTTGCGCGAGGGTGGTCTGGATGCAAATACTCTGCTTGAGATGGTCCAGACCGATGCCGTCAAAGATTCACTGAAGCAGTTGACCCAAGCCGCCGCGGACCGGGGTGCATTTGGCGTACCTACTTTCTATGTGGGTGACGAAATGTTCTTTGGTAAAGAAAGACTAGGCCAGGTTGAAGAGGCATTGAGTCGCCAGGGGGTGGCCGCATGAGTGCTCTGGCTCTTTGGAGCGGGCTGAATCTGTTGCTGATGCTGGTTCTGGCACTCAATGTGTCTCGATTACGAATCAGGAATATGAAGGTCAAAGTGGACCCTGTTGTGCTGGATAAAGCGGTGCGCGCGCATGGCAATAATATCGAGTATGTACCCGCCGCCTTATTTGGAATGCTGGTGCTTGTATACATGAATATTGGGTCAGTCTGGGTGCACGGTTTGGGTGCAACGCTGTTCATTTCACGGCTGTTACACGCTTTCGGAATACAGCAAATCACGTCAGGTGGACCCCCACCTGCTCGTATCATCGGAAACCTGGGAACATGGGCAGTTCTAGCGAGCGTAAGCGTTCTGTTGATCGTGGAATCGCTCTCGTAGCACAGGTCTGCTTTTGGGTGTTATGTGGAGGAAATAAAAATGTCAAAGAAACCGGTGTGTATCGTTACAGGTGTTGGGCCCGGTACTGGCACTGCGCTAGTGAGGCGTTTTGCCGGTGAGGGCTACCAGGTGGCAATGCTAGCCAGGTCTGCAGAACGCCTGGAGATTCTCGAACAAGACATAGAAGAAGCAACTGCTTTCCCATGTGATATCACGGATGCAGAACAGCTAGCCTCTGTTATTGGTCATGTGCGAGACAGCCTGGGGCCCGCACGTGTGGTCATTCACAATGCAGTGGGCGGTGCATTCGGAACGTTTCGCGAAATTACATCAGAGTTACTGGAACAGAACTTTCGTATTAATTCGGTCGCGCTGTTAAACCTTGCCAAACTCGTGGTTGACGACATGATAGATGCCGGTCACGGCGTGATACTTTGCACTGGCAATACATCAGCCTATCGTGGCAAAGCCGCGTTTGCGGGTTTTGCGCCTACCAAAGCGGCTCAGCGTATCCTGCTGGAATCCATCGCTCGCGATGTGGGGCCGCTGGGCGTGCACGCTGCGTTCATTGCCATTGATGCAGTCATCGATGTGCCCTGGACGCGCGAACGTTTCCCGGATAAGCCGGATGATTTCTTCAGTCATCCAGATGATATTGCACAGGTGTGTTTTGACGTTGCTCAGCAGCCACGTTCTACCTGGGCGTCCGAACTGGTCATCAGGCCGTTTGGGGAAAACTGGTAGGGTATGACGATGTCAGCTCGCACACCGCGTTTAAAGCGGGCAGTATGAGCATCGCTTGTTCAGTCGAAGCGACGTCCTTTATGCCTAATGCTTGACCTGCCCCTAAAGATCACTGACTTTATCCACACAATCACTTAGCATGAACCAACAACATCGATCAGTAGTGGGAAGTGCAAAAGAATGGGATCTTGGCGAGTCAGCCCCAAGCGCACGGCAATTGTTATCAGCACTGTACTTGCGGTTGCGCTTACCTACGCATACTGGTATCTAACCACCAGAGACAATCGCGAATTTTCCCGCGTTACCTATGCCGAGCACTGCGCCAGCTGCCATGGAGAACAGCTACAGGGTGGCGTTGCGCACACGAACTTGATGGCGAACGCTTTGCAATACGGCGACAGCACAGAGTTGCTTATGCAAAGCATTAGCCGTGATCTGGCGGCGCACACAACGGTAGAGTGGTTGAAGCAGGCCTCGCCAACGGCCACCAAGGCATTGGCGCTTTACATCGGTGAACGCCGGCGACATTACCCAGCCATTGCGGCTTCCTACCAACAGACTTTTTCGCAGCGCACGGTGAACTCCCTGCATCATCGCTTTCACGTTGAACAATACAGCGCGCTTGACAGCAGACCCTATTCGATTGCCCCGCTTCCGAATGGCGACATACTGGTCAGTGAAAAAACGCGTGGCCTTTCCATTGTTGATGAAAGCGGTAAACAAGGCCGTGTTATAGACGGCGCACCAGCAGCGTTTGAGCAATTTCTAACGGTTCAGGGCAGCTACGTGGGCTGGGGCCAGTATTTGGATGTGGCGATTCATCCAGACTATTCCAACAATGGCTGGGTTTACCTTTCCTATGCCGATCGATGCCAGCTGGATTGCCGCTCGCTTATACCGCAGTCCATGGTCAAAGTTGTTCGAGGCCGCGTGCGCGATGGTAAATGGCTTGATCAGCAGACTATTTGGTCGGTACACAAAGAGTACTACACAGTAGTCCCCGATGGGGTTGCTGGTGGACGCTTAGGGTTTGACAAAACAGGGCATGTATACGTTTCTGTGGGTGGCAAGGCGCATTACAAACACCTGCACGACATCGACACGCCCTATGGAAAAATTCATCGGGTGAAAGACGACGGCGCAATTCCCGACGACAATCCGTTTTGGCTGGCCGATGATAAACGCAGCATGTCATCCACCCGCAATACCGTATGGAGTATTGGCCACAGAACCACGCAGGGCCTTGACGGGCACCCCCTAAGCGGTGAGATCTGGAGTTCTGAAATGGGGCCGCGTGGTGGCGACGAAGTGAACCGTATAGTGGCCGGCGGCAATTACGGCTGGCCGCTGTACACCAATGGCCTGGATTACGATTCAACCGAGGTGAGCATTGGAAAAGACCTGGGTCTGAATTTCCCCATAGAAGACACGGTTCTGCCCGCTGTTGACTTCACCCCGGCGCCTGCGCTTTCTAACCTCACCTTTCACAGCGGCCAGCGTTTTACCGGCTGGGAAAACGATCTGCTGATTGGTAGCTTAAAGGCGCTCTCGCTCTATCGACTTCGCTTAGCGGGCAATCAGCTGCTAGAGAAAGAAACATTGGTCAGCGAACTTGGGCGAATACGAGATGTCGCAATGGGCGTGGATGGCCTGGTGTACATAGCACTTGAGCACGGTGATACGGGCTCAATTGTTCGGCTGGTGCCGCAGGCACATGAGTGAGTCATGCCAAAGCGGCAGGTGTCTGCATACCAGCTCAGCGAGGTTCGTAATGAACCATGCCAGGGTTATGGTCTGATTCCAGGTCCTCAATGGCCGTTTCAACATCGGCAATGGCATCTCGCAGCGCAGAAACCAGCACCGCTTTATTACTGGTAAATGGCAATTGTTCCAGCAACTGTTGCAGTTTCCCTTTGCTCAACCAGGCTTTGTGCCGCGACCATTCCGTGTACAGAATGTGCTCCGGGTCTACTGACTGCAAGTCTTTGAAGCGGCTTCGGTCAGCGGCATTGATATCCAGCGGAACATAGCCGTTAACCATGGTAATTCGCTCGCCAGGCTGGGTTAATCGCGCGGCTTTGTGCACCACCATACTACCCTGCAACGCGATGAAATAACCAGCGTCCGGAAAAACAGGGCTCACAATGCGCTCCTTAGGGATAGCGTGCCCTTTGTTGGCCAAGCTGGCCGCTTCTAGTTTGGTGCCCATGAAATACTGAAATTCGCCGCCAGCGAGCTGGCTCAAATCCGACAGCTGCAGCACATAGTCCAACTCCAGTGTGTCGTGATGCCACAAATCCACCGATTGGCTAAGATCATCGGGTGCAAAGTTCAAGTGGCCAAGCTGTGACGGCATGGAGTGTGGCGCAACCGCTACACCATAGACGTCGGACATAAACTCGCTTACCTCTTTGCTTAAGCACAGCTCGCGCAAAAATTCCGATTGATACACACCGCCACGAACCATGTTCTGCACACGCTCACAGCTGACCGTGAATTTACGCAGGTGTCTGGCAACCGCCTGCAAAGCCGACACGCCGGCTTCAGACAACAACCTTGCCGGTGACGACACCGCAAACGGCGTTGGACTGGCCGCTATCTCTTCGTCGCTGTAGCCAAGTTCCGCCAACGTCCAGGTAGTCGCGGGGAGCTCAAGCGCTAAATGTTGGTGGGGGTCAAAACGAACACAGTCGTCAATTCGTTGCTCAGGATGAGGACAAAGGGCGGGAAAAGGAATTGGCGTATGTTGCACAGCATTGATTCGGCAAAGGGTTCTGGGTGGCAGTATACGCAGTTCCCGAGTAAACGGGTCGGGCCCTGCATCTGACAACTCGCGGGAATGCTCGTTAAACGAAACGCTCTACAGAAGTTTGCTTTACCGCGCGCGCACCCGTAACAAGGTAGGGCGTACAAATTGGGCTATCTGTGCGGTGCGCGTCTCATTTGTATTTGGACTCAGGATGCAGCCACCTATCCAACTTCATCAACAAAGGCGGCAAGAACAGGAAATCAACAATAAGGGCGACAAGAATAATAACGGCTGTTAATAGGCCCATATTTCCATTGATCCTGAAGTCGGACTGAGCCAAACACATGAAGCCAACAAACAGTACGAGTGTGGTAAACCACAGGGCCTGCCCAACGCTGGCAAAGGCGTATCTAACGGCGTCTTCTGCATTGCTGTTCATGTCTTCTCGGGCACGTAAGTACTTAATAAGAAAATGCACGGAGTAGTCCACCACAATACCAAGCGTCATTCCCACTACTAAAGAAATTCCCATATCGACTACGCCACTCCACAGTGCCCACAAGCCAAATCCAATGGCGGCCGGTGCTAAATTAGGGAGCAGGCTCAAAAATCCGTAGCTAAACGAGCGCAGAGCAATAGTCATGAGCAGCGAGATAAGCAACAGTGCCAGCGTTGTGCCCAACAACATACCAGCAATATTGCGGTGGGTCAGATGTGCAAACATCAGCATGGTACTACTAACATTTATATCAAACTGCGGCGCATTCACGCCAAACCATTCAACAATGCGCCGCTCCAGGCCCATCAGATCTTTGGACGAGACGTTTCGAAACGTGGCCACAAAACGGCTGGCCGACTGTTCAAGGCTTATCTGATTACTGAGATCAAGATTAAACGGCAAAGACATTTCATAGAGCAATAAATACTGTGCCGCCAGCTCTCGGTTGTCCGGTAGGCGATACCATTCTGCCTCGTCGCCATGCATGTTTTTGTTCAAACGTTTGTACGTATCGGTGATGCTGCTTACATGATCGGTTGCCTCCTGGTCTCTCAGCCAGGTGACCAGCTCATGCGCGTGCTCAATAAATGCTGGTTCGTTTATGCCGCCCTCGCTTTTGCTGTCAATGGAGACCTCAATCGTTGTCATGCCAGACATTCTTTCTTCCATCAAGTCCGTGGCATGTCTGAATGGCACAGATGTACCTAGGAAGTTCTTAGGGCTATTGTTTATTTCATTAAGCAGCGTTAACAAGCTGACGCCAATAATGACCAGGGACATTACGGGCAACAAGACCCCGCGTTGTTTGATAACGACGTTGGCAAGTGTTTGCATCATCTGATTGCTGTCACCCCGTTGAGGTTTTATTTTCAGCGGCAGCAACGTAAGTAAAGCGGGAAACAATATGATGGAAAACGCAAAGGCCAGCAGCATGCCGACTGCCACCATGTTCCCTAAGTCCTGAAACGGCGGTGAGTCTGAGAAATTCATGCTGAGAAAGCCTACTGCGGTGGTGACACTGGTCAGCATTACCGGCTTAAAGTTCAGCTGCAAGCTGGCTAAAAGGGCGTTGTCTTTGCGTTCTCCGTCGCGCATATTGAACACCATGGTGGTCAGGACATGCACGCAATCGGCAATGACCAAAGTCAATATCATAATGGGGGCCGAGGAAGACGCGCCGGTTAAATAAAAACCGGCCCATCCCGCCAGGCCCATGGTGGTTGCAATACTGGCAATAACGATGATCAGTATGGAAACAGTGCCAATGAGGGTTCTGAAAACGGCCCACAGAATGACGGCGACCAGTAAGAACATCAGCGGAACCAGGCTCACGTTGTCGTTCACCGCTGCTTCAAGAAACGCCGTGTTAAGCATAGTAATGCCAGACAGGTGAACCTGGGCCCCCGGATTGTTCGCCTCAAATTCAGTGGCTAGCCGGCGGGCAGCCGCGGCCACTTCCGGTTCTTCAGTGAGTATGTCTTCGCCGGGCAACTCGATCGTGACATTAACAACCGCTGCACGTCCGTTGTGCGCCACCAGCTTGTTTACTAATAATGGTTCGTTAGTCGCCAACTGTTCTATACGCTCTAGCTCTTGCTTGCTGAACGACGCCGCATTAGATATTAGATCTTCAACAATAAGATCATCGTCTTCCGCATAGGTGTGTTGGTAGTTAACGATGGAATCAATCCGCCTGGCATGTGGAATTGCCCAGGCATCATTGGTCAGATCGCGGATTGCCACCAGCAAATCAGAAGTGAAAATGCTGCCTTCTTCCGGCACAATCAGCATGGCCACGTTGTCGCTCGCGCCGTACACTTCTTCCATGCGCTCAAATGCGGCGAGCTGGGGGTTCTCTGAACTGAAATATACTCCGTAGTCGCCAACGTAGCGTAACTTAGACATACCGAGAGCAGCGGCCATCACAACAATAATCGACAGAATGATGACCACCACAGGGTGGGCAATAATCCAGCTGAAGAAATTTTTCTGCACGTGGCGTTTTCGGCAAGCCGCTCGAATAAGAACAAGCGTATTATCACCGAATACAATTAAGTAACAACAGCGAGCTGCATGGCTTCCAACACAAGCGCTAGCAACATCAACACCCGGCTTCACGGGCTGGACTTTCTGCGCGCTTTGATGATGACCCTGGGCATTGTGCTGCACGGCGCGCAAATGTACATGACCATGCATTTGGGGTTTGATTACTACCGGGACCCAGTCATGTCCATGACCATGGACGGCGTACTGATCTTTATCAACACTTTTCGAATGCCGGTGTTTTTTACTCTCTCCGGTTTCTTTACCGCAATGTTGCTGGTGCGCTATGGCTTGAACGGCATGCTTACACAGCGGGTCATGCGTATCGCCCTGCCTTTTCTGATATTTTTACCACCGCTGTCTCTGATTCTGGGTGTGCAGTGGATAGCCAGCTCGCAACTGAGCGCCACAGGCTCTTTGGGAATGGATGCCAGCTACTTGTCGAACCCGCGCGCTTTGTGGGACAACACGCACCATCTCTGGTTTCTGTACTACCTTATGATGTTGTTATTGATTACGGCGGCGATTGCTTACGCCTGGCAAGGCGCTCCGAGCAGCATTAAGCAAAGAGCAACCGTATTAGGCAATAAGCTGCAAGGCGAAGGCGTTGGCTACGTGATTGTATTGGGCTTGTTGATTGGCTGGATCGCCTTACCGCGCTACTTCGGCAGGGTGAATGGAGCGCCTTGGTTTATCCCTTATGTGCCTGCCGTTCTAACTTTCGGTTTATGTTTTCTAACCGGTTGGTTGCTGTATTTCCGCCAATCGTGTTTGGACGTATTGGCGAATAGATGCTGGAAATACTTGGGCGCCGCAATGCTGTGTTTCTGTGCAGCGCTTTACGCATTCTTAAATCAAGGCGAGCCTGATGGCCCGGCGTACGTCAGGCTGCATCCAATACTGGCGTTTGGCAATGGGCTTGCAGTAGCGTTTTTCATTGCCGGTTTTACCGGCTTGTTTCACCGTTATTACAACCATTATCGGCCAAGGGTGCGATATTTCAGCGACGCCTCGTACTGGATCTTCATGCTTCACCAGCCGGTGCTTATTTTTCTTGCATGGCCTATGCACAGCTGGGCAATCGCTGCGGAGCTCAAGTTTTTAATCGTTAGCCTGGGTACATTGGCGATCAGTGTTTGGACCTATGACATTTTTGTGCGTAATTCCGCCATAGGGGCTCTGCTGAACGGGCGTAGATACTCTCGCGGCCTGCCCCGATTGCATGGCCACCCACCGTCGACACACGTTCACTAACTATCCTGCATGCAACGTTTGTACTTTCTAAACGGTTCAAGATACGTAGCTGGAAGGAATTCGGGAGAGTCACCCAGATCCGTGAAGTAAGCGTTTACACATATTCGACAAGACTGTCGCCGTTGTTCCAGAAACTCGCCCAGCGTTTCTGCATCCGTATTGGCAATAAACGCCAATTCGTCTGAATTTCCGAGCGCCTGAATGCGAACCTGCTCGTCGAGACATTCGCGCGTTTGCGCACGTAAAATGGCTTGCCGGAACTCTGCACTGAATGCGTGGGTTTTAACAGAGCCATCTGCATAACCAGCGGCAATTCGATTGTCGTTCGGAGAAAAAGACGAGGCGGTCACATCGTCGCTACCGGGAAGCCAGGCTAACTGCTTCCCGCTGGCCGAGTCGAACAGTTGTTGGTCATGTCGACCGCGAACCAGGAACCGGTCTCCCTGACGGGTGAATACTGGATCAATTGGACCATCAATATTTTCGTGGTAGCTCACGATAACCGTAGTGTCTCGGGTCTTCAGTCTTGGGCGAGGGTCTCCGGGCTCGAGATGCACAACGCGAAGCCCATTAGCGGTCCAATCTGCTGAGCGGAATAAACGTAAAGCAGGAGTGAGCCTATTTCCTTGATCATCCAGCACCGCGATGTTCGAGTAATCGCTGCGGATGAGGAAAAGACCGTTATACATCGCTGTGAGAGCTTCATTTTCCTTTAAAGGCAGTGTTTCAACAGCGTAATCGGACGTGCTGATTTGCCACCTGAACAAGCCATCACTCGTTCTAAGCAATAATGTCGAACCGTCTCTATCAAACATCGCGGACTGTATTTGCTTTTCTTCTAACAAAGGAATTAAGCGCTGCGTATCATCAAGCGATATCAGCCACGCCAAGTGCTCATCAGTAGTAAGCAATAGCGTTCTCTCCGAAGGGCTAAACTCAATCGATCTTATGCTGGAATCAAACGTTTCTTTTCTGATCAAGGCGCCGTTCGACGATGTGGAAATGAATACCTCATTACCTGCACTACTCGCAACCAATTCACCATCATGACTGAAATCAACAGCGTTGACACTGTTGGAATGAGTACTAAAAACAGTTTGCCTATGCCTGGAGCCGTATTCCCAGATTCTAATTTTCTCGCTGGAAGTGATTACTCTGTCGCCTTGTGGATCAAACGCAGCAAAGTGAACAGCGGTATCGTGCTGTAGGGAAGCAACAGGGGCTAGAACACCGTCAACCGCTTTGCCAGAGGCAGCAACTGAGTCAAATACCAGTACGTCGTTAATATCCTTGATGAGGAATTTTTTCCCGCGCCTGTCGAAATGTGCAGAAGGATGCTGAGCGTAGTGTTGAATACGAATTTCCGTGTTGTTGACATCGGTCAGCCATAGAGAATCCCCTGATTTGCAAATAGCATATATCTCGCGACCATCAACGACACCAAAATCTAATAGATGGCTGCGCTCGTCAAGGCATTCAATGTTGCCAACATCTGCGGCTGTATCGGCCCGCGAGATCAACCAGCGTGAGTCTTCCTTGTGCGCGACGAATTCGCCACTGGTGCTGGGCTTTAAATAGACGTCTGGTTTGCGGGCCGTATTGTTAGAGGCATCCCAGGTGAGCTGTTGCGTGGTATCGCCAGAAACGCTCAAAATGTTGGTGTAGCTTTGAAAACCATAGCGACTATCGTTTCCGCGGTATTTGCCTTCATCCAACCGCGTAATACGTACGCCGCGTCTATTCGTGCTTATTGATAGTCCGGATGACGTTGCGACATGCGCTATATTTGCGGGCTCTTTGTGTATAAAAAAACGTGCACCCGTTGCAGATGTTGCCGCCGATCGAAAGCGGGTTCCTCTCCAAATCGTTACTGATACTACTTGGCCTTCGGTGTTCCACAGAGTGGCTTCGTTGGCCGACACCGCGAGTACGTTTTGACCATCGGCGGTGAAGCCTGCGTATTCAATAGTACCTCGGTGGCCCGGGAGGGTTGTGGGAGAGGCGTCACCCAACAGTGTATGTAAAATTAGTGAATTGTTTTCACCGTGTACTAGTGCCAACGTGCCGTCATTCGAAACAGCCCCAGGCAATACGATGTTTTCAGTTCCTTTAATGTGGTGCAGCAAACCTCCAGTCTTAACATGCCACTGCATCACCCCATTGTTTGTCGGCACAATAACGGTCTCGCCGTTTGCGCTGAAGTATGGATGGCCAGCAAAGTTCAGAAGCCTGGGATGAGAGGCAATCGCGGGGTGTTCTATGGTGATGATCGGTATTCCGCCCACATCCAGGTTGGCAGAAATGTCGCTTAAGCTGCCAACGGCTTCAGGTATGCTGCGAATATTGTCGATCTCGCTGATCAACAGCGTGGCCGTCAGCGTGCTATCTGTGTCTGCGGCTTGCATAAACAAGCTGCGATCTGTTGCGTGAGCCGCTGATTTGTCAGCCTCCAGTTTCTGATTCCATGCCAGCAAAGACGACGCGGCCAGTACTGCCATGGTGGCTGCTACGCTGCCTATCAACTGATTTCTTCTGCGCTTTTTTCTCTTCGCACTGGCATCAACAAATGCCTGCTCAATTGAATTGAGCTCGGAGCGCAGTGTTTGCGCTTGCGGTAATCTGGGGTCATCATGCCAGAGAAGACCAACCGAGCTCTTGTCGTGCTTATTGTCGTTCCATTCTCGCGCAGCTGACCACAGCGATCTTGCCAGCTGCTGTGACCCGCTGCTGGAAAGCCAGTCCTGAAGTTTGTCCCACGCCACCACAAGCGTGTCGTGCGCAGGTTCTACATAGCGTCCATCTTTAACCAGTAAGCGGCCTTCAATGTACTCGCCAACAACACGGCGTATTCGCTCGTTTTCTTCGGGGTCGGGGAACTCAAGCTCTGCTTCGCTTACGCGGCGCCGGGTATAGCCAGCACCGTCTGATGTTGTCATGCGCAGAAACAGCTTACGTATGGTATTTCGGTGTGGTTCGCTGCTGGCTTGTTCAAAGATGGCGCTGGCGCGTTTGTGTAATGCTCCGATAACACCACCGGCTGCTTCATAGTCTGCTGTTGTAATCGAGCGGTCTGTGCCGCCGGTGCCGCGGCGCCGCAATTGCGCCTGGCGATACATCTCAGCAAGGGAAAACGACAATAGAGGCAATGCACCCGGCATAGCCATGACTTCATCCATCAACTCGCCAACCAAGGCAGTGGGCTCAAAATACAGCGCCTTCGCCGCCGCCGGGCCTTCGATCACATCGCGGAATTCTTCGCTGGAAAACGACGGTACAACAAATCTGGCCATGGCCCAAACATCGTTGAGAGCCGCCGATTTTGACGGTCGTGGTTCAAAATCGGAGCGCAGCGTAAGCAGTACGGTGAGTCGCGCATTGCTGTCAAGCTCGGCGCGCAGAGCGGTAAGAAACTCTGTGCGCAGCGCGTCATCCGGGCACAGCGTATACAGTTCTTCAAACTGGTCGATCAACAACAGCTGGCGACCAGGATTGGCCGCGCTGTGTAATTCTGTGAGTGCTACTTGCAATTGCTGATTGGGGTTTCTGTGCAGGCGTTGGCAATGCACAATGTGCCAGCACCCCACACGTTCAATCTGGTCGGCTGGTGGATTTTGTAAAAGAGGTAACACGCCAGCTTTTACGACACTGGATTTTCCGGTGCCGGAGGCGCCGACCACGGTTACAAGCGGTGTATGCGTCTTGGCCAATAGCCGCTCGAGTAAATCGTCAATGACGCGCTGACGGCCATAGAAAATAGAATGTTCGTTTTCCGAATACGTACTCAGACCAAGCCAAGGATTGTTACCATCATCAAGCGGTGGGTCTGGCAAGGTGTTGCGCGTACTGGCTGGGCTTAGGAAAATATACTCGCCGGTATTGTCTGATCGCAGCGGCCAGATACCGGGCGTTTGACTAAGCTCAGCGCCAACGGGCATCAGCTCTTCAAAAATATACTGGTAAAGTTCGGTTGCGGTTATTACGCCGTCTGGTTCGTAGCCCGCTCGTGAAGAATCTGCATCGCCCGCCAAGCCTTTTAACAATGCGGCCGCAAATGGAGAATGCCCGGAACCATTGGCGGTATTTGTCGGTTCATTACGGGTGGGCGCAAGATCGGCGGCGCGTTCGTCATGCGACGCCGACGTCAGCGCTTGCCATGCATCGCCCTTCACATAGCGTTCATACTGGCTGTCGTACAGACAACCGGAGTCAAAATACACCTCACGGCTTGATGCCCACCGAAAAGAACCGGCAAAACAGCAGTCGAGAACAACCAGTAAATGCCGGCAGGGCAGTTTCTCAAGCAAACTGCGAAGGCAGTCCATAGAGAACCAGGAATCTTCATTGCCCATCTCGGAATCGTAAGGTAGGAAAAACCCCCTGGGGCCCTCGCTGCCATTGCCTAAGGCAACACCGTGCCCGGCAAAGTAGAGCATAAATGCACTGTCATCCGATAAGCGTGCTGGCAAAGTGCTGGCAAGGAAGGTTTCTATGGCCTCATGCGTAGCCGCATCATCCAATAGACGGCTTACCTGATAATCGTGATCAGCCTGCAACAGCCTGGCAATTGCTGACGCATCATTTTTAGCGCTTTGCAGAGGTGGGATACCTCCCGAATAGGCATCGACGCCAATGACTAATGCGTGACCATCGAGACCGGTAGACATGGGACAACTCTCGCCAGTGTTCTTTTTCTCACCACTTTACAGCTAACAATGCAGATGTGGAAGTTAGACGGGACAGCGGGGGCAGGCCGAAAGAGGGTATGCGTCAGCCCAACCCTGTTATTCCGTTCAGTGTTTATCCGCAATGCTCAATAAACCGACAAGCGGTCGAAAATTTCTACGAGACTATTCACGCTATCAAGCGACAAAGGGAGACTATGAAAACATCCCATTTATGCTAAATTTTATATAGTGATTCAATCACTTAACAGCCTACCCCCCACACTGACGCTGGAGCCAGACACCTTGAACGTAGACGTCATTATTCTTGCCGCCGGCCAAGGCACGCGCATGCGCTCTGCGTTACCCAAAGTACTTCATCCCATTGCCGGCAAAGCCATGCTGGCGCACGTGATCAACACGGCCCGAGAGCTAAACAATGCGCAACTGAACATAGTGGTGGGGCATGGCGCAGAACAAGTTCAAGCACTGGACAACGCCGGTGATATTCAATTTTCCCTGCAGGAAGAGCAACTGGGCACAGGCCATGCCGTGCAACAAGCGGTTCCCAATTTACGAGACGACAGCATCAGTATCATTCTGTATGGCGACGTGCCTTTGATAAAAGCCAGCACATTACAAAAACTGCTGGAACAAACTGCTGACGGCAGCATGGGTTTGCTCACCGCTATTTTTGATAACCCCATGGGTTATGGGCGCATCATTCGAGACGAGCAAGACCAGGTGATTGCCAATGTAGAACAAAAAGACGCTAGCCCGGAGCAGCTCAAGGTTCAGGAAATTAACACCGGCTTTATGGCCTTGCCCACGGCGCGTCTAAAAGAGTGGTTACCAAAACTCTCAAGTGATAACGCCCAGGGCGAATATTACCTGACAGACCTGATTGCAATGGCCGCCGAAAGTGGCGCCGGCGTAAAAGCCGTGCACCCTGACGATTATAGCGAAGTGGAAGGCGTAAACAGCCGCGCACAACTGATAGCCCTAGAGCGCGTGTATCAAAGCCAACAAGCCCAAGCCTTGTTGGCCGATGGCCTGGCCATAATGGACCCCGCCCGGTTTGACTTGCGTGGTGTATTAAGCCATGGCCAAGACAGTACGGTCGACGTGAACTGTGTTTTTGAAGGCAGTGTAGAGATTGGATCAAACGTTAGCATTGGCCCGAACTGTGTGGTCAGTAATTCGCGTTTAGGCGATGGCGTAGAAATTAAAGCCAACAGCGTGTTGGAAGACGCCGTTGTTGAAAGCGACTGTATTGTAGGCCCGTTTGCGCGCCTGCGACCTGGCAGTGTGTTAAAGCCCGGTGCAAAAGTAGGCAATTTCGTTGAAATGAAAAAATCCGAATTAGGGCCTGGTAGTAAAGTAAACCACCTGTCGTACGTGGGTGATGCCGAGATAGGCGAAAACTGCAACATAGGCGCGGGCACAATCACCTGCAACTATGACGGTGCAAATAAATCGAAAACAACCATGGGCGACAATGTGTTCGTGGGCTCCAATAGCACCTTGGTTGCACCGTTAGATATTGAGGCAGGTGGCTTCGTAGGGGCAGGCTCGACCATTACCAAAAAAATTGAAACCGACCAATTGGCCGTAGGCCGTGGCAAGCAACGCAATATCGATGGCTGGAAGCGGCCAAGCAAGGACTAGAGTATGTGTGGAATTGTGGGCGCAGTAGCTCAACGCGACGTATCGGAATTACTGCTGCTGGGGCTGCAACGCCTTGAGTACCGTGGTTACGACTCAGCAGGTCTTGCGGTTGTAGACAACAAAGGCGAGCTGCACCGCGTGCGCCGTGTGGGCAAAGTGAAATCACTGGTAGACGCCGTTGAACAAGACGGAGTGCCTGGTGGTACCGGCATAGCACACACCCGCTGGGCCACACACGGCCAACCCAATGAAACCAATGCACACCCGCACACTTCCAGCGACAAAATCGTTATTGTGCACAACGGTATTATTGAAAATCACGAAGAGCTGCGCGCACGCCTTATCGAGCGCGGCTATGAGTTCGTAACTGAAACCGACAGCGAAGTAATCGCTCACTTGATTGAAAGCGAACTGCAATCATCAAGCAGCCTGCTCGAGGCCGTACAAAAAACCGCGAAGCAACTCGAAGGCGCTTATGGCACTGTAGTAATGGACAAAGCCCAACCCGAAAGATTGGTGGTTGCCCGCTCTGGTAGCCCACTGGTAGTAGGCTACGGTATTGGTGAAAATTTTGTAGCGTCTGACCAATTGGCATTGTTGCCGGTAACCCGCCGTTTTTCATTCCTGGAAGAAGGCGACGTTGCCGAAGTGACCCGCCGCCACGTGAAAATCTTTGACGATGAGGGCAATGAAGTACAACGCGAAATACGCGAATCAGACATAGATCACGACGCTGGCGGCAAAGGCAAGTTTCGCCACTACATGCTGAAAGAAATTTTCGAGCAACCACTGGCAATACAAAACACGCTGGAAAACCGTATCATAAACGGCAAAGTGCAAGACAGCGCCTTTGGCGAACACGCCGCCACGCTTCTACCTACTATTGAGCACATACAAATCATTGCGTGTGGTACCAGCTACCACTCTGCCATGACCGCCCGCTACTGGTTTGAAAGCTTCGCCAATGTAAGCTGCAACGTAGAGATAGCCTCGGAATACCGTTACCGGCATTCTTTTGTGCGACCCAACAGCTTGGTGGTGACTATCTCGCAGTCCGGTGAAACCGCAGACACACTCGCCGCACTTCGCCTGGCCAAAGACCAGGGCTATGCGGCCAGCCTGACTATTTGCAACGTACCTGGCTCCTCGCTCACGCGCGAATCTGACATGACGTACATGATGAAAGCGGGCGCTGAAATTGGCGTGGCTTCTACCAAGGCCTTCACTGTGCAACTGGTTGCATTGATGATGCTGGGCGTGGCCATTGGCCGCCATAAAGGTATGAACGACATGCAAGAGCAATCTGTAGCATTGGCCTTGCAAAGTCTGCCGTCTAAAATAGAACAAGCACTGACAATGGATGAAGCCATTCAAGACCTGGCTGAAGACTTTGCTGACAAGCAGCACAGCCTGTTTCTTGGTCGCGGCGACCAATACCCGATTGCCATGGAAGGAGCGCTAAAGCTTAAAGAAATTTCCTACATACATGCGGAAGCGTATGCTGCAGGCGAACTGAAACACGGCCCCCTGGCGTTGATTGACGCCGACATGCCTGTGATTGTGGTGGCACCCAACAATGAGTTGGTTGAAAAACTGAAATCCAACGTGGAAGAAGTACGCGCCCGTGGCGGCTTGATGTATGTGTTTGCGGACAAGGACGCAGCGTTCAAGAGCGATCACACTATGAAGGTGTTGCAGGTGCCGCATTGTGATCCTTTGATTGCACCTATTGTGTATACGATTCCTCTTCAGCTGCTTAGTTATCATGTGGCGATCATTAAGGGCACTGATGTGGACCAACCGCGGAATCTGGCCAAGTCTGTTACTGTGGAGTAGCGCAGAACCTTCTTCAGCTGCGCGTTGCCGATCGCCGAGCAAAAAGCGCTGCTAAAATGTAGGGCGAGTGCCTTGTTGGCCTCAAAGATCTCAATTTTAAGAAAAAGAACACATTTGACCCGGTGGCCGAATGGAATATTTACCGTGCCATTTCTTTGCTAGAGCAATTTCCGCCTAGCGAGGTTTTGGCAATGATGGAAGTAGCGCAAGGAACACTGCAATCACGACCCAGCAAGTAAGCTAGAGCCTTGGGGTAGACTTCGCATTACCTCCGCTATTGACGCAACGCATCAACTCTTTTTATTCACCAAAAAGAAGAAAGCGCCGCTTAATCAAACAATTAGCTTATGGTTGATTGTAAGTGGCAGTGGGGATATATTTCATGTTGATAGAATTTAATACGTCATTAGTACGTATACTTGGGTGTTATGTGTATCAAATTTAGAGCAATGCGGGCAATCTTTTTAATAGCCATCTGCATATTCTACTCAGGTGCCGTCCTCGCTAGTGGTCCATTTGCTCACTGGGGTAAGTGGAGAATAGATGTCCATGATGTTGGCTGTGATCTAATTAGCGACTACTCTACCCCAGGTTCGCCAACGAATAAGGGGATACTCACGGGCACACCGTTTAATTACGCCTCATTTAGATTTGTAGCAAACACATTTGTACAGGGCGAAATCGTCACTAAGGAAGATTTAGGTCGCATTAAGCTTCTATTGCAAATTGGCTCGAATAATCCCAGGGACATATCAGGTGTACTAATATCAGAGGCGCGTATCGGCGGCTTTGATGCATTCGTAGATTTCCACCGACCCACCAGCATGCATCAGTTTCGATTAGAAGGAGGGAAAGTTAATAATATTCTTAATAGAATCATAGCGAGCGAATCGATCCCAGTTGAACTTGAATTTCAAAACGGCAGCTTGAAGAGATTCGATATCCATCCTGCATCGCGAAGAAAAAGCCGTGTATGGATAATTATGTACGATGCGTGTATTCGCGAAAACAGGTATCGTTAGTGCAAATACTTAGGCGAGCACGCGTAGGCCATACACATAACGACGGTGAGCAGCCGACGCCAAAAAGCTGCGCTTTTCGGCGCGGCTGTCACTGGGGTTATACGTCATGGTAGATGAAGCTGTTTTAGACGAAATTAGGCGTTGTAATAGACTGCCGAGAGAGCATGCGGGTTTCTTCAATTGGCATGAGAAGGAGATCAAGGAGGCTGGGGTAACTGATATATTTCTAGATCCTCGAAATCACGAAGGACAGCACAGCTTCGAGACTTTCAATGTCAACCCAAATGATCCACCAGATATATGGCTGTTTGACGGGAATGGTGATAAAACGGGATTAGAAATAACTGAACTAGTCAACTCACAGGCGATTGACGCGCAAATTCACGGGCTCTCAAATTACTGGAGCGAGTGCGAGAGATGGGCGAATAAAGAATATTTCGAAGAAAAGATCAACGAACAAGTCTCTCAGAAATCTGACAAGTGCCGAGACCTAGTATCAGAAGCTCTGAACTTTGAGCTTCTATTTCACTGCGACGAATTGTGGGTCGAAAAGTGTTGTGATGCTTTTTTGTCAGAGGGAGTTAATATGAATCCACATGTTTTTGGTCGAGTGTGGTTACTTCTAAGTTACTCGCCACATCTTAAGCGTTGTAAATTGATCAAGTTGGGCGAGACGTATAACGACGGGTTCAAGCAGACGCCAAAAAGCGGCGCTGCTTAACCTAGGGTTACACGTCATGATAAGAAGTACCATCATATTATTCACAGTCCTAATTTCGAGCCTTTCTCAGGCAGAGAATATGGGTCAAGCTCAAGCCGATGCTCAGCAACTAATGAACGTGGCACTTTCCGATGCTGAAAGGTACCTGACCAAATACGGAGAGTTCTTTCCTTTTGGCGCAGCAATGTCGCCGGACGGCGAAATTTCAAGGGTTGCAGCTTATGATGGTGACGATCAACCACTTTCCTCTGATTTAATTTCTATGCTGAAGGAAGCATTTGTTGGAGCGGCGAAATCCGGTGAGTATAAGGCGACGGCATTAGCGTATGACGCGCTTGTGTCATCACCTGGCACGGGGATTAAATCAGATACCGTGGTCATAAACATAGATCACAGTTCAGGCTACTCCATCGTTGTATTCATGCCATATTCACTAACGGATGGAAAGCTGGAAACCGGTGAATTATTCGCAGAGAATGGTGCTAATGAAACATTCAGATAACCTGACGTGTAACAACCGGTTGCAGTGGACGCTATAAGCGCCACTGAACCGAGGGTTATGCATCAGTAGGGAGAGCACTATGGAAGATCTAAGTTCGTTAATTCGAAGCACAAGGCGAGATTCACACATCCGCGCAGTAGGAGAAACTATTGCCTGCATGATCGTTGCCGGATACGTGGTTTACTATTTGCCTCAAGCCGCACCATACGGGGCGGTCTATTTTGGCTTGCTGATCGTGTTTTTTGCTTGCGGAACGGTCAGCGCAATCGTATGCAGCCACATATTGAGAAACAAAACCATTCAAGATCACCCAGTAAGTGAAAAGAAATTTTGGGAGCAGGAGATAAGCAGACAATCTCGTTTACTCCACACGGTACCTTATTGGTACTTGCCGCTGCTTATGATTGGCGTCGTCTTAACTTTAACGCCGTTAATACAACAAGATCCAACAAAGTACGTAGTGAGCATCGTGGTTATCGTTCTAGTATCAATTTGGATCATACATATAAATAGAAAAGAAGCGGCGAGAATTGAAAACAATTTAGCCTCTACCATTGACGCAGCTACAGATGCATAACGACGGTAGGCAAGCGACAAAATTAAGCTGCGCTCAATTTTGCGCATGCTACCGGGGTTACGCATCAATACCAATATGAAGATACTAGTCGCTATTCTTGTCATTCTAGCTTCGTTGCTCACGGGCTACCTGTATGGCTTGCATGTTGGAAAACAACAAACTGCCACTATTGATGCAGCTAAAGCTGCATTAGCGAGTATGGGAATGATCGAATCCCTGCGATTTCATCCAGAAACGGACCCGATAGATTTGTATGAGCAGAGAATCAATCAATCATTGGTTCGCTATGGAGAGTATCTTGAAAAACGGCTGATTGTTGATCCGTTGTATCCCGGGACTAACGACGTCATCGAACAAATGTTTTCGGGTGTAATTGCTTATCGAAAAGAGCACCCTCGAATCGTAAATGGTGTTGAGTATGCTCCCCTCAAAGAGGACTTCGAAAATAGCAAAGGATTCAAGAGTATGGAGCCGGAACATAAGGACCGATATCTACGGAAGCGAGACCGATTTGATAAAGCTATGAGCAGTAGGTGATTCATAACAGCTCGTTCAAGTCGCTCCCTGCGGTCGCTGGGCCGCCAAAAAGCGCTACTTTTCGGCGCCCTTTAACGAAGGGTTATGAATCAATCTCCAGAAACGAGTCCTAGGTATCCAATGATTGTATGAATAATGCGCCTGCAAAAAATTCGACTAGCATCCATACGCGTAAACTGTGGGCTGGATTCTTCACAGGAATTATTCTTGGTTTTACAGTTGTTGCATTTGGCCACGGTTTTAGAATTGGCGATGAGGTAGCGATACGCCAAACATTGCTAAATACAGCTCATGTTTCATTTTTTTTGTTTTTGGTTCCTATGATCGCCCGGCCCCTGCGTGATCTAAATAAGAACGCCATTTCGTCTTATCTAGTAAAGAACAGAAGCGTCTTTGGTCTGGCATTTGCGGGAAACCATCTTTGGCATTTAGCTTTCATAGTCTTACTGTACCAAGTTTCGCACGAGCAGCCCGAACCATTGGCTGTATTGATCGGTGGATCTTTCGGTTTCTTGTATCTAGCTGCGATGGCAATATTCTCTTTTCCAGCGCCAATTCGGCTCATTGGAGCGAAAAAGACTAAGCTACTTCATCAACTTGCCTTCTACTATTTAGTCGGCGTCTTCTTTTATGACATTGTTCTACGCAATCTTGAAACGCCCAATCCAGTATTATGGGTTCTATTTTGGTCAGCCATTGCATTGAGATTGTTGTCTTGGGCATCGACATATTTTCGGAAGGAGCCAGTTATTGATTCATAACAATAGTGTCAAATGCGCTAGTCCGCTTCGCTCCCTCACCGGGCAAGCTAAGCTGCGCCTAACTTGCCGTTTACACCGGGGTTATGTGTCAGATGAATCTTAAGCTCATCGGCCCAACCAAGGCTCTTGAAAGCAGCTATTTAGAATATCTTGAAGAGCTAGGAGATGAAGAACGATACCCCTATCCAATGGATCTTGATCATTCGGATTTCTCAGGCCTAATTCAGACACTCCACAATTACTCGCGCGGTATCGATCTTCCTGATTGGCTAGTGCCCAATACAACTTACTGGTTTATTAACCAGAAAGAACTTGTCGGAGTCGCCCATTTACGCCACGAACTGAACAGTCAACTTCGTGAAGCCGGTGGTCATATTGGTCTCGGAATCCGCCCTAGCTATCGTGGCAAGGGTTTCGGTAAAGAGATTCTTCGCCAAACCATAGAAAAGGCCAGAGAACTAGGTATCAAAGATGTCCACATTCATTGCCACAGACACAATGAGGCTTCAGCTAGAATGATTCGCTCCGTAGGCGGTATATTAGAGTCAGAGATAACTGAGGAAGGTACAGACAAAATTGTACAGCGGTATATTGCAAGTGACACATAACGATGGCGTCAAATTCGTTCGTCCGCTGCGCTCAATGCGCCGTTTACGCCTGGGTTAGGTGTAAGTTGGGAAGCGTGGTAGGGCGCGAGTGAGAGAGAAAGTGAAAAGTGCCAAACGAGAGCGCGCGGACGAAATGAGGGAGTTTCGGTGCAAGAACCTAATTGCCATAATCGAAAATCCTATGGACATAAAGAACATTGGCACAGTCGTAAGAAATGTAAGCGCCCTTGGTGTGGAAAAAACGTACATCGTGGACAGTCGAAAGGCATTGCCGGACGATTGGCATGAGATGCGAGAAAGAAAATCTCTCACAAAGACTTCCGTTTCGGCCATTAAGTGGAGTTTTGTTAAACGGTTTGATTCTACCGAACAATGCTTGGAACACTTAGAAAAGAACCGCTTTATCTCTATCGCTACTTCACCTCATATCAAAGGCAAGAAGAATATCGTTCTTCATGAAGGCGATTACAGTTCATTCACTAAACTAGCGGTTTGGTTTGTCAATGAGTCGCGGGGCCTAAGTGATACAGCAGTTCAACATTGCGAGCTTTGTATCAGCATACCTATGTACGGCATGATTGAGAGTCTCAATCTGGGGACGACTACCGGAATAGTATTGTATGAAGTGGCTAAACAACGACGCGAGTATCAGAGTCGTTTCAAAAGAGCGAACCGCAAAAGGGCCATCAAATGAGCGTTACACATAACAACAGGTTGCAGTGGCCACTGTAAGCGCCACTGAACCGCGGATATGTGTCTAGCATGAGAAAAAGCGAATAACATGGAGAAATACTCGGGAACATGTCACTGCGGTACAGTAAAATTTGAAATAGAAACCGATTTTCCGGAACTCACTACGTGTGACTGTTCCATTTGCATTCGTAAGAACGCTCTGATGGTTAAGGTACACGAAAACCAGATGAGTATATTGGCCGGTGAAAGTGCGCTTACACTCTATACATTTAACACCCATACGGCGCAGCACTATTTTTGCAGCATCTGTGGCATTTACCCATTTCACAGAAAACGAGTCACTCCTGACCACTATGGAGTTAATGTGAATTGTCTAGAGGGCTTCGACCCATCAAATGTGCCAGTGAGAGCAGCCGACGGTAAGAACATGCCATGATTGGGAATACCGCGTACATCACACATAACGACAGGTTCAAAACGGGCACGGCAAGCGGCGCTGACTGAGGGGTTATTAGGCATGAGAGCGCTATTTGAATGACGGGAATCTATGAATTCAATACGGAAAGATTAAAGCTCAGGCAATGGAGGCTAGATGACTATCCAATGTTTGCCGAAATGAATGCTTGCCCGAAAGTGATGGAATATTTCCCGGCCCCATTGTCCAGAACTGAGAGCGATACATTCGCCGCCAAGATATCTAGCTTGATTGCAAAGCGCGGATGGGGACTATGGGCAGTCGAAGAAAAATTGAATAAATCATTCATAGGATTTACAGGGCTGCATGAAACACCAACAGAACTGTCTTTTAGCCCAGCCATCGAAATTGGATGGCGATTGTCTGAAGGGAGTTGGGGCAATGGCTATGCAACCGAGGCCGCAAAACGGGTGCTGCGCTTTGCCTTTGAACAATTACAGCTGAATGAAGTAGTGTCATTTACTTCTCTCACAAATGAACCGTCGCAGGCAGTAATGAGGCGTATTGACATGCGTAACGCTAATTGCAATTTCAACCATCCTTTGGTTCCCGCAGACAGCGAGCTAAACGAACACGTTCTATACAAAATAAATAAGCAGCAATGGGATGAACATGGCTTATAGCAAGGCTATGAATGTAATTGGACCGGGTCGCACACTGCCCATTCAACATCAACCGGCGTCGCTGACTATTTGCTTCGCTTGCATTGACGCGCTGTCGAGCAGCTCAACAATCAAATCGTGGTCACTCATCGCGCGCGACAAAACCAGTGCGCCCACACTGAGTGCGATGCTGGCTAAGGCCGCTTCGCGCTTAACTCGTGTCCGACCTTTAATGCGAGATTGAAATTCATCCACCAGCTGCAGAAAGGCGTTAGTGAAACCTCGCTTCGCCGTTTTCGAACGACCAGCAATGTCGACGGCAGATGAGGCCATCGTGCAGGACTTTCCGATTTGTTCAATTCGCTCTGGGTTAAGATACTGCTCAATCGCAAAATTCAGATGCTTGGATTCAGGCAAGCCCTTTTCGGCAAGACCTTTGATCTGCGTTACAAAATCAAATTGCTCACTAACAACGGCGTCGAACAGAGATTCCTTGGAGTCGAAGTGCGCGTAAAAACCGCCATGTGTTGAGCCTGTTGCTTTCATTATCTGACCAATACTCACACCTTCATAACCGTGCTCGCGCATTAGTTGGCCCGCGCACTCAATAATGTCTGCCCGCTTACGAGCGATGTGTTCGTCTGAGTAGCCCATCTATAGATTCTCTATCTGTTGTGTGGCCACAAGTTTACTGGATATTCGCTGGTTTTTGTATATGATGTATATCATATATAAAATTCAAGATTTGTATCATGCCGCTTCGAATACAATGGAACTTAATGGTTGTTGTAACGCTATCAAGCGCAGTGACAGCATTCTTGTGTGCTCAGTTTATTGATCTGATCGGCCCCAATGCATCCACACTGTGGATGATAATTTCAGTGTCGGTAGTCGCACATTTCTTGTTGCTTCCTGCCTCACTGGCAGTGGCGATTATGGACAGAAGCAGAGGTCGCGTTTTATTTTCTTGCACTTACCTGGCACTTGTTGTGCTTGTAACGTTGCGGTTCTTGTGAAGTGGGTTCTCCACACCCGCGTATCCCAAGCACCGTCCCCGTGGTTTGCTTAGGGGCAGCCTATGGTTATGAACCGCAAACAAGCGAATCAGTCACTCAGGTGTACGATGCAGCTGGTACATGCGCCTTATGTATTCAAGAGCCGGATGACCAGACCATCGATCAAGCCATATCTCGCCGGCCTTTGCGCTGCGTGCTGCATCATGCGCGGGTGTTCCCGCCGGAAAGCACAGAGGGAAAAACAGCGCCGCCGCTGTAAGATCTGCAATCGTAAATTGATTCCCAACAAGGTATCCCGTGGCTTTTGCCCCTTCTGCAACGGAATCCAGAGCTGCACTAACCTGCTGTCTAAACACGTCTGGGTTTGGCTCAACAGCCGTTAACTTTTTCCTTAGAACAGGGGACATCAGAATAAATATGAGCTTGTACCCCACTCCAAACTCACGATTTGCGGTGAGCATTTTGTGGAAGTAAGACTTGTCCTCAAGAAAGTCGTAGAACATAGCACCGCGAACCTTGCCACCTACGGTGTCGAGTGTTGCCTGCCACTCCAATGCGGCTTTTTTCTGCTCGGGATCACTGGGAATCAGGGAGCGAGAGTGATTGATGGATTCCAGGTGCGCAACAATGGCTGCTGATCCGGCAATAACTCCTTCCGATGAAGACTCGATGACAGGAACTGCGGTTTGGCCGCTCAGTTTGCGCAGTTTGCGCATGTGAAGCATGGGTAGATGCTCTCGAATCTCAGGCGTTATGCCCTTCCAGTCGAAAGCCCAGGACACTTTCTCACAGAAATTTGAGAAAGGAAATTGATGAAGTGCTATCTTTTCCATGGCTAGCTTTGCAGTAATCCAATGCGCGAGCCGAATGGATCAAAAAATTGTGCCATTTTTGAACCACCGGGCAATTTCATCACAGGCATGGCGATAGACGAACCGTCGTCTAGCAAATCGTTCAAGACCTTTTCTATATCATTCACTGAGATGTAAAACGTGACATAGACGTCTGAGCTTCCAGGGAAGGCGTCTGCCACGCCACCCCGGATGTTCCCATCTCCAGACTGCGTATCTGTCGCTCCGTAGTTAAGCGGATTGTCTGTATTGAACGCCCAATCAAAGTGCTTGCCGTAAAAATCACGGGCTTTTGCCCCGTCGCTGCTGATGATCTCGAAATGAACAACTGCATTTTCCATTATGTGTCTCCATTTAAATATGATGAACATAATATTTAAACGAAGCTGCTCTGTCAATAAGGAATTGGATCAACGCTTTTTCATGCAGATCGCTAAGAGACCTATCACCGCTAAGCGATGAGCGCCAGTCGACTAGACCCTGATAATCGGGTAAGGTCGTGCAGGAATCGCGGGATCAGGTTGATCTTACTCCACTGATAGGAAAAACTATGTTCACAAAAATGCAAGATGGCACCGCAGAAGATTGGTCGGTGATAGGTGCGGCTCACATGGAGCACTTCAGCAAAACCCCAGAGACCTTAATGGGTATGCTGCGCAGCCTTGAAGACATCACATTGGGCTTCGCCTGCAACCAGCTGCAGCACAGTCTTATGACAGGCACTCTGGCGCGTCGCTCGGGTGCCAGCGATGAAGAAGTGGTTATCGCCTTGCTGCACGATGTTGGCAAAGCGATCAACGTTCCTAACCATGGCCCCATCGCTGCCGAATTGATGCGACCTTATGTAAGTGATGATGCCTACCATGCCATTTATCACCACCAGGCTTTTCAAGGTAAGTTTTACTTTGAGTATCTAGGCGCCAATCCCAATGGCCGCGACAGCTTTACCAATGAGAGTTGGTACGATCTGGCGGTGAAGCTGGTTGATACCTGGGACGCTCCAGCATTCGACCCCGATTTTGAGGTGGACAGCCTGGAGTCGTTTGAAGCATTGCTCGTCGAAAAGTTTACTTCACCAATTCGGATGCTTTAGCCGACTGTAAACTTGGTTGGTCGGTTCGCATAGGACGCATTAGTCATAACCTAAACACGAGGTTTGTGCGATGGATGAGCCCACCACTGTTGATCACCGATATAGACGGAAACAAAATAGAGGTGGCAACTTTTATCTCCTAGCTAAACGAGTTGTCACCCCAATGCTCAGCAAGGCGCGCATAGCCGTCATCTGCCAAGCCTATCCTAAGCCAAGCCCGTGATGCATTGCTTGTATCATAACGAAGCAACACACCGCTGTTGGCAGCGGATTCGAAAACAGTTTTGACCGTATCTGCGCGATCAAACACAGTTACAAAGAGATCGCCTTGATGTGTGTCGCTGTTGGGGAAGCGCTGTTCACAAAGAGTTCCTAGTTGTTGAGCCGCTTCAGCAATACGGCTACGTTGCATAGCCTGCCACCGCGCATCTTTCAAGGCCAACGCGCCTAAGTAAACGGCGGGCGCACTCACCGACCACGGTTCGACCATTGTGCGCAATGTGCTTAATAGCGGGTGCTCTGTGATGACAAAGCCTAGCCTTAATCCGGCAAGGCCAAAAAATTTGCCCAGCGATCTAAGCACAATAGTGTTTGCCAACTGCGATGCAATCACGGAATCACTGGTAGGGCGCGGGTCTGCGAAGGCTTCATCCACTATCAACACGGCATTATCGCCTGCTTTCTTATGCAACTCGTTAGAAAGCAGCGCTAATTGCGCTGCAGGGAAAAATTCGGTCGTAGGGTTGTTTGGGTTAACAACTACTGCGTTCTCAACGTGGCCATCCCGAACCAGTGCAAGTAATTCTTCAAAGGTGCTGTACTCAAAACATTCATGCCCGGCAAGTTGCCAACTATAGCGGTGTTCCTGATAACCAATACCGGGCACCGCCACGGTAGTGATGGGCAATAGCTGAGGCAACAAACGAATCGCCACTTGTGAGCCCGCGACTGGCAAACAGCTTGCTTCAGAGCACTGATAATACTGAGCGGCGCGTGCAATCAAAGATTCATTCTCGCGCAGCTTGTGCCAAACAGCGTTTGGAATAGTGGCTGGTACTGGCCAGGACCATGGACTTACCCCGGTGGATAAATCTTGCCATTCTTCCAGAGGAATGTCGTATTGTTTGGCAGCGGCTTGCAGCCTACCGCCATGCGGCAGTAATGCCAGGTGGTTCTGTTGATTTGTTGTGAGCCTAGGCATGATCGCCGCTATCTTGATTGTATTCCTGAATCGAGCTTTTCAGTGCATCAACAACTGTTCTTCCTATCGATTCACCCAGCAGTGTGTGTTTGCCAACGTAGTGAACAGCACAGCCCCGATCAGATGAGAACGCCGCCAGAGAATCCGTACCGGTGCCGGTTGCCAAGCTATGGCTAATTGGGCTGAGCACATTGCACTCCATTACGGCGGCGACTTTTGCTTCCGTTACTAACATGAAAATTTCCAGCAGCGCAGCATCACTCAGTTTGGCATTCACAACAACGGCGATGTTGATTGTGCCTGGTGTTGGCGCACGCTTACTTAACGAATGGTCAGGGGAATGTGTATTTACATCAGCTCTGTCACCCACGCGGCGCGCATTGCTCAGCCCAGTTGTGAGAAGCACTGCATAGTCAACCCCTTCGCATGCCTTGCATACCCAGCGAGCCGACTTGATAGAGGCTGCCGTCATCATACCCACAGTTACACCAGTGTGTCCTAAGACGTGCGCGTAGTGTTCTAGGCTATCAGCAGGCGTTTCATCGGTCACGTCGACATCTTTCGCCACCTTGAGATTTAAATACTGATTCGCCCATACAGCACCACCATTTAATACCGCAGAACTAAAGCAGCGGTAAGGCGTGTTGAATTCCAAACCTGCGTGTTGATCGTTAAGGTCGAGGTTTACGCCGGCCAGCGCATCAATAGGCAAACTATGCGATCGTGCTGGATAATTATTGTTAGCGTTCATAGTCTCAAATTACCCAGGTCAATACACACAGCAACAATACAACCGCTACAACCGCTCGAACCAGCAAGCTCAATGCGCGCACTATATCAGCAGCGGTTGCTTGCGCGCCGCTGCCCAGCAACGGCCTTTGTTCAGTGTGGCCATTGTGTGTGTAGTCACCACCCAAACAAACGCCCAGCGCACCAGCGCCGGAGGCCATAACAGGCCCCGCATTTGGGCTTGAGTAGTTCGCCGCTTGGGTACGCCAACAAGTGATGGCGTTGTCAAAGTTTCCGACCAGCGCATACGCAATACTGGTTAAGCGTGCTGCGGGCCAATTGGCAATATCATCTGCGCGTGCCGCACAAAACCCAAAGTCCTGGAAGCGTGTGGTTCTGTAACCCCACATGGCGTCCAGCGTATTTATCAGGCGGTAGCCAATAACGCCTGGTAGCCCGGCAAGCGCAAACCAAAACAAGGCTGCTATTGTGCTGTCGCTGCCATTCTCTAACACAGACTCAATGGTGGCTTTGGACACGCCATTGGCGTCTAAATGCTCTGTGTCGCGGCTAACAACATAAGACACTTTGTGTCTGGCGCCTTCAATATCGCCGTTTTCCAGAGGTACAAACACCTGCATAGCATGCTCATGCAATGATTTATGTCCAATCGCCAGGTACAAGCCTGCTATTTGGAATATTACAATGTCTGAGATCAGCCACGCCGCTATCAATATTGGCGCTACCAGTAAGGCCCAGCTCATACCACCTGCCCATCGGCCATTGCCAAACCACCGAGCACGTTCCAGTTTTGTGGCGATATTGCCAAAGCCAACCAAAGGGTGCCACCTCCGCGGTTCGCCAAACTGCCAGTCGATGGCCAGCGCCAGCACCATAACGAAGGCGGGTTGAGCTAGAAAAGACTCATGCATAAATAAGGTAAGTTCAATTGGGAAATCAAAAGCGGAGCGATCTAAAGTGCGACGTACATCCTAATACCAGGTACACACAGGTAATTCTGTGCCGGCCATTATATAGGAAGCTTGTTTGCGTCGTAGATGCAAAGCCAATACCGCGGCCGTGCAATAGGAACAGGTAACGTATTTGCAAGGAGACGGTGTAAGCTATAGCAACGCACTTGATCTGGACGCTGACTGCGTGGTTTGCATCTAATGGATTTGTATACACTAGGATTAGCCAATGCCAATAAACTACAGAGAAGCAACGTTGGATGACCTTCCAACTTTACTGGCGTTAGAGCAATGCGTTGTTGAGGCCGAGCGACCGTTTAATTCGGCGATAAAGCATGGCAAGCCCCTCTATTACGACATCGAAGATCTTATTTCCAGCAGCAACGCCTACTTGGTTGTTGCTGAACACGACGGCGAAATCATCGCAACCGGTTACGCGCAAATTCGACAGTCCAAGCAGTCACTGGAACATAAGTTTCATTCGTATCTGGGTTTTATGTATGTTGTTGAGCGCTGGCGTGGCCAGGGCATAAACCAGCGGGTGCTTGGTTTATTAAAGACCTGGAGCCAAAAACAGGGTGCGAAGCACTTGTATCTTGATGTTTATGTCAAAAATGCCGCGGCTATAAAGGCCTACGAGAAAGCCGGTTTTGACCCGCTTATGGTTGAAATGACACTGAGAACATAGCCGGGTCAGCAGTGCAAAGACATGGATCGAAAGAAGTACAGGACTCAAATCTGGATAGACTGATCGCGTGGATAGGAGCGTATCCAAGTAGAACCGATGAGTTTTCAGCATCAGCACACCAACAACTCTTCGCAGGGTACATGGGTAAGAAAACCCGGTATGTTGAAAACAAAGAGTACGGTTAGCGATGGCGTTAAACAACCTTAACAACATGGTGCAGCAAGCGTCCGCATGATGCACCCTCTGAGTGTCGGCCTCAATTTTACGGAACTTCGAACATGAATGTGATATTTGACGTGGGAAATGTCATTCTAGATTGGGACACCGATAAAATAGTGCGGTCCACAGCTCTTTCAGATCAGCAGAAGCTTTGAATGATAAATACAATCGCAATATCTAACTACAGATCTCTGCTACAGCTGACAATTCCTTTCGGAAATCTAAACGTCATTACAGGAGAAAATGCGAGCGGTAAGTCGAATTTGTATAAAGCACTAAGACTATTGTCAGACACAGCCCAAGGTGGCGTAATAAATTCCCTGGCAAGAGAGGGCGGTCTCAATTCAACGTTTTGGGCTGGGCCTGAGAACATCACCAAACGCATGCGCGCAGGTGACATTGAAATACAGGGCGGCCCACGGCAAAAAGCGGCAAGGTTAAGGCTGGGTTTTTCCGGTGAAGAATTTGGCTATGCGATTTCGCTTGGCCTGCCAACGCCGACACCCGGAAACGCAGGACCTAGCGCCTTTTCATTAGATCCGGAAATAAAACGGGAGTGTATTTGGGCAGGAAGTGTCTTTCGGCCAGCAAATGTATTGGTAGATCGATCAGGGTCGGTTGTAAAGGTGCGATCAAGTCGCAGCTGGGAGGTTGTGGCACAGCACACAAGTACCTTCGAAAGTATTTTCAGCCAAGCCATTGATCCCGTGAAAGCGCCCGAAATAGTATCTTTGAAAGAGCAAATAAGAAGCTGGAGATTCTACGATCACTTTCGATCAGACTCAGATGCGCCGGCCAGATTACCTCAGTTAGGTACCAGAACCACCGTACTTCATCACGATGGTAGAGACCTGGCGGCAGCACTGCAAACAATCATTGAGATTGGAGACTTTGTAGCACTTCAAGAAGCAATTACAGATGCATTCCCCGGTGCCAGTTTGAGTGTCTCTGTGCAAAAAGATGGCCGCTTCAACGTGAATCTTCGACAGGAAGGGCTATTGAGACCATTGTCAGGTTCAGAATTGTCAGATGGAACGTTGAGGTATTTACTGTGGGTTGCAGCTTTGTTGACACCCAGGCCGCCGCCATTAATGGTGCTAAATGAACCAGAAACGAGTCTACACCCTGATTTACTGCCTGCATTGGCCAGGTTAATTGTGCGAGCAGCAACAAAGACTCAGGTTTGGGTTATATCGCATGCTAGTCGGCTGATCTCAGCATTAGAGCGTGCTGACGAATGCAATTCAATACAGCTGGAAAAAAACCTTGGTCAAACCCTGGTCGCCGGGCAAAGACTGCTCGACGAACCGGCATGGCATTGGCCCGACAAGAGCAAATGAAGTCTCTCTGGCAGTGCCCGGAAAAAAACATTTCAATGTTCGTCCGTATCGTTTCCAACGAGCAAGCCTCTATTAACGAGCTGGGTTAAGGCCGTATCGATTGCCAAAATTGATGCGCATGGCCAGAATCAATTGCGCCTTGCAATACAGCGCAGATTGCCGCTAGCATGTTGCTTGAAAATTCACAGTAAGAGTACGGCTAGCCAATGAACAATAGCGCGCGAAAACCAGTGTTATGGATATTCATAATTTTAATAGTAGCGTTGGTAGGCGGAGTGTTCTATTTTCTCAACAGGCTGGATGGGATTGTCAGCAATCTAATCGAGCAAGAAGGGAGCGCTGTTCTTCAAAGCAAAGTATCTGTAGATGGCTTACACATTGATTTAACAAACAGCACCGCTAGCCTGCAGCGATTAACAGTCGCAAATCCACCGGAGTTTAGCGACGCAAATGCAATAGAGCTTGCGGATTTTGCAATCAAACTACGAGCCAGCTCGCTGACCGAAGATACCATAGTCATTGAATCTGTTACGGTTGGTGGTGCCGCGTTTCTCGTTGAGCAAACCAGTGCCGGTAATAATTTGCAAAAGTTGTCGAATGCTTCGCAGCAAAGCGGGGGCGGTGAGGCCGAGACCGGTTCAAGTGAATCTCCGGCGGTATCCATCAAACAATTCAGTATTAAAAACATACGCGGGCATTTATTGGCTCCGCAATTTAATCAAGATGAGTCGATGAGCTTAGGTGATATTGAGCTTAGCAATATTGGTGGCCCGAATGGCGCACCGCCCCAGGAGTTGGCGAAGCAGCTTCTACAACCACTACTTGCTAAGATAATCCAGTCCAGTGCAGGTCAGCAAATCAAGAGTAAGATAAAAGATAAATTTGAGGAACAAAAAGGTAAGATGCTTGAGAAGTTGTTTAACAAGCGTGGGTAAACGTTGCTCTGTATGATCCGTATATTGGTTATCAACTCCTTAACGAGGCTGGCGAGCTAAACATGCACATCACCCGAAAACTTTGTCTTGTTCCTATTTTTGTTGCTTTGATGTCCTGTGGTGGCGCTGACTTGCCACAAACGCAGGTAATGATTGCCAGTGACGGCTACGCCATTCATGGCTTCGATGCGGTGGGTTACTTCACAGAAGGTGTAGCGCTAAAAGGCAGTGAAGAATTCTCCGCCGAATGGAACGGAGCTAATTGGCTATTTCATTCGGCAGAAAATCGAGATTTGTTCCAGGCCAACCCAGAGCGATACGCTCCCCAGTATGGTGGTTGGTGTGCCTACGGAGTTGCGGAGGGCTATGCCGCAGAAACCGACCCAGAAAATGCCTGGGCCATACACAACGACAAACTCTACCTTAACTGGGATGAAGAAGTGGCCAGTGAATGGGAAGCGAATAAAGGAGCATTATTGCAAAGCTCTGAAAATAAATGGCCTGGTGTACGACAGCAATTAGGTGCGAACGATGCCACCGTTTACTGGCACGATTAAGCCAAGCAGATCAATCGTCTTTGCTGCCAACCCTACTCATCGAGACCACGGCGTATGGTATACCGTAAGTTTTGTTTGTGCGCACGTGTCTGTAAAGAACCGCTGCGTGCATTTCCGAGCATGGATTGGATTTTTCGCAAGCTGTACAGCGCTGCTGATTGTGCAGGGTAGTCGTAGTTTGTCTTTGATGCACCACTGACCATCGCCAGTAATCTATTCACATACTCCAGCTGCACCTGCTGGCGGCTTGTTACCACGTCTTTTTTGCTGTCTGCTGCAAAGAGTGCACTGGTCAGATCATCCATCATTTCAGTGACGGAATAGGAATTACCATAAAGGCCGGAATTAGTGATGCGTTGCTGAACATTAGGATGCAGTAGGTGTTCTAACAACCCGCTTTGTATTCCCAGCAGTACTTGCTGGATCTTCGGATCTTCTGGCGTATAAAAGAAATCGAAATCTCGGCGCTGCCGTTGGAGGTGACGATACAGGTCTTCATCACCCGCAAACGCTTTCACAGAAAACACATGCTCAGCAAGCGCCCGCATTGCGCGTTTCTGCTGGGCGGCAGCAACCGGTGTAAACGGTGTTACGGCTCCAGGCTGACCGTGAGTGGCTCGGTCTACATGCACGCCACCAATGTAGCGCGAAATTACGTTTGCAGAGGCTTGATATTGGCTGGCCAGTATCAAATAGGCGTTGTGCAGCTCCTGATAAAACTCGCCTTCTTTGGAGTACTTACTCAATAACTTATCCAGTACCGCATTAATCAGTTCTATACGCCCGATGGCATGCCCCAGGCCATCACTGCTCAAGTCAAAAATATTCACGCGAGGGTCGATCGCCTTACCGGGAGAGCGCATGTCGTCTGCATCGTTACCGAACGCCAGAGCAGGCTCCGTTGAGCGTTGCAGCAGCGCTAGTCGAGCGGCGGGGTCATCAATGTCTGGAGAATAGCCAAAGGCAATGGCCCAGTCGTCGTAGGCACCCGGCTTATTTGAGAAATAACGCGTTTGAGTTTTGCCCAAGTGCGCAACATTGATAGACGGGTAGTCCATCACGGAAGCAAGCAAGGCGTTTTGCTCAACCGCGTCGACATCAAATATCTGTTCGACGTCCAGGGAATTAGACGCACGCATATTGTGATTCAAACCAAGCGTGTGGCCAATTTCATGAATGATCAAATAATGCATGGCGTCTGAGCGCAACTGATCAAGCTCGGCAGCGGGGGCATCATTAACCTGCAACACCTGTTGGCCAAACAGGCTGCTAAATTGCAATGATTGACCCAGCGAACAATGCATACCCGCTGCGGGTGATATTGCTCCGCCCGACTGCAGTGTCTTCAACAGGCTTTCAAGTCGTATTCGATTGGTCATAAACGAATACTCAAGCATGATATCGGCGCCCAGTATTTGCCCGCTCAACGGGTTAACAAAACTAGGGCCATAGCCACCAAAGGGCGGTTGCGGTGAAGAGGTCCAGCGCAATACATTGTAGCGAATATCGCCCGCGTCCCAGTCGGCGTCATCCGGCTGAACCTTTACTTCTATCGCATTTTTAAAACCGGCTTTTTCAAACGACGAATTCCAGCTGAGCGCCGCACTCTTGATCAGGTTGCGCCACTCCAGCGGTGTGGTGTTTTCTATCCACCAGGTGATGGGTTTTTTAGGCTCTGATACGTCTGCGTCCGGATCTTGTTTCTCTAGGTTCCAACGAGTGATAAAGTCTCTGTAGGGGGTGTGACTGGTATCAGTCAGGTCATCGCTGCGGGTTAGAAAATAGCCCACTCTGGGGTCGTCAGGTCGCGGTATGAAGTCATTGTCTGGCATCGCAATAAACATATGCTGCATTCGAATACTCACGTAGCGACTGTCAACAATGTCTGCACCACCGAGCACCACGGGTGCTGGGTTCTCATAAACGTATTCCACCCACAAATCAGTATTGTTGGGGTAATTCTTTATCGAATAGATCTTGTTTTTATCACCACTCAGTTTGCCGAGATCAAACGATTTCTTAGGGTCAAAATCGGGTGCGGGTGTGGGCTTGATAGGGTGCAACGCTTCTTTCAGAAAAATATCGTCTGCTTTAATCAGCAGTTCGCCGCTGCTCTTATCGGTGGCGACGATTTTTTGAGTGGCGAGCACGGCTGCACTTATATTGGCGTCTGCTGACTTAGCCAAAGGGCTGTCTGGATCGAAATAGAAATTGGTGTTTTCTTTAACAAATTCAATTCGGTCAAAGTGGCGGCGCAGTGTAAGTACCGTATTTTCTCGATATTGGCCACGAAAATGCCCGCCTTCCACAACGCCGTCACTGGTCATGGTTACATAGATAAACTTCCTATCCAGCTGTTCAGGCCGAATGCCCAAATGAACCTCGCCTGTATCGCGGTGTCGATAAACGCGAAGTAAGCCGTCGTGTAAATCGCTGTCTTTAACAGATTCTGAAAACGATGGCTTACCTTCTTTATCGGGTTTGCCACCCTCGCTCTCTTTCTGTTCCTCGCCAATGGCCAGTGGCACAGCGAAAATGAATAGACACAAAAAACAGTAGCGAGTAATTTTCATAGATGGCCTGCAGTGCGTTACGTCGCGCAGTAATGTGATACGAAGGCGGGTTCAACGCGAGTGGAACGGGTCAAGGTTTTTTCAGTGAGAGCACTGATTGCTAAGGCAATATATAGGCCCTACCCTTGAAAAGCAATATTGAAGCAAAGGCGCGAGCAGGCCGAATTTTTACCGCAAGAAAAGATGCGGTTAACTTCTAGTTGTTGTTGAATTTTCAAGGCTTTCGATATGTTTGAGAATCTCCTGAGCCTCATAAGTAAGTTGAGAATAGCCTTCTATGTTGCCTCTGCGTTGCGCATGCATGGCTTGCTCCAGCTTCGCAGAATATTGCTTTTTGAGTTTTTTCACTGGGTTAGATTTAAACACCGATAGCATGGGCAGGTCTCCTTTTTGCTTCAGTGTGTATATACGGCAGTGCTTCACAAAAGGATCTTAAATGTGACCATCACCATCGTGCGAAGCCGTCACACGAACGCCGTATGCGAGTGCGATTGCAAGGGATGGGCAACATGCCTGAGAGCAAGAGCTGATTGGCAACCGCTAACGTTCTACAAAATACTCAACTGTGTTTGTTCTCCAGGGTTAGCCAGAGTCAGCCGTTTGCCAAGAAATCCTTCTTTGCAACACGCAACATAAAGAAGCAGCGCGTCGTTTAATTCCTCCAAACTCTTGTAAGGCCCTTCGATACTCTGCTCTCTGGTGGAAAAAAAGAACTGCTCTCCTTCCTTAAAAACTCTTTCCGAGCGAAAGAAGGTCTTCTGGACAAGCGGGCTGTCTGTCGATCTGCAAGTACTCATTGGTATCACCTCAATTAGCGCGTATGGGTTGAAATCAATGCGCTTAAATTAACTGGCTGCTGGGTAATCTGCAGGATTCGTACCATCTAAAAAAAGACGCAGGTAAACAATGAAGTACGATAAACGGTAGAGTGATGAGCGGTACGCTTGTTAATTAAACCGACAAAAAACGCAGAGAGAAGAAAGCGAATAGAGAATTGAATAGGATGAACCAAGATGCCAATTGCATTTAGAATGGCGTCATTAGAGAGCCAATTCGAGGTGAGTAATGAGTGAACTTACGCTGTACGAAGCGCTTGACCTAATTCGTACAAACGAAGCAGCGATATCTACGCAGTTTCAAGTATGGTTAACGATCACGTTTGCAACCATTGTGGCGGTGTTCGCCGGCCGAACCTTGTTGACTGGGCTTATCAAGTGGCTGGTAACTATGCTGTATCTTCTGGCGTCGCTGACCATTCTGGCTTCCTGCCTTTATCTAGCGGAAAGCAATGCGCAACTTACGGCCCTGCTATTAAGCAGAGGAGCACCAGTGCCTGCGCCGATATTTGCTGGCGCGAGTTACTTGCTATTGTATATTGCGGGTGTTCTTACAACGGCTTACTTTATTCATATGAAGCCAGACCCATCGTAGAGTGGGCACCTGCGTCCATAAGCATCAGAGGCAAACGCCTACCCGTCTAAGTAGCAGAGTAACGTAATAAGGTATGAGGAAAATTCTTAAAACAACACTACTGATGTGTTGTGCTGTGTTGACTATTGGCGCCCTCACTATTTTTGCCTTACTGCTGTGGCCGTTAACAACACCACCCAATGCGGGCAAGTCAGAAAATTACGCGCTAGAGGGTGTCAACATCGTCGACGTCACAAGCGGCGCGATACACCACAACCGTATTGTACTCATAGAACAAGGCATGATTGCTAACATTCTTTCGTCTGATGAGCGCTTCTCTGGCGCGGGTTTCCAGACAATTTCAGCCCACGGTAAGTACCTCATTCCAGGGCTCTGGGATATGCACACGCACAGTTACAAGCTTTCTCCGCAGATTCATCACCCGCTTTATATTGCTAACGGGGTTACATCTGTCAGAGATATGTCAGGCTGTATGAATCGGCAAGACAGCTATTGGGCCTGTCCTGAAGACAGGACGCAGTGGACGGCAGAGACTTTAGCAGGTAAGCGCGTATCGCCGCGCTATGTGCTGCAGAGCAGTTATCAAACCAATGGTGGTAATGAAGTGCCAGCGAATTTTCCAGCCTACTTCAAGTTAGAAACGCCAACTCATGCTCGTGAATTAGTTGACTACTATACTTCTGCTAACGTCGACTTCATTAAAACGTACTCTGAATTGTCAGTGCCTCAGTATTTGAATCTTGCCCATGCCGCATCAAATAGTGCGCTGTATCTGGCTGGCCACAAGCCTCTACGACTGTCGCTAATCGAGGCCATAGAGTCTCAGCAAAAAAGCATTGAACACGGTCGCCTTTTTCTGTTTGAGTGCTATGCGTTCATAGAAGAGTTTCGTCAACTAGACAATCCAATTCAACAATACAACGCACAACTGATGTGGCGAATGCTAAACAATCGGAACGAATCGGTCTGCGCAGTCTTGATGGAAAAAATGGCTAACTCAGACACCTGGTGGGTGCCAACGCTCAGCACCTTGAAAATGAGCGCATTGTCCAGACAGGCTGAATTTCGTGAAGACCCTCGCCTGGACGAGGTTCCCTACATTCGTAAATCGCTGATCTGGTTTCCTGACGCCGACAGAGCGGCCGGTGGTGAGGTCAATGGCAAAGGCGAGTTTGTACATGCGGCTTTTTACGATCAAGCCAAGCGGTCGGTCAATGCTGCTAACAAAGCGGGCGTTAAGCTATTGGCGGGTACGGACGCCAGCGACAGCTACGTTTTTGTAGGTTCGGGCTTGCACGATGAGCTGGAAAATTTGGTCAGTGCTGGATTAACGCCTTTGCAAGCACTGCAGGCCGCCACACTATCAGCGGCTACATTCAGTGGCCTCCAGAATCAGCTAGGCAGTATTGAGAATGGCAAGCTGGCCGATGCGGTATTGCTTGACGGCAATCCTTTGGAGAATATCTCACAGGTAAGAAACATTGTGGGCGTAATGCAATATGGCCGTTATTACGATGCGGCAGCCTTGGACGAGCTAAAGACATTTGCAATTGTGCAGGCAGGCAAAGCCTCCATAAGCGTAAAGTACTTATGGTCCATGTTAACCAGTCCGTTGATGCGTATGCAGCTTGCAGACTAAAGGTTCGAATATTGCTGACTGCCTGCACGTGCTGCATCCGAGCAATTGGTCAGCGTTCAGTCTATTAGTTACACCCTATCCTTGCCATCCCTCTATAATGCATCGCATCATCATTGTGCGAGGTCGCCATGCGGTTGCTGCTCGCCCCTATGCAGGGGGTGGTTGATCATCATTTTCGGGAACTGTATGCCAGGCTGGGTGGGCTGGATCATTGCGTTAGTGAATTTGTGCGTGTTAATGATTCGGTTGTGCCCAAGCGAAGTTTACGCATGCAGTGCCAGGAGCTAAACAACACAAAGCCCGGCTATACACTCACCGGTTTGCCAGTGCGCTTGCAACTATTGGGCAGTAATCCAGACACTATGGCGGCCAGCGCCGTTAATGCCTGTGAGCTGGGCGCACCGGGCATAGATCTTAATTTTGGGTGTCCGGCAAAAACCGTGAACAACAGTCGTGGTGGCGCTGTGTTGTTACAAGATACGAAGTTGGTTCATCGCATTGTTGCCAGTGTTCGCACCGCGGTGCCCAAGCACATACCGGTCACGGCCAAGATTCGCTTAGGGTTCAACGACCGCTCGGGTTATCTGGACAATGCCAGGGCTATTGTTGAGGCGGGGGCAACCGAGCTATGCGTTCATGCCCGCTCCCGGGTCGACGCTTACAATCCACCGGCTTACTGGAATCACATTGCTGAGATTCGTTCCGAGGTACCTATTCCTGTAGTTGCCAATGGAGAAATCTGGAGTGCCGCTGATTGGCGCCTTTGTCAGCAGCAGAGTCAGTGCACCGACTTTATGCTTGGCCGTGGAATAATGGCCCGGCCTGATCTTGCACTACAAATACGCGCGGCAGCACAATCTTCAGAATCAAGACCCATGACATGGCAAGACGTTCAGCGTCTAGTGTATGAATACTATCTTGGCACAAAAGATCTGTACCCACAGCGCCACTTAGGCAACCGGGTAAAGCAGTGGATGTATTACTTGCAAATGGCGTTCCCTGAAGCCGCAGCATTCTTCGAAGAAATCAAACGACACCGCACTCAGGCTGAATTTGAACGCAGTTTTGCCCCCTGTCAACTGGCCGCATGAGCACGTAACGTTATGTATTCGTTATTAACCATTGTTTTACCCACCGTTTTTATCGGCTCCTTAGTTATTTTGATGGTGTATCGTAATAAGCGTTTGTCGGGTGAATTGCCGCAGGGCTTGTTTCCATTTCTGGCCATTCTATTCACATCCGGTCTTGATGTAGGTTTAATCATATTTCCACTGACCGAATTCAGCGTTTACGCCAGTGAGCCGCCGTATCAGTTCACAAACCCTTTGGCATTTATGTTCGGCGCATGGGGTTTTTTAATATGGATTCTGTATTTCTTCTCCACGTTTTATTTCTGTGCCATTGAACCCAAGGTGAAGATTTTCGACATTCCCTGGGTGAAAACGATTAATAATCTGGCCATTGTGAGTACCTGCGCGTTTACTGCCTTTCTGTTTACTTCTTATTTACCCGACTACATAGATGGCATCTCCCTAGCGTCAACGTATTTATTGGCTGGCATTGTGGTTTTGGCCGCGGTGTATTCCAGTACCGACGTGCGCTACGTTCGAGGTTTAAGTGTTTCGTCTACCTGGGTTTTCTACGGTCTTATACTAGGCGTGTTCTTATTCAGCGGCCTTGGTTTTGGAGACTTGGGGCAAAGTCTGGTGCTGCTAAGTGACTACTTTAATCATTTGCCCAAGTTCACCTACGCCGTTAGTGACTACCACGGCTTTTACTTATTCTGGTGGTTTGCGTGGAGCATAATGATAGGCCAATTCGTTGCACGATTTGTTGGGAATCTGCCTACCTGGCAGTTGTTTATCGCTCTGCTGATCTTTCCGTCCATACCCATCGCTCTGTGGTTCTCGGTGCTGCATCTGTATTACGCGAATGATATTGAAATCAGCGCCACTCTGAACACGGTGATGATTGCGGTGGGTATTCTTTTCGTTGTGAACTCACTGGATTCGCTAACCCGTTTGTATACACAGAATTTGACGCTGACGGTCGAAAAGTTCGGAAGACGCAACTACATAGTGTTGAACTGGTTACTGCTGTGCGGATTAGTTCTGTTGTATCAATTTACGCCATTCAAAATTGAGTGGGTGGGTATGGTAGTGATTGGCCTCTACATTGCAACAGCGGTTATTCTCTTTAAGAAAAGGGCTACCTGGCAAATGGGCAAGGACTAAAAAAGGTCTAAAGATGATAATTCGTATCGGAAGATGGCTGGCAGCAACAATTGTCTTGTTAGTGGTAGTTAGCTGCGCAGTAGTGTTGCTGCGACCAGGCATGAGCGATGTTGGCATCCCCTACGCACCTCAGGCTACAAATGATGCTGCAGTGAAAGTTCGATGGTTGGGTGTGGCTACCTTATTGATAGATGATGGCGAAACGCAAATCTTGACGGATGGATTTGTGAGCAGGCCCAGTGCAATAGACCTTCTTTTGCAACGTCCCATCGCTCCGGATATAAACGCAATTAAACAATTTGTGCAAACGCAGCAACTAAACCGCCTCGCCGCCATCATGCCGGTGCATTCTCATTTCGATCACGCCATGGACAGTGCGGATATCGCAAAATTAACGGGCGCTGAGTTACTTGGCTCAAGTACCACCGCAAACATTGCAGCAAGCTCAGCGCTTAACCCCGCCCAAGTGAAAGTGGTTCAACCGGGTGTGGCTTATGATTATGGAAAATTCGCCGTTACGTTCTATGAATCCCGGCATGCGCCACTGGCAAGTAACTCGGGTATTGAAGGCACAGTTGATGAGCCTTTCTCTTTACCCGCACCTTACACCGCCTGGAAAGAGGGTAAGAGTTACGCGATTCATGTAGCTCACCCAGAAGGTAGCCTGCTAATTCAAGGCAGCGCCGGATTTGTGAATGACGCGCTTAAAAATGTGAAGGCCGACGTTCTGTTTTTGGGGACCGGCGGTTTAAAGGATCTGTCGTACGAGTACTTAGAGAGCTATATCGCAGAGACAGCCGGCTGGGTTCAACCTTCCACAGTGATCAGCATTCATCACGACAATCTGTTGGGTGATTTTGGTGATGTTGAGCAAAGCAAATTGCTGCTGTCGTTTGATCAAACCTTTGCGTTTTCATTGCAGCAAATGGTGCAGCCAGCCAAGCTGTTGCAGCTGCCATTTGGCGTTGATATGCCCGTCATAAAAAAATAAGCGATCAGTTGTTAGCCCAAAGCATCGTGCGGCTTGCGAACAATCGGGCAACAGAATCAATAGCGGCTTCGGACGCTGATATCAGCCTGTGATTCAGTTACGCCTGTTAATCGAGACTTGGCACCAAAACCCCTATCAGTTCCTGCCGGCCATCACCCCGCCATCAATGTCCCATACCGCACCAGTAACCCAGCTTGAACTGTCCTGTAAAAGGAAGTCAATGGCCTGTGCAACGTCCTCAGGCGTACCAATGCGACCGATGGGGTGAAAGCTATTAAAACTATCAAGTGTTTCGTCCATAGCGTCTGGCTCTAAAAACGCTTCATAGATAGGTGTTTTCACCACCGCAGGTGAGACCGCATTAACTCGGATATTGCTGTCGGCAAGCTCCATTGCCATATGCTGTGTTAATGCATGAACGCCTGCCTTGGCCATGGAGTAGGCTGAAGACGGCGTGGCTTTAATGGCCTGCCTGGCCCACATAGACCCTATGTGAACAATTGAGCCGCCCCCGTTCGCCACCATGTTGTTTGCAACGGCCTGGGAAACAAAGAACGCTGCCTTGTTCAGGTTCAGATAAGTGTCATAGTCTTCAACTGAGTGTTCGAGAAAGGGCTTGGGGTTAAAATAACCGGCGGCATTGACCAGATATTTAATGTGTCTTTGTTCGGATTCGATCGCGCTGATAACACGTTGAACATCGTCATCGTTGTACAAATCCGCTTTCAGAGTTTCAATCAGGCCATTGTTGCCCAGATGCTGTTCTGCCTTTTTCAGCTTGTCGCTATTACGACCCAGTATCAGCGTATTGATGCCTTGCTCAAGCAGTTTTTCTGCGCTGGCCAAGCCCATACCGCTAGAACCGCCGATGATCAGTGCAAGAGGTGAGTTATTCATAATGTGTACCAGTATGTGTTAGCGTTGGCACTAATTTACTGATCCCTACGCGTAAGAAAAAGTAAGCACATTTTGGTAAGGTAGGCACAAATTGGTACATGTTGATGAAAACTAAAGAAAAACTTTTTGCCAGAAAAACGGCACCGGACAAAAGCGCACGTATGGTAGAAACTATTTACGGGTGTAAATGGTCGCTTACTGTCTACCAACTATTGGCAAACGGTATCAACAGGCCAGGTGAGATGGTGCGCTGTGTTGAGGGCTTGTCGACAAAGGTGCTGAATGCGTGTTTGCGAAAAAATGTTCAGTTCGGTATCTTGGAGCGTGTGTCGTTTAACGAAGTGCCGCCCAGAGTGGAATACAAAGTAACCCCGTTTGGGACTAAGTTTATGCGCGTACTGGATGAAATTGAAAAGCTGCAAATTGATATAGCAAACGATGTTTAGGTCGCTCAATTCAGCGGCGCTGTTCTAACAAGATTGGCCCACTGCCTTTTGCCGCTAATTGATCATCAGCGTTGTAAATCGGACAGTTCTTCATAGACAAACAGCCACACCCTATACACCCTGTTAGGCGATCTTTAAGACGTTCCAGATACGCAATTCGATCGTTCAATTCGTCTTGCCATTGGGCGGAGAGCTTGCGCCAGTCAGCCATGGTTGGTGTTCGCTCATTCGGCAACGCAGAAAACGCATCCTTTATAGAGGCCAGGCTAATCCCCATTTTCTGAGCGGCCTTAATCACCGACACCCTGCGCAATACGTCGGGCTTGTAACGGCGCTGATTACCGGCATTGCGGGTGCTGTGAATCAACCCTTTTTGCTCATAAAAGTGCAAAGTGCTGACAGCCACGCCACAGCGTTGCGCTACGCCGCCAACCGACCATTTGTCATCAGCCATGATCATCTCCCACGCAAAAAACCATCTTATTGAAAAAAAGTCTTTACCTCAAGTTAACTTGAGGTACTAAGATGCATCAACGCTGAACAAACGGAGAACTAACATGCATCAACTGGAACACTTGAATCTTGTAGTGAGCGATATAGACGCAGAGATAGCCTTTTACCAAGCAGCATTTCCTCACTGGCGTATTCGTGACGAAGGCACCAGTCTCTGGAGCGGAAAATCGAGACGCTGGTTACACCTGGGTGATGACTTTCAATACCTAACCTTGAATGACAATGGTGTGGGCAGCAATCGTGACCTTGCGGGGCATCAAATTGGCCTGGCGCATTTCGCCTTCTCAACCGCAAATCTTGAAAGCGTTATGGCAGGTTTGTCCAAAGCGGGATTTCAACCTTCGAAAGAGGGTGCGACTGAACCGTATCGGAAAAATGTGTACTACATGGACCCGGCCGGATTTGAAGTGGAGTTCGTAGAGTATCTTAGCGATGTGCCCGCTGAGCGAAACCTCTCGAGCTAACGGTTTGAATTAGCGCTGAGCTTCAACACAAGCCTTCAGCGCTTCACCCAATTGTTGCCAACCTTCTTCTTTGCTGCGCGTACCGCTGTCGGAAACTTTACCTATGCTGTGCTCACTAAAGCGAAGCAAGGTGCCGGTGTTTGTATCGCTAAGGTCCCAGCTGCCATACCATTCGCACGGACCTCCCCAGTTAGGAAACACGGCACCCTGAACTTGCAAGCGAACATTTGGATCTATGTAGGCAACCGTTGCCCAGAGCAGGCCACCACCGGTATCCCACTCTTCATACATTCGCCCGCCAGGGTGAGCTTCAAGAAAGAAGCGTCTGGCGCCTTCTTCTCCTCCGGTGTAGAAATCGTTTGGCCACCATTGATTAATGTTGTCTGTAAGAGCTTTCCACACGGCATCCGGCTGCGCACGTATTTCGGTTTCAACTATCAGGCTTGCTATCCCTGCTGTGTCATTGCGCATGATCATTTTCCTCGTTTTGTTCGGCGATGAGTTTCAGGCGGAGCATTCTGTCGGCGGGAATTTTCTCGAATGGTTTTATCCAGCGCCGGTAAATGCTCTGAATCGGTAGGGGGTTAAGGTGGTTCAAGCGCTCGCGACCACGCCGCTCTACGATTACTAAGCCACCCTGCTCCAGTATCTTCAGGTGCTTCATCACCGCAAAGCGCGTGAATTCGAAATGAGTACACAATTCACTGGTTGTCAAAGGCCCAGCTCTCAACAAATCCAGCATGTGACGCCGGGAAGAGTCGGCGAACGCGCTCCACAAAACGTCGTCTGTTTCGCTTTCTCGGATGTCTAGAGCTTGGTTTTGGGTATCTCGTGCGTTCATATGTGACCTTATAGTCACATTTATGAATAGAACAATCAAGCCAAAATTTCGATACCCGGGCTCAAAAGTGCAACCAATGACACAGTGTCAGGGCAAGGCAGTGTTGTCAGAACGTTGCGCAAGGCCCCACAACCATGGAATATTGTGGCTTGGTAGCGTTGGGCACAACATGAAACAGCATCAACAGTGGTTAGCCCTGGTCAATGAAGAAATAATTGACCCGGAACAACCCATCATCGATCCGCATCATCACCTGTGGCACAGGCCGCCACCGTATGAGCTCGATGAGCTGTGGGGAGATACGCGCTCCGGCCACAACATAGTCGGCACGGTGTTTGTAGAATGTGGCGCCCAGTATCGCAAAGACGTTGCACGCGAACTTCGCCCATTGGGTGAAACTGAGTACGTGGCGGGTATTGCGGCTCAGGCCCAAATGCGCGCAGGTCTCGGTCAGCCCCCTATTTTGGGTCTGGTCTGCCATGCTGATTTGCAGCTGGGCGCCGGTGTTGTTGATGTTATAGACGCTCACCGTGAACTTGCCCCAGATCTATTACGCGGCGTGCGCTATTCAACGGCGTATTATCCAGACCCTCCGGCGGTGGACCGATACGCAGGCCGCACAGAAGGTCTAATGATGAACGAGAAGTTCCGCCAAGGGTTCGCTCATCTAGCCCCTCTGGGTTTGAGCTTTGACGCCTGGTTATTGCATCCGCAGATTAAAGAACTGATCCACTTAGCGCAGGAATTTCCCGAGACCACCATCGTGTTCGACCACTTTGGCGGCCCGTTAGGAATAGGGCCTTATGAGAACAAACAAGCGGAGGTATTTCCGCAGTGGCAACGCGATGTTGCCGAATTGGCGAAGAGCCCAAACGTGGTTGCGAAATTGGGCGGCCTGGCAATGGTGATTAATGGTTGGGGTTGGGATGCACGAGACCTGCCCGCAAACTCTGATGAAATTGTTGAGGCGCACCGAGATTACTACCTGCACACCATAGACTGCTTTGGCCCTCAGCGCTGCATGTTTGAGAGTAATTTTCCGGTCGATAAAGAGTCGGTTTCATACGGTGTTCTTTGGAATGCGTTTAAGAAGATTGCCGCTGGGTTTAGTGATACCGAAAAGAGTGATTTGTTTTTTGGCACGGCAAACCGCGTGTATCGTCTCAACGCTTCCTATTGAAACTCAGCTCATTATCTCTCTTTAGCCAACTGTTCAGCGTATTGTGCCAGCGAGTTATCCGCAAGCTCAATGCCCGCTTCAATTCGCTCTCTATACAATACCTCGATCAACCAAGCCAATGGGCCGCTCATAATCTCATAGTGGCGCAGTCGTGTTTGATCGACCGCCAGTTCTTGCAACCATCGGCAACGTTTGCCGCGAACAAGCACGCCGTACCAGCCTGCGGATTGCCAGCACAACTCTGAGTTTTCCTGTATCGATATCACGTGGTTCTGCACATGCTGTACTTCGTCATCAAGATGAGACTCAACCCAGACCACTTCACCCACCCCTAGCTTTCCAACAACTCTGGGAGAATATTTATTCCACGTAGAATAGTTTTCCAGATCAGCTAGCAGGTTCCAGACTATTGCAGGGCTGGCAGAAATGTCCACCTGGTGTTCCACCTCCCAGGACGGATTGCGCAGCCAGCAAACGCTTAATAGCAGTGTGAAACACAAGAGCATTGTCAAGATCCCGCGCGCCATTACTGCGTATCTCCCATTTCAACTAATCGCAAACACAGTGTAATAAAAAGTGCCGCATTTACGTATATCTAATACTGGTATCGAAAAAGGTGTTTATTCAATGAGAAGTCTACAGAGATCAGCAGGCATTGCCGCTATCAGCGAAGCTTGTATCTATATTCTGGCGTTTATCTACTTTGGAGCCTATTGGTCGTACCCGGTTGATGGTAGCGAGATCGACAAAATGAACTACCTGGCAGAAAATCAAATTGCGTTTTCAATGATTTCCTTTCTGATGTACATCGTATTTGGCGTTCTGCTGGCCGTACTGGTTACTGGCTTGCATATAAGGCTGAAATGTTCGCAGAACTCCTTACTCGCGCTTGCGTCAGTATTTGGAGTCATTTGGGCTGGCCTGGTTATCAGCAGCGGGATGCTATCGAATATTGGCCTTATGCATGCAATCGACCAACTCGGCGAGAGCCCCGAGCTAGCCTTTGATTTATGGATCATTGTATCGGTACTAACGGAAAGCCTGGGCGGGGGAAATGAACTGCTTGGTGGTCTTTGGGTATTGTTGTTTAGCGTCGCTGCGCGCCAAGAGCGCTGGCTACCCCGGTCATTAAATTACTACGGTTGTTTTGTTGGTCTTGCGGGCATTGCCACCGTGTATCCGCACGAACTGGCGACGGATATTTTTGGCGTGTCGCAAATAGTGTGGTTTATGTGGCTGGGCGTGTGTTTGTTGAGCGAAAAACACGCTGTATTAGCCGCTGAGGTCCGATAAGAATAAGTTAACGAACTCATCAATGAGTTTGGTCTGTTCCTTGGAAGACACCCGGCCTATTAAACGTGCCAATGAGTCTAATAGCTCCACAATCAGTAAGGCGCGAGTCTGCACCAGCTGTTGGTCTAATCCTGGATAGTGATGACTGAGAAACTCAACTATAAGGGCCGCATTCTCACGGCTGTCTTTGAGGTCCATCTCAGACAAAACAGGGTCTGCATGAATAGCTGCTCTTAGATGCAGAAGAAACGGATTGTCGACATGTTGCCTGCAATAATGATCAATACCGCCTCTTAGCATCTCCTCAGGATGCCTACCTGAGCCTAAAGCGGCGTGCATTTCCTCGCGATGAATCTTGAAAGACTGCTGAGCTAACGCCAGCAGCAACGCTTTCTTGTTCGGAAAATATCGGTACAGAGACGCCTTGGACATGCCTGCAAGTTCGGCAATCTGGGTCATGGATATGGCGTCTAGACCATGTTCCCCAATTAAACGTGTCGCCGCATCCATAATGGACTGCAGTGTTGCCCGGCTGCGTTCTTGCCCTGGTAACCGTCTGGCTTCAATGTTTGATTGCATGGTTTGACAATACACTAAACGTGACTTATAGTCACGTTATTAAACATGACTACTAGTCACTTAATGGCGTAGACGCTCCAAATAGAAGGTAAACAAATGACAGCACAACACGACGCAATTGTAGTGGGGGCCGGTCCAGCGGGTTTAGTGGTTTCCAGGCAGCTCAAAGAAAAAGGCCTTAATTATCTGGTGCTTGAACGCAATGACAAGGTAGGCGGCATATGGAACATCGATGCGCCGAATACGCCAATGTACGACTCTGCTCATTTTATTTCGTCCAAGACCCTGTCTGGATTTCCCGGCTATCCTATGCCGGATCATTACCCCGATTACCCGAATCATAAACAGCTGTTGGTCTACATCCAGGGATATGCACAGCACTTTGATTTGCTTAATTCGATTCGATTTAACACGGAAGTTGAAACGGCTACTCAAACGGCAGACGGCACATGGAATATAGAGTTGGTCGGGGGCGAGGTACTCACCAGCAGATACTTGATCTGCGCCAATGGCGTTACCTGGAACCCAAACACGGTGTCGTGGCCTGGTGATTTTGATGGCGAAGTTCGTCATTCAGTGAGCTACCGATCAAGCAGCGAATTTGAAGGGAAACGTGTACTTATTGTGGGGGCAGGTAATTCTGGTGTTGATATAGCCTGCGACGCCTCATTCACTGCTGACCAAGCGTTTCTCAGCGTACGGCGCGGGTATCATTTTGTTCCCAAGCATTTGTTTGGCAAGCCGGCCGATGTATTTGCTGAAGAAGGCCCAAAGCTGCCATTTTTTTTACAGCAAAAAATCTTTGGCGGCCTTTTACGAATGATCAATGGCGACCTAAGACACTTTGGCTTGCCCAAACCTGATCATAAAGTTTTCCAAAGCCATCCGATCATGAATACTCAGATTTTGCACTATCTTGGCCACGGCGATTGCATTGCGAAAAGTGATGTTGAGCGACTCGATGGCAAAGACGTAGTGTTCACGGATGGTTCACGAGAGCAAATCGATTTGATCATTACGGCCACTGGTTATCAACACAGCGTACCCTTCTTGACGGGCAATCAAGTCCCAAACAAGAATGGCCGACCAGATCTATACATGAATATGTTCCCAAGAAATACACCTAACATGGCCATGATTGGCTTTATAGAATTTGCGTCTGCCGCATATGCGAACTTTGAACTGATGGCGGAGTTAATAGTTGCCGATGCTGCAGGGTCGTATAAAGAACTGAGCGACATGAAGCAGAACCACCACCCCGACCTGTCCGGTGGCCACAACTATCTCAGCACTGAGCGTAACGCGAACTACGTAGACGTAGACACTTACCTAAAAACGCTGAGCAACATAAAGACGAAGTTAGGTTTAACTGCAAGAGCGTTTGTGTAGAATGACTTATGAACAAAGCAGCACTAGTTACTGGTTCAGCAACAGGTATTGGCGAGCGTGTTGCTATCGATCTAAATGATCAAGGTTATCAACTGATGTTGGTTGATAAGGATGAAGCTAGAAATCAGTTGCTGGCCAATAGCTTTGACAATGCGCAAGCTATAACGTTGGATCTAACGGATAGACAAGCACTTCACACGTTCTGTGAAACAATAGAGACCCAAGCGCTGGAACTAGCTTTCATTAATGCGGGTGTTGCGTTGCCTGGCGATGTTGTTGATATAAGCGAAGAGGTGATAGACCTCCATCTTGATGTGAATCTCCGTTCAACCATTCTGCTAGCGCGGTCGTGTGCAAAAAACATGAGCAAGGCCGGGCGGGGTCATATCATTGCGACCGTTTCTATGGGTGGAATTACACCAATGAAAGGAACTGCGGTGTACTCCGCAACAAAATTCGCGATGCGAGGCTTTTTGTCGGCGCTTCATTCCGAGGTGAAAAGCGCAGGCGTGTCGGTCAGTGGAATTTACCCAAGCGCGGTTGACACAGAAATGTTAAGAAAGGAAGTGGAGAATGATGGCAGCCCACTCAATTTTGTGTCCAGTGTGGCAAGCGTGAAAGACGTAGCTAATACGGTTCAACGAGCAATAAAAACGAAAAAGCTGGAAGTGTATGTGTCTCGAACTGACGGTTTCTTAAGCCGTGTTATAGGCTTTTTTCCTTCCCTTCTGGATCTACTCTACCCAACGCTTGAGGAAATTGGGCGCAAGGGTATGGCTGCGTACAAGAAATAACTATTTGCAAAGCTTGTCTGGTACGATCTGTACTCTAAGGCCGTTATATTCTAACAAGCCACGGAGCCTACCCACATGAGCTACTTCAATATTGGTCAGTACACACGCACAGTTACAACGCAATCCAAAGATGCGCAACTATGGTTTGATCGTGGACTGGTATGGATTTATGGCTATCACCATGAAGAAGCGATCGTTTGCTTTGGGCATGCGCTGGAAGCAGACCCTGAGTGCGCAATGGCACTATGGGGAATTGCTTACGCGATAGGGCCGAATTACAACAAGCCCTGGGCTGACTTTGACGCAGCAGAGTTGAGCGATGCGATTAATCTGGCGCGAGATAGTTTGGGCGAAGCGGCTACTTTCGCGGAAAAATTATCCCCGGTAGAGCGCACGCTTATACAAGCGTTGGCTCAACGTTATCCCACTGACAACAACTTTGAGAATTGTGAACAACACAATGATCTGTTCGCCAATGCGATGCGCGAGGTATACGGCGCCCATCCTGATGATTTGGACGTCTGTTGTTTGTTTGCGGAGGCACTAATGAACCGAACGCCGTGGCAGCTGTGGGATCTGCCCACTGGGCAAGCGGCAGAAGGTGCGGATACGCTGGAAGCCATAGAAGTACTCGACACCGCTTTTCGTGATTTACCGGGCGCATGGCAGCACTCAGGTTTGTTGCACATGTATGTACACCTTATGGAAATGTCGCCTCATCCGGAAAAGGCCTTACGCCATGGCGATGCCTTGTATCAATTAACACCGGACGCAGGCCACCTGTTGCACATGCCAACCCACATAGACGTTTTGTGCGGCGACTACTCAAATGTGGTGGAACGAAATCATGCCGCCATAGAGGCAGACAAAAAATATCTGGCAAGCTCGGGCGCCGATAATTTTTACACCATTTATCGCTGCCATAATTATCACTTCAAAATATACGGCGCGATGTTTCTCGGCCAGAAAGAAGTCGCCCTAACTACCGCAGATGAGTTGATCGCTGATTTGCCCGAGGCGATTGTTACGCCAATGGCCGACTGGCTGGAAGCGTTTGTTCCAATGAAACAACACGTATTAATTCGCTTTGGCCTTTGGGGCGATATTTTGCGGCAAGATTTACCAGATGACACCGATCTGTACAGCGTAACGAATGCCATGATTCGCTACGCGAGAACCATCGCCCTGGCTAACCTGCAAGAATTTGACGCGGCTGAGACTGAGCAGAAAGCATTTGTTGAGGCTTGTGCGAATGTGCCCGACAGCCGCATGTTGTTTAATAACACCTGCCACGACTTGCTGAAGATCGCGGCCAAAATGGTGTTAGGTGAACTGCGCTATCACATGGGCGAACATGAGCAGGCGTTTCAACACCTACGTGACGCAATTCAGCTAGACGACAATCTGCCCTACGACGAACCTTGGGGTTGGATGCAACCCGTAAGACACGCTCTGGGTGCCCTGTTGCTCGAGCAAGGTCAGATCGAAGAAGCAGAGGCTATTTATAGATCCGATCTTGGCTTGGATGCAACACTGAGTCGCGCCTGCCAACACCCTGGCAATGTATGGAGTTTGCATGGACTGCATGAGTGTTTGCGCAAACGCGGTGAAACCACGGAAGCCGCTCATATCGAGTGGCAGCTCCGTAAAGCTCAAGCGCGGTCCGACGTAGAGATTAAGGCATCGTGTTACTGCCGTGGAATAAAAAAGAGCTAGCCACGACATCTGATCGCGCAAGAGTGACTCCGCTGAGCGATTTAGCGCGATCACTGTTAACATAGCCGGCTAATTCTGTGGCGTATTTACGCGCCCGCATCATCAGGAATTACCGAATGAGATTTACTGAACAACACGACGCAATAAGGCATACCACTCAGCAATTGATTGATAAGGAAATCAATCCGTATTGGCATGAATGGGAAGAGGCGGGTATTTTCCCTGCGCATGAAGTGTTTAAAAAATTTGGCGACCTTGGCTTGCTCGGCATCACCAAGCCAGAAGCGTATGGCGGTATGGGCCTGGATTACAGTTATGAGGTGGCTTTTTCAGAAGAGCTTGGTTTGATTCAAAGCGGTGGGGTTTCCATGGCCCTGGGTGTGCAAACCGACATGGCCACACCGGCATTGGCAAAACATGGCAGCGATGCGCTCCGCGCGGAATTTTTAGCACCTGCCATAAGCGGTGATTATGTTGGTTCAATTGCCGTAAGCGAACCGCACGCGGGCTCCGACGTGGCCGCCATCAAAACCAACGCCAGAAAAGACGGTGACGACTATGTAATCAACGGCTCGAAAATGTGGATAACCAATTCCACTCAGGCCGACTTCCTGTGCCTACTGGCCAATACCGAAGGCGACAATAAGCACATGAACAAGTCGCTGATTATTGTGCCCACCAAAACGCCGGGTGTTTCTTTCTCAGAGCGCTTGAATAAATTAGGCATGCGCTCATCTGACACCGCGCAAATATTTTTCGAAGATGTGCGTGTGCCTCAACGCTATCGAATTGGCCAAGAAGGCATGGGTTTTGTGTACCAAATGGAACAATTTCAGGAAGAGCGTTTATACGCTGCAGCGGGCTTGATTAAGTCCATGGAAAACTGCATCAACAAAACCATTGAGTACACGCGCGAGCGGCACATCTTTGGCAAGCCTGTATTGGATAGCCAGGTAGTTCACTTTCGTCTGGCCGAATTGCAAACCGAAGTAGAGGCTTTGCGCGCGTTAACCTATGACGCGGTGGAGGGCTATATCAACGGCGAAGACGTTACATTAAAAGCATCCATGGCGAAACTGAAATCAGGCCGCCTGATTCGTGAAGTGTCCGATTCCTGCCTGCAGTATTGGGGTGGCATGGGCTTTATGTGGGACAACCCCGTCGCGCAGGTATACAGGGATGGGCGACTGACATCGATTGGTGGCGGTGCCGACGAAGTGATGTTGAGTATTATCGCCAAGAAGATGGAGATATTTCCGGGTCGGTGATGCAGGCGGTAGCCACTGCAAAGGTTTTCGCTGTGGTTGTTTCGCTCCGGAGTCGTCGAAACGAGCATGAAACCTTGAGAAATAAGGCTTGCCGCACGGAACGCCTGCAAATTCGGATAATAATGCTTGACTTTACAGACGACCGGTCATATATTTAAGCGCATGAGCAAACGTGAAGAGAAAAAAGAGCGCTTATTGCAGCTTGGCCTGGCGGTCATGCAAGAGCGGGGCTACAACGGTACGGGCGTGAAAGACATTGTTGAGGCGGCCAAAGTGCCCAAAGGGTCTTTCTATACCTACTTTCACAGCAAGGAGAGTTTCGCCGTAGAAGCCATTGAATGCGTTGCCGAACAGAATTATCAGGCGGCCGCGCTGCTTCTGAATCATCAGAATAAGCCGCCTTTGGAAAGGTTGAATGACTTCTTCAAAGAAAATGCCATCGATGCGTGCGACAGCGAATTTCGAATTGGCTGCTTTATGGGAAACATGTGCCAGGAAATGGCTGACAGCAGCGAATTAATTCGCCTGGCCGTCAAAAGCGCACTAGGGAAAATGACCGGTCTTATCGCCGAGGTTCTGGACGAGGCGGCCGAAAAGGGAGACGTGGTGCTGGTGCAAGACGCCCCGTCCACGGCGCAATTCCTGTTAAACGCATGGCAGGGAGCGTTGTTGCGAATGAAGGCGGAAAAGGCGGAGACGCCTATCGACGCATTCCTGACCATGATGCCCAAGGTACTGAGCGCTTAAAAAAAATTAGCCATTTAAGAGACGACCGGTCGCTTAATCTATTAGTAGAAAAGACGACCGGTCATATATTAAGGAAATTGATCATGAACACCTCAAAAGCAATCGCAATAGCAGCGCTCAGCGCGGCATCAGTCACAGCAAGCAGTCTCAGCGGCGCCGAAGCCACCTCTGCAGCAGAATATGAATATGAGGTAGTGCATAGCACAGCGTCGAAAACTCAGCGCTACAATTCATGGTCGTTCGCCTTTGATAACGACGTGCTGGTGCCAGGCTCTCGTGATCAAGACTACACCTATGGTGTTAGCGCGACCTTATCCAGCGAAACAGCTCCAAACAGTGCCTGGTCGCTTGATTCGCCGCTTAACTGGATTGATCAACGTTCAGGATTTTCCTCACTTGATCTGGGCCTTGGTGGTCAGGTACGAACCTACAGCACAGAGCTTGGGCTTTACGGCTTTACCCCAGAAGACATAAGCAGCGAGGCAGTGTCCGCAGGAGACCGTCCGTATGCCAGCCTGTTGTATCTCTCCAATTCCCGAGAGTATGAGGGTGCGAGCTCAAACACAGTGTGGCGCAGCACGTTCACTGTGGGCGTTCTCGGATTGGATATTGTTGGTGACCTGCAGAACGACGTGCATGCCATAACCGGAAGCGGCAAGGCACAAGGATGGCGCAATCAAATCTCTGATGGCGGTGAACCAACAGCACGGTACAGCATTGCGCGCCAGCGCTTGTGGTCTAGCGGGTTTTCTAACGTAGAGATTAAAACGTCGGTGCAAGGATCTGTTGGTTACTTGACTGAGCTTAGCTACGGAGTAAGCGTGCGGATCGGGCATATTGCAACGCGCTGGCAGTCGTTCAATCCGGAATTGGCCAGTTACCGAGAACACTCTGTGCCCGTGTTAATTGGCAAGGGGTTTCGGGAAAGCTACTTTTCTGCGGGTTTGGCCATCAAGGCGCGTGCTTATAACGCTTTTCTGCAGGGTCAATTTCGAGACAGCGCAGTGGAATACGATTCTGGCGATCTAAACCACGCAATTTTGGAAGCGTGGGCAGGATATACGCACATCTTTGCTAACGGCTATCGTATCAGCTACTCAGTGCGTGGTCATAGCTCAGAGCTGAAGCGCGGTGTGGGTGATAGAAACGTAGTGTGGGGTGGCTTAACACTGACTAGAAATTACTAATCAACACCCAGGCTGATGGGCACAACACTGGCACTTAGCATGCCACCTGGCGAAGTTGCAAACAATAGCTCAAAGCCTCATATCGAGCTCTGCTCAGTGAGGCTGCAAGCTTTGCAGATAATCTGGGTTTTGAAAGTCGCTCAGTGCCTGCTCAATTTCTTCCATTGTATTCATCACGAAAGGCCCGTATTGCACCAGGGGTTCCGCGATGGAGCGACCACTTAGTATCAAGAGCTCAGCACCATCAGTCCCGCTGTTGATCTTCAAACTCTCGCCACTGCCGTAGATGCCTAGCTGTCGCGACATGACCTCGTCTGTACTCCCTCTGTAAACGTACACAAGTGCAGCGCCCGTTTCTTTGAAAGATAACTCTACGGTTTCGTTTGCTGTCAGGCGCACATCCAGAAAAACGGGCTGCGTTGATATATCGGGTAGCGGCCCGTGCAGCACGTGACGGTTAACTTTTATGTCGCCAGCAACAACGCGGACAAGGCCACCACCTGGCAATTCTTTCTCGGTGATTTCATCGTTAGGAATTTCCTTGTAAGCAGCGGGTTTCATTTTTTCAGCGGCTGGCAAATTCAACCAGATCTGAAACCCATGCAGTAACCCTCGCTCTTGCTCGGGCATTTCAGAGTGCAGTACACCGGCACCCGCCGTCATCCATTGCACATCGCCTGCCGCAATGACTCCTTCATTACCCATGTGATCCCGGTGACGCATGCGCCCAGTTTTCATATACGTGATGGTTTCAAAGCCGCGATGCGGATGCTCTGGAAAACCACCGATATAATCGTCTGGCTTAATAGAATTGATTTCGTCGATCATCAAGAAAGGGTTGAGCGCTTGTTGCAGATTTCGCCCCGCTAATCGATGAATCCGCACGCCGTCGCCATCTTGGGTGGCTTGTGCATTTGCTACTTGCTGTAAGGTTCTCATTGAAATACTCCTATTCAACACGTTTCTATAACTGCTCAGGCAGCGCTAAGCGCCTTGCGATTGTGTGGAAAGTCAAAGTCCTGAACTGGCCCAAGTGGAATAACGCCCGTGGGGTTAATCATCAGATGGCTGGCGTAATAATGCGTTTTGATATGTTCAAAGTTCACTGTTTCCGCGACGCCAGGTTCTTGGTAGAGCTCACGAACATAGCCACTCAACGCCGGGTAGTCAGCCAGACGATGTCGATTGGTTTTAAAATGCCCGTAGTAAACCGCGTCAAACCGAATCAAGGTGGTAAACAACCGCCAATCCGCCTCTGTTAGGCGGTCTCCTGCCACGTAGCGCTGTTTGGTGAGAGTGGCTTCCAGCCAATCAAGAGAGTCAAATAGACTGTTGAATGCTGCTTCGTACGCCGATTGAGTGGTTGCGAATCCTGCGCGATACACACCATTATTAACCGTGTCATAGATTCGATCGTTGAGCGTATTTATGGTCTCGTGCAGTTCCGCGGGATAATAGTCAGTGAAATTACCGGTTAGAGAATTAAACGCCGTATTGAACATGCGGATAATCTCAGAAGATTCGTTGCTGACGATGGTTTGCGTTTGCTTGTCCCACAATACGGGCACCGTTACGCGGCCTTCGTATTTGGCATCCGCTTTCAGATACAGTTGATAAAGAAAGTCCAAACCGTACAGTGGGTCGTTCATTTCCCAGCCATTTTCCAACATGATGGGCTCAACCACTGTCACGTCAATGTAGTCTTGCAATTGCTTGAGCTCGCGAAAAATAAGTGTTCGATGTGCCCATGGGCAGGCCAGCGATACGTACAAATGATATCGGCCTTTCTCCGCCTTGAAACCGGGCTCTCCGGCTGGGCCAGGCTCACCATTCGAGGTTAGCCAGTGTCTGAATCGGCTTTCCTGCCGTCGAAACGCGCCACCGCTGTCATCGGTTTTGTACCATTGATCAACCCACTTGCCGTTTTGTAGTAATCCCATTGCTTTTCTCCTGATTCGATAGGTGTGATGTGCTGCTTTTCGGCGGTGATGTAATCATTGTATGCACGCTGAAATTTACAAAAAGCCCTGTTTTGCGTTTAGAATGTTCAGATATTTCGAACAGTTAAAGGCAACTGATGAGCCAAAATCCATTGAATTTAGAGGCCTTGCAAGCGCTGGATGCCATAGATAGACGTGGCAGCTTCGCAAAAGCAGCGGATGAGCTGAATAAAGCCACGTCTGCGGTATCCTACCTGGTGCAGAAGCTGGAAGACCAATTGGACCTGGCTGTTTTTCAGCGTCAAGGGCGCCGTTCGGTTCTGACCCCAGCTGGGCGACTGGTGTTGGAAGAAGGCAGGCAGATCCTGCAAGCCACCAACCGATTGGCAAACAAGGCAAAGGAAATGGCCAGAGGTTGGGAGCCTCGCATTCGTATTGCTGTGGAATCTCTGCAATCTTACCCGCTGCTTTTTGGGGTATTGCATGATTTTCTGGATGAACACCCCAGTATTGAAATCGATGTGTGCGAGGTAGTTCTTAATGGCGGCTGGGAGGCACTAGAGCACGATAGAGTTGAATTGTTGCTTGGCTCGCCCGGGCCGGTGCCCGCGCAGAAAGGGTACCGCGCTATTCCCCTGCGGCACATCGAGCTGCTGCCGGTCGTGGCCGCAAGTCATGCGCTGGCCAGGCGTACTGCAAAGCAACAAGCCATAGACGCAGACTTAAGCGACATTCGCCGCGTCATTACTCACGATACATCCATATTTGATGTCACGCGCAGTGCCGGCTTGAGCCGCGACAAGAAAACGTTCTACGTCCAAAACACGGATCAAAAAGCACACGCTATTTTGGCCGGCATTGGTATTGGCCATTTACCGCGCGAACGCATACAGCCGCAGTTGGAAAGTGGAGAGCTTATACCACTGGCTTTGCCGGAAGACGTGCCACTTGAAAATTATCTTGCCTGGAAGATAAGTAACAAGGGGAAAGGACTAAAGGATTTGACGCAACGCTTATCAGTTGCGTTTGCTTGAACACAGTTGCCAGTAGATTCTGCATTTAGCGCAATCGAATCTGCAAAAAAGTAAGCGGGTTATTTTTGATGTGCGTGACTATGCGCATTAATATTCATGCTGAGTAAGCAATCCAATGGTGGAACCTTACATTGAGTCACGTAGATTGGATTTTTATAGTTGCAGGTAGCCTGGGCTGCATTGTTGCAGTGGTACATGGGGTGATACTGCAGAAAAAAATGGTCACTCCAATCCTCACCGAAATGGAGCTTGCAGAAAGTCTGCGCCGGCTTATTCCCTTGCTATTGCATTTCAGTACCGTGTTTTGGTTTTTAGGGGGTATAGCGCTTATTGCAACGCCTATGTATCCGAATGAATACATCACACTGGCGACAGCTTTTTTTGTCGGCGTACTCTTCGCTTTTGGCGCCATAGGAAATTTCTGGGGCACGCATGGCCGCCACCCAGGGTGGGTAATATTGGCAGTAGCCACCGCATTAATTATCTATGGATGTTCCCAGCTTGTTTTAGCCACCTGAGAACTCGATTATCCTAATGTTTTAGCACGTCTGGCCGATAGCCCTAATAAGGGGCTGTGCCTCGCCATTCGCATGCTACGCACTCAGTGAAAATCAGCTTAAAATTCCAACTGATTAGTATCCTGGCAATAGGGTTGGCGATGGCTCTCGCCGGTCAGCTTCTAATTCGCCACTATATTGAAATTCCCTCGCAAATCGCTCAGGAAGCAGTCGCCGATAGCAAAGGTATAGAGCGCGTGCGCCAGGCTATCCAGCAGATGCAAGATGAGATGGCTTTGCGTGCGGTGGATAATTCAGCGTGGGACGACACCTATGAGTTTATTGTTTCAGAGCCTGCGGATGAAAGCCACCAAGTTTACGTAGAGATCAATTTTTCGGACTATTCCCTTGAGGTATTGGAGGTTGATGGTGCGGTGTTTGTGTCTGCGAACGGCCCAGTAAAATTTTCGTACTTTAATGAAAAGATTAGAAAACAACTTGAATCAGGTAAAGAGTTTTCCTTGCCTGAAATCAAGGTTCCCCTGTCTTTTCTGGAAGATGGTCGCATAGAGGAAGAGTTTATTAGCGCTGGAGTAACCACAGGAAATCTTGGGCCGATGATGTACGCCGCTAGCCACATTGTCACCAGCTATGAGCCCTACCCGGCCCCCAGGGGTACCTTGATCTTGTTTCGACTGCTGGACGATGGGTTCTTTCAAACACTAGGCAGTAACTTACAAACCAAACTCGAGTTTATCCCTATCTCTCGCGCCGAAAACGGCAAGGAGAATGTGAACCTGCTCGATAAGATGAAAGCACTTCACAGTGAGCAGCTGCCTAGAGATACTAATGGTAAGCTTCACTGGTTGCTGAAAGATAGTGAACACCAGGCTGTATTTCTGGTAAAACAGGACGCAGACGCGCGCGTTTTTTCACAGAGTCATCTCTCTTCGTCTGTGCTGGTAGGATTTGCATCATCCGCTGCGATACTTATCATTCTAGCCGCAATATTTTCGCGAACAGTGTTAAAGCGTCTTGTGGCTGCCAAAGATACGATGGAAAACATAGTGGCAACAGGCGACTACGCAAGTCGCTTGCAGAGTAGTGATGGCGACGAGCTGGACACCGTATTCACGCAATTCAACCAACTACTGGAGCATATCCAACAACAGAACCGGGATTTACTTGAAAAGAACGAAGAATTGTCTGAGCTGTCTGAAAAAGACGCGCTTACCGGTATTGCCAACCGCCGCCTTCTTGAAACCAGGCTGCAGGAAGGTTGGCGTCAGTGCCAGCGGGCGAAGGCGCCATTGTCGGTGCTAATGATTGACGTGGATTATTTCAAACCGTTCAACGACAGCTACGGTCATCAGGCCGGTGACGAAGTGCTTAGATCCCTCGCACAGGCTATGCAACAAAGCCTGTACCGACCAAACGATTTTCTGGCGCGATACGGCGGCGAAGAATTCTGCGCAGTGCTGACTGAAACCGATTCAGAAGCCGCTGTGCAAGTGGCTGAACGCCTTAGGGTTATCATCGAAAAATTAAGTATTCGAAGCGATGTGTCAGAATGCGCGAAGGTGATTACTGCGAGCATTGGCGTTGCAACATGCATTCCCAATACAACTGAGGTGGACAATGGTTTGGTCAAAAGAGCCGATGAAGCCCTATACCAGGCTAAGTCGCTGGGCCGCAATCGCGTCTACATGAAACGAGGCGATCCAAAAGTGATATCGATAGTTGGAAATGCGTCTTAGCGTTCAGGTGGCGTGATCGCAACATTGCTCGCTTTATTGGTACGCTCAATGATCTGAGCACCGATACGCAAAGTGTCTTGCTTTCTGCGTGACTAACGTACAATACGGTGGCTTTCAAGCACTCTCTCGGCGTTGAACGCCAATTTTTGGAGATCCTTTGCGATGTCTTCACCCGTTGATCACCTGATATTTGCCACGCCTGATTTGCAGGAAGGAATTGATTATCTGCAAGACCTGCTGGGTTTGCGCGCCGTAATCGGTGGTGCTCATCCAGGTTTGGGTACTCGCAATGCCTTACTGCCGCTCGGACAGGCGTGTTACCTGGAAGTGATTGGGCCGGATTCAGAGCAGAGCGACTTCGCAGGCAACAGGCCGTTTGGCATAGACGACGTTCAAGGGTGCGGTCAACTGGCTTGTTGGGCCGCAAGACGAGAAGGCTTAGCTGCTTTCAAAGACTCAATAAACGCTGGAGTTAGCATTCTTGGAGATGTCATACCGATGTCACGACAAACGCCAACAGGCGAGTTGCTGGAATGGCAGATGAGCTTTTTAGGCATTGCCGATTCCAATATGTTGACCGTGTTGCCTTTTTTTATCGATTGGGATGTAACGCCGCACCCATCCACCCAATGTCGAGGACAGGCACTGCTTAAGAGTCTGGAAATAGAATACCCGCAACCTCAAAGTATCTTGCCGCTTATAGACGCGTTGGAGCTGGAAGTAGCTGTAACCTCTTCCGACAAGCCTGGTTTTAGTGCTTTGATCGGGTGTCCGAATGGTGATGTAGAATTGCGCACACCGTGACAGGCAAGCACGCCCATTGGTAAAACTTTTTCAGCATGCACACAGAAAATTGAACGATAATGTGTTCGGCAACAGCGCCGTATCCGAGCGCACTTCGCAATCACACATGAGACGTAATGAGCAGTTATACCGAGATAATCCAAACCTTCTTTGAATCCGCACCCGAGTATAAAATCGATTTACCTGATAATTGGCTACAAGGCCGCACAGCCTTCGGCGGGTTAACCAGCGCCCTGCTTCTAGAAGCGCTTCAACATCATTATAAAGACCTCCCACCTTTGCGGACCATGCAAGTGAATTTCATCGGCCCGGCCGCAGGCCCGCTCACAATTACGCACAAAGAACTACGGCGCGGGAAAAACAACGTCACCATTGAGGCCAGGCTAGACAGCGACATGGGTGCGGGCACGTACGGCTATTTTACGTTTGGCAAAAGCCGCGAACTGTCACAAAGCCTGGATTACCCGCTGAATCAGCCGGGTGTGCAAGCGGAAGACGCCGAGGTTATGGTGCCCGCCAGTGAGGAATTACGGTTTCTATTCAATTTCGAGCGGCGGCTGGTATCGGGTCCCGCGATATTCTCAGGTTCAGATACGGCAGACCTGCTTCTGTGGACGCGCCACGTAGATCCGCATGCGCGTGACGGTCTTGGCCCACTGTTGGTATTGGGTGATGCGCCACCCGCGGCGCTGTGCGCGCTGACCAACGTTCAGGCACTGAGCTCGATGAACTGGAACATTAATATGCTGACCGACGACTTTAGTACCGAAGACGGTTGGTGGTTAGTGCGCTCCGCCACGCATTTCATCCGCGATGGTTATACCTCACAACTGATTCAAATATGGAACAGTAAAGGACAACGAGTGATGGATTCTATGCAACATCAAGCAGTGTTTGCCTGAGATCTGGCGCCAGATAGCTACTAAGGAGTAATTGCCACATGCGAGAGATAATCTGCCCGCATTGCGACAAAGCGTTCAAGGTTGACGAAGCTGGCTACGCAGACATAGTGAAGCAGGTCCGCAACAAAGAGTTTGATCAGCAGCTACATGATCGCCTTGAGCTTGCCGAGAAAGAAAAAATCAACGCTGTTGAACTGGCAAAAAAAGAAGTAGGTAGCGAAATGCAGAAGGTCGCGGCGGATAAGGACGCGGCAATTCAAGAGCTAAAAGCAAAACTTGATGCAGTGGATGTATCACAGAAGCTTGCTGTAAACGAAGCGCTAAGCAGCATTGAGAAAGAACGCGATGCAATCAAGAATGAGCTACTGGCGGCAAAGCAAAACAGCGAAGCAGAGTCAAAGTTAGCCGAGGCCAAGCTATCCAGACATATACAGGAAACAGCGGCACGTAAAGACGCCGAGATACAGGAACTGAAAGCACAACTCAATGCCAATGAGGTTGCCCGAAAGCTGGCTGTTACTGAAGCCGTAAGCCTTGTTGAAAAAGAGCGTAATGAGCTAAGGAGCAATTTAGAAAAAGCCGAACTGGAAAAGCAACTTGCCGAGAAATCACTAAAGGATAAATACGAAACGCAAATTAAAGACAGAGACGATGCGATTGAGCGCCTGAAAGATTTGAAAGCTCGGCTATCAACGAAGATGGTTGGAGAGACGCTAGAGTTGCATTGCGAAACCGAATTCAATCGCATTCGGTCCACAGCGTTTCCAAGAGCCTACTTTGAGAAAGACAACGACGCCAGCAGTGGCAGCAAAGGCGACTATATTTTTCGCGACTCAGATGACGCTGGCACTGAAATAGTGTCGATCATGTTTGAGATGAAAAACGAAAACGACGCCACGGCCACCAAGAAAAAGAACGAAGATTTTCTAAAGGAACTTGATAAGGATCGAACAGAAAAAGGCTGCGAGTACGCGGTATTGGTCTCGTTATTGGAACCTGATAGCGAACTATACAATTCCGGGATTGTAGATGTGTTTCACCGCTATCCCAAAACCTACGTTGTGCGCCCGCAGTTCTTTATTCCAATTATTACGCTACTGCGTAATGCGGCAATGAAGTCTCTTGAATACAAGAGGGAACTGGAACTTGTAAGAGCACAAAACGTAGACATCACCAACTTCGAAAATGATCTGGATAAATTCAAAACCGCATTTGCGAAAAACTACGATCTTGCTTCCAGAAAATTCCAGACGGCTATTGATGAGATTGATAAGTCAATTGATCATTTGCAGAAAACCAAAGACGCTTTGCTGGGTACCGATCGAAACCTTCGATTGGCCAATAACAAAGCACAAGATGTAACGATCAAGAAGCTCACCAAGCGAAATCCGACGATGGCGGACAAGTTCGATGATCTAAATGATCAAGGTGCGATTGAATCTGAGTGAGTTTTTAAGCGCGGATACAAGCTCGTTAAGTTTAACAACAACCTCTTTATCTACGCTGCCCACTATGTTTGTTGCCGATAAGACTCATTGATACGCGAGTGCTTCAAGGGGCAAGTGTCGTGCAGACCACAGCTTGTATCAGTCAGCGCTGAATACCACCTTGTCAAAATGGGGGTTCGCAGCCAGCGCCCGCATACTTACAATCGATAGCACCGGAATCGAGCAAATTTGCTCCGCTTGATGATCTTTAAGCTCTAGAAACTCACCGATGTGGCTGTTTGCTCGTGTAGTCACAGGCGTACCTGTAAGTTGTGTGCCGTCTTTTAAATCAAGTTCAACTGTTATCGCATAAAGACAGGCTATCTCAAGATAGTCATGTAAATCACATTGCAGTATTTCTCGGTCCATGTGCACAAAATCTAGCGCTCTTACTTGGAGAACTCTGGAGGCAGTGGTAAGTCCATAAGCTGAAAGTCAGAGGGCAAAGTGAACAGTGCCGGATCTGGCTCATCGGTGCTGAGTATTTTCACGGAGTAACTAAGGGTTCCAGCCCTTGGGTCAGACTCTTCAGTCTTCAGCATCATTTTCAGCTCCGGCGCGTACCATGTCTCTCTGGTGACAACTATTGGGCGCTCGTTGCCAAAGCTACCTGCTGCAAAGGTAGTTGTGTGCAGAGTGCCTTGCACCCGGTGACCGGAAATTACGTCTTCGCCCAGGCTCTTTTCCTCAGCATTTCCATCAAATGGCATCACAAACGCACTGGAATGAGCCGGCAATCCCATAGCCATTGGCACTGGCGGCGGCATAAAGAAGCCTTCTTGCTCCATTTCTATCATACCGTGATCAATGATCACTGCGTTGCCGTCTGGGTCAGACATTTCTTCAGGCATCATGCCTTCCATCTCTTGGAAGAAAACATCGTGTCCAAATTCAGGCATGCGTATGATTTCCTGTTTCTCAGTATCAAGCATAAACGAAGTTTTGCTCCGGGGATCCGTGATGGAAACGATCGCTGCCGCTGAGTTGTCGGCAATGTCATGTTCCCGGCGCACGCGACCGGCACTATCCCGGATCAGTCGGGTGCGATCTTCGTTTACTATTCGGTTGCCGTCGGCCAGCGTCTGCACGGTTCGCACGGTTATTTCAGCGCTAAGAGGCGAGTTTTGAACAAGCTCAGTGGACACGAAGTCGCCAACCATGCCCATTCCCATAGAGACGGGTTCTATCGAAAACATGGCCTCTTGTGCCGACAACGAGTGCGGTATTAACAAGCCGGAAAGCGCTAAGGGCAAAATACGAGTCAAGTTGATGGCTTTATTGAACATAGAAATCTCCTTGAGGGTTTACCACAAGTAATCGTGTGATACCTCTCTGGTCTTTTACGGTTTGTGATTGAACATAACGCCACTGCGCTCCGTGCGATAGCGAGTGTACACGTACTGGATAACTGGTGATTGTATTAACGGTTGGCAAATCGGCCTGTTGCCGTATTACATTTTCTTCAGCGTCACCCGTTAACAACAGGCCAATACTAACGGCAGCAATTGACGCGGCGCATCCAGCCCATAACCAGAATCTGTCTACGGGCTGTTCTGACGGTTGCGCGGACGCTGAGGCACTCAGGCGTTGCTCTATCGACAAAAAAACTCTGTCTTCTAAGTCAGCTGGCGCCGCTATGGCGTTCAATTCATTACGGTAGGCGGCCAGCTTTGTTTCAAGCTCGGCTTCGTTGTTATCCATGCGATACCTCCACTTTGTTAACTGGCTCGTCTTTTGCGATCGTTGCGCGCAGTTCGTGCCTGGCTCTGGATAATCTGGAGCGAACCGTGCCAATGGGAATGCCCAGTACATTACTGGCCGCCGCATAATCCAGGCCTTCCAGAGAAATCAGGAACAATACTTCTCTCTGCTCGATATTCAACAGCGAGATGGCAGATTGCAGTTCCATAACATCGTCGCTGAGTTGGCATAAATGCTCCGTACTTGGTGCTACGCCTTGGGCTTCGATGTGTTGTGCTTCAACAGCGCGTTCGCGAATGAGCTTACGCACATTGTTTCGCAGCAATCCATACAACCAGCCAAGGGCTGATTCGCTGCGAGCAGCATCGTATTCGCTAGCACGTTCAAACATTTGAACAAACGTGTCTTGAGTGGCATCTTCGGCGATGGCTGCACACTGTGAAACGACCAAGCCATAACGAAACACAGGGTCAGCATGCCGCGCGTATAGCCTAGAAAAGGCCGAACCTGGACTTTTTTCAGCAGCTATTGCGTTCAGCAGGGTTGCGTCACTGGGTGTTGTCAAAATAAACGAATTCTTTCGGCGTTTATTGGTATGTCTTTGTGACCGAAAGAAGTTCCGAACATTTCAAAAGAATTTAGTTCAACTTGGCGAATGATCGTCTTACCAGGTTTGCTTCTGCGCGCAGCGAATTATCCGCTCGCGCAATGACCGCGATCAGGGGCTTAAGATCACCTGTCCGCCTTTAAGTACAAACGCGGGTTTTTCTGTGACCGAAATGTCGTCTAAGGGATTGGTTGGAAATGCGTTTAAATCCGCGAACTTACCCACGCTCAGCTCGCCCACGTCTGCCGACAGTCCAAACAAATCCGCCGTATTAAGCGTAGCCGCGCGTATAGCCTCAATCGGCGTCATACCAAAGCGCACCATACGCGCGAACTGTTTGGCGTTATCGCCGTTAGGGTAAACGCCGGCATCGGTCCCAAATGCCATCTTTACGCCGGCTTTGTGGGCTTTCTCGAAATTTGCCCGTTGTGTAGCACCGGTTCGTCGTTCCTTGGCCAGAGACTCTTCGAGTATTCCGGCCTTGGCGCCCTCGCCCAATATGTACTCGGTGTTATAAATATCCATGACCAGATACGCGCCAGTTTTCTTAGCCAGGTGAATGCCTTCGTCGTCAATGAAGCTGGAGTGCTCAATGGAGTCTACGCCGGCACGCAGCGCATTCTTAATGCCAGTAGCACCATGTGCGTGTGACGCGACTTTACGTCCGTGTGAATGTGCTTCCTCAACAATGGCCGTTAATTCTTCAACGGTGCTTTGCGGCGCGCCGACTTCGGTGCCTTTTGAAAGCACGCCCCCAGTTGAACAGGTTTTGATAAGGTCTGCGCCAAATTTGATATTGCGCCGCACAATGGCACGCATCGCCCAGGGACCATCGGCAACGCCAGCGCCTACTGATTCCTTGTCATAGGGCATCAAATTATTATCAGAGCAGTGACCACCAGTAATGCCGATTGATGGACCGGCCGCTAAAATTCTGGGGCCGGCCAATTCGCCATTATTGATCATGTCGCGTAAGGCAACATCGGCAAATCCTGGCGCGCCTACCATTCTCACTGTGGTGAAACCTGCTTCCAGTGTTTTTCGCGCGTTTACAACGCCCCACAGTGTTTTGGTGGGTTGCGACAAACCGAGGTTGTTGTAGCCGTGTACTTTGGCGCTGCCATGTAGATGTACATGAGCGTCCATAAAGCCGGGTGTTACGAAATACTCGGAAAGATCCAACACCGACGCACCTTGCGGAATAGAAGTGTCCACTTTATTGCTTAGTTGTGTAATGCGACCTTCTTCTATGGTTAGCACCTGATCACTGAGCATGCTGCCGCTGCGCACATCAAGCAGCTTGCCGGCAATAACATAATCTGCAGCGTTGACAGCTACGCTGCCAAGCAGAGAAAACCACAGTAGCAAGTTCTTTATCAATATCATGTTTAGGTTCCTTTGAGTGCTGGAAATTTCTCAAAACGCGTCCAAATCTGGATTTTGCCGCGCTTTGGTTTTCTGTTCAAACGCATATGCGTATTGCAGAAGCTGTTTCTCTGAGAACGCACCACCAATAAACGCAATTCCGACGGGCAAACCGTCAATGAAACCAGCGGGTACCACAACACTGGCATAGCCGCTTCTGGCAGCCAGACTGGAACTGGATAAGGTAAAGTGGTCGCCGTTTTCCCAGTCGGTTTTCCAGCTGGGTGCGTTGGCGGGCGCGATGATCACATCAAGCTTGTTCTCTTCTAACACCTTATCCATGATGGCGCGCATACGGTAATGGCTGTTTTGCAGCGCCAGCTGATAGTCCGCAGACGTGAGATCACCCTTGGCTTCGGCTTTAATAAATATCTCCTGACCAAAAATCGGCATTGCTGCGCCAGCGTTCGCTTCGTTGTACTGAATAAGTTTGGCCAAAGTGTTCACGGACGGGTCAATCTTGTGTTGGGCAAGATACTGATTGAGGCCGTTCTTGAATTCGAACAACAGAACCTCGTAGGCCGCGTCGTTGACACTACTGGGAATGTTGGTGGCGACTGGGTCGACAATGATAGCCCCCAGTTCTTGCAAGCTGGAAATGTTATGTTGCAAAACATCGCGCACATTTTCTAGCGCCGCGCCGTAATAGCTTCGCAACACGCCCACTCGCACTCCCTTCAGGTCGAGCTTGTTGAGATCTGGAACAAAGCTTGTGCCCTTATAGACCGAAACGCTGCTGGTGTCTTTCGGATCTTTACCCACCATGGCATCCAACAACAAAGCGGCACCTACCACGGAATTGGCCATTGGGCCGGCGGTATCCTGCGTATGTGATATGGGTATGATGCCGGAACGGCTGATCAGGCCAACCGTGGGCTTAACGCCGACAATGCCGTTGATGCCCGCCGGGCAAACGATAGAGCCATTGGTTTCGGTGCCAACGGCCAAAGGGCTTAGTTGGGCTGCCACAGCTACGGCTGAGCCGCTGGATGAACCACAAGGGTTGTGACCAGCAGCGTAGGGGTTAGTGGTTTGCCCACCCAGGCTGCTCCAGCCGCTGGAGGAGTTTTCTGATCGAAAATTAGCCCATTCGCTAAGATTGGCTTTAGCCAAAATAACCGCACCTGAATCGCGCAGTCGCTGCACTAAAAAAGCATCTTGTTCGGCTCGATGGTCGGCTAACGCAATCGAGCCTGCACTGGTGGCCATACGGTCGCGGGTGTCTATGTTGGCTTTTAGAACCACCGGTATGCCGTGCAGTGGTCCGGCCCACGCCATTTTGCCCTTTTTCTGGTCTAACTCGGCCGCAATGGCCAGTGCATCCGGGTTTACTTCAATAATCGCGTGCAGCGCAGGCCCGTTATCGTCCAGGGCTTCAATTCTATTCAAAAATGCCTGAGTAACCTGAACAGCGGTTATCTCAGCGTTTTTTATCGCCAACTGGAGCTGGGGAACGGACATCTGCGTGATTGCCGATGCTGAATATTGGGGGGATTGGCCTGCACAACCCAGCAAGACGAGTGTCAACAGAGCGACTACTACTTTCATGTTGGACCCCTGTGGATAAACGGCGCATATTATGACACGCGAAATGTGAAAATTACCTATATAATGGCGCGCAGTTTGCATGGCGACGAGAGCCATATTTCAATAAGGGGAAACACAATGAAGCATCGATTCAAAAAAACTCGATTGTCACGAGCAATTTCATACGCATCTATACCCGCATTGGGTTTGTCATCCATGGTTGCAGTCGCACAAACTGGCGATGTTTCCTATGCCTTGGAAGAGGTTACCGTTACCGCCACCCGGCGCGTTGGGTCGGTGCAAGATGTTCCTATCAACATTGCCGCCGTTGGTGCAGGACAAATTGAAAGCCAAGGCTTTAAAGACGTAAGCGACCTGATCGCATACGTGCCAGGCATCAATGTGGTTGATAATGGCGGGCGTAACGGCAACGTTATTATTGTTCGGGGTTTGAACGCCGACCCATTGGGCCAGGGGGAAGGCAACGACGTAAGTGATACCATCTCAACGTATATTGGCGAAGTGCCGATCGCGTTAGACTTTAGGCTGGCCGACATAGACCGCGTTGAAGTATTGCTTGGGCCACAGGGCACCTTGTACGGAGCCGGCACACTGAGTGGTGCAATTCGTTATTTACCAAGAAAACCCGATACAGAAGATCAGTATTTTGAAATTCGTGGCGACGCATTTTCACTGGGTGAAGGCAGTGGTCTGAGCAGCGACGTCGGTTTCACTGTTAACCTGCCTTTGTCTGATACGTTTGCTATCCGCGCGTCAGTTGACCGGCTTGATAATCAAGGCTTTGTAGATTACCCCTACGTTGTGCAACAGCCAGGCGTTTCAGAGCCCGATGTTAATCTTAACGATGCAGCGGCAGTGGCAGCGAATTTTGCGCCCATTGAAGATGCAAATTCACAAGAAGTGTTATCAGGCCGCGTCGCTTTGCGCTGGCAACCCACGGACGCGTTTGACAGCACATTAACCTACTACTTCCAGGGCGAAGAGAATGGTGGGCGCACAACGTCCGGACATAGAGGTCCATACCCCACTAGCCTCTATGAATCGCCAAGCCGAGTACCCGAGCCGAATGACGAAGACACTAGCTTGATTGCGTTGGAAGTCACCGTAGATCTCGGTTTCGCTGAATTAACCTCAGCCACCGGGTATTCAGAATATGAAGAAGTGGGCCAGCGAGACCAATCAGACCTGCTGTTCAGCCTGGAATACGGTTATGAGAGTTTCCCAACGTTCACTGCGTTTACGCGTGAGGAAGAAGAAATCGAAATCTTGAATCAGGAAATACGCCTGGTATCAACCGGCGACAGCCGATTGAACTGGATTGTTGGTGGCTTCTACAACAAGGAAGAGGAAGCTAATTTCTCAGCGGAGTTCACACCAGGTTTTGCCGCATTCGCCGGATTTGATCGACCAGATGACCTGGAGTATTTTTCAACACAGAGAGTGGAAGTTGTTGAATCAGCGTTCTTTGGCGAGCTTGGGTTTGACATAACAGACCGTTGGTCCGTCACGGTTGGTGCCAGACGCTATGAGTACGAAATAGATGAAGTGACTTCGGTAGACTTTCCATTGTTTGACCCCGGTTTCGTAGCGTCATCCGTGTCAGAGATTAGTTCCCGTGCATTCGATCCGGACCTGCATGTTGAAGACGATGGCACCTTGTTCAAGTTCAACACTTCGTTTCAAATGACAGACGATGTGTTGTTGTACGCGACGGTTAGCGAGGGTTTTCGTATTGGTGGCTCCAACGGTGGTGGCCCATGCCCCGATTTTGACCCCAATGCAACCCAGGGTAACTGTAATTTGGCGCCCGGGCAGCAATTTGGCCCAGGCCCGAATGACTTTGCCCAATTTGATGAGCGAGCGTACGGCCCGGATGAGACGCGAAACTATGAGTTAGGCGCGAAAACCACCTTGCTGGATGGCGCGATGACTCTAAATGGCGCGGTTTACTTGATCGACTGGATAGATCCGCAGTTGTCTTCGGCAACGGTTAACGCTTCTATTCCAATCATCATTAACGCAACCGGTGCTGAATCGCGTGGTCTTGAGTTAAGCAGCCAATGGCAGGTTAATGAAAGTTGGCAGTTACGCGGTAGCTTTAGTTACACCAAAACTGAGCTAACCGACCCGGTTCCGTCCTTGATTCGAACCATAACCCCGCCCGGTTTTGGCACGGCATTTGAAGATGGTGAAGTCGGTGATCGACTGCCTGGGGCACCAGAAACACAATTCTCGATGTTTTCTTCCTACCAGTTTTCGGTTGCCGGTAACGATCTTTACTGGAACGTCGGCTACTCTTACCAGGATGAAGTGCTGACCAGAACCGGGGCTCGCGGCGGCAGTCTTACTCTGAACGGCTATGGCTTGACTAACACCTCACTAGTGTACGAAGCAGAGAATTGGACGGTCACGGCGTATGTGAACAACGTGTTCGATAAATTTGCGGAAGCGGGAGCGCAGTCGTCAGCGCGAAACAATCAGATAGTCGGTGGTAACACCTCGGTCAGATCGTTCCAGACTCAGATTTTACAGCCAAGAACATTGGGTGCTCGTTTTAGCTACCGTTTCTAGCGGTGTTATTGCAGCGACGGTAGAGTCGTTATTGACTCTGCCGTTGCCTGTAAAATGAATCGGTCATCCGCCATCAAGTCATTGATGGCTAAAGCGGTGCGCGCGCTGAATCAGGGCGCGTATAAAGAACTGATTCGGTATTGTGAGCAGATTCTCAGCCTGGACCCTAAGCAAAGCGATGCTTGGTTTTTTGCATCAATAGCGGCGGCTGCTAGTCGAAACGTAGCAAAAGCACTGGAGTTTGTTGACAAGGCGCTTGCCCTGCAACCAAACAATGCTGAATATCTCGCGCAAAAAGCGAAGCTTCATAGCCTGGTCAATCAGTATGAGCAGGCTTTGGCTGCGGCAGGAAAGATATCCGTATCAGGTACCAAAAATGCGTTGGTACTTGATACGATTGGCGTTGTGTACAGCAAATTGGGTCGCTTTGTTCAAGCGCGTGATGCGCTTTCAAAGGCGGTAGCGCTGCAATCAGGCAATCCTCAGTTTCATTTCAATTTAGCGTCCGTTGAACAGTTTCTTGGCAACATTGACGCCGCTGCTGAGCACTTCGAAAAAGCCATCAGTCTTAAACCCGATTTTGCCCGTGCGCATTGGTCTTTGTCTGAATTAGGTAAAACGAAATCTGAGGCAATACATACAGATCGTCTTGAGAAGCTGCTGCAGAAAAGCGGGAGCACTGTTCAGGATAAGCTATACCTTTGTCATGCTCTGTCCAGAGAGTACGAAAAGCAAGGTGATTATGCGCGGGCGTTTGAAGCGTTGGTCAAGGGTAAGAAAAACATGCGTTCGCAATTGAAGTACAGCTTTGAGCGCGATGAAAAGCTGTTTTCCAAAAGTAAGGAGGCTTTTCCCGCAGAGCGTGCAAGCCCTTCACCAGCGACGGCTGATGAAAACGCTAGCGGTGAGCGCATGATTTTCGTAATGGGTATGCCCAGATCGGGCACCACGCTGCTCGACAGAATGCTGGCCAGCCACTCTCAAGTGAGCTCTCTGGGAGAGATACAGGACTTTGCGCTGGCTGTTAGAAAGAACGTTCAACTCAATGACAACACAGTGCTCAGCCCTAACATCATTGAGCAAGCAGCCACTAGCAGCTTAGCGGATATTGGAGAACGATATTTGAGTTCGGTTGCCGCACACAAAGCTGACACCCAGTTCGTTATCGATAAAACGCCACTGAATTTCCTGTACGTTGGTTTCATTATGAACGCTCTACCGAAGGCCAAAATAGTCTGCTTGCGGCGGAATGCCATGGACACCGTGTTAAGCAATTACCGCCAATTGTTTGCCATCGACTATTCCTATTACGGCTACCACTATGATTTGTTGGATACCGCAAGATACTACGCTTTGTTCGAGCAACTTATGACGCATTGGCGCGAGATGTTTGGCAATCGACTGTATGAAGTGTCCTACGAGCGGTTAGTGACCGAACCGGAGCCAGTGCTTACGTCAACGCTTGCTCACCTTGGCCTTGAGTGGCAAGCCGAGTGCTTGGAGTTTCATAACAGTAAAGAAGCCGTTTCCACGGCCAGTTCGGTGCAAGTCAGAGAAAAACTGTATTCCAGCGCGAGCGGACGATGGAAAAAATACAGCGAACAGCTCAAACCGGTGCAAGATCTGTTTGATACCATGGGCATTGAATATTGAGGTCTGGCGGATAACAGGAGTTCACGTGATTTACACGCTCGCACCCCGGAAAAGGTTAAGCAAAACCGGACTGCCGTTTCTGCTGTTAACTCTTCAACTCCTCTCCGGCTGCGCGCTCGCGGTGAAAGACACCGACTCCACCCATAGCGCGGCCATTGTCATTGACACACATTCGGACTTTATCGACCGTAGTGCGGCAGACGGCAGTGCGCTCAATGAAGATCCCGACGCAGCGCAAACCAGTTTGCATAAGCTGGAACAAGGTGAGGTAGATGCACAGTTTTTTTCGGTCTTTGTGCCACCTGCTCATAAGGACTATGGATTTGCGCGACGTGCCTACGAACAGATTGATCAAATCCATGAACAAGTACACATCAATGCGCCGCGCATAGAGATGGCCTATAGCGCGCAAGACATTGAGAATGCGGCATCAAAGGGAGTCGTTGCGGCCTTGATTGGCGTTGAAGGCGGTCATGCCATAGAAAACAGACTGGCGCATTTGCGAAATTTTTATCGCCTGGGTGTGCGTTATATGACGCTTACCTGGGCCAACACCAATGAATGGGCGGATGCTTCTGGTGATGAAGCCAAATGGTCAGGCCTGAACGAGCAAGGCGTTGCCGTGGTTAAAGAGATGAACCGTTTGGGAATGATGGTTGATGTCAGTCACGTTTCGGATGACACTTTTTGGGATGTGCTTGACGTCAGCCAGGCACCAGTCATTGCATCGCATTCTCTTGCTCGTGGGGTCATGGATCACCCACGAAATATGAATGATAAAATGATTAAAGCACTGGCAGCCAACGATGGCGTCGTGCAAGTCAGTTTCTATTCCCAGTATATTAGTGAGCGCTTTCACCGCGAGTTTAAGAAAGCGTATGAAAGGGCATTACCGCGCAGGCAAGCGCTGGATGAGAAGTACGCCAATGACCCGGTACAAAATGATCTGGCGCAGTGGGCACTGCAAAAACAAATAGAATTTGAACTGATACCACCCAGTCTGGATGACCTTGTTGCTCATTTCGAGCACATTATTGATTTGGTTGGTGTTGACCATGTGGGACTCGGCTCGGATTTCGATGGCATGGGTGCGCCGCCAGCAGGGCTGGAACACATCGGCTTAATTCAAAATCTCACTGACGCATTGATTGCGAAAGGGCACTCTACAGAAGACATGAAGAAAATACTGGGTGGTAATTTGTTGAGGGTAATGCGTGCAAATGAAGAGCTAGCGCGCAAGCAGTAGGTGGTCGTATGGCATTTATGTTTAATGTGTGACTGCAAGCCAGTTCTACTCGCGTTAAAATCAGGCGCGCAAAGACAAGGCAACAGGGTGGATGTTGAGAGAGATGGGTAAAAAAGATGTTACTGAATTGCGAGCGTTCTTAGCCGATCTTTATCAACAGATGCCGCTCACTATGTTGCGATATTCCGTTGAAAAGTTATCACCAACTGAACGTAAGTGTTGGATGAGACGAGATACCTAGTAGGAGTAACCACATGGCAGCAAGATATCCAGCGCTGAGCAAGACGCATATGGACTTTGTGGAAGAACAGCATTTGTTTTTTGTGGGCACGGCGGCCGATGAAGGGCGAGTTAATGTGTCTCCAAAAGGCATGGACAGCCTTAGAGTTCTTGGTCCAAACAGATTGGCTTGGCTAAACCTGACCGGCAGCGGCAACGAGACGGCCGCGCACATGCGGGAAAACTCAAGAATGACGGTGATGTTTTGCTCGTTCTCATCGAAACCGCTTATTTTGCGCGTGTATGGTAGCGCTGAAGCCATCCACAATAACGATGCCAAATGGGATGAGCTTACAGCCCTGTTTCCGCACCATCCCGCCCGTCGCCAAATATTCGATCTTACGATAGACCTGGTGCAAACCTCTTGCGGTTTTGGGGTGCCGGTCTTCGATCTGGTCGAACATCGAAATACGCTGGCCGAGAACCTGAAGAAGAAAGATCAAGAAGGCATCGAAAACTACTGGCGCGCAAAAAATACCAAGAGCATTGACGACAAAGATACCGGCATATCCGACGTATTGTAAAAGGGTTCAAAACCCCATTCGGTAATGATGGAACTTGCCATTCGAAAGACGGTCTATTTATGTATCGCTATTTGGGGAACACCATGAGATTACAACTACTTTTGTCGACTGTATTTCTTTCCTTGTTTATGAATCAAGCAGCAATGGCTGAAACTGCATTGGCCAGCGGTGAGTTGGAAGGTGCTTTTTCTTCCTGGGGCAAATCATCGCTCAGCGGAAATTGGAGCGTGGTTGAAGACCAGGGTAAGTTATATATTGAGTTGGCAGACAACTTCGCCGCAAAAAAAGGACCAGACGTTAAGGTGTTTTTATCGCCAACTGCTAGCGATAAAGTGACGGGCAAAAACGCGGTCTCTGGAAGCGTATTTGTAAAATTGCTGGATGACTTCGACGGCAGCAATCGTATTGCATTGCCTGAAGGGGTGATGCTGGATGACTACAAATCATTAGTGTTTCATTGCGAGGAATTCTCTAAGTTGTGGGGCGTATCTTCACTTCGCTAGTGTTGATAGCGTTACGGCAACGACCAGACAAGCCGCCGCTATACAGTCGGCGGTGATCACTCTGCCCATGGCGTCGTTGTGACCACCTACGGAAAACGCCAAATAGAAAAATGAGCCGACGCTGACAAACGCAGCAACAAACGCAATGTTCTGCAAGTCGTGTTTGAAGGCGGCATAGACAAAGAAGCCGCCAAGCAAGCCGAACAGCACAGCGCGATGACGCATCAGTATTTCCAAATTGGGCTCGCTGATGTTTAATCCATACAGTGCAGACAAACGTTCAGCGTCCAGGGAGCCACTCAACGGCAGCAGATGAATAACGCCAATAATCAATAGCATCACGGTGATGAATCGCTCGATCATGCGGAGTCCCTATTTAAGAGCACTCATCATCAATGTAAGTGTGAATTAATTCAATAACCTCCAACGTTATACTGAGCTCATTACCAATACCATGCTAGGGTCAGAATATGAAGGAACCCCTTATCATCCGCCGTGCGAAGATGACAGAGGCAGACGTTATTAGTGAACTCGCCATCCGCTCCAAAGCGCATTGGGGATATTCGGCTGAATTCATGACGGCATGCCGCGAGGAATTGACGGTTACACCAGAGCATATAAATGACTCACAGGGCGATTATTTTGTTTGTGAAGTAGGCGGTGAGATTATAGGCTATTGTGCGACCGTACCAACGTCGGAATGTGAGCGTGAATTGGAAGCGCTGTTTGTAGATCCACAGTGCATGGGTTCTGGATATGGCCGCACACTGTTAGATCATGCAAAAGAGACAGCGTGCAAACGCGGTGCAAGAGTATTGCTTATTCAAAGTGACCCGAATGCCGCCGCTTTTTACGCTGCGATTGGTGCTACACATATAGGAGATACTGAGTCGGGCAGCATTCCAGGCCGCTTCTTGCCTGAATACAAAATCGAACTGCCAGCAGCGCACGGCGAGAGCTAAGCAAAATCATGCTTATTATTTCAAGCAATGTATCCATTCCTGAACATGAGATTGAATTTCAAGCCATTCGATCTCAGGGCGCGGGCGGCCAGAATGTTAATAAGGTGTCTACGGCGATTCATCTTAGATTCGATATTCATGCTTCGTCTTTGCCGGAGTTTTACAAAGAACGCCTGCTTGCATTAAGTGATCAGCGTGTGTCTAAAGAAGGTGTGATTGTTATCAAGTCACAAACGCACCGCACGCAGGAAAAAAATCGCGAAGAAGCCTGCAAGCGCCTTGTATCGCTAATTAAATCAGCAACAGTGGTTCGAAAAAATCGCAGACCTACCAAGCCCAGTAAAGGATCGCAAAAGCGACGCCTGGAAGGCAAAACAAAACACGGTCAGACAAAGAAACTGCGCGGTAAAGTGGATTATTGAGTCAACGGTCCCAACGGTTGCTTGCGACAATCGTGGGAATGCCCAATAGCGCGTTATTCCCGGCCAAGCATTTGAAAAATTTCTTCGCGGTCATCCAATGCCAGCAACAACAAGTTATCGCCGTTGCGAGCCCACGACAGTGCAACGCGCGCACCTTGAGCCACGGTGTCAGAGCGTAGAATTGATTCAGGAAGAACACCCAACTGCGCAAGTTCATCACAGATTATGGCAGGCACCTCGCCCGCTTGGCGCCCGCGAAGATAGTTCGGTAAATCAGCGACCACCCATTGGTCTACACCCAAGGCATGGGCCGCGCGGGCTAACTGGCGAATACTCTCCTCAGACCGGTCTCCTGCATGACCCAGCAACACCAAACGACGCTCTGCGGGCAGCTGAGACAGTGTTGAAACAATTGCATTCACGCTGTGCGGGTTGTGCGCAAAATCAACCATCACGCTGGCGCCGTCGTAATCAAATACATTACCGCGGCCTGGATTGTCGTCGGCACTGCTACCAAAAGACGCCAAGCCTTGGTGAATTTGCTCACTGCTAAAGCCAAGCGTGCGACACAGGCCAATAACACCCAGTGCGTTGGCTACATTATGCTCAGCCGCGCCGTTCATTGTCATTGGTACGTCCGACAAGGTCGATATTGTCAGGTTCTTGCCGTCTTCTATCGAAACCAAGCCGTCGTCGGCTAGCACCACCGCATGCCCGTTGTCTTCCAGGTGAGACAACACGGTGATATTGTCAGCGTGCAGGGAAAACCAGCAAACTGGAACGTTCACATTGCTCGCCTGGGCAACCAACAGAGGGTCATCGGCATTAAGAATGAGTTTGCCGCCAGCGCCGATTGCCTTGCGGACGGTAGATTTCACCTCAGCCAGGTCCGCCACAGTATTGATGCCGTATTCGCCTAGATGGTCAGCCGCAATATTGGTGATCAACGCCGCCTTGGCATTGTCTATTGGTAGGCCACGTCGCAAAATGCCGCCCCTGGCCACCTCCAAAAACGCAAGCTCTGTGTCCTTGTGTCGCAGTAGCATGCGCGCGCCACCTGGCCCTGAGTAATCACCATGGTCCAACACACGCTGACCCACGCGAATAAAATCTGTTGAGGTTACGCCCGCTGAAATGCCTGCTGCCTCTGCGACCATTGATGCTAATCGCACGCTGGTTGACTTGCCATTGGTACCCGTAATCAATGCACATGGAACCGCACTTGCGTTGGACCAGTTCACTTCGTCCGGTTCGGGTAACTCGTGGAATGGCCATAGTTGCGTACCGGCGCCGTGGCCGACAGACACCTCGTCATCGTCCCACAGAAACGGCGCGTTATGCTCTGCCGCTGCGCGTTGCAAAGTCAGCAAGGCAAGATTTCTTTCTTGTGCCAAAGTGATTTTTAATTCCGCCAGTCTCACGTCAATATCCGCCTTCGCGCCACACAGTTGGGCAACGGTGCACTCCCAGGCCAGTTCGTTAACATCGCAACTCGTATAGAGCGCATCGATAGGACTACTAATTGCAAGACTGGCACCATTTTGAAACTGACGATCGTAAATAGACTCACTGCTCCAATCAAGCTGATCTAACAGAATTCTAACGTGGTCTCGCCAGCTATTTACCACATCACAGGTATCGAAACCAATAATACTCACGTCCAGTATTGAGCCGGGATAATCGGATAACAGATTGGGACCGGTCAGTCGCCTGACGTCGTCAAGAACCAAATTCGCCATGCTTAAACGCTAATCAGATTCTTCTTCGATCTTGGAGACAATACGCACACCGCGTTCATCCTGCACCAGGCGTTGTCCCTGCGCTAACTCGAATTTGTTCTCTTGTACCGAGAAAATTTTGTCAGCGCCAGCCACGCTAACGTGCGGCTCATGGCTTTCGGCGCTGCCGCCGTTAAAGTGAATGATTTGCTTCCAGCACCGAGTGGCGTTATCGCCCAGTATGACCAGAAGATCACCAGGCTCCGATGCTGCCAGTGCCGCCGCAACCGCTTCTTGTTCATCCGGAATAATTTCAATCGCTGAATCAACAACACCGTTGCTCAGTAGTTCCTTTCGCATCATCTGGGGTACTTCGTCTTGACCGCGCCTGCGGCGATCATCGTCGGCCTTACAGATGTAGTGGTCAAATCCGCTGGACGCAACTCTCGCAACCTCAATGATGTCTTCGTCGCGCCTATCACCTGGCGACGTAATGACCAGTCGGCGCTTGCCCGCTACGTCGATGCGCTGCGCCAAATCAGTGATCATCGCTACGGCTGCTGGATTGTGTGCGTAATCGAGAATCACTTTGAAGGGATGCTCGTCGTACACGTTGGTGCGACCGGGTGCCTGGAAGAAGCTGGTATTGAAGGTACGTAAGCCGTGCGAAATATCTTCCAGTGATTTTCCAAAGCTGAATGCAATCGCACTGGCAAACATGGCATTCTGTACATTGTGCATCGCTTTGCCTTCCATGGTGGCAGGTATCAGATGCGTCCAAAGTAACGGGATGTGTGAACCTTTATCGTAGATTGTGATCATGTCGCCATTGATGCCTTTTTCTAGCACCACCGCGCGGCCACCAGCGCGAATATGCTCGCGTACCAGACCGTGGCCAGGGTTCATGGTAACGTAACAAAGGTGCGTTGAATGCGTGTGATCCGCCATGGCCAAACACTGTGGGTCATCGGCATTGAGCACAACGGTATCGTCGGCCACTTCAACCACGACACGTTTAATTTCAGCCAATTGCTCCAGAGTATCAATTCCGCGCTGACCAAGATGGTCTGATGTCACGTTCAAACACGCGGCTACGTCGCAACGTTGGTAACCCAGGCCACGTTTTAATATGCCGCCGCGTGCGGTCTCCATTACCGCAAAATCAACGGTAGGATCGCGCAGTACAATCTGTGCCGAGGTGGGTCCGGTCATGTCACCCTTAACAGTAAGATGGCCATCGATATACACACCGTCGGTTGATGTCATCCCTGTGATATGGCCAGCCGTTTTTAGAATATGAGCCAACATTCTTGAGGTGGTGGTTTTGCCATTGGTGCCGGTGATGCCGGCAATGGGAATTTGGCTATCAGACCCCGGCGGAAACAACATATCGATCACGTTGCCGGCCACGTCGCGAGCTTGCCCTTCGCTGGGTGCCACGTGCATTCTGAATCCGGGCGCGGCGTTCACCTCAACAATAGCGCCGCCAATATCCTTGTATGATTGCGTGATGTCATCCGTTAGAAAGTCAACACCGCCAACGTCCAGGCCAACGGCTCGGATCGCTCGTACGGCCATGTCGCGGTTATCGGGGTGTACAACATCAGTCATATCAATGGCGGTTCCGCCGGTAGACAAATTGGCGGTAGAGCGCAAGAAAAAGGCCTCTCCATCAGGAAGCACCGTTGCTTCATTGACCCCTGCTTTTTCCATCAGACGTCGGGCCTGATCATCCAGTTCCAATCGGGTCAGCACCTTCTCATGGCCAATACCGCGCCTGGGGTCTTGATTCACAACGTCGATAAGTTCGCTGATCGATGAGTGCCCATCACCTACAACATGGCCAGGAACGCGTTTGGCGACCGCAACCAGCTCGTTGTTGATGACCAGCATGCGGTGATCCATTCCGGAGATATAGCTCTCCACCAGTACGGCTCTGCTGCTGCCTTGCTCTCGGGCTTTGGCAAACGCCACTTGCACTTCCTCGTCGGAGTTCAAATTAATGCTAACGCCGCGGCCGTGATTTGCGTTGAGCGGTTTGAGCACCACCGGAAATGAGATGCGATGTGCCGCCCGTACAGCCTGCCGTTCGCTGTAAATCATGTACTGTATTGGCACGGGCAAGCCCAGCTCACGAAGTAAGTTGTGCGTGTCTTCCTTGTCGCAGGATATTTCGACCGCAATGTGTTTCGTTTCGCTGGTGATGGTGGCTTGAATACGTTGTTGGTACTTGCCATGGCCAAACTGAACCAGGCTGTATTGATTCAAGCGCAACCACGGTATATTACGTTCCTCAGCCGCTTTAACCAGTGATCCGGTGCTTGGCCCCAGCTCCTTACGTTGTGCCATGTGCACGAATTCTTGCAGCTCGTCTCGAAACTCAAAATCCGCCTCAATCTGATAATCTATTTCGGCTTGCACGTCTGCTGGCAGTAAATGCATCAGTAACTTAATGGCCAGTTCTGCTGACGCCTGCCCTACGTCGCGCTGTTGATACTGGAACACCATGTTGTATTCACCAGGCGTGCCCGTTGAGCGTGTTTTGCCGAAGCTGACGTCAGAGCCCGCCAGATTTTGCAGCTCCAGCGCAACATGCTCCATGATGTGGCCCATCCAGGTGCCTTCATCTTCCCTAAGTCGCCGTAAGAATCCACCTTCCTCACGGTAGGAACAACCGTGCGTCTGCAGGCTGGGAATAGCCGCCACCAAACCTTCAGTAAAGTCAGGGCCTAACTTCGCAGATGGCCAGTTTTCCAATACACCAAGGTCTAGAACCTGGCGAATGACTGGAAAATTTGCGTAAACATTGGGGCCTACATAGACATTGGTCGACACAACGCGCATCGGCTTACCTCGTCACTATCTGTGGGGAATGACAGACTATAAACAGAAAGACAGACTGCGCCAAACGCTGCTTTGCGATTACGCGCTCACGCTAGTCAGAAGGCGGAAAAGCGGAGCGTTTTTGCAGATCATAACGACCGCCATCCGCGAGAAAGTGCATTTTTAAGCCAATCATCGTTAAGGCATCGCCGCGTTCTGCACTGTCCATCGATGAATAGCTCAGCTCACCCGCGTCAACAATAGTGATTCCGCCGCTGCCAATGACTTGCAACACATCATCGGGACCTATGAACACTCCGGTATCTTCATCCAGGCCAACGCCCAGTAGGAACGGGTTGTAAGACACTGCGGTAAGCAGCCTGCCCAATCGGCTCCGTTGGCTGAAGTGCTGGTCGATAATCATCGCGTTGGTAAGGCCCAGCCCTGGCGCCAGCTTTACGCCATTCTGGCGCGGTAACAGCCCCTTTTTCCCACCGGCAATCATATGCTCAGGCATGATTGCCGCACCGGCTGACGTGCCGGCAATGTGGACACCTCGAGCATTCAGTTTCCTTAGCCTTTGAAACACGCCAGTGCCGCCAAGGATAGTAGACAGGCGTAACTGATTACCACCGGTGATGAAAACGCCAGTGGCTTGCTCCAGGGCATCAATATTGTCGGCGCGCGCTGCGTCTTCACGCGTGTTCATGGTCAGCGATGTTGCTGTACCGGCACCCAGATCATTGAAGACCCTGGTGTATACGTCGCCAGTATCTTTCAGCCTGGAGGCCGTTGGGATAACAACAATGTGGGCACGATTGCCGCCACACAGATCCACAAAGCGCTGCAAAACAGCAGCACCTGTTAGCTTATCTTCAGCCCCACCTATTGGGATTACAAAACCGCGCTGCGCATTGTCTACTACTGGTGACGGGCACATGTTTAGTGGCGCTCCTCAAACATTCCTAACACCTGCTGCTGTCCATCCAAAACGTGCCAATGACCGCGCGCCATCACAGAATGCACCTGGTGCTTATCATCCAGCACAAGCAGATCGGCGTCTTTATCCACATCCACTCTGCCTTTATTGCGTAAGCGCAGCAACATTGCAGCGTTGGCGGTGAAGAAAGGCGCCAGTGCATCAAGCGAGTAACTCTCACTCAATAACTCAGCCAAAGTGGCTGGTAGCGTAGATGCGCTGCCAATGCTCATGGAAATACATTCGCCATCTGCGTCGAAGTCTGGCAAGCAGCCCCCGCCATCTGAGCTAACTGTTAGGTTGGCTGGCGGTAGGTCGCGTTCAAGGTAAAGTCTAATGCTGTCAGCGGCAGACCAGCTGTTGTCATCCGCTGGGAAAGCCGTTACGTCGATGCAACAGCCCAGCTTCGTCAGCTCGCACGCTTCGTCGAACAATTGTTTCTTTCTATTAACGTGGGTAGGGTTGAATACGCGCGCCGGAATCTCTGAGTGTTCCATTGCTTCTCGAACCAGCTGTAAGCCGCGCTCACCATCACCAAGGTGTAAATGAACGATGCCTGCTTTGCCGGTCATCACGCCTGCGACGTGCGCCTCGCTGGCAACTCGTAGTAGTTCGTTCAAGGTTGGTTGGCTGGAACGATGATCACTGATGGCCAATTCGCCAACACCTATGATCTGATCAATGAAGACTATGTCGCCGCGAACACTTCCTGTGACGGTTTGTGGCGGTAAGTGGTACCCACCGGCGTAACAGTAGGCAGTCATACCCTCTGCCTGCAAACCACGCGCCTGTGTCAGCAGCGTCTTCGTGTTCCGGGTCAGGTCGTCGGTACCGAGAAGTCCGACCACGGTAGTAACGCCCGCTGACGTAAAATTGCTAATAGGCACTGGCGGCACTCGAGACTCAGGGCCAGATTCGCCACCACCACCGGTAATATGTGCGTGACCATCAATCAAGCCGGGCATTAGTCGCAGGCCTTGCAGATCGACAAGATCGACGTCAAGCCGGTCATCAATGTTTGGCGCCTGTTCCAATATCGCGACAATCCGCTCACCAGCGACCAGAATATGACGAATACCCAGCCTCTCTGGTGCATAAACATCAGCATTGATGATGAGTTTTAGCGCTTTGTTCACGGGGCTTTGTGTCTTGCTTGGCTAGTTCATTGGGGCGCGCAGCATAGCGGAATAGCCGCCGGAATTCTAGCAACGAGCGTGTTTCGGTTTCGGGTCGCGACCCCCTGGTGATGTGGGTGAAGCGTGATGACTCACCTCCCGCGACTTATGCTGGTAGTCGGCTACCAGTTTCTGTCATTCGCCGCTATTCGCTAAACTCCGTATTGTGCTTAAAGAATTTATCAAAGCCTTTCAGCATATAGCTCCAGTAAAACAGCGGTAAGCCGGTTACTTTGATCCACCAGTTTATCCAACGCTCTTTCCGTGGGTCCAGAGGAAAGGTGGGCGTTACCTTACCGCCATACACAAATTCGGCCATGATCACTTTCCCATAGCCGGTTGTGAGCGGGCATGAACCATAACCATCGTACTGTGCTTGGGCCGCATTGTTTTGCATAACCGCAAGCAAATTCTGGACTACTACGGGCGCTTGCTTGCGAACCGCAGCAGCGGTTTTTGAATTCGGCGTTGAGCCTGCATCCCCAAGTGCAAACACATTGCTGAATCGGCTGTGCTGCATGGTATGTTGATCGATTTCCACATAACCCGCGTCATTGGCTAAGGTACTGTTTCTAATTGCCGCAGGAGGCGATTGAGAAGGCGTGAAGTGCAGCATGTCAAATTCCATGCTCAGCCGCTCGCCGCTGTTGTCACCGCCAACCACTTCGAACTCAGCCCTGTTATTGGCTGCATCAATCGACACCAGATTGTGCTGGAAATGCACTTGTATGTCATAGCGTGCGGCAACCTTATTGAGTTCACCGGCAAACAAAGGTACTGCAAACAATGCCGGACCGTGAGTCAGGAAGTGCAGTTCGCAGTTCTCGAGTTGGTTTTTCTTTCGCAGATAATCGGCGGCAAGATAGGCAATTTTCTGTGGCGCACCCGGGCATTTGAACGGCAGCGGCGCTTGAGTAAACAGCAATTTCGAGTTGGGTTTTACTGACTGTAGACATTCCCAAGTGTATTCAACGTGCTGTGCGGAGTAATTGCTGCACACACCGGAAGACCCAAGAGCATCGGCACCATCAATGGCACCCCAATTGAGTTCAAGGCCCGGGCAGACTATCAGGTAGTCGTAGCTTATTTCACCGCCAGTGCTGATCGAAAGGCTATTGGTTTCGGGGTTGAATTCGGTCGCTGACGCTTCGATTAAAGTGATGCCGTCTGGAATAAGACTACGAACGGTTCTGCGTGTTTTCTCAAGGTTATACGCTCCCGCTCCCACAAGGGTAAAAGCAGGTTGATAGTAGTGATATTCAGCTGGCTCAATTATCGCTATGTCCAGACTGGTATCCTGACGCCTTAGGCTTGTTGCCACAGTGATACCAGCGGTGCCACCGCCAACAATAAGAACTTGATGTTTGTTATCCGACATGATCTCTCCGACTGTCTTATTATTGAAATCAGCCCTGTTAGTGCGAGGGACCGTAGCGATTATAGGCGGCGGGCCTAGCCAAAATCTACCTGTTTTAAGCCTCGGTTGCGCGCGCAGTATCCTGTTGAGCAACTCTGTGGCAGACTGGCCATACACCGTGAATTCTGTACTAAGCACCCAGAGAGGTACATATGCTGTTCAAGGAACTGAATCAGGGGAAATGCAAAACCTACCTGATTGCCTGCGAGGCCTCCGGCCAAGCAGCACTAGTTGATCCATTGAAAGACAACACCGATCGCTACTTAGCGATGTTGGCTTATCATCGCCTCACGCTTACCACGCTTTTTGATACGCATACTCACGCTGATCATCGTTCAGCCTGTGCTGAGCTTAGGGCGCTTACGGACGCCAAAGTCTACATGCATGAACTGGCACCCCAGCCTTGTGTGGATGTGCACCTAAATGATGGTGATGAAGTAGACCTTGGTGACATCACCATGCAAATTCTGCACACTCCCGGACATACGCCAGACAGTATTGCCATTGTGTTGCCAGACCGCGTGCTGACGGGAGATGTGCTAATGATAGGTGGCACTGGTCGTTCAGACTTTGCCGGTGGTGATGCGGGCCAGGAATACGACAGCATTACTCAAAAGCTATTCGCACTCTCTGATGACACTAGTGTTTTTCCGGGTCATGACTACCGTGGTAACACAGTATCAAGTATCGGTGAGGAGAAAAAAACAAACCCGCGGATAGCGAATAAAACAAGAGATGAGTTCATTCATATCATGGACAATCTTGGCTTGCCCCTACCTGAAAAAATTCAGGAAGTGTTGCAAATAAACCAAACAGAAATTGATGATGACGCGTTGAGCTTTCCGTCTGTGCCTGAGCTGAATAGTATTCGGCAAGTAGAATCTGTTCAGGTGCAAAAATCACACAATAAAAAAACGGCACCCATGCTACTCGACGTACGAACCGCAGAAGAATTTGATGGTAAGTTGGGTCATATTCCTGGCAGTCAATTGATTCCCTTGAAAGAACTGGCAAACCGAACATCGGAGCTGGATCAATACAAAGAAAAGGGCATCGTTGTGGTTTGTCGTTCCGGTGTAAGAAGCACAACAGCGGCTGCAATACTCACGGGTCTTGGATTTGACAGAGTGTCTAATTTGCAGGGCGGTATGCTGGCGTGGAATGAATACATGGAGGCCAAGCAATGAAAAAGATGACTTTCTGGCAACTTGGTGCCTGCGATCTGTGATTTAAAGCCGAAACTATTTCATGAAATGGCTGCGCTGAGCAAAAAGTTCCGTACTTAAAATGAGGCTAAATGGTCAAAGCTAGTATCTACGAAGGCGGTTGTCTGTGCGGAAAAATTCGATTTGTTGCGAAAGGTCCTACATTAAAGCCGCATACATGTTCGTGCAGACAGTGCCAGCAACACTCAGGCGCGCTAACAATTGCGTGGGTAGAATTCCCACGCGATCAAGTGGACTGGACTGGACCTGGCGGTGAGCCTTCGACATGGCGTTCCTCAGAATATTCCAGCCGCAGTTTTTGCGCACAGTGTGGCAGTACAATAGGTGCCATTGACGACGAACCGATCATCGCGATTGCTATTGGCGTATTTGACGCGCCTGACAGACAAGCTTTAAAACCTTTATCTCATTCTTATGAATCGAAAACGCCCAAATGGTGGGATATTATGATTACGTAACAGGAAACGCTTCAAACATGGTGAGCTTTAATCTGAAAATCTGTCGTTTTCTTTGCGTAATCTCATTGTCGGTTTTGTTCAGCGCTTGCGCATCGCACACAGAAGTAGATTCCGTGGGTGCGACTTCAACGCTTATACGCGGTGGTTGGCTGTTCGACGCGGTATCAGACTCGCGCAGACCCAACCGCGGCATTGTCATCCAAGGCGGCAAGATAAGTGCAGTGGCAACTGTCAATGATCAGGCTATCGGCAGTGCAACCAAGATCATAGAACTGAGCGACACTGATACGATATTGCCTGGCTTCATCGATCTTCACGCACACTACAATTTCGATTTTGTCGATAAAGGCCGAACCGAGGAAGTGGTATACAACGGCATTGTGTTTTTGGCGAACGGTGTCACATCCACTTGGTCAGCGGGTGAGTATTATCCGGAGCGCGTCCTAGAGCAGCGACATCTGATTAATGCTGGTAAGGCAATTGGGCCACGACTATTTCCGTCAGGCCCCTATTTCGGTGGCTTTCGATGTGAATACAAAGTGAAGGTCGCCAATGATGAATGCATTGCCTGGCCGAATGATATTACGGAGCAAGAAATCCGTAGCGAAGTCGACAAATGGGCGGCGCAAGGTGTTAGCAGCATAAAAATAAAACAAGCCACACCCAATGAAGCGAAGATATTGATTGATCAGGCCCACAAAAATGGCATGACCACCGCTGGCCACCTTGGTAATTACAATGTCGAATACGATGTAACAACCCGCGACGCGATACTAATGGGCATTGATCGGATTGAACATCAACTGACGCTTGCGCTGAGCAGCGCAGACCCGCGAAGTAAGGAAACGGATGAGATAGTTTCGCTGATGCTTAAACATCAAGTGTATTACGATGCCAATTTGCAAATGTACGGTGGCATTAATCTGCGCAACCGACATCACTCCGACATGGTGTGGACAAACGAATCGCTATACTTTACACCCTATACACAGGCCTTACTGGAAAAGCGCGGCCCACCGGGGCCAGAGTCCAGCGAAGCAGAATATGCGCAAAGAGTTGTTGAGCTAATGGCTCTGTATAAAGCAGGCGGCAATAACTTGCTGATTGTGGGCACGGACGAGCCCGTATACACCAGTTTGCTGCCAGGCTTTGCTTACCACCGCGAATTGGTCGCTATGCGCATTGCAGGTATTGAAAACGCGGACATTCTAAAAGCCGCTACCATCAACGGGGCTTCCGCACTAGGAGTTGCAGATGAACTGGGGTCAGTTGAAGCGGGTAAATTTGCTGACCTGGTGGTCGTTAGAGGTAATCCTCTTGATGATATTAAAATCACCCGCGATATCAAGCTTGTCATAAAAAACGGCGTGGTGCATGATCCAGAGGCCTTGCTGCAATCAGCACAAGGAAAGATAGGACCGTCCGGTCCGGATGATCATGCTGATTGGGAATTACAGATAAAACCATTTCGACGTGTCAACTGAGCCCTAATCGCTCATACTTTGCATTCGAGTCGACCAACAGCGTGCGAACACAAGGGGAGACCTATGATTACCTTATTCACCTTACCGGCCGCTTTCAGCCTTAGGAACCCAAGCCCATTTTGCTTAAAAGTGGAAATGGCTTTGACATACCTCAATCTGGATTTTGATGTCGCTGTAGAAGCTAACCCGGCAAAAGCGCCCAAAGGCAAAATGCCGTGGCTGGTTGACGGCGAGGTCATTCCTGACTCAGAGTTGATCTTGGATTACCTGGACAAAAAAACCAGCGGCGGCTTGTTTGGCCATCTAACTGAGCAAGAGGTAGCCGTTGGTACTGCCTTCACTAGACTGGCTGAAGACCATCTTTATTGGCTGATGGTGGCTTCGCGTTGGCTGGATGATGAGTGGTTTAAAGTAGTCAAAAAAGACTTCTTCGGCTTTATCCCAGCGCCGATAGGTTTTATTGTGTCAAAGATGGCGCGCAGACAAGTAAAGCAAACCTATCAACTTCACGGCCTTGGGCGCCATTCGATGGAAGAACAAGCAGCCTTTGCGAGAAAAGACCTGCAAGCAATCGCAGCGCAAACTCGACTTCACCCCTATATTGCAGGCGAACGCTTAACTCACTATGACTTTGCGGTGGCATCCATTATTGCGGGTCTGATGGACAACAAACCCGCAACCTGGGTCTCCAGGATCGCCGAAGAAACGCCTGGTCTGCGCGATTATGCGGAGCGAATTCAGTCTGAGATGAACGTTTACTGCCGGGATCTGGAAGCCGCCGCATAAAATGCCTTACAGCCCGTGAGCCTCACAATCGATATCCGCATACGCCGTAAAAGCCCAATTGCCATCGATCAAGTCGGCGAGGTACCAGCCGCAAGACACCTCAGTTTCGCCACTTTTGTAACGGTCCAGCCACTTAGCCTTGTAGCTGCTTGTGGTGGTATTGATTCGGTCCATCTTTAGCTCGGTAAGCTCAGCCGTTAACCAACCTTCTTCAAACCAACCGGCCATTGGCGTCTCAATCAGGTCTTTCTGGCTTGCGATGGAAATGCTGCCATCGTTTTCGTGTACGCTGACTTTATTTGCGTAATAGCCCATCAATTTCTGCACATTATTTTCCGGGGAGTTAAGCCACAGCGGACCATAGGATTCCAGATACCAGTCATACGGGTCTGGAACGTCTGCGGTCTCTGCTGCATGAACGACCGTGGCGAATAGTAAACTGCTTAATAACAATGAGAAGTGGCGCATAAGAGCTCCGTATTTGCTAAATAGCCAGTGTGCATACTCGCCGAGATTCCTGCGAATTACCACCGCGCCTATAGGTTAAGTGTAAGCTCGCCTACTGCAATAGATCGATCGCCGCGGCTGTCATTGCTTCAACAGCTGCTTTTATGGAAGACTCGTGATCTATCTGGAACAAGGGCGAGTGATGATCTGCCCATTGTCCGGACTTCAGCTTTTCGGCAGGTGTTCCACCCACCTCAATGTACACGCTGGGAATCGGCGGGTCTATATTGACGAGATCCGGGTAGTCTTCCGCGCCCATATCGGATTGATACCACTCCACAAACGCACTGGCTGGCATGGCCGCTTTCATGGCCTTTCGAACACGCTGCGCCAGTTCTGCATTGTTGGTAGTGGTTGGGGCGCCATTGGGCGCAATGCCTACAATGGGCAACAGATTTTCGGGTACACCGGCCGTTCGCGCGGTTTGAATGGCAACTCGCTTTATACTCTCAAGCAATAAGGCGCGTGTGCGTTCAGTGTTTGCGCGAACCGTAATATCCAGTTGCGCACTGTCAGCAATCACATTGGGTGCCGTGCCCGCGCGAAATGCACCAACGGTAATCAAAGCCGGCTCAATAGGAGACACTTCCCGAGTGACTATAGACTGCAAGGCCACAACAATCTGCGAACCTATCAATACCGGATCTTTACCCAGGTGTGGAGATGCACCATGGGTGGCAACACCGCGAACAATAATGCGAATAGTGTCAGCGCTTGAGTACATCAAGCCGTCACTAAACGCGATCTTACCCGCTGGATATTTGGCAATCACATGCATTGCCATGGAATAATCAGGGCGGCCAACACGCTTGTACAAGTTGTCTTTTACCATTGCTCTGGCGCCGCCCAAGGCTTCTTCAGCGGGCTGGCCCAGCAACTGCAGCGTGCCGCGCCATTGATCTTTCATTGCCACCATTTGCCGTGCCACACCGATTAAGGAAGTGACGTGCATGTCGTGACCACAGGCATGCATAACTGGCATTTCTATGTTTTCAAGATTGACTTGTTTAACGGTTGACGCATAAGGCAGACCGGTCTTCTCCAATACTGGGAGTGCGTCCATGTCGGCTCGGATCATCAAGATAGGGCCCTTACCATTCCTTAGTGTGGCGACCAAACCCGTCTTGCCGATATTGCGCGTCATCTTATAGCCAAGACTCTTCAGCTCTTTCGCCAAACGGTCCGACGTTTGAAACTCCTGCATCGACAGTTCGGGATTGGCGTGAAAGTGTTTGTACAAGGCATCAAGGTAGTCGTAGTCAGCGGCTATCGCTCGATTTAGCGCAGAGGACTCTGTGTTTTCAGCCGCAAAAGGTAGTGCTGGCAAGAGGCTTGCGCATGCAAGTAAAAGTGCGTATTTCCAGCTCATGATCTATTCCAGATGGTTCAAAGCGAATCCCTCCGCATCTTAATACAGGCCGTTACATTACGGGTGTTGCGACCATTACAATTGCGTGTTCAACGGCTACTGCCATTGTTTCTTCATCGGCAGAGCCATCGGCCAAAAGTTTCACATCGTGATACGCCGCGTCTTGCGGAAATTGCTGGAAGTAATACTCGAGCCATGCGCGCACTTTTATGTTGTCACGCTCAATCACTGTGGTCGTGCATTCAATGCTATCGCCCCCAACCAGCAGGTTTGCTTTGGCACCCTCTCTCAGGTTACGCCACCAGGTCGTGTCATCGGATGAAAAACTAACGATCGTATTGCCAACACGTAAATAGCGAACCGGTGTTGAATATCGTTTACCGCTCTTACGCCCCCAGAATGTCACTACCATCAAGCTTTTGCTGGCCAGAAAATGCAGAGGCGAGCGTAGCAGCAGCGCTACAATTGGATTCACAATAACAAACATAAATTCTGGTAATTTCACTTTAGCGTACTCCTATTGTGTTTGTTGTTGAGCGAATTAACGCAACAGCGACAACTCACCCGTTATTTCATCAATTTGTTCCGGCGTCGACGGGCCTATACCCACGCAGGTAATGGTGCCGGCCTCAACAACGGTTTTTCCAGCATCACGAATAATCTGGGTTGGCAGATCGGCTTCTCTTGCCTGCTCAAAGAAAGCAAGTAAAGTCTCCTCATCATCTACAGCCAACACAACTTTCGGCATACCAACCCCAAACCATTCTTTTTGCGCCTCTACGCGTGTTGAGAGCAAACTCGCCACAGAGGCGTGCGCCACTTGCGCTGCCAGCTTTCCACGCGGCAAACCCAGTGCTTCGTTTACCAGAATTACCTGTTTCATTGACTAACCATGCCACCGACTGTATCGCCATAATACGCCTATTGGTGCAGAAAAGTTTATCGCTGTGTGCTTCTATGTGCTTGTAATTGAACATATTTTCGCAGCAGCGGAAAAACAGCTGAATATCGCGATTGATTATCGCTCTAAGCTGGCTCCAACAAGCGACAAACGACTAATTGGCAGAGTACGATAGGCCAGTGAGCTAGCTGGCCGGGTTATGGCGATACGATTTGAAGACAAGCGACTGGCTGACCGTGTAGTTCGCGGTGAGCGAAATGCGGCAGAGGTGTTTTTTGATACTTATTATCCGCGGGTGTATCGCTTTTGTGTGGTGCGCATACGCGATGAAGCCGCCAGCGAAGACATTGCCCAGGAAACCATGCTGGCCGCGCTGAAGGGCTTGCACACCTACCGGGGCGAGGCCGCGCTGTTCAGTTGGTTATGCATGTTGTGCCGGCATGAAATTAGTGCGTGGTTGGAAAAACAACGTAAGCACAATCATCAACACATAGTGCTGGAAGATACCGAAGAATTGCAGCGCGCTTTGGAGAGTTTGAACAGTACAGCTGACGAGCAGTCGCGGTTTGAAATGAACCGGCTGATTCATCTTGTGCTGGATCATTTGCCGGAAGAGCACAGCAAAATGCTGGAGTTAAAGTACATACAGGGTTGCTCTGTCAGCGAGATAGCAGAGCAGATGAATACTGGCCAAACCGCTGTGCAATCGATGTTAGCCAGGGCGCGACGTGGCTTTCAGTCTGTTTTCCAGGAGCTGTCAGCGGAGATCACGGCCGTAGCCAAAGGAACGGTGAACACACCATGAAAGATTTTGATGACGACAACGTCATGCAGGAGTTATTTGATCAGGCCGAGCCACGTATGCAGCCCTCCAGTGAACGAATGAAGGCAGCCAAAGCAGACTTTATGAAGGCATTTGAAGACCAGCAGCCAGCGCCGGCAAAGAAATCACTTTTGCGTAACAGTGGTTTGGCCGCCGCCGTTTTACTGTCCGTTCTTGCGTCATGGTTTACTTTGCAATCAGATGATGCTGGGCAAGAACTGGCAACCGCATTGGTTACTATAGAGTCGATGGCAGGTGAGGTAACGTTGAATGGCGATCGGCTGGAACCTACAGCGAGTGGTCAGGCGATTGAATACGGCAGCGACATAGACACCGGCAACGGTGGCTTTGTTAGGATTCAGCTAGCTAACAATGCCTCGCTACGTATTGACAGCAATTCACGTGTAACGCTGCACGACCAGCAGCTGGATTTGCATACCGGGCGAGTGTATTTCGACGCACCTGGCACTAACGACTACATAACGGTGCGTGCAGGAGATATTTCAGTGCGCGATATTGGCACTCAATTTGAAGTACGGCGTAGTAGCGATTCCGTCACCGTAGGTGTTCGGGAAGGTGAGGTGATGGTCAGTGGTGCTGATCGTACGGTATCAGCGAAAGCTGAGCCAGAACGCGCCCCGATTGTTGAGATCAGGAACGGTGTTGTTGAAGAGCAGCGTCATGTGTCACCACGTGATGCGCATTGGAACTGGATTCACAAAGCACCCGTAGAACTGGAACTGGAGACCGTGCATTCGTTTGCGGAGCTGGCCGCGCGTGAAACGGGGCTAAGTCTGGTATACGCCAGCGACGCGGTTCGCCAGGCCAGCCAGAGTACGCGCTTGTCTGGTAAAATTCGGGTCGATGACACTCTTGAACAACGCATTCAGGAAATCTTGCTGGCGGCGAGCTTCCAACGAATTGACAGTAACCAGCATACCCTGCGTATTGATTTTATTCGCTAGGCGTTGGTTATTGGCCTATGCGGTCGCGTTGTATGGTCCGCTTGCGCTGGCCGCTGACGTGTCAGTGTCGAACATACTGGATCAACTTCGTGAACAGGGGCAAAACGTTATTTGGAGCTCAGTGCTGCTTAACGTTAACAAACCGGTTCCAGACTCTGCTGGCAATTCACGCAAAGAGTTCTCTAGCGCCCTGAAATCACAGGGCTTACAAGTCAAACAAGCGCTGAACGGAAAAGACTGGGTGATTGTTCGTGCTGCGTCAGATGAAACGAACAAACCGGTGGTGAAAAAGGGCCGGGTACAGCTGCTTATCGACGAAGTGGTAGTGCGCGCAAGCCGCTATCAATTCCGGGAGCGGGATAACAGCGATAGTCCGCAGACCATGCTGGCCGAGCAGCTCGCGGCGTTGCCAAAACTGGGTGACGATGTGCTCAGGCCATTAACGCGTTTGCCAGGTGTGTCCAGTGTGGGCATATCCGCACAGCCACACATACGTGGTGGTTACCGCGATGAAACTCTGGTGTTGTTCAACGGTATTGAAATTGTAGAGCCCTACCATCTAAAGAACTTTCAAAGCCTTTTCTCTGCAATCAACCCAGCGATTGTTGATCGGGTAGATGTGTACACCGGGAACTTTCCATCACGTTATGGCAATCGACTCAGCGGCGTGATGGACATTGCTCGTGTTGATGCGGCACAAGGCGATAGAGCAGTTGTTGGCTTAAGCATACTCAACGCCTGGTTTAGCGCCATGGGAACTGTGCAAGAGGGCGATGGAAGCTGGGCAGTGTCGGCACGCCGTGGCAACCTCGACCTGATTATTGATGAGATAAACGATGAGGTGGGTACGCCAAAGTACTCTGACTATTATGGGCAGTTCAGCTACACCTTGCCTAACGGTGACGACGTGGAGGCGGGGCTGCTTTATCTCGATGGCGATATAGAACTAACTGATTTAAGTAAAGGCCAGCTGAGTGAAAGTCGCTATAACAATTTGTTTTCCTGGTTGAAGCTGGATCATCAGATATCCGAGGCCTTACATTCGCGATCAAGCCTTGCGTATACCCGAATAGACCGGGTTCGTTTCAGTGATGCGCTCGCACCCACTGAGCTAGGTGAAAATGCGCTGTTTGATGATGATCTTGAAGCAGAGTTGTTTAAGGTTGACCAGGTGTTCGAACTGGCATTGAGTGAGACATTGAGTTGGGAATTTGGTCTTGGCCTACAATACAACAAAGCCAGGTTTGAGTTCTTTGAGTTTGTGTTTGCAGACGACATACCTTTACTGTCAACATTGCTGGGCATAGAGGCTTTAGATAACGAGCAAGACCAATTTCCAGCCGCTGATGAAGACGACGCATGCTTTACGGGTGATGCTGATAGTTTCTGTGTTATTGATCAGAAGACAGGCCTTAGCGCCTATGGTTTTATCAGTACTCGCTGGCATGTCAATCAATTCCTGTCAATGGATGCTGGCCTTAGAATCGAATACCAGAATTACGGCAAGCTAAACGGTGAACATCAACTGGCGCCGCGCGTGGCATTAGCCTATGCACCACGGCCTGAACATATTTTCAGATTGTCCGCCGGGCGTTACGTACAAGCTGAGCTGATTCATGAACTGGCAATTGCTGACGGTTTCGTTGAGTATCAGTCGGCACAGGAATCCGATCAGTACGTGTTAGGTTACGAATATCAGGCAGACAACGGATTGATCGTTCGCGCTGAAGCGTATTCGCGAAAAATCGCCAACCCAAAACAACGCTCTGAAAACTTGTTTAACCCTTTTGTTCTGGTGCCTGAGTTGGCGGCTGATCGCGTGCCTTTGTTTCTGGACAAAAGCAAAACCCAGGGCTTCGAACTCAGTTTTGATTACAACATTAATCAGCAATGGTGGTTGTGGGCCAATTATTCACGGGTAAAAGTACGGGACCATACGATTTTTTGGGAGCACAGGGCCTGGAACCAGGAGAACAGTGTGAATGCCGGTTTTGTATGGACCGGTAAAAAGTATCAGGCATCGCTGTCCGCCAGCTGGCATTCGGGTTGGCGAACGACGACCTTGCCGTCATTCGTTGACCCGGGCGAGGCAGTGTTTTATGTGCGTAATAACGCAACACTGCCAGACTTCTTTAGCCTGGATGCCAAAATTGCCAGGCGCTGGGAAAGCCGCAAACATACCACTGAGCTTTTCCTGGAAATTACCAATGCCACAGATCACGACAATGTGGGCTCGGTAGATCATGAATTTACCACTCTGGAAAACGGTCAGATTCAGGTTCAGTCCCGCAATGAATCGTTATTGCCGGTGGTGCCAGTAATTGGTGTAACCTGGACGTTCCACTAGCAGCCTGCTCTCTGCCGAAAAGTTCTTTTTTTCGCTGCAGCGATTGATTTTAAGCCAACTACTTACTCTTACCCGACAGATCAAACAAGGCCGGTGTTGCCAGTCTGTTTGCGCTAGACAACACGGGAGAGAGATATGTTTCGAAAAACCACAACGCTTATTGGTGTCATCGCGCTGGGCATGGCATCAATGGGAGCCATTGCAAAGAATCAAAAGATCATTGGCGGTGAGCAAGCACAAGCGGGCAGTTACCCCTGGATGGCTGCACTTCTGGACAGCAGCTTAGAGCAAATATGCGGTGCGAGTATGATTGACAATAATTGGGCTGTTACTGCAGCCCATTGTATTGAAGATGGGCCGGTAGACGGTTTTAAGGTGTTTGTTGGCGGCACCGATCTTCGTCATATGAACGACGCGGAAGTGATTGATGTAGTCAAAGTAGTGGCGCATCCCGAATACAACGAGGACCATGATATTGCCTTATTGCAGTTGGCCACACCCACAACCGCCGCAACCATCTCGCAAGCTACAGCCGCTTTTGACAATGGCCTTACAGACGGGCAAACCCTTAAAGTTATGGGCTGGGGTCTCACGTCAAGCAGCGACGGCGCACAGGGTTCCAATACCTTGCTTGAGGTAGATGTGCCGCTGCGCAATCGTCAGCAGTGCATTGATGCTTATCGTTCTAGCGACGATATTGAAATTACCGACAATATGATTTGTGCTGGTAGCGAAACCGAAGAAAAGGACTCCTGTAACGGCGACAGTGGCGGACCATTGGTGGTTAGAGGAAGCGACAACGAATGGCAATTACTGGGCGTGGTGAGCTTCGGCAGCAGTTTGGGTTGCGCCGCCAAAACGCACCCAGGTGTGTACACACGCGTATCACGTTATTCAGATTGGATTTCAAGTACAACCAACGGGGTTAGCGTAAGCGGCGGATATGACTTTGGCTATGTGCCAACATCTGTCGCCGTGCTGGAACAGATTACTCTGAGCAATCAAAGTAATACGGACGTGCTAGTACAAGGTCTGAGTGTCGATGGCGACGCCGCCTTCACGGTTATGCAAGACGGTTGCAGCCAAATGACCTTGGCGGGTAATTCCAGTTGCGAGCTTTCTGTGCGGTTTCTCAGTGAATCTGCAGGTGAAAAGCGAGCGACAGTCAGCGTCAGTACCAGTAATGCAGACAGCGCAAACATCAGTGTTGCATTGTCTGCGAACGCTCTGGCAGCAGTTGATGTAGGACAAGCGGCTGACAACACCACGCTACAGTGGTGGAGTGGTGGTGATTCCGAATGGTTGTCTGATAGTGAAGACGCCGCGGTGGAAGGTTCAGCCGCAAAAAGCGGCGATATTTCTCACAACCAGAGCACGGTTTTGTTAACCATGATCAGCGGGCCAAAGCCATTGTCGTTTCGATGGAAAGCATCGACTGAAGAAGAATACGACAACGTGACCTTATTGATTGATGGCAAGCAACGGGCTAAATTATCAGGCGAAACTGAATGGCAAGATGTTCGCCAGGAAATTGGTGACGGCACGCAGAGGGTTGCATGGGTTTATAAGAAAGACGAGTATGACGATGAGGCGCCTAACGGTGTAACACGTCGTGATACGGTCTGGATTGATGGTGTAAAGTTGCAAAGCGATTCGGGTACGGATGCACCGCCAACTCATAATCCTGATCCTGCGCCGATACCCATGCCCACTCCAACGGATAACACTATCGCAGCTTCCGCGAACAACAATAACGCAGGTGCTAGCAACGCAACTGGTTCAAGTGGAGGCGGTGGCGCATTGAGCCTGCCCATACTGTTGTCGTTGATTGCCTTTGCTTTGTGGTCTGCACCCAGACGCAACCGCATAGCGATCAGTAACGAGGAAGCATAATGAAACGCTTGATAGTTGGTTTAGTAGCAGTTCTTTGCAACAATGCAGTCGCCGCGAATGCGGCGCTGTCTGTTGAAGCACTGCACTCAATCCGTGTAGAAACAGATACTCTGCATTTTTCAGTCACCAGTAACGGTTGTACCCGTGCCCGCGATTTTAAGCTATTGAGAATCGGCCAAGCCACGACGCAAATTAGTGTGATACGCATAAAACAGGATCACTGCAGAAAAGCACCGAGCTTGCTTGAGTTATCTATTCCTCTTAACAGCGGCGAAGAAAGCGTAGCAAAGCCGTTCGAGTTACTTAATCCGTTTCAGCCATTTGCAGGTATGAGCCGACGCTAACGCTACTCAATAATCGCCCGACTGGCGCTATACAGCTTTTCGGCTCTTTGCGTTGTGGTCAATGATCGCAAGGCTTCGTTAAACACCTCAACATCGACCACAAGCTCAGCGCCTACGGCATCAAAATTCTTCAGTATCTGATGCAAATCTATGCAGCCTTCGCCCGGTAGTGCTCTATGGTTTAGCGTCTCTTCCAGAACATCAGCCATTGGTTGCGCCAAGGCATCGTCCAGCTGAAATGCAAAAAAATGTTCTCCAGGCACGGCAAGAATATCTTCCGCCACACCACCGCCGCGATGGTGGTGCCAACAGTCAAACATAATCCCGCCATTTGAACACGCGGCCTGCTTCACAATACGCGCAGCAGTTTCTAAATTCGATATTTGATTGAACGGCATAAACTCCAGGCTTACTCGCAAGCCTTGCTGTTGCGCGTGTTCGCACAATGCGGCAAAACCATCCACTATCTGCTGCTCGGATTCTGGCGTTGCAAACCCAAGCGGTGCATTCACCAGGTCTGTTCCCACTAAGTGTGCCAACTCAAACACATCATCCATGCTTGCCTGTGTGCATAAGCTGATCGCATCATCGCCCGGTAATGCGGTGACACCGGGCAACCAGTTGAACAATGGGTCTATATCGCTTACGTACAAGCCACTGTCGCGCACGCGCCGGGCAAAATCCTCGTCTGATATGCCTGCGGTTCTGGCTTCTATATAAAACGCGCTGTTTAAAGTGACGGCATCAAAGCCAGCGCTGGCGGCCGCTTCCAGAAAGTCATCGAAGGCTACTCCGTCCAGGCTACCCCAGCACAGAGACAAATGTTTTTTATCACGCATGATTTCCGGCACCACCGCTTATTGTGATCTTAAGAACAGCGAACCAACGTAGTATACAGACATGCGCTTAAGAGGCTTATTGATGTATGCTTGAGCGCACGCCCGGAGTTTGCCAGAGACCATGCCATGTTTATTCGATCATTAGTGTTGCTGTTATTCACAAGTCTTACTTTTGCCGCATCGGCGCTTGAGGTGGGTGATAACGCGCCCGATTTTTCTTTGGCTGCCAGTGATGGAAAAACCTATCGGTTGGCGGATTTCAAAGGCAAGCAGGCGTTTGTTATCGCGTGGTTTCCAAGAGCTTACACCAGCGGTTGCACCATCGAGTGCAAATCATTGGCGGAAAATGGCGAGCTGATCAGAGCCTTTGACGTGACCTATTTTATGGCCAGCGTTGACCCATTGGCCGATAATATTGGCTTTGCTAAACAACAGAAAGCAGATTTTCCCTTGCTAAGCGATCCTGAGAAAGAAGTGGCCAAAGCCTATGGTGTGTTATCTGCAGGTGGCTACGCCAAGCGTCATACCATTTACGTAGACAAGCAAGGCGTTGTCAGCAAAATAGACCGCTCGGTTAAACCCGCAAGCTCAGCGCAGGATATGGCCGCTACTCTTGCGGTTCTAGGCGTTGCGGCTCGCTAGGTAGTTGCAAGTTAAGGCGTATACCAGATAGGTGAAGTGTAAGCTCTTTCCTGAAGCGTTGCAGGGCCTTCTTCCGGCGCCGTTTCCATCTGCAAAGCGATACCATCTAACAAAGAATGCCTTGCTGTAGGAATCTGAAGAACGCGAACGTAATAGAACGCGGCTTGCTCCGCATCGAAATCAGGATCAGACCACAATGTGGAAAGTGAATCAGCGCCAATGCTGTTTTCAACCTGACCGGAATTTAAATCAACGGTGTTGCCAATTGCGGGTAACTTGCCATTGGCATCCAGTTGGCGGTCACCCGCCCATGCCACATTGTAGACCTGTTCAAAGGTATTGCCGTCTGCATCAACCCAGCCCTTAATCACTTGTACTCGGTCAAGATTCGCATCTTTCGGGTCCTTAAACGCTTTGATTAACATTTGCGGGGCGCCAGATTCGCCAAGCCTTGTGTTACCGCTTAGCTCCCCGCCCATTGGCACGCCTTGTTCGTAGCCTATGCTCGCAAAGTCAGCGGATTCAAGATTTTCTTGCGCAAAGCTCCAACCGCCAAACACTCGCACTTTCAAACGCGTACCTGTAGTCGCATAGACTTCCCGACGTTGGAAAGCTGCAAAAATAGCGTCTCTGGTATTCTCTTCGGCCCAAACAGCGGCCAGCCCAGACGCAGACATATCCCAACCTGTTACACCGCGGTTGCCAATAGAATCGGCACTGCGTTTAGTCTCAGGTGTTGAGTCGCGTGCAAACTTACCCCAGAAATTATGTTCCTCGGGTGATGCTAAGCCGGAATGCGAATCAGTAGAGCCAATCATGCCAAACTGGTAGGGATTAATGCCCAGGCTTTGGCCTTGGGCCAAACCCAAGCGTAAAGCAGAACGTGCGTAGTCTGCGGCACGCGGCGTGTATTCTTGCGGAGTTTGTTGAATGTAATACTCGTAGGTTTCGAAGTCGGCAAACTCATCATCGGGTGACAGAGTAGGATGTGTCTCTGAATCGCCTTTTATCTGTGTTATTTCTGACACTGGCTCCCACAGCATTCTTTGTTCAGCGTAATCAGCATCAAGCGCGTCACCTTTGAGCGTTGTGTCAGCGTACATATAACCTTTAGATATATTCGAATTGTGTGGCATGGCCAAAAAACGCGAGCCTGTTTTTTCTTGCGTTGTTTGCAGCCATTGCCATAAATCTTGTGGGTATTGGCTGTTGTCAGAGCCGTATGGTAAATATTGCTTGGCTTTGTCTGCGCCGTCAGGGCTGAATACAATTCGGTGGAGATTGGCGCCAGACGGAATCGAACTCCATTCCCAGCCTATAAACGATGTAAATGTTCCTGGATCGTTGTGCCTCTCCGCAGCCTCAACAATGTCATGCCAGGCGTTTGTTTCAATGGGTACGGTATCGCCAAACGGACTAATATCATCAATATTATTGGCGGGGTCTAGAACCGGGTCACCGCCTGGGTTTTCTGGCGCAACCGGCAGAAGCGAGTTAAAAAGCTCGCTACCATCGCCGCCTTCAATCGCGTCGTTGAGAGCATTCACTGCTAACCAGCGTCTCAGGTTGCCCCATAAGCCCAGGTCTTCTGTTTCCGCCTCATCTCTGTTCAACGCTCGTATCACGCCCAAGAGCTCAGCGTGATCAGACACCACCAGAAAATCCAGCGGTGTGTCGATTTGCGCTCGGGTGCGATTCAAGGCGTGAACAACGGGTTGGCCTTTCGCCCAGCGGTAGGCGGTATCAGGGTCAGCCGACTGATTCTTGTTTAGGTATGCATCGAATGAATAAGACGTGTGTAGATGAGTGTCGCCAAACAGTAACTGGGTTTCGGCGAAAACATTGTATGCGGCCATCGAAAAGGTGAAACAGGCGCCTATTATTACTTTGCTTTTCATACGCAACTCTGACGAGGGATTAGAGCAGTAGTATACGGCGAACTGGCGCAACACACGAATTGCGTCGCGATTATTCGGCTGATCGAGTCAGGATTAACGCGATCGTAGCGAAATACTTTATGATGCACACCGGGCTGTATTTACACCGCTATCTATTCAGTTGAGGTCTAGTTTTATGAGTAATGAAGAAGGTTCAATAAGTGTTGAGGTTCGCGACCACCTGTTGCTGATAGGCTTGAATCGCCCCGAGAAATACAATGGCTTTACGCCAACCATGGCTGGGCAGCTGATAGAGGCATTGACCAAGCTGGATGAAAGTGATGAGCTTTGGGTTGGTGTACTCTTTGGTCATGGCGACCATTTCACGGCGGGATTGGACTTACCAAAGTGGACCGGTGACATGGAGACGAGTGTTGGCGGTGATGGTGAAACGATTGATATGTGCGGCTTGAGTCGCGCTTGTCGTAAACCCATTGTGACGGCGGCGCATGGCATTTCTTTCACCCTGGGCATTGAACTGGCTCTAGGCGGCGATATTGTTGTTGCGGCAGACAACTGTCGGTTTTCACAACTGGAACCCAAGCGCGGAATCATGGCCACTGGCGGCGCCACAATACGTTTCGTAGAACGCGGTGGCTGGGGTAATGCCATGTATCACCTTCTGACGTCTGATGAATTTGATGCCGAAGAAGCCAGGCGCGTAGGTATAGTGCAAGAAATTGTGCCAGTGGGTCAGCAGTTGGAACGTGCCATCGAAATAGCCGAATCAATCGCCGCGTGTGCACCCCTTGCAGTACAAGCTACAAAAGCATCGTCTCGACGTTACCTGGACGCCGGTTTTCACGCTGCCGTTGCTGAGTTTGCCGATACACAGCGCGCAATGTTAGCGACTGAAGACGCAAAGGAAGGCGTGCAGTCTTTTATAGAGCGACGGCACGCAAAATTTCAAGGGCGCTAAGTAGAGAACTACCATGCAAATCGATACCGTATCTCTGAGCAACGGCGGTATTACCGCGCGTTGGAAAAGCGGTGAACAACAGTTCTTTTCTGCGTTTTGGCTACGCGATCACTGTGATGATATAGCAAGCCAGGATTCCAAAACGCGGCAGCGATTGGTCGATACTTTTTCTATCGAACCCGATATTGCTGTGCATAGTGCAACTTTAGACAGTGACTCTGAGCGTGTGGAGTTGCGTTGGCATGACAGCTCGCGCAATACAATATCAATTTCGCAGCTTCAGCGCGCGGCGTTCTCCGAGCAGCAAAGTAGCGCTGGCGAACGTCGGTACTGGAGTGCTTCCCGGGCTCTTGAGTCGTTGCCAGAAATTGCATACGAGGATGTACTTTCATGTGAGCAGGGCACCTTACAATGGTTAGAACTCATAAACCGTTACGGATTTGCGATAGTGACGGGCACTGAGGCATCAGAACAAGGCGCTGAAACCCTGGGAGGGAGAATAAGCGCGCCACAGCGAACCATCTTTGGTACGTATTGGCCGCTATCAGCGGATCTTTCGGAGCACGAAGATTCCGCATACTCCACACAAACTCTGTTGCCCCATACCGACGGCACCTACTACCACAATGCATCTGGTCTGCAGATGTTTAATTGTCTGGAATTCGACGGCACAGGCGGTGAGAGCGTTTTGGTAGACGGTTTTGCCATCGCTGCGGAAATGAAAGAACACTGTCCCGAACATTTTGAAACCTTGTGCGCGGTGTCTGTGCCAGGCCAGTATCTGGAGCCAGGTGTACACCTATACGCCGAGCGGCCAGTGATCAGGTTGAACAGTCACTGCGAGTTACAGCAGGTGTCGTTCAACAACTACGATCGTGCACCTATGCATATGGACGAAAATTCCCTGGCCGCTTTCTACGCCGCCTATGCAGAGTTTAATCGTCGGTCTGTTGATGAAGCTAACTGGCTTAAGATTCCGTTACGCGCAGGCATGGCGTTGATCTTTGATAACTGGCGCTGCATGCACGGAAGAATGGGCTACAGCGGAAAGCGCACGTTCTATGGTTGTTATCATAATCGGGCAGACTACGAGAGTAGGCTGCGAACACTGCGCCAAACTGTAAACGCAACGACTAAAGAAGACTGAAAAACCATGTTTGTAATGCTGAGCAGTTTTAATCTTCGCGAAGGCGAAACGCCAGAGTCGTGCCAGGCGGCCATCCAGGAATTTGCCATGCATATGCAGCAACAGAAGATGCTGGTGTCGGTAGGCCCCTTGGGCAAGCGAGTGTCGAATACGCCAATGGATACGGATGACAACAGCCAGCTCAATTATTATTTTCTGAGCTATTTCGAAAGCCGTGAACAAAGCGATCAGGCCTATGCTCTTATTGAACAGGGTGTTGAGCCCAGTGTCAGTATTCATCGCGCTATGATCAACAAGGTAAGAGACGCCGTGTTTACGTGTTGGAACGAAATAACCTAGCGGGCCGGTATCAAGCAATGAAAAAACTGATCAGGCTACTATTGATTAGTATGCTCTCGGTTCATTCAATCTTCCTTTTTGCAACGCCAGCACAGTATAAAGTACAAGAGTGTGTTGTGTTGCTGCATGGCCTGGCAAGAACTGAGCGCGCGATGCGCACAATGGCCGAAGCACTGAGTGAAAAAAACTACGCGGTAGTTAACATTGGTTACCCGTCTACAGACCTATCAATTCAGGAACTTGCGAAACCCGCTGTTAACAATGCAATACGTCAATGTCCAAAAGACAGCCGTATTCATTTTGTAACGCATTCCATGGGTGGAATTATACTGCGCTACTTTCTTGCCACTGAATCGATAGAGCTATTAGGCCGTAGCGTGATGCTCGCACCGCCTAACAAAGGCAGCGAGGTGGTGGATACGCTGGCGAATTTTCCTGGTTTTCGTTGGCTTAATGGTCCGGCTGGGCAACAGCTGGGTACCGACGCATACAGTGTTCCTAAAAGCCTGGGCCCGGCAAATTTCGAGCTTGGTATCATTGCGGGCACAAGTAGCTTCAATCCTTTCCTGTCGTTGATGTTACCCAACCCTGATGACGGCAAAGTTTCTGTGGAGAGCACCAAACTTGAGGGCATGACAGACCATATCAGCCTGCCGGTTACGCACACTTTTATGATGCGCAATAAAAGCGTGATTGAGCAAACCATCCACTATCTACAAAATGGCCGATTTAGTCAGTCAGAGGCTTCCTAGTACCGGCAACAGCTCATCAATAAACAGCTGAGACTGCAGAATCATATCTTCATCGTTATCGGCCAATGGGATGGCGACAAATTTGGAAATACCTACGGCGGTGTATTGATTCATTAAACTCAAAATATTGTGTGCATCGCCCACCACACTTAAGGCCTCAAATACTTTAGGCACGAATACTTTGGCTTTCTCCGCAGGTTCAGCGAATCGAAACACAATCGTGGCGCCATAATGGTCATCTGCAATATGCCGGCCAGTGACCTGAAGAGCGTCTTTTATGCCGCTAACGGTTGCTGCAACCGTGTCGACCGAGCTTAAGCCACCCAGCCAGCCGGTGCCATATTTTGCGGTGCGCATCTGGGCGGCAGCACTATTGCCGCCAATCCACACTGGAAAGTGCTTCTGGACTGGCTTTGGATTAATGCTCGCATTAGAGAGTTTAAAAAACTCACCCTCATAATCTACCTGATCCTCAGACCAGAGCCTGCTCATTACCTCAAGCGCTTCATTGGCCCTTTTGCCACGCGCGCTGCCGTCAAATGCACCCGATGCAAATTCAGGTACGCGTGGGCCACCAATACCAAAGCTTGGCAACAATCGGCCGTTGCTAATGTAGTCTATGGTTGCGCATTGCTTGGCCAGCATGACCGGGTCTCTGAAACTGAGTACAGCGGAGTTCATACCGAACTTAATACGCCTGGTTGCCCCGGCTAGGGCGGCCATCATGCTCATACTCTCAACGAATGGGTGCTCAGACAGAATGCGATCACTGTGCCAGATCGAGTCTAGCTGGCTTTGTTCGCACAGCGCCACCCAGCGCCAATAGTTGTCTGCATTGCGAAATGGAAATCGGCCGGCACCAAGTCCTGCGTTAATTCCCACTAGCATGCCCTTGGTCGATACCCATGGATTAGCCCTCCAGATCTCTTGTATTAGCGGCCCTTCGGCAATTATACTGGGCGTGACCATAAATGGTCATTCTCAGGGCGGGGTGAAAGTCCCCACCGGCGGTAATCGCATAGCGTAGCCCGCGGGCGCTCCTGCATGGTCCGGCCTTTGGCCAACATGGGGGAGGACGAGCAGACCTGGTTAGATTCCGGGGCCGACAGTTAAAGTCTGGTTATGAGAATAAGGGTAAGCTCCGAGTGCGCGTCGCGCCTGTTCTTTGTCCTTGTTGCCCTGTTGTTCAATCAGAGTAGCGAGGAAACAACAGATGAATTCCATTCTTAAATCTACGGCTGGCGATATCTCCCAGCACAATTCCAAAACCACAAAAATAGCACTTATTCAATCGTGCTGGCACAAAGATATTGTTGACGAGTTCCGTCATTCATTTCTGTCTACGTTCAATGAGCTAGACGGCCGGTCAGTTGATTGTTTTGAATTGCCCGGTGCGTTTGAAATTCCGCTCAAGGCCAAAACGCTGGCCGCATCCGGTGAGTATGCCGGCGTTGTTGCCACGGGTTTGATTGTGGATGGTGGCATTTACCGCCATGATTTTGTATCCACCGCCGTGATCGACGGATTGATGCGTGCGCAACTGGATACCGGTGTACCGATATTTTCAGGTGTTCTTACACCACATGATTTTGTCAGCGAAGGCCGGCCAGAGTTCTTTAAGCAGCACTTTGTTGTCAAGGGTACTGAAGCCGCTCACGCTTGCGCGCAAACCTTAAGCACTTATCAAGAGGTGCAAGTTGCTTAACAGATGTAACTTGTGAGTGCGATTGACCGCCGTACTTTACTAAAACTGGCGACCGCGGCCGCACTCACTGGTTGTGGGCAGCTTCCCGCCTCAACCCGCGGGCCAAAAGTGGTGGTTGCGGGCGCTGGAATTATTGGCGCGTCCATCGCCTATCACTTGAGTATGGCTGGGGCTTCAGTCACAGTAATTGACAAGACGGGCCCAGCCACTCATGCCAGCCGGGGTACGTTTGCGTGGATTAATGCAAGCTGGGCGAAACAGCCGCGGCATTACCACCACTTCAGTCAACAAGGCGTGTCGAATTGGCACGGCCTGGATAAGAATCTTAGCTTAAACGTTAGGTGGTGCGGGTCGCTGGAGTGGTTTACCACTGTCGCTGAACAAAACAAGCTTGTTGGTCTCATCGAAGAGCAAAAGGCATGGGGGGAGCCGGCAAGAATCATTGATAGTGCTGAACTAAAAGATCTTGAATCAGGTTTGGTATTTGACCAGGAGTTTGCAGCTTATTCTCCAAACGATGGTGCTGTAGACCCAGTGCTTGCCACGCAGAAACTGCTCAGTGAGGCTCAACGTTTGGGCGCTGAGGTAATTTATCCAAGTGAGTTGATCGGCACGGAAGCCGAGGGCAGTCGACTGGTTTCCGTGCAGACAACAACGGGGAGAATAAAAACAGATAAACTTGTTCTTGCGACTGGTGCGGCGCCGAACGCAGCCATACGGTTCGCTGGTCTAGACATTCCTCAGCGTTCTAAGCCAGGAGTGATCGTCATCACTAAACCAATGCCACCGTTGATTAATCGTATTGTTGTAGCACCTGGTGTGCATATGCATCAACGATTTGATGGGCGCGTTGTGCTAGGTGAACAAAGTGGCGCGCCAGACACGCAAGCACATGCCGATCGTTTGGCGGCGCGCCCGAATGAGTTTCCATCGCGCGCGCTTGCCCAGCAGCACGCTACGCGACTATTTGCCATAGCGCGGAAATTTGTTCCTGCAATGAAAAGCGCTGAATTTGAGGCAGCTTTTATTGGTTGGCGCCCGCTACCAGTAGACGGGCATCCTGTGTTGGGTGCGTCGCCCGCGCAGCAAGACATTTACTTCGCCATTATGCACAGTGGCGTGTCACTGGCTCCAATAGTGGGTCAGTTGGCTACTCAAGAGCTGATGCAAGGTGGCGCGGTTGATGTGCTCGGTCCGTACCGGCCCGGCCGGCACTTTGAAACCGTGAAACGTTACTGAGTATTCTTATGAATAAGCTAACTGGCAAGTGTCTTTGTAAAGGCGTAAGTTATGAAATCGCAGGCAAGCTGGGACCTATATACAATTGTCACTGTTCAAAGTGTCGGCGTTGGCACGGTGCGGCGTTTCGAACCCGAGCAACAGTAAAGGCGGAACAATTTACTTGGCAATCGGGTGAAGATTTACTTTCCAGCTTTCACTCATCGCACAACACCGTCAAGTGGTTTTGTTCAGTATGCGGCTCAAATCTGATCAGCACCTATGACGATCGCACTGACGTAATTGGATTGCCGCTGGGCGGTCTTGAACAAGACCCGGGAAACAGGCCTGAAGGCCATATCTTTGCCGCGTCAAAGTCGCCGTGGTACGAAATACACGACGATTTACCGCAGTTTGTAACTTGGCCTGGCAGCGAAGACAATGTTAAGAAAACGGATACCTAAGATCTCGCTAAGATGAGCAGCTAACCGTTTCGCAGGGCCTCAATTCGAACGTCAAGTGGTGGGTGGCTTGCAAACATGGCCGCCAATCCGGAACGCACTCCCTCACTGATGCCAAAGGCTTGCATAGTTGCGGGCAGGTCATTCTCTTGCTGGCTTCCACGCTTTAAGCTTTCCAGTGCCGAGATCATCGACTCGCGGTCCGCGTACTTCGCACCTCCTTCATCGGCCCTAAACTCTCGATAACGAGAGAACCAGCTGACAATAGCAGAGGCGAGAAAGCCCAGTACTACCTGAGCAACCATCGACGATATGAAATAGCCAATGCCATGACCACGATCGTTCTTCAGAACCACGCGGTCCACAACATGACCAATCACTCGTGAGAAGAAAATAACAAACGTGTTGACTACTCCTTGAACCAAACTCAGAGTCACCATATCGCCATTGGCGACGTGGGCAATCTCATGGGCCATAACGGCGCGCACTTCGTTTCGATTCATAGAGCGTAAAAGGCCTACACTCACGGCCACCAAAGCGTCATTCTTGTTCCAGCCGGTGGCAAACGCGTTAGGTTGTGGCGATGGAAAAATACCGACCTCTGGCATTTTGATACCTGCTTTTTCACTCAGGTCTTGCACCGTTTCATACAACCAACGCTGCTCCGGATCGGTGGGTTGCTCTATCAACTGCACGCCAGCGGATCGTTTTGCCATCCACTTTGATAAAAACAGAGAGATGAATGAACCGATGAAACCGAACGCGGCGCTGTAAATCAGCAGCCCGGTTAAATTCAGATCCACACCATTGCTGGCCAGTATTGGTTCGCCAAAAATACTCATGACAATACCCACCAATACCAGCACGGCGATATTGGTGCCCATAAACAGCGCTATCCGCATCATTACTGAGTTCTCCTACGGTGAAACATTAGTGGTCCAACACAGTATATTTGCCTAATGCAGCGCCAAGCAGTCTGCTCATGGCAAGACGCCCTGGTGCAGGCATAGTGGCGGTTACGTCAAGCCAGGGCAACGCGGCTATGGGCAGCCTGCATTAGGCAAATATACTGTGTTGGGCCACTTGTGATAATACGTTGTATATGGGGTTGTGGATGTAAAAATTCAAGTCATTTATGAGGTGATCACACGGACTTTGGCCGCACCTTGGGTACTGGCATCCAATAGAATTTATCCGCGTTGTTGCGACTGACGCCGGTCATTGAGTGACCACCGGAAAATGGTGCTTCCCGGTCTGGGTCAACGCCAGAAGAACGTGTTTCCACCGACCACAATGGTGCCCAACAGCCATTTGTTTCAAGAATATCGCGGGCCTTCTGTTGTTGCTCGTCTGAGAGCTCAAGGTAGTGTCGGCGCAGCTCTTCCAGGCACCAGACGCGATATCGAGAAGTGCGAATATTTCGGTAAGGTGCGCCCTCTATAACGCAATCATAATGACTTTGTTCTGCCGCCCAGGCTTGGGCGTTCTCATTTAGATACGGCAAATACGCGCTACCGATTGACTTTAGTATCGGGCCCCAATCATCGGGTACATGATCAAGCAGCTCGCGGCCGCAGGAACTGGCGCGGGCATTCCATAGGCGCGCGCTCCATTCATTCACTGCAGGAGCCGTTTCGCGCATTATTCGGGCGCTGGCAGGGTCTAGGGCAAAGTGTCGAAACATGGGCCCAAAAAATCCGAAGTCGGCCAAGCTGGGTCGGTCGCCAAGTAAGTAGGGTCGCTCTGCAAAAATGGCGCTTAGTTGAGCTAGCGAATCGTGATAGATTTTTTCGACATGCTCGAAGGTGTCGGGCGACACGCCGTCGCCCTGAACATAAACCGCGCGCTGTCGATTGCGTAACATGTAGCGTTTTAAAATTGCGGGAGCGGGCACGTCACGCGCGTTTTCCTCAATGAGCACGCGACTGAGGTGTTTTGCACTTTCTTCATAGCTCCACCGGAAATGCATGGCAGGACGCCACAGCCATTCATCGGCGTAGTCTTCCAACAGGCGACTGAAAAATGCCAGCACGGGGTTTTTTGGAATGAGTTCAAGGTCGGGAAATTGCTGGTCTAACCAGGCAATAATTGGGGTGGTGTCAGTTAGCCAGCGCCCGTCTGCCAGCTCAAGAGAAGGTACCTGACGAACACCAATATTATTCGTTTCCTTGCCAACCGGACTGCCGGGTAAACGTTGATAAGCCAATTCGGCGTAGCGCAGAACGCCCTCAAGTTTACCGGTGAAATAGGAGAACTCGGCACCGTACAGGTTTAGGGGTGTTATTTCGTTGGGCATAAAGCAAGTCCTGATGTGGCGATGATTGATTTTACCTCAGAGGTCATTGCGACGGCAGGGCCAATTGGCTAAGGTTTCAACATCAACCAAGCACGAGTTTTGCCGCATGAAATTGTATTCTGGCCCGCTAAGCATGTTTGGTGCAAAAACCGAGATTGCTGCAATCGAAAAAGACATTGCGGTAAATGTAGAGTTTGTGCCTTTTAGTCTGGAAGCAGGCTACTCTCCAAAGCATGAAGTTGTTCAAAGAGTGAACCCTAAGGCAGAAGTTCCTGTTTTAATTGACGGTAAGCTAGAGCTGTTTGATTCAACTCAGATATTCGAATATTTTGAGTCAGTACAGTCTGAACCTGCGCTATGGCCTGCAGAGCCAGCTGCACGTGCACGTGCACGACAGTTGGAACTATGGTCAGATGAGATTTTCTTCGCGAACGTTAGAGCGCTAATGCCCAAAAATCTGGAAGGTAAGTCTCCGTCAGATGTTTCGAGAATTGAGCAGAATATTGCCCAAGACTATGCTGCAGTCAACCGATTGCTGGCGGATAGAAAGTTTCTTGTTAATGAGTTCAGTTACGCTGATATCGCATTTTACGCGGCGTTATTTTTTGCCAGTTTTATTGCCATTGCGCCAGATAAAGAACTGGGCTTTCTGTCGATCTGGCGAGAAGAAATGAGTAGGCGGAGCAGCATCCAGCAAACAATAGGCACGATGGTTAAATACTTGGCGAGTTATGGCATAGAGGCCAAAATGAGTTGACCTCCAAACTTCAAGATTGTTTGGGCTGGTTACGGGAAGAGGCTGATCCGAACCAATCCAGCGTCCAGCGTTCATCATACGGGTCATCTGAAGACAGCATGGACGCCACTCTTAACATCAAAGAAACGTCTGGAAGCTCCAACTTCTTTAGAAAGCGTTCAAAGAGTATTTGATCGGTATTCATGGTTTGCCCCCAGCAAATGATTTATTATTTAAAGCTTAGAACACAGGTGGGGCACAAATGTAAACCACTGTTAAACATTGACATCAAGGCAAAGTATCTACCCCCTTACGCCAATGCCAAATGTCAGACGCTGTTTTCACTAATACCAGAATGAGTAAGCCCACTAACGGCTCATTCAAGGCACTTAGCGCTGCACCTGCCGCAATAATGGTGACATGCAACACAACAATTCGCCGGTAAGGTCTGGCCATCAGGTCATTAGGACGCACTGCGCCGATGCCCTTTTCTTGCACTTCGCGCGCCCAATCCATTAGTTGCAGTAAGGTTAAAGAGAGAGCGGCCAGCAGCAGCCCATTTTCGCGAATTACAGTCATAGCCGCGTCATACAGTGGTAACGGCTGCAATGCTTCGGGTCCGAACACAGAAAACAAGAACGTTCCGTGAGCCCAGCAAAAGCCACCGAAGTGGACGGTGAAAAATAGGGTCAGAAATACGGTACTGAAAACCTGTTTTGAACTGTCAAAGCGCCGGAGCAGCATTCGCCCCGCAGTAAACGCGCCAATAACCAGGTTTTCAAACCAGTACAAGAAAATTAACTCAAAACTGGTCCAACCCCAGGCGAACACGCCGTACAGCGGCAGCAGGTTAAACGCGATAACGCCGCCAATACCCAACCAGGCATTGCGCGAGTTGCTAACGGTTAATGAATCCTGTGCTTGTTGCATCGCTTTCCTCAGTGATAACGGCAGTATACCTCTTCTTGGGCGGGCAAAAGGCGGAGTAAAATAACGGCTTTCACATTCCAAACAGAGTTAGCTGGAGCAGCATGAGGGTTAAGACACCGATACGCTGGGGTATTATCGGCTGTGGCGCCGTTACGGAAGTTAAGAGCGGACCTGCGTATCAACAAGTTGCGGGGTTTGAGCTTTCAGCGGTAATGCGACGCAACGAAAAGTTGGCAAAAGAGTACGCGCATCGTCACGGTGTTGAAAAATATTGCACCAACGCTGAAGAACTGATTGCGGATAAGTCTATTGACGCGCTTTACATTGCGACACCGCCAGATACGCACAAACAGTATGGCGTAATGGTGGCAAATGCAGGTAAGCCATGCTGTATTGAAAAACCACTGGCACCAAGTTTCGAAGATGCCCGGGATATTGTTGACGCGTTTGAGCACGCCAAGACACCCTTATTCGTTGCCTATTATCGCCGCTCTTTACCTCGTTTTGCTGAGATAAAAAAGAACCTGGCTCTGGGTGTCATAGGCGCTACCCGTCATATTCAATGGCAGCTTAATCGACAAGTCAGTGACAAAGACCTGGCAGGTGAACGTCATTGGCGCACTGACGCTCAGGTAGCACCCGGTGGTTATTTCGATGATCTGGCCTGCCACGGCCTGGATTTGTTTGCGCATCTATTGGGAGACTATGAACATGCGAGTGGCCACAGTGCAAGCCAACAACAGCTGTACACGGCGAAAGACGCAGTCGTTGCGAGTTGGATCCACACCAACGGAGTTACAGGATCCGGCTGCTGGAATTTCGCATCGGCTTCACGAAAGGATGACGTGGTAATTACTGGCAGTGAAGGAGAGATACAATTTTCTGTATTTGAAGAACAAGCGATTCACATTCGAAACGCCAGCGGTGAACAATCAATCAACATTGCAAATCCGACCAATATCCAATTGCACCACGTACAGAATATGCACGAGCAACTTGTAAACAGCGTGCCCCATCCATCAACTGGAACCACCGCGCTGCACACTAATTGGGTAATGCACTCCATACTAAGCGCCTAGCTAACCAAGCCATGAGCGCGTGTCGTATATACTGCCTATTCACCCTCTGCCTTGGATTATCATATGTCAATTCCACTTTTATGCATCGCGCTACTCGCTGTATTAGGTATCGGTCTGGGTTTTGCCGTATCAATGGGTAGGGCAAAAAGCCAAACCATGTACGGTTACCCTACTGAACCAGATGACAGTTTGTATCAGCTGATCAGGGCACACGGCAACACCATGGAGTATGTACCGCTGTTGGCGCTGATGATTTACATCTTGAGTCTGGGTCCGGTCGCCGCTTGGGTGATGTGGTGCATGGTGCTGGTAACGGCGTTCAGGTATTTATTTGTTGCGGGCTTGATTTTTCCATCAACGATGGCGAAGCCCAATGTGATGCGTTTTATCGGTGCTCTGGGTACTTACCTGGCGGGGTTCGGCCTATGCGTCGCCTTGTTCTTGCGGGCAATGAATGCGGGTTAACGCGGGAGACAACTCTGCCTGCGCTGTTGCCAAAATCATCACGCGCAGAAGTCTCTATCAGGCCGCCCTGGGAAGCTAAGTACATCGTCGTGTATGCGATGCCAGGAAACGGCCGCATTGGTCCAGCCTTCATGCACGGGCTGGCACGCCTCAGGATTATCCAGGCTGCTCAGTGATAGCAAAACGAAACCGGGAAAGCCCTCGCCAGTCCAGCTTAATGGGGTGCCGCAATTGCCACAAAAGCATCGGTTGACCTGCCGGCCGCTGTCGGCCAGTTTGCCGTACACCCTAAGTTCGCCTTCAATTATTTCGAAGTCTTGCTCTTGGCAAAACACTGCAACGGTAAATGCGCTGGAGCTGCCAACCTGGCAGTCTCTGCAGTGGCAATAATACGCGCTGTTTGCAACTGGCAGTGCATTGAATCGAATGTTCCCACAAAGACAACCTCCAGACTGTTGCATCGTCATATCACTGTTCCCTTTTCGGTGGGTGAGTAAACACAGATCTCTACAGCGTCAGCAACTGAGGTGTACTCGATGCTGGCCACACGGCTTTCGCACTGGTAATGACCGCAATTTCGTACGTAATTCAAAAAAGTCTCAGGCGAAAAAATGTCGCCTACATTATCTGCAACAACAATAGAGCCTGAGCGGATTAGTTCGCGCTGCTCGATAAGTTGCAAATCATTGGTGTACAGATCTTTCCAGTGATCGAGAAATACTAAATCGAAACAGCCATCCAGTTCAGCAATCACATCGGTAGAGGAGCCGTGAATAAATTCGATCTGTTCGCTTAGCCCAGCGTGCTTCGCTATGGCGCCCGCACTTTCAACATTGGTTTTACTCAATTCTACCGATGTGATGTTCGCATCTTCGCCAAACGCGAGCGAGAGCATTATCGCGGAGTAACCGCAGTAAGCACCCAATTCCAAAACGCGAGCGCCACTTGGCAATCGACTGGCCATTTCTTGAACCAGCGGTCCTTTTTCCGGCCCAACACTCATTAACCAACGCTCTTCGCGTGCGAATTTGTCCAGCGTGTTCAGTACGTCTTGCGGGTTATTTTGCTCGGCGTGTTTAAGCACGAATTGGGCAGCCAGCTGTGGGCGCGGCGGCGCACCACTGATCTTATCTATTGCGCCATGCCAGGCGTTCTTTGCGACAAACCCTAAAGAGGAAGGGGCGAGGAAGCGCCAAAGTTGCATGAGCGTAGTCTACTGTTGTTCACAGTCTTGATCGTACTACACAATGCTCTGAATTCTGTTCGGCATACCAAAAAAAATACCGCATGGGCAGTTGATCCCATGCGGCGTTGTTGAATATGAAACAGCTTAGTTCAGGTCGAAGCGATCCAGTCTCATTACTTTGTTCCATGCCTGGGCAAAGTCATTCACAAATTTCTGCTCTGCGTCATCGGAGGCATACACTTCCGCAACAGCGCGTAATTCAGAATGAGAACCAAACATTAAATCAACAGGCGTTGCCGTCCATTTCTCCGCTCCGCTGGCGCGGTCAAGACCCACATAAGTGCCTTCATCAGTGCCTGACTTCGTCCAGCGAGTGGCCATGTCCAGCAAGTTCACAAAGAAGTCATTGCTCAGTGTGCCTGGCGAATCCGTGAATACACCGTGCGATGCGCCATTCGCATTTGCATTCAGTGAGCGTAAGCCGCCAATTAATACCGTCATCTCCGGAATACTCAGATTCAAGGTGTTGGCCTTGTCGATCAGCATTTTTGCCGGTGAATGAGAAGCACTGTCACTGTAGTAGTTTCGGAAACCGTCGGCGGTCGGTTCCAGCACGGCAAATGATGCAGCGTCAGTCTGTGCCTGTGTCGCATCCGCTCGGCCTGGCTCGAAGCTGAGTTCGAGTGCCTGGCCGGCATCGGCGGCGGCTTTTTCAACGGCGCTGTTACCCGCAAGCACAATCAAATCAGCCATGGATATCTTGCGCTTGCGCGAGTTATCGTTGAAATCTCGCTGAATGCCCTGCAGTGTGCTCAGCACTTTGCTCAGTTCAGCCGGGTTATTTGCCTGCCAGTCTTTTTGAGGTGCCAAGCGAATTCGAGCGCCGTTAGCGCCACCGCGCATATCGGTGCTTCGAAAGCTTGCCGCCGAGCCCCAGGCTGTGCGAACCAATTCAGATACGCTCAAGCCGCTTTCCAGAACACTGGCCTTAAGCTTTTTGATGTCTCGGCTGCTGACTAAGTCATGCTCAACCGCAGGAATTGGGTCTTGCCAGATCAGCTCTTCGCTGGGCACGTCTTCGCCAAGGTATCGTGACCGCGGGCCCATGTCTCTGTGGGTTAACTTGAACCAGGCTTTGGCAAACGCCAACGCAAACTCTTTCGGGTCCTGTTGGAAGCGTTGCGATATTTCCTTGTAGCTTGGGTCAAACTTCAGCGACAAGTCTGTTGTGTACATCACCGGCGCATGACGCTTTGATGAATCATGCGCGTCTGGAACCAGGTTGGAGGCTTGCCCATCGGCTGGAATCCATACGGTTGCTCCTGCCGGTGTTTTCGACTGCACCCATTCGAACGCAAACAGGTTATCCAGATATTGTGATGTCCATGCGATCGGGTTAGCGGACCATGCGCCTTCCAGTCCACTGGTGACGGTGTCTGCGCCTTTGCCAGTACCGCACTTATTGGTCCAGCCAAAGCCCTGCTCTTCAATGCCGGCAGCGGCTGGCTCAGGCCCAACGCAATCAGCAGGTCGTGCACCGTGGCCCTTGCCGAAGGTGTGGCCACCGGCGATTAAGGCAACGGTTTCTTCGTCGTTCATTGCCATGCGACCGAAGGTTTCACGGATGTCGCGTGCCGCATCCAGTGGGTCTAGATTGCCATTAGGGCCTTCCGGGTTTACATAGATCAGGCCCATTTGCACAGCGGCCAGCGGTTTTTCCAGCTTGCGGTCACCTGTGTAGCGTTCATCGGCGAGAAATTCGTTTTCAGGACCCCAATACACCAGGTCTGCTTCCCAGTCGTCCTCCCGGCCTCCGGCAAAGCCAAAGGTTTCGAAGCCCATGGACTCAAGAGCAACATTGCCTGTCAGTACCATTAAGTCTGCCCAGGAAATAGACTTTCCGTACTTTTGCTTGATCGGCCACAGCAATCTGCGCGCCTTGTCGAGGTTGCCGTTGTCTGGCCAGCTATTGAGTGGCTCAAAGCGTTGCTGACCTCCTGCCGCACCTCCACGACCATCTGCTACGCGATATACACCAGCGCTGTGCCACGCCATACGAATAAAAAACGGGCCATAATGGCCGTAATCCGCTGGCCACCAGTCTTGTGAGCTGGTCATCAACTGCTCGATATCGGCTTTTAATGCGTCAAGATCAATGGTTTGAAATTCATCAGCATAGTTAAAGTCTGACCCTAGCGGGTTTGACTCACCTGAATGTTGTCTTAGCGGGGCCAGATCCAATTGATTAGGCCACCAAAATTGATTGGATTTCGGCGTATTTTCAGCCGCTGTGATGGTGAACGCTGACAAGGCGGTAACCGCCGCCGTAAGCGCCACTAGAAGCGTTTTGGTTTTTCTAAACACGTTCGTCTCTCCATTTATTTTGCAAAAAAGGGGTACCGCAACAATATACTGGACTTATTGAGCATCAGTTAACAATTGAATGATTTAATTGCAGCGTTCTATCCAGACTATTGCTGTGTATAAGATGTTCTAGCCTGCACAGTTCATGAACAGTGCTCGCTGGGGTACACTCTTCTCACACCAACTCGAGCAACGCACTATGACAACAAACCGACAATGGCTGATTCAGGAACGCCCACTAGGCCGAGCACTGCAAGCAAGCGACTTCAAACGCAACGACGCAGACATTCCGGTGCCTGTTGATGGCCAGCTATTGGTGAAAACACGTTATTTCGGTTTTGATCCAGCGCAGAAAGGCTGGATGGAAAACATCAGTGACTACATGCCGCCTACACATATCGGCGACGTAATGCGCGGCAGTGCCATCGCCGAAGTTATTGAATCGCGGTCGGGTAAATACAAAGCCGGCGATTTAGTGTCTGGCTTGTTTGGCTGGCAAGACTATGCCGCAGCGGATGCAAGTACCGTGAACAAGCTAGTGGACGATGAATTCCTGACTGCTAATTTGGGTGTGTTGGGTACAACCGGGATGACCGCGTATTTTGGCTTGTTGAAGTTGGGCAAGCCGCAACCGGGTGATACTGTAGTGGTCAGCGGTGCGGCTGGGGCAACCGGTTCCGCCGTTGGGCAGATTGCGAAAATAGCAGGCTGTCGCACAATCGGTATTGCCGGTGGCAATGACAAGTGCCAATGGTTGATAGATGAACTGGGCTATGATGACGCCATTGATTATAAATCCGATTCAGTTGACGACAGGCTCAATGAGTTGTGCGGCGGCACCATCAATGTGTATTACGACAACGTAGGTGGCGCTATTCTAAACTCAGCGCTGGCGCACATTGCAATGAATGCGCGCGTAGTGCTGTGTGGCGGTATCTCGCGCTATGAACGTGGTAGCCGTCCGGAAGGCCCGGAAAATTATTTCAACCTGGTGTTCAGACGCGCCACCATGGAGGGTTTTATTGTGGTTGATTACGCTCAGCACTTCCCACAGGCCCGCGCCAGAATGCGCCAATGGTTGCACGATGGAAAGATCATACACCGTGAAGATGTGCAGTCGGGCTTTGAAAATATACCGGCAACTCTTATGCGCTTGTTCAATGGTGAAAATTTTGGCAAGCAAATGCTGAAGAACGATTGATCGCTTCGGAGAGAACGCAGGCATGCCTGAAAAGCTCATTGTATTTGATCTGGATGGCACGATAAGCAACCCCAAAGACGGCATAGTTCGCTCACTCAACTTCGCACTTGATGCTTTCGGTTTCGAAAAACGGGCTGAGTCAGAACTGACACCTTGTATAGGGCCGCCCTTGGATCAGTCTTTTAGAGAGCTTACAGGCGCACAAGACCAGCAGTTAATCGTAGCGCTTGTGGAAAAATATCGAGAGCGCTATACCGAGGTTGGTTATTCAGAGAACGTATTGTACAAAGGCATGGTCGACAGTTTGGAAGCCTTAGTGCCGCATTTTCCGCTGGCAATCTGCACCTCCAAGCGCGTTGATTTTGCGCACCGCATTTTAGAACTGTTTGGCTTAACGCATCTGTTCCAGCACGTTAGCGGAGGCGACATCGGTATTAGTAAAACGCAACAGCTGGCCGGCCTGCTTGAGCGCGGCATTATAAATGGTGAATCGATAATGGTAGGCGATCGATACGCTGATATGATTGGCGCACGAGATAATCGGCTCAGTGCCATAGGTGTATTGTGGGGCTTTGGTGATTTCGATGAGTTGCAGCGCGAATCACCGATGATGATACTTGAGCATCCCGATGAACTACCGCTGAGAATTCTGGACTAATAATCAATCGGACGCGAGAACACGGTACTTATGAAAAAATGGTTTTTGCTATTCGTCTCGGTAGTTGCACTGTGCGCTTGCAACAATGGAAATAACACTCAGTTCGCGCCATTCGTTGCCCCAGTGCCGGAACCGCCAGTAACACTGCAGCAAGCGACAGAAACCATTGCCAGCAATGCCAGGCCGGCGAACACACCTGGAACAGACGGTGTGTCGGTTAGCAACCCAAAACTGCTAGCGCAATTTGGAGATACAGGCCCCAATCTGAATGTTGCTACCTATACGCGTTACTTTCTATCGAACGCTGCAGACACGCAACCTGATGCCATACTGATCACGATACCTGGTTTTCAAGGCGGTGCCGCTAACTTTGCTCGCATGGCTGAGCAACTGATGCGTTTGGCGCGTGACGAACAGGAGCTGATACTGGAGCTTTGGGCTTTTGATCGTCGCTCTGAACGATTGGAAGACAGGGCGGGCCTGGAATTAGCAGAGGCCGAGGCAGACGCCAGCCTCGGCCTGGATTTCCTGTTCGGCGCAGAGCTGGGTCTTGAAATGGATGCGCGCCTTGTTGCCGGCCCTAATCGTCGGTTAATTTCCTATAACAGTAGCGACCTTGCGTTTATGGCGAACTGGAGCGCGCTAAGCCACTCGCAAGACATTGATGCCGTGGTGGAACAAGCGCGTGGAATTGCGAGAAATCAAAACGTATTCTTAGGTGGCCATTCGGCGGGTACTGGCTTTATGGCGCGTTACGCGGCCACGGATTTTGATCTTGATACCAATACGGTTGAAGCAGGTTTTAACAAGCTTAGAGGCCTGGTGTTGTTTGAAGGGGGCGGCGGCTCACTGGGCGACACCGTGACTGACGACACTTTGAACAGAATAGAAGCGCGATTCGACGGCGGATTGTTTGGCGCAGTCAGAGATAACGCGGCGCGCTGTATTGACGGAATGACCGCCTGCGCAGTGGCTACAGAGGCAATGGATTGTGCCGCCTTTACCAATACCTCGTGTACTGAACCACGCTCTTCATTTGCGACGGGTTTGATTAACACCGAGACGTTTGCCGCAGGTGAGCTTGTTGCACTGGATGGCGATCTTAATGGTGACACGGGTGTCTCTATTTTGCTGGAGGATCAAAATGAAATTGCGGGTAACAACGCTCTGGCACAAGTACCCGCGCTCCTTCCAGTCCGTATTCTGCTAGGCGGTGGCATAGGCTCATCCATTGCCTTGTATGGGCAATACCTGGATGACGATGGCCTGGGCGCCGCGGCCGCCCCTTTTCTGGCCACATCTATTGGCGCACCCGGTCCAGAGGTTGATGGCGCACTGACCTGGTTGAATCGTGACGAAGAGTTACCCATGGATGTCTTTACCGACAATGGCCCAGCACCCACTGAACCGCGCGAAGGCCGTTTATGGGGTGTGGAAGTTGAGCCCACGGATTTTGAAGGTCAGCTGATCAGTTCAACTTATCGAGGGGATACTAATTTTTTCGATTGGTATTATCCTTCGTCCGGCTTAAGCATTACCTCAGGCCTGGGTTTGGACACCACAGCACTTTCTGCGCCAGCGCCGATGGGTAGAGGGCGCAGCGATATAGATAACAGAACTCAGGCACAAAACATAGACATTCCAATCATCGCGTTCGGTGGTAGCAATGGGCTAACGCCTGTGCCCGGCGACTTTTTTGGATTCGCCAGTGCGATTGCACCGTGTACCGCCCCCAGTTGTGACGGAACAACACCACGCATAGTGGACGCGTCGCAGCCTAGCCTCGCATTTCCCACCTACGGTGATGTTGCTGGGGGCTATGAAGTATTTGTTTCGGAAGGCTATTCGCATGTTGATATAGTGACTGGCGAACTTGAGGCAAATAATCAGGTGATAGCGCCTTTGCTGGCGTTTTTGCAACGCAATATCCAATAGGACACAACCAACAAACCAGGAAGCACAGCATGATTGTTATTACAGGTACCATCAAACTCAGTTCAGAAGATCAAGTTGCCGCAGCACGCAACGGGCTGATCGCGCGCGCAGAACGCAGCGCCAAAGACGCGGGTCATATTGACTACGCGTTTTCGCAAGACTTTGCAGACCCTACCTTGATTCGCCTTGTTGAAAAATGGGAAAGCGAAGAGCAATTGCAAGCCCATATTGCGGTACCTGATGCGGAATTCTCTGCGCTCATGGCCAATGCGGATATTCAAGCGGCCGAAGTGGTCGCTTACGACACAGATACGGGTCGTGTGCTAATGAGTAGCTAATAAGTGGCGCAATCATGCACGAACATGAAAAGCTGAATTACCTTGAGTTTGCCGCCCGAGACATGGAAGCAAGCAAAGTATTTTTTCGTGCGGCGTTCGGCTGGGAATTTGAAGACTACGGTCCAGACTACACCGCTTTTTCTAACGCCGGGCTTGATGGCGGCTTTTATCGTGCCGATCTGTGTTCTCGCGCCGATCAGGGTGCCGCGCTAATGGTTTTCTACAGTAATGATATTGATGGAACGCAGGCGCGCGTGGAAAAAGCCGGTGGTGAGATCAGTCAGTCCATTTTTGAGTTTCCCGGTGGGCGGCGTTTTCATTTTATTGAACCCAGTGGGAATGAGTTTGCAGTTTGGACCGATCTGCCCACATAGCGCCTAAAAACAAATCAAGAAGAAGCATTGACTCAACACGAATATATTTTTGTTGCCGTCTCCATCATTTTGGGATTGGCCATTACCCGCTTACTGAACAGCGTGGCCATGTTGATTCGCGTTCATGAACGCGTTGAATTTCACTGGGCCTCGGTACTATGGAGTGTCAACATCTTAGTCTATGCGCTGCAACTGTGGTGGGTAGGCTGGGATCTTCGTGGCTTGGAAGCGTGGACCTTCCCGCAGTTTATGACGTTGATTTTCGCATCGGTCTGTATCTATGGCGCAGCGGAAATAGCATTGCCAATGCCTGAAAATGGCAAGCTGGATTTGTTAGCGCATAGCCAGGGTCTGGGTCGCTTTTCAGCAGCGTCTATGCTGGTGTATTTGCTGATCGGTCCACTGGTGAATCTTGGAATGTTGAGTAATCCCTTGTTGCCATCACTGATTATTCCCGCCATAGGCGTGTTGCTGATGGCGTTAGTCATAGCGTTTCCAAAACGCTTTTCGTCGCTAACCATTGCGTTCTCCATCTACAGCTTTTTCATTTTGCTGTTAACCGCCTGAGCGAACCATCTCAATATGATCTACCTTGCCTCCAAGTCCCCCAGACGGCAGGAGTTGCTGCGCCAGATTGGCGTTCAGTTTGAGCAATTAGCGGTGGACATTGATGAGACTAAGCGTGGCAATGAAACACCCCAGCAATATGTTGTTCGCATGGCAATAGAGAAAGCCGCCGCAGGCAGAACAACCGCCTCGAAACCGCTGGCTGTTCTATCAGCGGACACCAGCGTAGTACTTGATGAAGATTGTTTGGGAAAACCTGACGATGAAAAACACGCATGTCAGATGTTGCGCAGACTATCAGGACGAGAACACAAGGTGATGAGTGCGGTCGCTGTTGATTACAACAACCAAGTAGTCGCTCGTTTAAGTACCACCGTAGTCATGTTCAAACCGCTGTCTGATGAAGAAATTTCAAGTTATTGGTGTACAGGCGAACCAGTCGATAAGGCCGGGTCTTACGCAATACAAGGCAAAGCAGCGGCGTTTATTGAGCGCATTAGCGGCAGTTATAGTGGTGTTGTGGGTTTGCCGCTGTTTGAAACGGAGCAACTGTTGCGGGAGCTTGGCCTGGCTTCAGCGTATTCTGTAGAGTAAGAACAATTCTGCTTTAATGGCGGCTAGTTGACGCCTAACACCTTAAACACGGAAAGATGCCCGCCGACCTGCGGCATCGCCAGCAAGCCGCTTGGCGCGTGATAATGCAGATCAATGCCATTCCATTGCTCATTTGATACGGCCGAGGCGGAGCCGTCTCCTTTCACTGTCCAGAGCTTTGCATCATCAACCAGCGTTACTAGAAACTGGTCCTGCGTTAGCCGGGTAATGCCGTCGAATTCTTTGAGCAGCGGTGTGATAGTTGGAAAGGACACACGTTGTTTACTGGCCAGGTCGAATGCACTCCAATGCGTGCCACCATGCAATAGCCGCTTGCCATCCACCAGTAAGCCATTGGCATTGCTGAGTCGTTCCTTGTCGTGAAGCCATAGTGACAACACCTTGTTATCCAGTCGATAGACGCTTTGGCTTCGACTGCCGCTGACAAACACAATTCCTGTTTTAGAAATAGCCACATCATTGAGCACAGGAAAGTCAGTCGCGTCAGGTGCTGCGAAGCGATGGCTTATTTCACCAAGCTCGAGATCAATGCACACCAATGCATCCACGTCGGCAACAAACAAGGAATTGTTATAGATTGCCATGCCGGTTGGGCTGTTAAGCCCGGTGACCCAGCGCTTATCAACGTGCTTGCCATCCAGCGACACTCTGGACACATAGCCATTGTTATCGAGTGCGTATTCGTTGACATTTGAAACGTAAACGTATTGGCGCTGCGCATCGATAACCGCTGATTCCGGCATTTCAAATTGGGCTTTAACAGACCAAAGCAATTGCAGTTCGACCGCAGGCAGTGCTGTGGAAAACAGCAACAAAAGAAACGAGCTTATGAGCAGTTGAGAGCGCATGGTATGACTATACGCGATTATAGGCTCGCGTTGGTATCACCTTGATAGATGCATCAATGATGATAAAGTGGTTTGATCACGAACACTCAAGTCACTTTTGGACTAATAGAGGTGCCCTTACGTATGTTTGAAACTCTTGAGACCTCGGTTGAAGACACAATAGGTCGGCTGACGCTGAACCGTCCTCAACGATTGAATGCATTGTCTTTGCAGTTACTCAATGAGCTTGCTGAAGCAGCCGAGTGGTTTAATCAGCAACCATCGGTTCGTGCGGTTATTGTCACGGGCAATGGGCGCGCGTTTTCTGCTGGGGCTGATCTGGAAGGGTTTCCTCAACCGGGTGAGACCAATGCGCGCAATGCCGCTGATGCTGGCCGAATAATGGCGGACGCTCTTGAAGCAATGAACGCCATTACGGTTGCCGGCGTGCACGGCTGGTGTGTTGGCGGCGGTTTGGTGCTAGCCGCGGCGTGTGACCTGAGAATAGCGGCCGATGATGCGCGGTTTTCTATTCCTGAAGTGGATTTGGGCATTCCGCTGGCGTGGGGTGGTATTCCAAGACTGGTGCGTGAAATTGGGCCGGCACTGACAAAAGAGCTGGTTATTACCTGCCGCGAATTCAGTGCTGCTGAGGCCGCGAATGCCGGTTTTCTAAATCGTGTGGTGGCACCAGTCGATCTTGCTAAAGCGGTTGAAGAGTTAGCTCTGATGGTGGCTTCAAAACCAAGAGGCCCTACGCTTGCCACCAAGCGACACACTAACGCAGTAACTGAGCAGTCGTTGGGCGTTATGCGAAGCTGGGCGGACGCCGATGGCTTGCTGGCCTCATTGATGGACCCTGAATGCGTCGCTGCCAGAGAGGCTTACCTACAATCTCGCTTAGGTAAGCGGTAAGCTGCCGGGTTACACTCACGCGTCTTACTTCTTTCGATGGGCAATGTAGCCAAGTAAGCCAATGGCATCGTGCGCCAGGGTTCTTGCGATAGGACCAGAGCTGTAGCTTGCGTGAATGATTTTATTCCCGGGCCCAACAATAAACTCTGACGGCTGAATAATATTACGCTTAGGGTCCCACCATGCACCGAGCGCGTCAGCGATGTCTTTGCTCACACCCTGACCAATATTAAAGCCCACGTCGTTTTGCACAACTTGCGCGTCTTCACCGGTATCAACACTGGCTGCAAAAACGGCCACGTCCAGCGCGTCAAGATCGGCCTTGCGTTCCTCATAGCCAACTAACTGTTGGCGACAGAAAGGTCACCAGTGGCCGCGATAGAACAGAATGATTTGATATGTAGATGATAAGCCGTCTGGCAGAGTGACTGAGCCACCGTTGACCAGGTCGACAGACATCGAAGGATAGGTATCACCCGTGTCTAGCTTGTTCATATCGCGGTATTCTGGGTCATCAACAGTATTAACCCATCTGGTGCAATGCACAGAGCTTGTTGCCCCATGGGTCGCGCACATAGGCCAGGTACAGTTTGCCTAAGCCGCTTTCCCTAACGCCGGGCGGATCTTCATCCGTCACACCGCCGTTTGCCACACCGGCTGCGTGCCAGGCGTCGGCAACTTCCGGGTTTTCGGCCGCAAAACCGATGGTGGTGCCATTGCCATGGCTGCACGCTTCGCCATTAATTGGCTTGGTTAAGGCAAAGATACCGCCTGGTGTGAAATAAAAGCAGCGACCTTTGTCGTCTATGCTGCCGGGTGCATGACCCATAGTGGCAAGCAGTGTGTCGTAAAACGCTTTGCCGGCTTCAACATCGTCAACACCGATCATAATATGACTGAACATCTCAACTCCTGATAGATTGGTAAAACCGTATCAGTGTGCCGCTTGCCGTGCTCAATGTCTATAGCGCGAGGGTGTCGGTCGAGCTTTGATCAACGCTACAGCTTGTCAATGATCAACGGCAAGCCATCTGCCGGTTTTGGCAGCGGTATCGTCTGAAACGTGTGCTTTGCTTTTGGCGATAACGTAACACGATAACGGCTTAGAAACTGGTGCAGGAACATCTTGCTGTTCATTAGCGCGAAATGCATACCTATGCACTTATGCGCGCCACCACCAAAGCCAACAAAGCCAAAGCTATGGCGCTTGTGCTCATTGCGCGGCGCCATCCAGCGGTCTATATCGTAACTGTGTGGGTCGCTCCACACCTCAGCAGAGCGATGGTGATAAGACTGAGCGAGGAACACAATTGTGTTAGCGGGAATGTCGTATCCTCCCAACTCACAATCACGAATGGTTCGGCGTTGCTGCAATTGCACTGATGGGTGTAAGCGCAAGGCTTCCTTCACGGCGGCATCGCACAATTCAAGTTTCTCCAGGTCTTCGTAATCTATGACCGGTTTATTCAGCGCGCTTACCTCATCACGAATACGTTGTTGTAACACCTGGTCTTTACCCAGGTAGTACATGATGTGGCTTAAGGTGCTGGTAGTTGTATCGTGCGCGGCAAATAACAGAAACGTCATGTGGCGAATAATGTCTTCGTCACTGAAATACTCGCCGTCTTCGTTTCGCTCGCGAGTGAAATGGCTGAACATATCGGTGCCATCGCCAGAGCGGCGCTCATCAATCAGATTAGCAAAGAAGGAATAAAGAAAACGCTGCCCACGTTTGCCTTGCTTGAATTTACCAAACGGAAATTCTTTTTTGACAATCGCCATCATGCCTTCGGAAATATCGTGAAACGCGCCATTGAGCTTTTTCGCGTCTTCATTCATATCTGACAAGCCAACAAAAATCTTCGCGGCGATGTCCAGCAGGTTTTGTTTGATGCCTGGCACAAAATGGAAATCAGGATCTTTCTCCCACTGCTCGAAAGCGCTATCAAACAACGGCGCCATATCGCTCATATAACTGCGCATGGCGTTGTTCTTAAACGCGGTCTGCATCATGCGGCGTTGAAATCGATGCTCATCAAAGTCGCGTAACAGCAATGCTCCCCGGTAAAACAAACCCAGCGAATCGGCGTAACCCATTTCGGCTGAAAAGTTACGCTCTTTGTCCAACAGTATGTGTTGGTAAATATCGGGCCCAAGCACCAACACACCTTTGAATCCGGTCAGGCGAAACTGGCAGACCGGACCATACTGCTGCACCTGCTTATCGATAGTGCCATCAAAATCTTTCAACAGGTTGAAGGTTTGGCCAACCAGTGGCAAACCGAAGCTGCCAGGTATGTGGTCCAGATTCTTATTGGTGGGCACCTGCTTGTAGTCGGCAGTGGTGGCTGTCATAGCGATCTCGCGGTGGTTAGATGGAATTTCTGATTCTTGAAGGATAGCCAAAAACAGCATACATATCAAACGTTCGATATGTTTTGAAAAATTCCCTATACTGTCAGCACTAACAACGAATAAGTCGGCATCACGCTAAGCAAACCATGCGCAAAGTAGATCATGATAGCCGCCGCGAAGAAGTAGCGGCAGTAGCGGCAAAACTCATTGCAGAACAAGGGCTTGAGAACCTCACCACCCGCAATTTGGCCAAGGCAATGGGCTGTTCTATAGGCGTTTTGTCGCATTACTTTGCCAATAAGCAAGAAATAGTGTTGGCCGCTTTCGACTGGGCTGACCAGCGTATTGACTGGCGTATTCAAGAAGCCATCAGCCGCCGTGATGCGTCGTTGGAGACATTTGTGCCGATTATTCTTGAAGGCTTGCCGGTGACACCCGAGTCAGACCTGGAATGGAAAGTACGATTCAATCTGTACACCTATGCCTTCACTGAGCAACGCTTGCGTGACGCTCAGCACGAAAAGCTGCAACAGTTTCGCAATATGATGGAATCATTGATCAGCACGCTGCAAAAAAATGGCGAAGTTCGGCGTGATACCGACGCTGCGTTTATCACACGGCTTGCATTTGATTTAGTCACGGGCGCCGCGCATTCGATGTTGATGTTGCCGTTTGAGAAGCGGCGGGAAAGTGCTGAGCAATTGCTGGGCTTGTTGGAGCAATTGCGCTCACCCTAAGCACAGGTTTGATGCTCAGCTTGCTCGCCTGATACGAACAATTCTAGCCTTTGATCAGGTTAATCTTAACACCACATTTCCCGGTGCAGCACCTGCGTTAATGTAAGCGTGCTCGATGCTAACACCTTTGGTGGATCGCAATTTCAGAAGCCAGGCGAACGCGGATTCGTATTCCGCCTGATCCACCCAAATTTGAAATGACTCATCACCTTCAGGTTGAAACCGGCTAAGGCTAAGGCAAGGCTAAGGCCATGCATTTTTGCAGCTTGGGTGCTGATAGTCATCAAAAAGGAACACCTAAAGAGAAGCCACCTAAAGGGACAGGCACTGTCCTGTGCAAGGCCCATGCAAGAGAGGCCAGCTGCGGGTTCTCATAGGCTAAGGGAACACCTAAAGGGACAGGCACGAACAACAACAACTAAGGGAACAACTAAAGGGACAGGCACTGTCCTGTGCAAGGCCCATGCAAGAGAGGCCAGCTGCGGGTTCTCATATGCTAAGTGGACTCTGAGCGACGAAAAGTGCATTGGCTAACAACAAATAGACAGAATCCAACCCGGTTCGAGTCTTAATGTGCACAGTGGTACGAACGTACCTCCTACGAAGTGTGAACAGGGAATTATATTGTTGAGAGCTAATGCGCTAACGCGCACCGATTCTTCTTCGCGACCT
>JBCCIP010000006.1:0-158742 GCA_039111475.1 Pseudomonadota bacterium | reverse complement strand
CGACAAGGAAGAATGTTGGCCGAGGCCTAGGGGTTTTGTTGGTAGAAAGGAAAATACAGACAACCTATGATTCAGACTTCATCGTACTCGATGAAAGAGCATACTATGATCGCACCATTATTAGCCTCGCCACCGTTCAAGAGCCTCTTCACACGAGATTTCAGATCACTGGCTTGGATGATGCCGCGCAGGCCAGTGAACTGGCGCTGTTGCTGCGCGCAGGATCTCTTGCTGCACCGATAGAATATGTTGAAGAGCGCACAGTTGGTCCTTCACTGGGTGAGGATAACATACGTGCCGGGCTTTGGTCCGTGCAGCTTGGTTTGCTGCTAGTGATGGTATTCATGCTTCTTTACTACCGCGGCTTTGGTGTAATAGCGAACATTGCGCTTTGCTTGAATTTAATGCTATTAATAGCTGCTATGTCTTTACTGTCTGCAACACTAACCCTACCTGGAATTGCCGGCATAGTACTGACAGTTGGTATGGCTGTGGACGCAAACGTACTGATCTTTGAGCGAATAAAAGAGGAGCGTAATAACGGGCGTCGGCCGCAGGCGGCTATCGCCGCAGGCTATGATCGTGCTCTTACTACTATTTTGGATGCAAACCTGACAACTTTTCTAGTTGCGCTCATCCTGTATTCGGTCGGGACTGGGCCAGTGAAAGGGTTTGCCGTCACCTTGGCCATAGGCATACTAACGTCAATGTTCACTGCCATCATTTGCACACGGGCACTAGTGAATCTAGTCTACGGGCGCCGCAATATGAGAAAGCTCATGATCTAGAGATCTGACTTGCCCATAGTGAGAAAGCTCTACATTTTCAACATGAGTTGCAGGCGGTAAACCGTGAACAGCATGCTACATGACAGCAGGAAAAATGGTTTTTCTAAATCAAGCATTCCAGAAAAGACCGTAATCCATTACCATCACCAACCAATCAACAAGAACAGGAACTCTCATGGAATACGTGGCACTGGTTAGTATTCTCATTTTGCTGCAATTGTTTTACTTAATGGGCCGAGTGGGCGCAGCACGGGTTAAGTATGAAATTGATGCGCCTGCGGTTACAGGCAATGAAGTATTTGAGCGCACTTATCGCGTTCATCAAAACACGCTTGAACAACTGATGATCTTTTTACCTGGCATGTGGCTGTGTGGCATGTACGCGAATCCTATGGTGGCGGCAGGCGCTGGTTTGGTGTTTATTATTGGCCGCTTTGTGTATTCCGCGAAGTACGTCGCTGACCCGGCATCACGCGGCATTGGCATGGGCATAGGCTTTCTCGCCAGCATAGTGGTTGTGCTGGGCGCATTGTGGGGAGTGGTTACTTCCTTGATGTAGCGGCTTGCTGATCAACAAGCGCTCGCGCTTTCGCCAGGCGAATAGTGTGATCAAGAAGTTCTTGGCCACCCACTGCGCCATGTCCAGGCACAACGTGCCGCGCGGCAAAATACCTTTCTTTTGCGCGCAGTACTGACTGCGCCCAGTCAGGCACAGAACCGTCTGCCGTGTTACCCATGCTTTGGGTGTTAAGGCTTCTTACCAGGCATCCGCCGAATAGAACACGTGATTGTGGTAGCCACACTACAATGTTGTCTTTGCTGTGACCTGCACCTGGGTAATACGCCTCAAGCTGCGTGTCGCCCAGCATGTGAGGCGTGGTGGAGAATTCCATAGTCGCTGTGGCCGACCCTGTCGACGCTAGCAATTCATTGGTTTGTGTAGACGCATAGGTATCTACGCCCAATTCATTCAGATAAGAAATCCCTGAACTTCTGTCATCATGAAAATGCGTAGAAATACTGCCTTTCAGTGTCAAACCTGCGTTTTTAAGCCACTCTACAAGGCGCACAGTGTCTTCTTCCAGCCAAGGCGTATCGATGATGAAGGCGTTACCGTTATCAACCAAAATCAGTCCGTTAGAGGGGTAGTAGCCAATGCCTTCCAGCCATTTGTAGGAGGTGTGCAGGTACACATCGTCAGTGAGCGGCTTGATTTGCAGCTCACCTTGTTGAGCGTCTGTTGTGGCGCACGCCGACAGTAGAACAATGAGCAGAACAGCAATTAATTTCATGCGGTGTTTAGCTCAGTGATTTCCGCATTACTGCGGCACTGTCTGGGCACAGGCTGGAAAATTCGCTACTGGCGCGAATGCTGTCTGACACTTCTGTTCGTTCAATAGACTTATAACCCCTGCGAGCGAAGTAGTGTTCTGCTGTAGTGGTTAAGAGGTATAGATTGCGCACGCCTAATTCTATCGCAAGGCGTTCGATCGCATTAACCAGAATTGTGCCACAACCTGTTTGTCTGGCTTCTTCCATAACCACTAAAGAGCGCAGTAGCGCGTCTTCGCCATATAATTCCAGCCCAATAACCCCTTCTGGAGCGGCTGCACTGCCATGGCATAGGAAATGCGCCATGCTTGCTTCGGTGAGGTCGCTATCGGGAAGGTCATTGCTTATTAGTAAACGCCTGACTGCGTCGAGTTGTGGTCTTTGTAGAGCTTCATGTGCATCTTTAGGGTGGTTGATACCATCAAATACGGGTACTGATTCCAGTTCCAGAGGATTGACGCCTTCTAGACAGGCCAGGTTAACGCCAAAGTGATCTGGCTCAGAGCGCATTTGATGATGAGTGTAGATGCCACAGATCGAGCAAAAATAGTGCTTGGCGGTGTGCGTTTTGAACTGGTAAACGCTGAGGTGTTCTTCGCCATCGGTAATGGATACGTCATTCAGTGGTACAGCACCTGATACGGCACCGCGCATTCGACACATGCTGCAGCTGCAGCGCCATATATCCGCTATGCCATTGGGAATGTGCAGCTGAAATTGTACCGCGCCGCAGTGGCAAGATCCTTTGTGATTGGGCTGGAATTCCATAAGTGGCGGTTTTCTCCAGAGCGACGCAGCTAGGAATTTAAAATGTGTTTCGAGCCATGATACTTGGTTAATCCATCTTCGTGATTGTGCCAGGGCAAGGCATCTTTCAAAAACACATGCTCTGTGGGTGGCAGCAATTCCGGATGATCAAAACTGCTTATGTGAATCGCCATCCAAGAGCCGTTTGAACTTGCTTCCCAGGTAAGTGATGCACCGCAATCACGGCAGTACCCTCGAAAACGTTCAGGAGATGATTCGTATCGCGCTCGCTCGCCTGCCGTCCAGCGAACATCTTCCGGAGTGACGGTGACCAGCACGGTGACGGGAGCGCCGGTGTGTTTTCGGCAGGCATCACAATGACAATACACAATCCACGGATCATCCCTGAGCAATTCATAGCGTACCGCACCGCACATGCAGCCACCTGTTTGATTTTGCATAAGTCTCACACCTTGGTTGCAGGATTAGTTGTAGTTATGCGCCAATACGCGATCAGGCTTCAACAGAACCATTGTGCTACTACCGGTATCACCTTCTGAATCCAAGTATTCTTGCGTTTCTGCGTCGCTATTGTAGTAGCGACGCACGATTTTCCACGCTATGTCTTTGATCCACGGTTCAGCGTCTCTGTCTGAATGCAGTTCTACCGGTCCGCTGAATATAACTGCGCGGGCATCGGGGCTGTCGCCACTGACGCATAAAGTCGCTCTAGGGTCGCGCACTAAATTCCTGCACTTCGCGCTTTTCTCAAACACACTGATATAAATGCAGCTGTCCTGGTACAGATACCATACCGGGGACATCTGCGGCGGACCGTCACGTCTATTGGTCGCAAACATGCCAAATCGTGGTTCATTGACCAGCGTGTCAATTTCAGCTTGATCCATGTCCACGTGAGATACCGTCATGATTTTTTCTCCGAACCTATAGGGGCACCTACGGCATTCGCTCGCGGTAATCCCAGGTGTACAGACGTTGAGGTGAAATACTTAGAATCAGTTCTTCCTCTTTGCGGCCCAAAAGCCATTGCGCAAAGGAAGAAGTGGTATCGCCTAAGTACCTGGCTAGAAGATCTTCAAGCAAAGAGCTCTCACCGAGTTTTTCAATAGACACAAGTCCTTGCCCCCGAACTCCATAATACGGCGGCTCATTGGGCGACACCTCGAAGCCAACCCGGTTGTTTTGCCGAAGAATTTTGGCCACTTTGGAGTTCTTATGAGTAACGCACAGCAGTTGCCCTGCCTCATACCGAAACCACATAGACGCCACACGAGGGAAGCCATCACCGGCAATGGTTGACAGCCGCAAAGGCATCGTGCACCCATCTAAAAATGCGTCGGTAGTCGATTGTGACCAAGGGCCAGACAATTGGATGGCTTTAACAGACAAGTATGATCTCCTTTTGCGATAACACAGCGTTGCAAGACGATTGCTATTGCTCGATGGAGTATCCACAATACTGCAAAGCGGTGCAATCTACCGCGCGTAATACGACCCTTTTTTACGGCGAATCCTATGTCAAACGCAAGCCAATCCAGCCCAATTATCATGCTTGATCCCAGCCCAGCCGGCTTTGGTGACAAACCTGATGAACTGGATCCCGATATATTTGTATCCGAATTGCCTACCCAGCACAGCCATGCCTTTTTCGAGGACGATTCCCTGGGGTTATACATAGGTCTTTGGGACACCGATGACATGGTTGAGGCACCAGGCCCCTACGCCTGCGATGAATTCATGTTGCTGCTTGAGGGTGAAGTACGGGTCAAAGATAATCAGACTGGTGAATTCACCGCTGTCGCCGCTAGCGACGCATTTGTTCTGCCCAAGGGCTACGATTGCCAATGGCACCAGCAGGGGTATTTGCGCAAGTTCTATGTGATTTCCGAACACCCTGATGAATCAGTGCCAGATCCGGCGGCCAAACAACAGACAATCATCATTCCACTAAGTCCCGGCAATAATGCCCGTAGTGAGAGCGTTCTATTCCCCGGTCTTGATTCAAGCAATTGCACGGAAGCGCTCAGTTATACTGATACACAGGGCCGTTTCTTCGCAGGGATATGGCAAAGTTCTGCATTAAATGCACACGCGGTAGCGCTAAATCACCATTGCTTATTGTGCGTGCGCTGTGGCGCTGTAACACTTGCCACTGGGGAAGGAGAAGCTCATGTTAGCGCAGGGCAAACCTGTTTCATTCCATCCAGCACACAATTAGCAATGAGTGTCGGTCAAGAGACTGTCATTCAATTCTGTACAGTGACACCGTAACGATTATGAACAAACACCTCGACGCTTTAAAAGACGCTAAATTGATGCCACTCTGGCATGACTCGGAACTGCGCCCGGAGGTTTTGCCCGCACTTGCCAGCAATGAGTCCTGCGATTTGCTGATTGTTGGCGGTGGTTTTACGGGCTTATGGGCGGCCATTCAGTTGAAAGAGCGTCAGCCCGACGCCGATATCGTGTTGATAGAAAAAACCTTTATTGCCGATGGCGCGTCCGGACGCAATGGCGGTTTCCTGAGCACCAGCATCGCACACGGTGAGTCGAATGTTGAGGCGCGCTTTGCCGATGAAACCGAGCAGCTGGAAGCGGCCGGTGAGCAAAATATTCGCGAACTTCTGGAAACGTTGGAACGCTACAACATTGACGCAAGGTATGAAAAAGTCGGTGAAACCGAAGTGGCCCTGGACGATGAGGCCGCAAGTCGACTGCATGAGGAATATCTGGAATTAAAAGATGACGGTGAAGACGTTGTTTGGTTCGACAAGCAAGCTATTCGCAAAAACGTTAAGACAGAATCTTTCTTTGCAGCGTGTTGGCATCGCGGAGGGCAGGACGGTGTAGTAGATCCAGCGCGTGTCTGTTGGGGCTTGAAAGACGTACTGTTAAATCGCTTCGGTGTACGAATCTATGAGGGCACCGAAATGAACAGCGTGAAGCCGCTGGGTAAAGACAAAATGCTAGCAGTGTGTCCCGGCGGTGAGATTCGAAGCAATAAAGTACTTGTAGCAACGAATGCCTACACGTCTCCGTTAGGCAAAGTGAATCGAAGTGTGATTCCAATCTGGGACTATCAGCTCGCCACAGAACCGTTGACTGACGCGCAAATTGAAAAGATCGGCTGGGGTTTGCCTGAGTCACGCCATGCGTTGGCCGACTTCAACAATATGTTTCATTATTTTCGCCTAACCGAAGACAAGCGCATTACCTGGGGTGGAGGTGGCGCCGTGCGTTATTACTTTAACCGAGGAATCGACCCAAAATATATGGATGCACCTGCGCGCCACGAACAGCTTGCCCGCGAATTTTTCGAACTGTTTCCTCAGTTGGAGGGCGAGCTAAAGTTCAGTCATAAGTGGGGCGGCATTATCGCTACCTCCACCCGATTTTGTATGGTGCCAGGAGTTGCGTATAACGGCCGGCTTGCTTGGTCGGTTGGATACACCGGTCACGGCGTCAGTGCATCACGGTTTGGTGCGCGCGTGGCGTTGGAGTTGCTTGGATATCAACCATCAGACATCATTCGCCTGAAATTTATCACCCGCAAAGCCATACCTTGGGCGCCTGAGCCTGTGCGTTGGCTGGGCGTGCGCATTACTCAATTGGAGTTAGAGCGCGCCGACCGCAATGGCGGTAAGCGCGGTTTGTGGCTTAAGCTATTGGACAGTCTTGGTTTGGGCTTTGCGTGTTAGGATGCTTTGCCATTCAGCGTCAGCGATCTTAGCGCGAGAACTGCTGTGACTAATGTCACAGTATTCGAACAACCGAAAAAAGGCCAGTACGACGTTGTAATAGTGGGTGGCGCCATGCTGGGTTCTTCGGTGGCTTGGTTTTTAGCTGATAATGCAGATTTCGACGGCTCTGTATTGGTGTTAGAAAAAGACCCCAGCTATGAATTCAGCTCTACAGCTCACACCAATAGCTGTATGCGCCAACAGTTCTCCCAGGCGATTAACGTTAGGATGTCGCAGTTCGCTGCGGATTTTGTTAAAAATTTTCAACACTACATGGACGATGATCCGAGAGTGCCACCCATAACGCTGCAGAGTTACGGTTACATGTACTTGGCCAGTAATAAAGCGTTTGCAAAGGTATTGCGCGACAATCAACGCATACAGTCTGCTTGTGGTGCCGGCACACGGATAATGTCGGCTGATGACATCAAGCGGGAATACCCATTCTATCGAGTGGATGACATTATGGCAGGAAGCCACAACACGGAAGATGAGGGCTATTTTGACGGCGGCACCGTGTTTGATTGGTGGAAGCGTTCAGCCAGAGAGCAAGGTGTTGAGTACCTCTGCAATGAGGTGGTTGGAATGGCACTGAATAAGCCAGGCTCCGCCGTGAGTAGCGTCACTCTCAGTACCGGTGAATCTATTGAGTGCGGTGTTATTGTAAACGCGTCCGGTCCACGTGCTGTATTGACTGCACATATGGCCGGCATCGAACTGCCTGTAGAGCCGAGAAAACGATATACGTTTATATTTGACGCTGAGCATCCGCTGGACAAAAGCTTGCCTCTAACTATTGATCCAAGTGGAATCCACTTTCGCTCTGATGGCCTCTATTATCTTGCTGGTTGTGCACCAGACGCTGATGAAGCCGTAGCTTATGATGATTTTGAGCAAGATCATAAACTTTGGGAAAACAAGGTATGGCCGACCATTGCGCACCGCATTCCGCAGTTTGAAGCCATCAAGCTGGTGCATTCGTGGGCCGGTCACTACGCGTTCAACACATTTGATCAAAACGCAATACTCGGCCAACATCCTGAAGTCGGAAATTTTCTGTTTGCAAACGGATTTTCCGGACACGGGTTTCAGCAGTCACCTGCCGTTGGGCGAGGGATCTCGGAATTAATTGTGTACGGTGAGTACCGATCTCTGGATTTGTCGCCATTCAGTTACCAGCGCATCAAGAGCAATAAGCCGTTTCTGGAAAAGGCTGTGATATAGCCACAAAGCCTGGGTAGTGGCATCATGATGGCCGCTCAGTCTTATGTTGGTATGCACAGTGAATACACATCTGCACAATAAATCAGTCATTATCACGGGCGCCGGGGGTGGCTTCGGCAGCCTCGTTAGTCAAAAAGCGGCGGCACTGGGCGCTAATGTGACCTGCGCTGATATCAGTCTGGAAGCGGCCGACGTTGTGGCATCTGGCATCCGCGAACAAGGCGGTCAGGCACAGGCGGTATTGGCAGATGTGATCAACGAAGAGCATATGCATGTCTTGGCTGGCAAGGCGGTCGAGGCGTACGGATCTATTGACGTGATGATCAACAACGCCGGCGTAATGCCACTGGCGTTTATCAGCGATCATAAAGACGCTTTGCAGCCGTGGCATCAATGCATCGATGTAAATTTTAAAGGCGTGGTGAATGGCACGGTGGCTGTGCACGACCAGATGATGCGACAGGGCAGGGGTCATGTTGTTAATCTGTCGTCAATTTACGGTAATCATCCAGTTGTTGGTTCAGCCGTGTACGGGGCGACAAAGGCTGCTGTTAACTACTTCTCGGAATCTGTGCGCGTTGAGGCCAGGGGCAAAATAAAAGTAACTCTTGTTAAGCCAACCGCCGTACTCACTACTGGCTTAGCTGCTGGCGTGGTAAATCCTGAGGCCTGCTTCGGCGCGGTTGGACAGAATATGGCGGAGTTTGGCGGACTGATTCAACAGTTCGCTGAAGGCCAAATTCAAGCCGAAGCGGTGGACACCAACGACATTGAATGCGCAATTATGAATGCCGAACCCATAGCCGATGCGATTATCTACGCCATTGACCAGCCCTGGGGAGTGTCTATTGGCGATATAACCGTAAGAGCATCAGGCGATCATTATGTAATCTAGCGGGCTGTTAGGTATCCGCTATCAGGATTGCTTACGCATCAACTTCATCACAGCCAGCTGGCTCCGAATATAGCCCTTGTGCTTGGGTAATTCATCGTCAACGGCCGCAGCCCGGGTATCGTAAAAAATATGCAGCTGTGGCTCAGGTAGGACGCTTTTGTTCTCAAAGTTTTCTGCGGCAATAAAGGCTAATCGCTTATCGCCAGATCCCGCATAGGCCATAACCGGTGCATTGCACTCTCGACATGTACCGCGATTAATGGCCGGGAAAGATCGATACTTATCAAAACTGATCGCGTTTTCGTCGGCCAGGTCAACGTGTTCCCATTGCAGCAGCGTGACATCCGCAAACGCTTTTTTATAGAGTTTTTGACAAATCGTGCAATGGCAGAAAAAGCGCATACTGGGTGTCGCCGTCACGCCAAAGCTGGTTTGTCCGCACGGGCACGAACAAGTTTGTTCCATACTGCTGTCATTACTCATCTGATTTTCCTTGCTAGAGTTGCAGTACTTTTTCTATATTCTTGTGCATCGCCTGCAACGCCGGCTCATTGGCACCATAGGTAATGTTAAAATCGGCCGGCGCATCCTTAAGACATGACCAACCATTCGCAGCCACCCAGTAGTCTTCTGTTTGAACAACGTGCGCCGTTGCATCAAGACCCATCTCTCCAACCATAGTGAATGTTTCATCGTCCAGCTTGCCATTTTCTTTCAGCATGAACGAAGGGGCATACACAGCAAATTTGGTGCGCAGTTTGCCAACGTCGCCGTCAGGAAAAAGCCGGAAGATTTGCAGCAACACCATGCCTTCAGATAAAGACCCATAGAAGAGAACGGTGTTTGGAAACAGGAAGTGCACCGCACCAAAAGACTGTTTGGGCCACTCAGATTCGGGTTTGCCTATCCATTCCCTGGAACTCTGGGTAGGGAAGGTGATGCGATGATGACATTCGAACTGGTCGAACACCGCCACATTTGAAATGCTCAGTTGATGCACGGTTTGCGCATGCAGTCTGGCAAAGTGATAACCCTCTCCATACGTATCCAACGCGTACTTCCAGTTGCAGTCGGCCAGCATTTCAGTGGACTTAACGGGAACCACTTTATCAATTTCTATCTGCAGAAGTTCAGGTGCAAACTTGCCCAAATAGCTCTCAATGTCGATGTCTTCAGCGCCGGCTCGGGCTTTCACAAAAATCAATCCGCCCCATTCGGCGCAAGGCACTTTCACCAAGCCTTTGCTGGATTTATCCATGCCTTCAAAACCTGCCTCGCCTGGCACAGACGTGAGATTGCCGTTTAAATCAAAAGTCCAGGCATGAAACGGACAACACAGGCTTCTCGACGCGCCGCAGCTCTCTTTTAGCTTCGCACCGCGATGTGTGCACATGTTCAGAAATGCGTTTACGGATCCCTGCGAATTGCGTACGACCAGAATAGAAGGGCCGCATTCTTCAAACACGATATGATCACCAGCGTTTGGAACGTCAACTGACAAGCCAGCCACAATCGGCAGCCCTTGAAAAATATGCTCCATTTCCTGATCCAGGCGATCTGCGTCTGTATAGATAGACGCTGGTCTTTCCATCGCGCTGTCCGCCATTTCAGTGGTGTCAGAGCGGGCGCTACTGCCTAACAATTTTGCGTAACGACGAAGTATGTTGAGTTGCGTCTCTTCTCGACGCTGCTTCCAATCGGTTGTCATTGGCATACCTTACGGGTGTTTTCTTTCTACTACAGCTTGATATATTTCCATCAAACTTTCCGGCTGCGTTTCATACTTTAAAGATTCTTCAGGAATAGCCAGCCATTTGAAAGCGCTGCGTAACCAGATGTGTGCATCAACGGCAATGGATTGAGCAGACTCCATTGTGCCTGGTTGCAGCTTGATGAGCTCGGGTGAAAAAGTACTCACGCCATAAACAACATTTGCACAATTGGCACAACTATACCGTGTATTGACGTTGCCGTCGTCGGAAGTGCGTGTCCATTCTGAGAGTTTGCCAGTGAGCGAGAGCGAGGTCATAGCGTAAACACAACCCATTGAAAATGCGCTGCCGGTCCGTTTTTGACAGTCGGTGCAGTGACATGCATACGTCATCAATGGCTGGCCATTCACAGTATATTGAATAGCGCCGCATTGGCAGCTGCCAGAATAAGCTCTGTCAGGTGTTTGGCTCACTGTTGCCTATTACACATTTCGACTGGTTTCCTGCACCCGCTCAGCGGGAACTGAAAGTTGTTCCAGCAAGTATTTTTTAAATGATGGCGAATAGGCTTGTTGATCAGCCGCCTGGGTCATGCACAGTAACCAGGCATCGCGTTCTTGCTCATTAATGACCAAATGTTGATGCGCTTCGGGAATACTGATACGCCCATATTTTTGTGGATAAGTGCGTGGTCCACCCAGCCAGCCGCTTAAGAAGTGCGTTAGCTTATCTCTGGATACCGCAAGATCATCAGGGTGCATGTCACGAATTACTTTTGCCTCTGGCAATTCGTTCATTAGTTCGTAAAAGCGGTCCACGAGCTTGCGAATACCGTCTAACTCGCCTGCTGCTATATAGGAATTATCCTGAAATCCGTAATTTTCTTTAGACAGTGTTACCACAAACTACTTCCTGCATGCCAGGGATTTACCAAGTGCCTATGGACTTGGTCATCAAGCATACTACCTTTTGGCCTCCTTCGGTTTCTTGCTGGCCAACTTCGCAGAAACCTTGTTTTTGATGAAAGGCCAGAGAATCAGGATTCGCCGGTTGAAGGTTCACTTCACAGGCGATAATAGGCGCGTGATGTACGGCGTCGGCTTGCAGGTTTTCGTACAACTGCTTACCAATACCCAATCCTGCGTGGTCTGGCGATACAACAATGCGGTCAACGTAAATGAATTCGGTATATCGTTGTGAAAACCACTGATAATTTAAGCTGTCGTAATTGGCGCTGGTACTTAAGCAAAGCAGAAAACCAACGACCTGATTCTCAAGCAGTGCCACTTTGAAGTAAAACGATTGATTCGCCAGGTCGCTCAATTGCGTGATGCCAATGCTGTTTACGTGGGGCACAGCTTGTTCATTTAACGCCAGTATGCTCGCGTAATGATTGGGTAAGGCTGCTACCAGCCGAAAAGTGTGTGTCATTCAAACGTCCTGCGTCTCTGGTGGGTGCGTCGCTAAGTGGGCTGTAAGCCTTAGCCCAATACAATTAACGCATCCAATCAGAAGCCATTTATTGCCGCAATTGATTATATATCAGATTAATAATGGGACGCATGAGGACTGGATTGCGGCCAAAGAAGACAATGATGCCCAACGCAGTGAGTGAATCAGTAGTTAGAGAGTAGCGAGTTATTGTTTTTCGACGCTTAGTCAATACGCTAAGAAAATGCTTCGCTTGCCAATTCGTCCAATACGATATTCCATACGTTCGAGTTTAGTCCCAATCCGATGTGGCTAACGTTCACTTCTATGTGTTTAACATTGGGGCTCAAGTTATCAATCGCAGCCTTCCAAGCGACCACACCATCGGATTTGCTGTAAATAGCCGTAATCGGCTGCGCGATCGGCTTGCCGTAGCGCCTGGCCACTTCTGCCTCAATCCAATCGAGATCCACGTTTCTGCGCTTAAAAATGGGTGCGGCTGAAGTGAACTTGGGGCCACCGAATGCCGGCGAGCCCATAGTGATGATACCGGCCACGGCTCTTGGCAATTCCCTAGCCACCTCACGAGCTACATAGCCGCCCAGGCTCCAGCCAATCAGCACCACCGGGCTTCCCAGCTCCGCTACTCTGGTTTCGACGCGCTCAACCATGCGGTCACACAGAGCGGGTACTTCGCCTTCGCCATTATGATCTCGTGTTCTGTCTACGTCCCAGCTGTCTGATAGCTCGTTCAAATCCTCAATCATGCCGCGCCCACCCAGGTTGCGCCCCAGCCCCCAGCCTTCTACTTGGTAGCCATTTTGCTTTAAAAAATAACGCAATGGGGCGGTAGACGCATCAGCAGCGCCTATGCCCGGCAACACAATGATCGGATAGCGATTGCCTATTTCTGGACTGCTAAAATGGGCTTTAGCCAATGATAAGGGCATGCCCAGCATGTCTTTTGCCGCAAACAGTTCGCCGAACTGAGCTCGTAGGGTAGGGGGTGCTATTCTTTCCGTCATTGACTGCTCTCAAGTGTGTGATGCACGATATTATACGTTGAGTGGAGCGATAGGGTTTACCACGCTGTACAAAAAGGAGTTCTACACGTGCTTTCAAGAGCATTGCTTGTATTGGGTATAACAGTGTGCTGTGCGGCTTGCGTAAGCCCGCCAATATACGAAAGCGGCGGCTCAGGATTGCCGCTTTGCGGAAGCCTTCCCAATTGTGTTAACAGCCTGTCAGGGCAGGGTGGCCAGGCAATCGAGCCACTGATAGCTAGCCAACAGCAGTGGCGGGATTTAGTTCGTTTCGTTGAAAAGGAAAAAGACTGGCTTGTTCAATTACAGCACGAGAATTTTATTCAAGTCATGGTAGTCAGTCGTTTAATGAGGTTTCGTGACGACCTTCAATTGCTGTATTACCCCACATTAAACGTAGTACACGTCAGATCTTCCTCCCGCATCGGTATTGGCGATATGGGAGCAAACCGAAAAAGAGTAGAGTTACTTCGGCACCTACTGCAAGAAAGCGGCGGCGGGTAAGCCTTGCAATTTGGGCTTAATCTTATTCGAACCAAGTGCTGAGCAACTAATAATCTGGTACTTGATTTACCGTGACATTAGGTCGATGTTGGCCATTTGAATCGCTGCGAGGAGTTAATCGCTTAGGTATCAGACAAGTGGCAGAAGAAAAACCGCCCGCCGCTTAAAAGACGGTGCCGGAAATGGTAAAACATACAATGGAATAAAGAAGTCTGTTGTTGCTGTAATCACTATGTATTCAAGTCAAGTTTCTCGCCGCGTGCACATGGTCACTCACATCGCTTTGATCGGCGCAGTCTCGCTCTCGTCGGGCTTGGTGCTCGCACATGAAGATCCAGTTTTAGAGGAAGTGAACGTAGAAGGTCGACACATTTCGCTGGTGGGCGAGGCGCGATCGGCGTCTGAGGGTGTTGTTGGTCAGTCAGATCTGGCATTGCGGCCACTGCTGCGACCTGGTGACGTGCTTGAAGCGGTGCCAGGCATGATTGTTACTCAGCACAGTGGCTCAGGTAAATCCAATCAAATGTTTATACGCGGTTTTAATCTCGATCACGGTACAGATTTTGCCACGTGGATTAATGGCATGCCGGTGAATATGCGTACCCACGGGCATGGCCAGGGTTACACTGACATTAATTTTCTTATTCCAGAAACAATCCAGTCGCTGAGTTTCGTTAAAGGTCCTTACCATGCGGAATTAGGCGACTTTTCCTCCGCGGGCGGCACGCATATGCGCACCTTTAAGCGAGTGAAGGAAAAACAGGTCAAACTGGGCTTGGGCGAAAATGGTTTTCAGCGTTTGCTAACGATAGGGGGGGCAGATATCAGTTTCGGTCATCTGTCCGGCGCATTGGAAGCTCAAACCTACCAAGGGCCATGGCAAGACATTGACGAAGACGTAAGAAAGATAAATGGCCTGGTTTCGCTCAGCTCCGACAAAACTGAACGGCGCTGGTCAGTAACCGCAATGGCCTATGACAATGAATGGGATTCTGCCGATCAAATACCAGAGCGCGCGGTCCAGCAAGGTGTCATCAGCGAGTTAGGCTCTCTTGATCAGACTCTAGGCGGTAATTCTCGTCGACTGAGTTTGTCTGCAACTACTCAAAGCATGCGCAGCAACGGCAGTGCCTATGAGCTCAATGCCTACGTGATCGACTATAAGCTGCAGTTATGGTCCAACTTTACCTACCAGTTAGATAACCCGCTGACGGGTGATCAATTTGAACAATTTGATGACCGCACGATTTGGGGCGCCAATGGCGAAACCTATTGGTTTAATGGGGAAGATCACGAATGGCAGCACAGAATAGGCGCAGACCTTAGGCACGACGATATACGCCAGATAGGCCTGTATCAAACTCAGCAGCGACAACGCCTTAATAACACTCGCGAAGGCAGTGCAAAAGAAACCAGCCTTGGGGTATTCTATGAACTGCAGTGGCAAATGAGTGATGCTTGGCGAACTGTCGTAGGCTTACGCGGTGATATTTATGACTTCGACGTTAGCTCCAACAACCCGGCAAATTCCGGCAGCGATACTGATTCGATACTAAGCCCGAAAATAAACTTCATTTATACATTGTCTGAAAACAGTGAGGTTTACCTGAGTGGTGGTCGTGGCTTCCACTCCAATGACGCGCGCGGTACCACCATAACAGTCGACCCCCAAAGCGGCGAAGACGTGCAAGGTGTTGATCCACTGGTGGCCTCAGAAGGCATGGAGCTGGGCTTCAAAACCAGCTGGTTGCCTGGCTTGAACAGCTCATTGGCCGTTTGGTATTTGGCGTTGGATTCAGAATTGTTGTTTGTGGGTGATGCTGGTACCACAGAAGCCAGCCGCCCTAGTAAACGCCAGGGCATTGAGTTTAATAACTATTGGGCTATCAATGATGTGTGGTCATTAGAGGCTGATTTCGCTTGGACAGACTCTGAATTTGATGATGATCTGGCTGAAGGAGATAACATACCAGGTGCTATTCCATTTGTAGCCAGCGCCTCATTGACCGCCGAGTATCCTGAAGGGTGGTTCGGATCGGTTCGCATTCGGCACTTCGACAGCTACCCGCTTATTGAAGATAACAGCGCAGAATCTGACGGCTCTACCTTCGCTGCCGTAGCCACAGGATGGTCCAACGAGCACTGGCGAGTACAGTTGGACGTACTAAATCTTTTCGACTCTACCGATCACGATATTGACTATTTCTACGCGTCACGATTGGTTGGTGAGCAAGCCGGTGGTGTGGAAGAAAATCACTTCAAAGTTTTTGAGCCGCGCCAGCTGCGTTTATATCTTGGGTACACTTTCTGAATTTGCTGCGTCAAAGGTTGCGTGCTTCGTGAACTGCGGTACGCCGTTTGCAATCGATACCCAGCCAGCCTTGGAAGCAACAAAAACATGGCATGTCAGCTCAATGCCTTGATCTTCGTTCAAACATCCCGACGTAATACCATGCATTTCACCGTCAACCACACTGCACAAGGTTGATTCGCATTGGCGGTAAAAGCGAACATTAGCACCGCGTCTTCCAACATAACTAGTCAACATATGCTCACCCTTCTGCCCCTTAAAATCAGTTGCTTTGACTAACGCATAAGCCGAAGCTTAAGCACCAAATACTTTGCGGCAGCGAGAACAATGGCAGGATCTGGCCTCGGTTAGTTCGACCTCATTTTGATACTACATCTCACCTCAATAACATTCGCCGGTTAGTGGCATTGTCTGAGACCTCCGCTTAGGGGTATTCGCAAGAACGAACGGACGACGTGTCTTTATCCGTACACAAGACTTAGACATAATTCTTATCAAACTGAGGCGCATCACTTGCTATCTGATCCCACGCTGCTTTAGAGCCAACAAAAATGTGGCCCATAACAGCGGGACCTGGGTCGGTGTCCAGCGAACCGGCGGGTATGAAGCACATTGGTTCGGTGTTGTGGCATTGTGGTAGAGGTGAGCCGCAATTAAAGCAAAAAGTTGAAGACCAGCCAGTCTCGAACTGGAATTTTTTAAGCAACTCCTCACCTTGGATCCAGAACAGGTGGTCTGGTGCGGCGATGGCGACCGCGGCTGAAGCAGCGCCAGAAATTTTTCTGCACATTGAGCAGTGGCAAAAACTGATGCTGGTAAGCTCACCGCGAATTTCATACTTTACGCGTTTGCAGAGGCAGCTTCCTTGGTGATGTTTACTCATTTGATTAAGCACCCCAAGGCTTTCCATGCGGCGCACTGTTCAACCATTGTCATCATTGCGAATAATAATGTTTGCATAGTGGGTTAAGCTACTAAGTAGCCATTTAGTAACGTTTCATTCCTAACTGGATTTCATAGGTTGCCACAATTGATCACTAATATGCCATATTGTCTTCAAATTTCGGCGCGAAAATAATTATTAATGACACACACTAGGCAGTACCGATGAATTATTTGGCCCCGTTTCTCCCCCAATTGTTTGATTCACTCATGCAGTTTCTAAAAATTGCGCTGATTGTTTCTGTAGTAATATTGCTCGTTCTATTAGCTTACTGCGCTGCGCTTTACGTCAAACTGCCCAGTGTTCAGCCCCTGGTTTTTACCAACTCAGAACCCAGACAAAATCTGCTGCAATTTGATGACATACCATTGGTTTCTGTTAACGCAATATTAGCGGCTGAAGACAAGAACTTCTTCTCACACAATGGAATTGATTACCCAGCCATTCTAAGGGCGATGAAGCTTATGGGCGAATCGGGAAAGCCAGTCAGCGGCGCCAGTACTATTACGATGCAGCTAGCGAAGCACTCGCTTCTGGGGCGTGATAGATCGCTCGCAAGAAAGCTCTCTCAGTTTATGTTGGCCGCAAAAATTGAGAGTAGATTGAGCAAAGAGCAAATTCTACAGCGTTACCTCAGTTCGATTTACTTTGGTGAGAACACATATGGGATTGACGCGGCCGCGCAGTTTTACTTCAAAAAAGCCCTGGCGGAACTTACGCTTGCTGAAGCAGCAATGTTGGCCGGCCTGCCCAAAGCGCCATCAAAATACAATCCGACAGCATCACCTGCAGCGTCTTTGGAGCGTCGCAATTGGGTGCTCGAGAGAATGCTGGAAAACCAGTTTATCGAGCGGTTGCAATTCGAGAAGGCGCGGGCAACCAGTGTGTAGACTCATTTGATCTATGCCACCCCTGACTGTAGTGACTTTCCTCGCAGAAAATAATCGAGCTCTGATGTGCGTATCGCCTGCCGATCTCCTGAAAGGCTTTCAATAAGGAGTTGCTTACTCGCTTATCTCAAAAATTGAGTCGATCACCAACGGCAGATCAGACCGAACGGAGTTTGCCCCAAATACAGACCGGGCGTGAAGGCCCTTATCGCCGAATACGTCCACCATTAAGTCCGAACAGCCATCCAGTACTTTGGGGTGTTGATCAAATGTGTCGGTTGCGTTAAGGAAGCCTTGCAACTTGACGACTCTGGAAACTCTATCAAGGTTGCCAAGCTCCAGCTGCAACGCGGCCAAAATATCCAGACCGGCAAGGCGAGCAAACTCATAACCCTGCTGCACAGAAAATTCTCTACCCAGCTTGCCTTGCGGTGGCACGGCAAGCCCGGCAGCTGGGCCCTTGCCAGAAACGAACAACAAATTGCCAGTTCTGGCGCAATTTGAGTAGCTTCCCTGCGGGTTGCTGGCGTCGGGCAAGCTAATGTTCAATGCAGCTAATCGTTCATCAATGCTCATGGCCAGCGCAAAAAAACTCCAATAGAATCAACCCTTCTTGAACGGCAACAACGCAGGAACTCGTTTCTTGTATTGCCTGTAGGTATCACCAAAGTAATCAATCAGGTCTTTTTCTTCATAATACAAACCTATGCCTATGTACACCAACATCCCAACCGCCAGTAAGGCTCGACCAATCGTCATGTCGGGTGTTGCAAACATCGCAATCACAACACCGGTTTGAATAGGGTGGCGTACCAGGCTATAAAACATCGGCGTTTTGAACTCTTTAACGCCGGCGTCTGGATCGTCTGATTTAAACGATTGTTGAAGACCAAACAGATGAAAATGGTTCAACATAAAGGTAGCCAATAGGGTTATCAACCAGCCGCTGTAGTAGATTGCAGTAATCACGTTGCGGGCCATCTCTCCTTCTACATGCCACAACACGCCTGGCATGGCCTGCCAGTACCAGATAATCAGGTACAACACGCCAGCGGTTGCCAGTAAGTAAGTACTGCGTTCCCAAGTTTCGGGAATAACCGACGTTAGCACCTTCTTGAAACTCGCTCTGGCCATCACACTGTGCTGCACACCAAAGGCCAGCAATAAACCAATATTTACCAGCAGCGCTGACGTGCCGATCTGAATATGAGTTTGATTGATATTCAGGCCAAGCCAGTTGTCCACCCCCAGAACACTTATATGGTTGTTCGCAAAGAGTATGAACAAGACCAGCATAAGCATAGAAACAGCGTAGCAGGTCAATCCGTACAACATAGTGACAAGTTTCATCGCAGGGCTCCATTTATCTAATTATTTGGATGCACCCATCATTCTATCAATAGCAATGCCAAAAGACAGCTGTTTCCCTTTTTGCGCGTATGGCTCGGTGCAAATACGCACATTTGTCCAGCCTTGCAAAAACACCCCTTTGGCAAAGTACACTTGTAAATCATCAACGCGCGACGGGCGCCCTCTGTTTTCATCATTGCATTAAGGAGTATTCCCATTAACAGTTACACATTAGTTTTCCCAATGTTCGCAATGTTCATACTGACTTTTACTGTTCTGTTCCGGCTGTTTCGCTTGCGCTCAAAACTTGTGGCTGAAGGTAGAATTGATCCAGCGTATTTCAGCGTGTATCAGGGGGCGCAGGAACCCATGGCCTCAGCACAGCTTTCTCGCCATTTCACCAATCTTCATGAGGCACCTGTATTATTTTACGTGTGCTGCCTTGCCGCTATCGCAACCAAAGCAACAGGTTTAGCATTCCTGCTATTAGCGTGGGGATATGTTGTCGTAAGAGCAATGCACACGTTGATACATACCGGAAAGAACGAACTTTGGCCGCGAATCTACGCCTACTTCGGCAGTTGGATTGTTTTGCTGGCGATGTGGCTTCTATTGGTTGTTCGTGTGGCTAGCATCAGCTAATAGTTAGCATGAACAAACTCGCAGAAAACGTACAACCGTAATGATGACTGCATTCGCTAATTAATACCTTTATCATTATTGAAGATGGGTCAAATCAGAGTTTGATGGACAGCAGCAATGAGTGAGTACGCAGCAGAGCACGTTGAGGAATACGATGAAGCAACCATCAGACAACTTGAGCTGATATGGGGAAAAGGCTTTATGGCGCCCGGTGGTGCTGGCCTGGTTCAACAAGTTCTAGAGGGCATTAATGTAAGAGGCAAGCGTATTTTGGATATAGGCTGCGGACTGGGTGGCGGCGCGTTGGCTATGGCCCGTGATCTAGGCGCGCGGGTGGTGGGCATTGACCTTGAGGCCCCACTGATAGCGAATGCGCAGGGTCTGCTTCAGAACACAGTGTATGAAGGCGTAACTGAGTTTCACCATTCAAAGCCCGGACCACTTGACTTCGATGATGAGTCTTTCGATGTTGTTTACAGCGTGGGCGCATTTACCCAAACGCCAGACAAATCTGGATTGTTCTCCGAGTCATTTCGTGTGCTAAGGTCCGACGGTCATATTGTGTCTTATGACTGGACCAAAGCACCGGGACCACTCAGTGAGGAGATGCAGATCTGGATCGCGCTTGAAGGCCTGACGTATGAAATGGTGAGCATTGAAGAACAGTGCTCGTTGCTCAGCGACGCGGGTTTTAAGGGCGTAAATGGTCGCGATGATCAAGGCTGGTACGCCAATCAAGCGTGTCTGGAGCTCGAGCAACTGCAAGGCGGCTTGAGCGCTGAGATGGCCGAGCAGTTTGGTGAAGAAAGAGCGGCGTTATTCGTTGAAGATTGGCGAGCCATGGTAGCGGTACTGGCCCGGGCTGAATTGGTTCCCGCGTTTTTTAGCGGTCGAAAACCATAAGCCTTTTGGAAGCGCTTTCATTGAATTCATTAATCAAAGAATGATGTTTTCTTTTCAAAATTGTCGCCATAAACTGGCTCATTTCGTTCCGTTAGGTAAGCGCGATTAATGCTTTCTACGAACCCCGTTTGCGACAGCAATTCCAACATCGATTGATAGTTTTCGTGATCAAAATGAGCAACCAGGGAGTCGCTGCCTTCCCACAATTCATACACCTGAATTGCAACCGGATCACAGGGATCTGCGGCAAAGCAGTAGGCATGGCAGCCTGGCTCCTGATCTCTTGTTAATTGTTGGATTGGTGCGGATAAGGTCACTGCTTTATCTCGCTCTTGCTCAGAGGCGAACACTATTTTTGCCGTTACTATGATCATTTGCATACCTGGTTTGGCTGAGCAGTGGTTATTCGCTGAATGGTGCGCCAGCTAGATGCAGCATGGTATGGTTCGCCAGCGCCGCTTTTCTATGTCTTGAGGCAGACTGAAATTCAGGGTTTGACAGCATCTGCATAAATGCTCTTCGGCTTGGGAAATACATCACTGCGGCTACGTTCCATGATGGATCAATAGGTCCAATCATTACTTGGTCTACGGGGGTGCTAAACGCCACTCTACCGCCCAAATCAATGATGAATTGACCCGCTACGTCGCTGTATCGTGCAAAAGCCTCTTGCCCAGTAACATTAGCGGCTGGTGAACCGTATTCCGGGTCGTCAGGTGCATATTGAGCATGTTCATTGAAGTGAAACAAGTTAAGCACCGCCACGGGATCGTTTGGGGGCAGTGATTGCAGCTTTGCAATTTGTTCTTCAGAGGGCATTAGTGCAGACAAAGTGGTCTCCGATTCAGGTTTGAGTTCTAAAAAATTACGCCATTATGGTTAGTGCTAGATCGATATAGAGTACTAAGTAAAAAATAAATAGCTCCAGTTTGGAATTCGCCAGAAAACTAAATGACATCGGGGCGCAGTCGTCAGTGAATGCTGTCACACACCTTTGTTATCTGCGATCAAGCGCTTGCCAAAGGATGCAACACTGTCTTTGGTGTAACCGAGGCGCTTATAAAAGCTTGCCACTGTGTGGTTTGTAGTGCGAACATCCAGATTGAGTTTTGGGCAACTCATTGAATACAATCGTGATTCAATCTCACACATTAGCTCGGCACCAAAACCTTTGCCCTGCAGATCGGGTTCTACAGCCAGGTAGTAAACCGACCCTCTGTGACCGTCGTACCCAGCCATAGCGGTAGCCACAAGCGCTCCGTTACATTCACCTACAAGAAACAACTCTGGTTGCACCGTAAGTTTTCTTGATATGTCTTCGTAGGGATCGTTCCAGGCTGTCGTGAGACCGCATTTTCTCCATAAGGTTACAACGTCCTCCGTATCACTTATATCGAAACCGCGAATGTTCATCATTGAGTTGTATCAAGTCCAGGTCGCTTGGATTGGTTGCGCAGGTTCTCATTGTACTCTGCGAACAGAAGCCCTGGTCACTCTAACACTGATTTTAGGCAATTTGCTTACGGAAACTGGCAACTCTCTGGTTATATGTGGAATCTCTTACTTCGCGTTGCTTAGGCAATGTCGCCAGTCTTCAAACAGTAATTTGCATCCAAGCACAGTAAATATCATGGGGAAGAAAAAGTACTGGTACTGTGTCCACACCAGTGCCAGTAGCGTATCCCATAAACCGCCGGGCATATTGACGAAACCGTCGAATACTTCGGAGAAGGTGAAGATAAACGTTGTTGCGATTGGCTCGCCGCAACCTAAAACAACCACCAGATAGCGATAAGGAGAGCGCTTATTATTTAAGTGGAAAAAGTAAAACGTCATCGCCAAATTGACGAATGCATACATCTCCAGCGCATAGAAAGTGCCATTGTGGTTTACCGTACGGAGGTCTAGCGCGCCAAAAGTCGCTAATATCCAATAGTACAGATGCCAAGGTGCTTCGCGCATGTAATCGGTTTTTGCCACAAGGTCATCCAGGGTGTGCAGGTTCTCAAACACGAAGGGTGAGAAAATAACCCAAGGAATCTCCCACTGAATATTGGTGATGGCATAACTTACTACCCAAACCACCAATAAATCATGGTAAAGGTCTATTTTTTCCTGGCCAGCATAGCGTCGTCGAAACCACACCAGAATCCAACCGTTAAGCCAGATGCTGATTAAGTACATAGAAAGCCTGCTGCTCATCACAAAGTCGAGTACGCCCACATAAAACAGACCCATCACTGTCAGTGTGCTGGCCACCCAGATTTGCGTCCAGATCAAAAACGTCTTTTTTGCAGGAAGCGAAAGTGATCGCTCTGGGGCGAGTTGGTCAAATTCCGGTGTGGTCGAGGAGCTTGTCATTGTTTTCACTTACCACTCTGATTCTAGGTTGCCGCTCAGTTTCGCTGGCAATAATAGCTCAAACCTGGCGTTCGCCCCCGTTTCGCACAAATCTGTAAGAGTTCAGGCTGTTGGCCGGGTTTAATGACTGTCTGGCGTAGCAAGGGTCTGTTTTTCAAGTCTGGAAGAATCGTTCCCCTTGAGCATCTCATCAGTTGTGTCTTTGCCACGGGGAAGGGTCTGCGCACCCACGCTGACTGAATCCTTGTCATAGGCGAGAATGTGGCGTCTGTTGACAAGGTAAGACCGGTGAATTCGAACAAAAGAATCTGGTAGTGCGGCTTGCGTTGCTTTCAAGGAGCTGTACACGATGGTGCGATCACCTTCTTCGTTCACATAACGAACGTAATTACCCATTCCCTCAACATAGAGGATACTTGCGATCCGCAGTCTATAAATTCGGCGATTCGATTTCACTTCGATGACTGGGTCATTCGGCACGACCTCTTGCTCTGATGGTTCGTCTTTGTGACCTGAGAGGGAGTCGACCAGCTCGAAATGCAGCTGAAAAACCTTGGCGGCGCCAAGCAAAATAACGGTCGAATTGATCAACACCATATTTCGCGTCCATGAGGCCAATGAGAATGGAAATCGCTCGCCGCGACTATCCAGCAGCTGATCGTAAAAAAAATGCCCAATCAGCAGCTGCAAACCGCCAGCGGCCAGGATCAAGGCCGCGTAACTGATCAGGAATGCATTGAGTTTGCGGTTACTCAAGAATGCCGGAATCAGAACATACATCATGCAATAGCTGGCGAGAATGCGCAGCGGCATCAGCACAAATTCCAGATAGAACGATGCGAAGTAACCTCGCTCCGGAGAGGCCCATATCACACTGAAAATCACGTAATAGGCTAACCAGAAACACGCGTGAACCAAGAACCTCGAGTGAAACAGCGCAAAACGGTTTGATAATTGAATAGTGTCCATCCTCAGATTCGACCCGCAGGCATAATAAATTGGCCTATTGGTATAAATGCTCGATACAGCTTGTATTTGCCACCTAGTATAGAGCGCGTCTTAAGGAATCACACTAGGGGTCAGCAATGCTCAACAAGCGAGTTTTTTCTCTGTTTTCGGCTACAAGTTTGGCTCTACTGCTGTCAATGAGCGTTTTGGCAGAGTTGGCGCAGAATGATCCGCTGCCTCGCGCCAATGACAGGCCGTTGGAAGCGTTGCCTGGTGTTACTACGTTCTATGGTTCTGTAGAAGTTGAGACAGGTGTAAGACTGCGTACATTGCTGTCTAAGCCAAGCAATGCCAGCAAACCACTGCACGCGTTATTGTTCTCACAATGGGTATCCTGTGGCTCGCTGGAATTGAAGAAAGATTCGCGCAGTATTCTGGCACAGCTTGCCAGGGAGTCTGGGCTGGCACTACTGCGAGTGGAACGCGCTGGTAGCGGTGACAGCCAGGGACCTGGATGCGATCAACTGGACTACGACACCGAAGTGCGGCATTACATCCGAGCCTATGAGCAATTACTTAAAGACCCACGCATTGACGCGTCCAAGGTCTATGTATACGGAAGCAGTCTTGGGTCAACAACCGCGCCACTGATTGCCGCCAGCTTGCAGGACAAGGGCTACAATATTGAGGGCATTGTGGTGCAAGGCGGTGGCGCACTGACGCACGTAGAACGCATGATCAATTTTGATCGGTTCTATTTAGAACGCCGACCCAATGCTGTGGATCGCGCAAGCATCCAACAACAGATGAACGACAGGATTCTGTTTCAGACAGAGTACCTCATTAAAGGCAGGCACCCGGACGAGATCGCCAAAGACTCACATGCGATGAAAGCGGTACGTGATGATACGCGCGGCATGAGCGATGATAATCACTACGGTCGTCCTTTCAGTTGGCACCAGCAGGCTGCGCAGCGCAATTTTCTGCAAGCTTGGGCTTCTATCGATGCCAAGGCATTGGTGATCTTTAACGAACTCGAACAATTTGAAACCTTGCACGGTCACCGTTTGATAGTGGACACAATGAATCGACGCTCACCGGGTTCCGCTGAATTGCTGGTGCAGAAAGGGCTAGGTCATAGCAGCTGGCGATTCGAATCGCTAGAGGAAGCCTACGCGGATGAAGTAGGCGTGGCGGACCCCGAAACAACGGCCAAAGCAATCATCAGTTGGCTGAAGGCCATTCAGAATGAGTAGCGATCAGAGCTCTCCACAGACCTAAGACTAATGGGCGCGGAGCCTGGAAATGAAATGCAGGAGGAAGGCTTCAACAAACTCTATGAGGCCGGCTTCGGTGAAGGCGAAGAGATCAAAGTACTTATCAATATTCCAGGTTTCAGCCTGGTGCAGGTTTGATTCAAACAGAATTTTCCGCTGCCATTGCACAACCATAACGTGGACTGCCTTTGCTGCGTGATTGCCGGCTCAATGTCGCTGGGTACGGAAGAATTAGGCCCGGGCGATGGCTTCTTTATCAAAGCCGATACTCGATATACTTATAACACAGGCTCAAACGGCGCAGAGATATTGGAAATTCGAACCGCTCAGGCTTTTAACTTCGTAGGCCACATCGGGAACGCCAGTTACTTTGAGGACAGCCTCGCGGTGATCATGGAAAACCGAGAAGATTGGCTGTACGCGAAAAGACCCTCTGAACTCTATTAGCGGCCAGTGGATTGTTTCTCAGCCGCTAGCATACGCAACGATAGCCATTTGCTGTGTCGGTCAAACTGCAGAGAACGCACTTTTCCCATCCGTTCTATATTGACCTGATTTATTTGCTCAGGCCAATAGTCTTGCATAGCATCAAAGCGGAACCATAGTGTTTGTTCCGCTTCCGGAATAGACAGTTCTTGATACACCCAGATAAACTTGCCTTCCACTTCTTGCCCAACATCGGTCAGCGCCACTGGCTCGGGACTGCCCAGTCCCAGCGCAAAATGCTGTTTTACGTAATGCGCAAACTCGTGCTGTGCTTGTGTATTCTCAAGCAAGAAAACCTGCGTGCCCGTCGTTTTTTCCAAAGCATGCTCTGCGTCGTGAAGATAGAAACGGTGCATAATTTCGATATTGTGCGTGCGTTCGTTAAACAAAACGCGTGTAATAGCAGTTTTCATCTGATGAGCATGCGCAACGCCAGCCATCAGTAGACAGGTGACCATCAGCCACGAACTTAGCCTGGCGATCATTTTTTGTGGAAGCCCGGCTCGGGTTTTTCTCTCTTGGTAGTGATGTCGTGCATGATGTCGCGCTCAACCGGTTTGTCAGACTCCTCTTCTTTATAAGCCTCAATACGCGACTTGATGATGCGGCGTGGGTAGTGGTTATTCTCGTTGTCCACATCGGCGGTGTCCCAGCTGGGATCTACCACCACTTGTACTAACTCTTTGTCGGTTACCACCAGTTTGGAAACGGACCATGGCGAACGGCGCCAGATCTCAGCGGCAATGTATCTGTCCTCTACGCTGCCGTCTTTGTAAGTGAGCTGAAGCAGTATTGGCATTACCAGGCCGCCGTGATTGGAAAAATCCATCACATAGAAGTGCTTGTCTTCTTTAAGAGCGCGGGCGAGTACCTCACGCTCCCAAGGCTCCAAATCCTCCATTAGCTGCGCGTATTCGTTGCGCTCTTTGTTGGTCACGGTAAAGCGGTCGTTCTTATCGTAGAAATCGCGGATGTCTTTGTTTCGCTGAAGCCAGGTTTTATTACCCGCTTCACGTTCACGCTTTTCAAACAGAGGTTGTGGTTTTTCTGCTTCTTCGGTTCGCCGCCGGTCAAAATCGATATCCGGGTTATTGCTGTCAAGGCGCAGCTTGTACACCTTGTCTATGCTGATATCCACATGGTCGGTGGAATAAAACCACCCGCGCCAGAACCAATCCAGGTCTACGCCGCTGGCTTCTTCCATTGTGCGGAAAAAATCGGCGGGCGTAGGGCGCTTGTATTGCCAACGATTGGCGAATTCCTTAAAGGCGAAATCGAACCGCTCGCGACCCAGAACAACCTCTCGCAGAATGTTCAATGCGGCAGCCGGTTTGGTGTAGGCGTTAGGGCCAAGGCGCAGTACGGAATCTGACTGAGTCATGATAGGCACTTGGATATCTGATTTCATGTAGTCCACGATATCGCGTGGCTCTACACCCCACGGCATTTCCGGGTCCCATTCGCGACCCGCCACGCCGTCAAGAAAGCTGTTCAAGCCTTCGTCCATCCAGGTCCATTGGCGTTCGTCTGAGTTGACTATCATGGGGAAATAAATATGCCCTATCTCGTGAATCACAACACCAATCAGGAATCGTTTCTCAGCCTGGGTCCAGGTGCGGCTGCCATCTTTATGCAATTCGGTGCGTGGGCCGTTGAACGTAATCATCGGGTATTCCATGCCGCCAACGGGGCCGTTCACACTTTGCGCCACGGGGTAGGGGTAGTCGAAGGAAAAGCGCGAATAAACTTCCATGGTGTGCACCACGGCTTCCGTGGAGTATTTTTTCCACAGCTCGCCACCCTCTTTGGGATAAAAGGACATCGCCATCACTTCAGGTTGAATGCTGCCGCCTTGTTGGTGGCCCCTGGCATCCCACATAAATTTACGGGAAGAAGCCCAGGCAAAATCCCGCACGCGGTCCGCTTTAAAATGCCAGGTCTTGGTCTCGTTGCTGCCAGCTTGTTCGTTTTGCAGCGCTTCAGCTTCGGTAACGATAAACACCGGGCGCGTAGCAGTGCGTGCTTTTTCCAGGCGGTTTTGCTGAGTTTGGCTGAGTACCTGTTCGGGGTTTTGTAAGCTGCCAGTGGACGACACTATATGGTCGGCTGGCACTGTTAATTTAACGTCGTAATTGCCAAATTCCAGCGTGAACTCACCACGCCCCAGAAACTCTTTATTGGTCCACGCTTCATAGTCTGTATAGGCGTGCAGGCGCGGAAACCATTGAGCAAGCAGGAATATGTCATTGCCCCCCTTGCGCTTATCGTCAGGAAAATGCTCGTACCCAGCGCGTGCAGAAACCGCGTCTTCTTCCAGAATATTGAACACAAAGTCCATGCTGAAACTAAACGATTCGCCCGGTTTGAGCGCTTGAGGAAGGTCCACCCGCATGTTGGTGCCGTTCAGCATGGCATGCAGCTCATTGCCTGCAGCGTCTTTTAAATTGCCGATCGTGTATCCTACTTCGTGATCCGCCAGCCACTGCAGACGGCGCAGCTCGTCGAAGGTGATGCCAGCCGGTGCGTCTTCGGATTTGGCGCGGGTGCCAGGGCTTCGGTTGCCGATTCCGCCAAAGGTAAGGGTGGTCTCAGCCATGGAGTCCAAACGAAACTTGTTCTGATCCAGCTGTAGCCACAAGTATTTGAGCGTGTCCGGCGAATTGTTGGTGTAAGCAATGGTCTGACTGGCGCTCAGCGCACGCTTGTCTTCATCAAGTGTTACATCAATCTGATAATCCACCTGCTGCTGCCAATACGCGTGACCTGGTTCGCCCGCGGCATTGCGGTATGAATTCGCGGTTGGTAAAACTTCATCCAGCTGACGGAATTTATCTTCGAAGTCGCCTTTGGTCTGGTTAATCGCTGCTTGTAAAGACATCGAACAACACAGTATTGCGGCTGTCAGGGCCGTGTTCACAATTGGATGCATAGTATTTACCGTATCAGTAAGAACAATAAGAACGCCAATTCGCCAAGCATATCAAATGACCAGCCAACTGTCGTTTGCACTTCTGGCCGCATCCCAGTGGCTTTCAGGAAGCAATGTGAAGTGGAATGCCGATGGTCGTGGCGGGCCAGATGCGAAAACGATCTTGGATTGGCTTGATACTATCACACCGAGAAAGCTGCGTGCTTAATGGACTGCGGTTTTCGTGCGAGCTCAGTATTGCGTCCTAACACTATCTACAATGGGGGTTCTAAAAAGAATGTCGTAACGAGCCAGGCAAAGGTGCACAGGCAGAATTGCGCCACGTTCCTTGTGGCGCTGGAGCTTTCTCAAATGAGGGGCGGTTACTCAGTCCGCGTAATGGAAATTCGTGACGTGGGGTTGTCGAAACGATGTCGTTCTGCAAGATCAGAATTCATGTCGCCAGATTCCACGCTAGCCGCTGTTACTGCTCCTTGGTGAAAGCGCACTCGATCGATAATGTCATCGCGGGCGCTATTGAAGCCTTCGCCACCAAAGTCAGGGCCAGGAATCGATGCGCCTAATTCGTCATTGTTCTCAGTGCCGGCGTCCCAGGTTGGACCGGTTAAACGAATAGTGTCACCGACCGCCATTGCGCTAACATTGCTGCCATTGGCACCGGTAAACGCGTCGTTAGTGTGTACCAGCATCGTTAAGACCGTTAACCTCACGTCGCTCAATTGATCCTCAGGCACTGTCAAAGTGATAGGGCTGCCAATTGAAGCAGGGGGGATTGGTCCATCACTGCTAGCGGAAGCGAGATGCTCGTTTGCCGCGACCGCTTCGCCAAGTACGTCAGTATTGTCACCGCCCTCAGCCATCAACTCCATGGCAAGACTGGCTGTTTCGCCATCAACAAAACTATTGAAGCCGGATTGATGCAATACTACGGCCACCGGTGAAAGTGGTTGGGCCAGGGTAAGGTTGCTTACCGTCACTTCAAACGTCGCGTCCGCGGGTGGCGGTGGTGGTGGCGGAGGCTCTGGCGTTGGTGCCGGCGTCGGCGGTGGTGTCAATGGTGCAGTAGACAAGTCACTGCCACAACCAGCGAGAACTGCAATCGCCAATACCAAAAGGCCTGATGAGACCGTCTTTTGAAAATGGGTATTCATGCCTATTCCTCGATTAATTAACGGTGATCGTCATTCGGGCCACGGGGTTCAACCATCGGTGTACGCGTGAGTCCAGATCGCTAATACCACCATTCGGGTCAGTGTCACCCAATACGTTGCGGTGGATGTGCACAACACCCTCACGATCGCCTGGCTCGTCAGACAAGGTGTTGTCTGGTTGAATTTCCAACGCAACCCCAGTGCCGCCAGTACCAACATTGGTCGCGTTTGGGTTGCCTGATCCAGCCATGCCGGGCACCGCATAACCGCCAATCGGTAAACCGGTAACGGCTTCAGTGATATCCGTTCTAAGAGTGCTAATTTCGTCATTGGCTTCTGAGCCGGCGTCATAGGCATTCAGAGTAACCGTATAGGTGCCCGGTTCAGTGGGTATTCTCCAAGTATCCAAACCAGCGAATGCGTCATTGGTGGGAATCAACATGGTCACCAATGACAGGTATGCAAAGTCCTCGCTGTCAAACATGTACTCGGCCGAAGTAGTGGCCGGTGGCAGTGGCGGCCCACCAATACCAAAAGCCTGCCAGGTATTGTTGTCCGCGTTTTCAGGCCGCTCGAGTAAATACTCGAAATTGCTGCTGGCGCTGGCGGCGTTCTGTGCTTCAGTAATTACGCCTGCTTCGGCAACCCACGCCAACGCGCGCGTGGGCGCGGTACCCGGTTCAAATAAGTCTACTTCTGCATTGTGTGCTACCAACAACCGTGGGGTAAAAGACATACCCTGAGTCAGGTTAGTGATGCTTACGGTTAGCTCGGCCGCCTGGGCCGAGGTGAATAACTGGGTGAGCAGCGCGGTGCTTATCAAAGTTTTTCGCATTAGATGTTCTCCGTTGACCCTTTTGGTCGTTAAAAATGGGCACCAAACCCGTCGTTACTGCGATGATTTGGTACAAGTAAGAGAACTTCCCAATGCGATTGGGTCTAATTAGTTGAAAAAAAATATTTAGACCGTTTCAAAGACCCATTTTGCGGTTGCGACCCTCTTACTGTTCATCTGTCGCTTAAATAGCGATCTGGCACTGAGAGTCGGGAGTGTATGTAAGGTGATTCACGGAATTTCGAAGAGCACGGTGAATGTGATTCCAATGCCAAGTATGACTGCGTTCGAGAAAACAGGTTCAACAGAGAAACAAGTGAAAGACAGCGCAAATAACGTTATCCAATTAGCTGACAAAAGAGAACGGCAACTGATAGAGCGTATCGCTATTCAACGCGATCAGGACGCCTTGGAGGTGCTGTACACGATGTTGAGGTCGCGTGTATGCGGATTTTTGCGGCGTTTGACTCACGACAACACATTGATTGACGAAGCATATAACGAAGTAATGTACCAGGTATGGTCTAAGGCAGCTCAGTTCAAAGGCAACGCCAAAGTATCCTCATGGGTATTTACCATCGCCTATCGAACCTGCCTGGGCATGTTAAAGAAACAGAACAAACAGTACGAACTGCAGGACCAACTTGAAATGATCGAAGAGCAAGTAACTGAAGACCACGTACAACAATTAGTAGAGTCGAGAATTATCGAACGAGCCTTGCTGGAATTGGCACCAAAACAACGAATGGTTTTGGAGCTAAACTATTACATGGGCTTTTCCCTGCCTGAGATCGCCGAGATTACCCATTCTGGGTTGAACACGGTGAAGGCGCGGTTACGCTACGCAAGGCATAAGTTGCGGGACGTCGTTGAGTTGATGGAAAGTGATCAATCAGTATCGCGGTTTGCGGCGCAGGGAGAACTGTTATGAGTGCTATTGAATCAGAAGCGAACAGTCTGGATGAATACATACCTGACTATGTGCTAGGCCGAGTAGATGCGCAGCGCCGTCAACAAATTGAAGAGCTCATGCAGCGCGACAAACGGTTTGAAAAGCAGGTGCGCGTTGAGCAAGCATTGGTCGCAAGCTTGGGAACAGAGCAGAATACGGCCGAAGTAAACGCCGCTAACTTTGATGCACTGCTTCAACGAATCGATGCAGAAGACCGCCAGAGTAATTCCTCTCAGAGTAGGTATTCACTGCCGGCGATAGCCGCAGCAGTTCTGTTTGTCATTGTTGCACTACCATTGATGGTGCAAAAAGATGACCCTGCCACCAATGAGTTCGAGGCTTTGTCCGCACCCGTATCGGCACCTGAGCACGAACATAAGATGCTGCGCGTGATCTTCAGCGACGGGATTAGTGAACATCGTCGCGATGAGATCGCATTGCAGTACAATCTTGAAGTGATTGACGCAGCCGGGGCACTCAACTCAATCGTGTACAAGCTGCCAAAACAAACACCCGCAGAGCAATTGCTCAATGCACTGAAACAGGAGCAGTCGGTGGAATTCGTATCGCTGACCGGAGCGGTCGAATGAGTAATGCGCTCAGCCTATTGCTGGTTCTGTTGTGTCTGCTGAGTGGCTTGAGCGCGTGCACGCACACTGCGTTGCTAAGCAATACATTCATTGCGCCTTCAATCGACTCTCAAGCCGGCGAAAATACTGTGGTATTGGTGTTGGAAGACCCCAGACCATTGCATCGTCAGCGTGGCCTGAGTACACCGGGCTACACCAGCCGTCAAGCGTATGACGCCGACCCATTACTCGCCCGCACTGCCCGATCCGTGTCCAAAGACTTAGGTGTTACCCTGTTGTCGCAGTGGCCAATACGCAGTCAAAAGTTACTCTGCCTGTTAGTGGAATCCAACGACCCTGAGGCCTTGATACGTAAAGCTTTGAAAGACAAACGAATCAAAATGGCGCAGCCATTTAATAAGTTTGAGACGCTTTCGGCGCAAGAACCATTCCAACATTTGCAAGCGTTTGACTCAAACGCACTGAAAACGATAGCACCGGGTAAAACCGGAAAAGCCATCAACATTCTCGTGATCGACACCTTCGCGGATGTGCAGCATGAGGACTTGAGAGACGCCAGTATTCGGCAGTTCGATTTTGTGGGTAAAGAACTAGGGTTTGAAAAAGAATTGCACGGTACAGCGGTTGTCGGTGTGCTGTCGGCAAAACACGCTAATGGCATTGGAATAGCAGGCATCGCGCCACACGCCGGCGTTCAAATAGCGCGCGCCTGCTGGCAAACACAAGCCTCTGGCGCAGCGGCTGCGTGCAATACTTTAACGCTATCAGCCGCTCTTGATTTCGCGATAGAGAACGATTTCGATATTTTAAATCTCAGCCTCAGTGGACCTTACGATCCATTGCTGGAAATGCTACTTGATACAGTCATTGACAACGGCGCGCAGGTTATAACAGCGTTTGATCCCAACCGCGCAAGGGACCAAAGGTTCCCTAAGTGGCGAAAAGATGGGGGCGTGCTGTTTGCTATGGGCGCTCATGCTAGAGTTGCTGAGCTGTGGCCTTGGGAAATCGCAGCGCCTTACAGTTCTATCACCTTGCAACCCAATGACCAATACGACGTGGTAAGTGGCCATTCGATTGCCGCGCCACACATAGCAGGCGTTGCAGCCCTGTTATTGGAGGGTATGCCTGAGTTGCCGGCGAACGAAATTGGTCAAAGCCTGCAAAAGATCGACTTCGGTATCGAAAAAGCGTTCTACCAGGCAAAGTAAGTCAGGTTAAGCTGCAGTTCTGGCGATTCAATAACGTAGCCAAACAACACAACGTCGTGGCGAGTGGTGTAGCCGTAGCTGATCTCGGCCGTCATTGGTCCTTTGCGCCAACCCACGCCCAGGTTCGCATAGACGTATTCGCTGATGATGGCATTGTCAAATTTGGTAGTGCCAAGTGAGGCTGACCAATACCTGCGTGCTGAAATTGGTTTGAACCAATCTATGCCGGCAGTTATCGTGGCCGTATCGTGATGGTAGTAATTGTCGGCGTAGGCCAATGTGACGCTGACGGCATCATTCCAGCGAACACTGGTTTGTAGTTCTGTGTAATCCCATTCCTTTATCGACCCGGGAAATGCCCGGTGCAGCAACGATGCACCCACTACGAGTGTATTGTTAATCTCATTGTTGTAACTGAAATAAGACGTAATAGAGCGATCGCGCTGATTATCCCCACCTGTTAGCACTGAGCTCGCCCCGATACCTGCCATCCAGTTTTCTGACAGCGGCAAATCCACATTAAGCGCCGCTGCCTGGTTATTTTCAGATTCCGAAATGCCCCGGTAAATCGGCTCTGTCTTCAGGCTCAATACAGCGGAAGGCGTGAATTCGAGGGCAAACGCCTGTCCAACCACCAGGCAATTAGCCATTACGCAGGCAGCCAGCGACGATCGTTTCAATGTAAATTGTCCTTTGCCAGGGCTTGAGAATGGTAAGACAATCAAAACAGTGGCCAGTTCAGTAAAGAATGTTCTGAGGCTGGGTTGCCATTTGTTGGGGCGGCTTCACGATATTGAAGGCAAAGTCGGCCATCTGGAATACTGCGGTGTTGACACGGCCAGCCGCTGCGCCTATTCGCCAACAGACGCTTTTCATTGCTTAAAGAGCGTCTATCCACTCTCCAATCAGGTCCACACCCTCACGGTCTATGGTATTGCTCGAGATAGGTGGCATTCTGCTCTCATCCAGCGACCGCATGCGCTGCAAGACAACACTTGATTCGCGATTTCCTGGAACAATAAGGCGATCTGCGGTGGAAGCAGATGGCACCTGGGGCTCAATGTTGATTGCGTTGAGGTCGTTGGTTTCTGTCGAATAGCGAAGATCCAAAGAACTTCCGGACGCACCACCCGGCCGATGACAGTTCGCACAATTGGCGTCAAGATACGCCCTGGCTCGGTTTTCCAAGGATTGTGCGGTGTCAGTGGCATCAACCATTTGCTGCCATTGTTCAGCGGCACCAATCTCTTCGCTAAACAAACCGATGTTGTTCCAACTTCTCAACTGGTTGTCGCTGGCCGCTGGGTAAGCGAACGTTCTGTTCATCTGCCGTGTATTTACACCAAGCACTTCACCGGCAGCGACCGTATGGCAGGCCAGGCATTCCGCCCTTGAAGGGTAATGCCAGACTTGGGTTCGGTTGCCGTTCGCAGTTTCTATTTGCAAAGACTGTTGTTCGCTACCACTGAGTAATCGGGCGTCGGTCTGGTCGTCGTTCCAGCGGTAAACATAGCCCTGGAAACCATTATCGGTATTCACCAGTACGCGCGTTTCCATACGTCTTGCACTTTCGGGTACACCTTCTTGTAACTCAAGCTCAAAGTGTTTTACTACCACTGTTCCCAGCGGGAACACCCAGTTTCCGGTGTTGCTAAATTCAATCTGTTGACCATCCGGAATGCCAATCCAGCGCTGTTTGCGAGCGCCATCGCTCCAGAACTCAGCATTCACTGCGTACTCAATCATACCGTTTGCAGGCGTTAGAGAGACTAAGTCGGCAAACAAGCCGGTTTCAGACAGCAAGCCTGGAGCGGCAGCATTCCCGCTAGAACTTTCCCTAAAACCGAATACACTCCCGCCTAGTGATACAGCAAACAATTCGCCAGTCGCATCTTCACCAAAAGACGATACGGAATTTAATATTCCAAGGCTTCGGTTTTCGCCAACCGATGCACCATCGTATTCCAGCGCCCACACTTCCCCACCAAAATCCGCATACACATACTGCCCTTGAATAGAAGGTGCAGTAGAGCCACGATAGACATAGCCGCCAGTGATCGAGAAGCCACTGTCGCGGCCATAACTGAATACGGGCGCTGTAAAGGCTGAATCGGGCAGGCTGTTCTGGCTGTCATCAAAGCGCTCTTCCGCTTCAAACACTCGCCACCCATAGTTCCCACCCCGGGTGATGATGTCAATTTCCTCGCGAGAGTTTTGTCCTACATCACCAAGCCAAAGCGTACCTGTTAGTCTATCAAAAGAGAATCGCCAGGGATTGCGCAAACCATACGCCCATATTTCGCCACGTGCTCCTGCCTGACCCACAAACGGATTATCTGCTGGTATCGCCAAGCCTGCACCCGATACATCCAGGCGTAGCAATTTGCCAAGTAGGTTGGATAAGCGCTGCGAATTATTCTGCGGATCGTTTGCAGATCCGCCATCACCAAGCGCCATATACAACATGTTATCAGGACCATAGGCCAACATGCCGCCATTGTGGTTTGAAAAAGGTTGGTCTTGCTCAAGTAATACCTGCTCCGTAGCCGAGTCCAGTTGCAGTGGATTCACAGTGGATCGCAACAGCCGAGATAAAACGGATCGGCGTGGACCATGCTCTGTGTAATGCACGTATGCACGACCATTGTTTTCGTAATCTGGATCAAACGCTAGCCCCAGTAGGCCTTCTTCATTGGCTTGCATCGGTTGACGTGCACTGATATCCAACATCACTGTTACGCTTGAAGCATTTGAAGGATTAAATCGCACAATGCGGCCGCCCTGTTCAACAATCGCCAGATCACTACTGCCGGGAATAGCTGTTAAGTAAACAGCGTTGTTAAAATTTAGAGAAGGAAAGGCATCAAATAACTCGATTTCCGCAGTGCCGACGGGATTGATGGCAAACTGAGGTGCCTGCAATGACGCGCGCATGACCAGGCCGAAGGCTGGCTCTGGTTCTTGCTGAGGAGGGGTTGTGGTGACAGGAGTAGGCGTGGCGGGCGAACCAGAGCCACCACCGCCACCGCATGCTGAAACAACCATAAGCAGTACACAGGCAAGAGCGAACTGCTTTCTATCGGTCAAATGCGGCATGCGAATACTCACCTAATACGCCAAACACTATTGTAAACCTCTCGATCACTTTATGTTCATGCTCTATTGTTCAAAAGGGCGCACTGCGGCAACACTTGTTTAAGAAAATACGATGTGGCTCACATAATCGCGAGCACAAGCATTGTGTGGATTGCCAGGCCCGAGTTGCCTGTTCCTACAATATCGAATAAAAATTGAACGATTAATACCCGAGCACGCTGGTCATCCGTCCTAAACAGTCCATTGTGCCCAATGGATGCATGCTCAACATCTACACTGAATAGATAAACAACACACCTTCCGCATTTAGGCGAATGCGGTTCGCTGTTCCTATCAGTGTATGGATCGGAAGGATCGAGATGAGACCCTAAGGGCTGATCAGGCAATATGCGTAGGAAGCACAAAAAACCCGGCATAATCTGCGAAGAATTGGAGCAGCGCCTGCTGTTTTCAGCCGGTGGCTTCGATGTGGGCTACGCGCCATCCGCGGAGCTGACCGGTCAAAACGTCGAACGGGTGCTCAACAACCGTGAGCTTGAGTCTATCGGTGTTTCTCAGATCGAACAGCCGGTCAAGCAAGCACTAACTGTCGTCGTTAATAACGACGAAACACTGGTTAATCCAACATCTCCAAATGAGGAAGTGACCAGCGGCTTGAACCGCGGTGGGGCTAACGCGATTGCCATGGACGCGGCAGGTAACACAGTGGTTGTTTGGTCAGATTCGGCGCGCGACGGCAGTGGCTGGGGAGTCTACGCGCAACGCTTCGACGCTAATGGCGACAAGGTCGGTGCAGAAATACAGGTTAACAACACCACAAGCGGTGACCAACGTTATGCCTCCGTAGCGATGGATGACAGTGGCCGGTTTGTGGTTGCGTTCTCGTCGGCTGACGCGTCTGGAAATGGCATCTATCTTAGACGTTTTGCGGCTGACGGCACAGCGATTGACAGCGCTGACGTGTTGGTGAACGCAGGCAATACAAACGGCAACCAAGCCAATGCCACGGTTGCGTTAAATGCGTCCGGTCAAATGGCGGTTGCGTGGCAAAGTAACGGATCAACGCCCGGCGTACACGCACGTCATTTCGATATGACCAGCACAGCACCAGGTGACCAGTTGCCAACCGATCTGATTACCGTCGAAAGCAGTAGTGCGGCCGATGAACCATCAGTTGATATCAATACCAGTGGGCGAATGGTTGTTGTCTGGGAGCAAAGTGGTGACCTTTTTGGTCGTCGGTACGACCATGGCAACAGCACAGCACTGAGCGGTAGACACGATTTGAATCTTGCAGGATTTAGTGAGGGTTCCATGACGGTTGCGGTCCAGGACACTGGCGAATTTGCGATTGCCTACCGGTCAGATGTATTTCTTTTTAACGGAATTTGGGTCAGACATTTTGCGGCCAATGGTTCGGACCAAGGGGCGTCGACGCGGGTCAGCAGCTCAGGGCAAAACCCTTCTATCGCGACCGGCATAGACGACAGCTTCATCGTAGTCTATGAGGATTCTGACGCCAGTGGCAATGGCGTCTTCGCGCAGAAATTTGATCCTAATCGAGTTAAGGTAGGCAGTGTTTTCCAAGTGAACAGTTCTACAAATCTTGATCAAGACAGCGCCTCAATCGCCGTGCACGATATCGATAATTTTGCGGTAGTCTGGAGCGGGAACGGTACCCAAGCCGGCAACATTGATGCTAACGGTGTGTTCAAACGACAGTTTGGCACAGCCACTGCAAATACAGCGCCGAACGCCACAAACTTGAACGCTGCAGAAACCTTCATAGAAGACACGCCATTAAACCTCGCAGACATTGTTGTGTCTGACACAGACAATGCCAACACCACTGTAACGCTGACGCTCTCAGACACTAGCGCCGGCAGTTTAAGCATTGGTACATCGGGCTCAGTGACCTCCACTTTTAATTCGGGAACCGGTGTGTGGAATGCCAGCGGCGCCATCAACGACGTCAATACATTGCTTGCCAATCTGATATTTACGCCGAGCTTGAATTACGACAGCGATTTCGGCATCAATACCAGTGTTAGCGATGGCATAGCATCACCTGTGAACGGCGTTAAATCCATGACCGCACTCGCAGACGACGACGCCTGGCACTTAATGCTCGCCACGTTCGATGTTTCTTCACCCAGCGGCGCACCTGGATTAGATTCATGGACAGACAGTACATTTCTGAGATTCAGCGACCCGGGTTTCACTCTTGGTGAGGGGTCTACCAATGGAACCTTCAGCGGCGTGTTCGATCTAGAAGACTTTAGCTCGTCAAGTAGCCGACTGCACGCTATCCACTATGTAGGCCGCGACCTCAGTTTAGGAGGTGCAAGCTCTCCAACGATTGACGTGAAAGCGGGTGACGTTTTGTTTGCCACTCAATCTGACGAAACGCTGACCAGTGTGAATTCCATTTCCATTGAATCGAAGGATGTCGTTCTGTTTTCGCCAACGGTTGCGGGTGATTATTCGGCAGGAACGTTCACCATTGTTCTTGATGAGGTGGATGGAAGCAACCTTCATGCTATCACCCTCGTTGAACGCGATACCACACTAGCCGACGGCACGGTATTAAACGAAGGCGATTTCTTATTCGCGACAGGGAGTAAGGAACTTGGTTGGTTTGTCACCGATGACGTTGGTGCGGGAACCACCACTGGCACCACTAGAGTACTGCTTGATGGCGATGACACCAACGTCGACCTATCATCCGACTTACGCGGTATTGATCTAGTGGAAGCAGGTACGACGCTAGGTGGTGTTACCCTCAACAGCGGCGATATTCTTGTGTCAACCAAAGACTCAATTGCTGGCGGCCAGAATTCGCTAGCATTTACCAATAACGATGTGGTTCGATTAGATATTGGGCAAACTACTTGGTTTGCCGGGAATGGGAATGGTTCGGCGACCGTAGATATTCTATTTCATGGTGATAATGTAGGTCTTGATAGCAATTCAGAGCGAGTCCACGCGCTCAGCATGGTGCCTTCAGTCGGCGCTAGTAATAATGCCCCCTTAGCAACTAATTTAAGCGCTGCAGAAGCCTACACAGAAGACGTAACCCTCAACTTAACCGACATTGTGGTCACTGACACCGATAACACCAACACCACAGTCACGCTGACGCTGTCTGACTTGGCGTCGGGCAATCTAAGTACTGCCACTTCCGGGTCGGTTACATCTGCTTTCAATGCCGCCACAGGCGTATGGCAAGCCAGCGGCGCTATTGCAGATGTGAACACACTATTGCAAGGCGTCAGCTTCACCCCTGGCCTGAATTACGACAGTGATTTCAGTATCGGCACCAGCGTTGATGACGGTATTGCGGCGCCTATAACGGGCATAAAACTATTCACCGCTACACCGGTTAACGACGCGCCAACAGCTACCAATTTGAGCGCTGCTGAAGCCTACACTGAAGACACTGCGCTTAACCTTTCTGATATTGTTGTCACTGATACCGACAATGCCAACACCACAGTGACCTTGACGTTGTCCGACCCGGCCGCAGGCAGCCTGGACACAGCCACTTCCGGATCCGTTACATCCAGTTTCAATGCAGGAACAGGCGTATGGCAAGCCAGCGGCGCTATTGCAGATGTGAACACACTTTTGCAAGACGTCAGCTTCACCCCTGGCTTGAATTACGACAGTGATTTCAGTATCGGCACCAGCGTTGATGACGGTATTGCGGCGCCTATAACGGGCACAAAACCATTCACCGCCACGCCGGTGAATGACGCGCCGACCGCAACGAATCTAAGCGCACCTGAAAGCTATCTGGAAGACAATCCGCTTAACCTGGCGAACATCAACGTCATGGATGTTGATGATGCGGCTACTCGAGTTGTGTTACGGCTTTCTGATCCAAGCGCTGGTAGCTTAAGTATCGGTAACTCCGGCACCGTAACATCCACATACAACGCTGGAACAGGAACCTGGGTTGCGAGCGGGGCCGTGTCAGATGTTAATGCACTGTTAGCGAGCGTAGTCTTTACTCCCAGCAATAATTACAGCCTGGACTTCAATATCCAAACGAGTGTGGATGACAGTACTAATCCACCTATCACTGGGGCTAAGTTGTTTACCGCTACTGCGAGCAATGACGCACCGATTGTGATCAATGAGAATACGCCCGAAAGCTACATAGAGGATACACTGCTAAACCTTGTGGATATCGTTGTCAGCGATAGTGACAGCGCAAACGTCACCGTAGTGCTAACTTTGTCAGACAGTTCGGCAGGCACATTGTCTACGGCTACGTCCGGTGCGGTCTCCTCAAGTTTTGATTCTGTCAACGGCATATGGACAGCCAGTGGTGTGATTGCAGATGTTAACGCTTTGCTTGCTGGCGTCGAGCTTTCTCCCACCTTGAACTACAACAGTAGTTTCAACATAAGCGTAAGCGTTAGTGACGGTGTCGCACCGGCTGTTCTAGGCACCAAAGCAATAACAGGTAGCGCCGTAAACGATGAACCTATTGCTCAGGTTGCACCGCCAGCGGCTATCTTTGAGGGCGATGCACTTGCGCTTGATGCCAGTGGCTCATCTGATATTGATGGATCGATTCAACGCTATGATTGGGATATTGGGGCGGACGGTAGCATCGAAGTGTCAAGCGCCACACCGTCAATCAACCTGACATGGGAAACGCTGAACACATTTGGTTTAGTTGATGACGGCAGCTATCAAGTCTCGCTGCGCGCGACGGATGACCTGGATGCAACGGATACGCAAACCTTTGCTGTATCAGTGAATAACACCGCACCAACAATTGCTCTATCGGGTGATTCAAGCGTGACGGAGGGCGACGCGTATGAGTTAACGGTCAATGCAATAGACCCCGGTGACGATCTGTTGGGTAATTTGCTCATTGATTGGGGCGACGGTACAACGGACAGCATTATTGGAGGTGTCGGCACGTATAGCCACGAGTATTCTATAGAGGCCGCTAATCGAACCATCGAGGTGATTGCCAGCGATGAAGATGGCAGTTATCCGGCCGTTCAGTTATCAATATCTGTTACCGCAAACAATCAACCTAGCGGTGAAATCACCATAGATAGCGGTGCTGAGGTATCCGTGGGCGACACGCTGTCGTTCAGCAGCACACTTAGTGATGCCGATGGCATTAGCGGGTCAATCAATTACCAATGGCAGCGCGACGGCAATGACATTCCGGGTGCCAACGGCAATAGTTATGTATTAACTGAGGCGGACGCGGGTGCATCCATCAGTATTGTCGCCACCTACGTCGACGGATTGGGGAATCCCGAATCCGTTTCCAGCACAACAACGGTATCCGTGCTGTCCAATCAGGCTCCCAGTATTTCACTCAGCGATGAAAGCATCAGCTTGCTGGAAAACCTTGATACCAGTATGCGAATTGCGTTAAGCGACATAACCGTGATGGATGATAATTTGGGCGATAACACTCTGCTCTTATCAGGGCCAAATGCCGAATTGTTTGAGATCGACAGCGGCATTTTGTATCTGAAAGCTGGGGTTGCACTGGACTACGAGTCTGTTGTGCGCCTTGAAGTAACCGTATCGGTTGACGATGAAACTGTGGGTTCAGGAATTGACGACAGTAAGGTATTCGCAGTCAATGTACAGGATGTGGATGAAGCTGAGCCTGAGCCTGAGCCTAAGCCTAAGCCTGAGCCTGAGCCTGAGCCGCAAGTAATTCCACCACCGCCGCCTGCTCAGGATGACACACAGTCTCCTGCTTCCTCTGTGCCAAACAACACTGACGTCGCGGCAGAGACCACTGAACCGGTCAACGCGGTAAGTGCAGAGAACACGGCGCCAGAACCGCTGGAGCGACTGCCCGGTGCAGGCGGCGGATCGAGCTTTGTGGAGGAACCAGTCCGAGTTGCGACAATAAATGGAATCGATGGTGTTCCTGTGGATCAAATAACACGAAGCGCATTTGTGGAGCGTAACGGCGCTGCACAAAATCAAGCGACTATCAATGTAGCACTGCTGGAACAATTAAGCGCATTAGACCTTGATAACCCCCAGCTAAGAACTACTCAGCTGATACTGGATGAACCGGAATTTGCTGACCCGATGGCGGATTTCTCCATTCTCGACAACGGTGGCTTCGTCAAAAATTTGGATAACGTAAGGCTGCAGCTTCAAGCAAATCACAATAGCGACCAAATAGTAATTGGCAGCACAATAGTGACGACCACCTCGCTGTCAGTGGGCTATGTGATTTGGCTGATTCGCGGCAGTGTGTTGTTAAGCAGCCTGCTCACATCCGTGCCGGCTTGGCGAATCATCGACCCACTGCCCGTGCTCGCAGGTGCATTGCAGGATGACGATGAAGACGACGAATCTCTGCAATCTATCTTGGAAGAGCAAGAAGAGACTGAGGAACTATCAGATGATGACTCTGACCCGAAGGATTACAGTCGTCGAGATTAGAGAAGTCGCCAGGGAATTGCGGAAATGCATCCGACGTTTGCAATGCCGTACTCACGCCCAGGCCTAGATAAATACTGCCTCCCAGATATCTCAGAACAGGACCATCCAAACCGCGAGCAAGCCACTGTCGAAGTCTCCCGGCAAGCAATGCGTACGCGCCATCAGTAAACAGCGCAAGCACAGCGTAAATCATGCCAAGCAACGCCAGTTGCATGCTTACCGAGCCAAGCTGAGGGTTGGTGAACTGGGGAAGGTACGCCAGAAAGAACATAGCAACTTTTGGGTTTAGCACAGTAATCAATACGCCTTCCAGAAACAGCCTAGACCGACTGGCTGCCTTCACAGGTTTTCCAACAATGGGTGTCTGACGAGACAATATCGTTTGGATGCCAAGATACATCAGATAGGCAGCACCCAAGAGTTTAATCGCGGTAAATGCAGTGGCCGATCCCAGCAGAATGGCAGATAGACCAACAGAGACAGCCACAGCGTGCGCCAGTGCCCCAAGCGACAAACCCGCGGCAGAAATCAATCCAGCTCGCTGTCCCTGGCTTACGCTGCGTGCCACCACGTAAGCTACACCAGGGCCAGGAATTAAAAGGACGACTATAGACGCTAAGACAAATCCTACTAGCAGGCCTGGGTCGAGCATTTGAATCACCTATGTGGCATGCCAAAGATGGCTTGCCTATCGTTGTGAAAATCCGAGGCTAACAATCCAAGTTCACGCACGCCAAACACGCTTATTGGTACTTCCAAACATCTCCGACAATTCCACGCGAGTTGGCATAATCATTATGGGCAAGAACTGCGGGTCATTGGCATCTTTTGGGCCAAACTGCGTTAGATCATAATCTATAACATTCCAGGCGTGATCACGCAGGTTTTGATCGGTGATCAGTTCGGCATTGCCGCGTACCATTATGTGAACGAAATTTGGGGGCGCGACCTGATATTGAATATCCACCGCGGCATTTTCGCGCAGTTGCTGAGCCTTAGGCGTTTCGGGTCCGGTTGCGAACCACAAACGGTCGTTCTCCCATGTGGGGTGCACCATCCTCACCCTGGGCTCGCTGCCGCTGACGGTGGCTACCGCGCACCAAATTGCTTCTTTGGCGGCTGCGTTAATCTCTGCAAAGAAGGCGTCTTTTTCTGATTCGTTAACTAAGTGCATAGCGATATCCTATTCAGGGTCTAATGGGGCCACTGCGCATGGCGCAGCTGTTCACCCTCTACTTTAAACTAATCCAGGTGCTGTGAGTTACCTCTCTATTCGCCTTTGTTTTTTTCTGAAGGAAATCGCAGGATTGGATACATTCCAACAAAGCCGATGATCCAACTAAATCTGTCGTGTCGGCGTGAACGACACGGGATCGTTGAAGCAGACGAGCGCGAGATCGATAGAATTGGCATCGGCGCGTAAGAATCCAGGCGTTGTTATGATGTGGGTTTCCCATCTATCATCGCTACCTTACCTGCTATTTCGGTACCCATGTAAATACCGAATTGTCCGACGGTAAATTCCTGCACAAAGCGCATTAAAATGTCTTTTATTGCCGGATAAAATAATTCGTCCCAGGGAATTTCCGTCGGCTCAAACAGGCGCACCTCGGCAGATTCTGCGCCCGCCAATAGTTCTGGCGACACCATCTTCCCGCGATAAACAATATAGACCTGATTGGTGGGCCCTACATGGAACACCGAGTACAATGCGTCCACGGTTATTGTGGCACCGGTTTCCTCAAGCGTTTCACGCGCTGCGGCTAGCTCAACTGACTCGCCAATTTCCATAAAACCAGCGGGTATTGTCCAGGTACCCACGCGTGGCTCAATGGCGCGCTTGCACAGCAGAATCTTGCCCTCCCATTCAGCCAGGCAGCCAGCGATAATGGTTGGGTTTTCATAAAATACTCGCTCGCAGTGTTCGCAAACGAATCGTTCTACCTTGTCATTCGCAGGAGTTCTTTTTAGAACGTCAGCTCCACACTCGCTACAGTATTTCAATTTTTTCGAACCTTTATTCGGTGAACAGAATCAATATTCCGGATTTTTAATCCACGGTTCGTAAACCAGCTGCACGCTAGGTCGCCGAAGCACCGCATCCGCTATGCGTTTTACGTTTGGGAAGTCTTCAACCGAGGGATGGCCTAGCGCTGCACGTAACCAGGTGGTAAGCATAAACAAGTAGATGTCGGCCGCACTGAAACGATCACCAAGCACCCATTTATTGCCGTTAAGTTGTTTCTCTACAACGCTCCAGGTTTCTCTAAGCCGTCGGTTACCACGCCGTTGCGCACTGGCTTCTTCGCTGGGAGTATCGGCAAATCGGTGTGGGTAATAGCTGAGTTGAAACGCGTTTTGAACAGAGCTTGAGAAATAGACGAGTGTTTGTAGATACAACGCGCGTTCCGGGCAGTCCATGCTCGGGGCCAGATTCGCCTGTGTGTGTCGATCGCATAGGAAAACAGTAATTGCGGCGCACTCATACATTGAACCACCTTCCCACATCAAGACTGGTATCCAGCCATTTGGGTTAATAGCCAATTGCTCGGCCGGTCGTTGCTCTCCTATTTCAACGGATGTTTCGAGCAGATCGTAGGGTGCTCCAATTTCCTCTAGAAGTACTCGTACACCCATTGAGGCGCTTTTTAGTGCATAGAATAGTGTATACATAGTGTAAGTTTGCTTCTCGTTGCACGCGCAGCGTCAATCCAATTAAATGGGGAATCGTGAGCACCTACTTTCCCCACAGCCGGTGCGACGTCAGCTGTAATCTTGAAATTTGCTTGCGATGGTAAGGCCATTTTGAACTAGGACCAATTAAGACTGAGCAATCGTTTTAGAATCAGGTATATAAAGAAAAGAAACCCCAGCGGCAAAATGATGGTTTGGAAGACAAATACCACGATTAAATTGATGGCATACAGAGTTGCAGCCGAAGCAGACGCTTTGTACTGTTCGAGCCTGGCGTCCAGGTCTACTGAGCTCGCAGCGGACTGAACCAATTGGCGTACTGAGCCAAGCAATGACTCATCCTCTACATCGGGCTCTGTTTGATCAAGGTCTCTATTTAACTCACGAATATGGTCCGTAGTCTCGCTCAGCTTAGCCGTCGACTCTGAATACAAGTCGGACAGAAATTCCTTGTAAATCCATTCGTTCGCAATAGCCATGAATGGCACGGCAAAGCGAAAAATCATCAGCGCCAAACTCAGCTTCAAAATAAACCGTCTGGTTCCAGCGCTTATGCCCGATCGCATCCAGAGAGAGATACCACCAACAATTAAAACTGCGATCACTACAGTGGTGAACAGGTACCAAGTACTGATAGAGAGCAAGATTTGCTGAAGACCCAGCGACGTGCTGCTGAGCAACATCACCCAGGAAAACCTCTCTACCAGGTCATTGATAGGATCAAGAATTTCGCCAGGCGCGAAATTCACGCCAATGCCGGCCGGTTGCACCGCGAGCTCGGTGCCTTGAGCAACCGAAATTACGCCGTTTAGACCACGAGCAATAGCGAAGGCGGCCAGGCTACGTTTCAAGGTGTCGCTGGTGTATTCCTCACCGTGCTTATCCAATGCGCCAGTGAGCGCGAGGCCAATGGCCAAAGCAAACGAAATGGAAAGAAGTAATCTTGCTTTTGCCGGCACCGCGGACAGAACTTGCTTGGTCATTGCAATGGTATTCGAGTGATTAGTACTGTATTCATAACAAGCACAGTATAACCCCGAACAATCATTGCCCTAGTAGCATCAGAGCCCATATGCCCTTTTGCTAGGGATACTGCGGTCAGTCGTAAGACACTTATTCGGCGTAGGGGAAGTACCGGTAATATTTGGGCCTTTCATCCAGACGAATGTGCAGCCAGGACACGCCGCCGCCCGCTACCGAAACCCAGGTGGTTTTTTCGGACACACGTCGTTTAATCTGCTGTGCTGTCACTTTCCACAGCGCTCTTTGTTGTTCTATGGGTGCTTCATCAAAGAAGTTGGCAAGCCCGCTATAGTTTGCGGCCGACACAAGCGGAGAAGGGACAACCAGCATTGCATCGTGCCCCAGATTTAAAAATGAAACCACGCCTTGATTCGGAGCGTGCGGATCGAAGAATGCGCTAAATGTGCGTGTATCCGGCATGGCCGACGACATCGGCGTTTTCAGCAGCACGCACTCGAAATCATCCGTTAGAGTCTTCAATGACATGGAAGGCATTTCCCAAACGTATGATTCGAATCCGCAGGTCTTGAAAATAGAAGCGTAGAAATCCTGAAAGCTCTCGTCGTTTTCCCAGCACTCCAACACCTCGCTGACGGTGAGCTCTAAACCCGATCGTTTAATTCTCAATTTTTGAACACCACCATCGTTTTCTGGTGCTGATACCGCCTCAAACCGCGAATTCATGATGTTCGATTTTGTCCTGTTGTTGCGCCGTTCTTTGCCAGTTACTTGGGTTTTCTGAATACCAAGGTAAATCGATCAGTATTGCCGGTTACGGTTTTTCGCGCTACTTCATGTATTAATTCATCATCCGGTCGATAAAACATATCAGATGATTTTATCAATTTAAACCCTGCATCCTGCACATCCAAAATCACATCTACGGCGTCTTCGCGGCGGCGTAGCTCCCAGGTTTCGGGCGCCATGTGGCGACGGCTGTGATCAACTACAACATAGGTTCCACCCGGTTTTAAAGCATTAAAAGCTGCCGCATTGAACCTGGCCTTATCTTCAGCATTGAAGTTATGGTATTCGCGAATATTCAACACCATATCGGCATCATTTATTCCAAAATCCAGTTTTCCGAATACATACCGATACTCTTCGTCATTCCAGTCCAGGTCGATAGGTAGCTTCTTGGCGTTGCTAAGTGCATCAAATGCCAAAATATCATCCAGGTCATCAAGCCATTCTTGTTTGTACACTAAATGAAGTTCACCTTTGTCTTTCAGCAGTGGCGCCAGAATTTTTGTGTACCAGCCATTACCGGGTGCAAACTCGATGACTTTCATGTTCTGCCTTAACCCAAAGAACGCCAATGCACGATGTGGGCTGCGATTCTCGTCTCTTTTGATATCAGCGTCTGTGCGATGCTCCATCTCCATCACTTCAAGTACCTTATCCTGTATAGAATTCGGCGCTGCGTAGGCGGAGAAGGAGAGTATGGAGGTGGCGACTGTGAGTAAAGCAATCAAGAGTTTGTTCATGACATTCCTTTTGCGAAGATCTAAATCGGGTTAAGTCCCATAGAAGACATTACACATCACCCTTGGTTCCGTGTTCAACGCAGCTTATAGGGCCGGACCTGGTTATCATAGACTGACCAGTAACTGAACCACTCCGCCAAGCACGCCGTATACCAGATATGAATTGGATTCGTGGTTTCTGCCTGATTATTCTGGCCGGCTTTCTGATAGCCAGCTGTACCAGCGCGCCAATCTACAAAGGAGAGACGTCAAACCACTTCATCGATGGGCAATTTCGAAACAGCACGCCTATGAACAAAGGTATTATCGAACTCTCTCGCCTTGGTTGGGGCATGTTGACAGAAAGCGAACGCTGGCCAGACTGGCTGTCTATTCAACAGTCCAGGATCCAGGAGCACCGCGTAGCCGAAGGACCGGTCGTTACGTTTATCAATCATGCAACGTTTCTGATACAGGTTAATGGGCTCAATATACTGACAGACCCAATATGGTCGAAACGTGCCAGCCCTTTTAGCTGGGCGGGGCCAAAAAGAGTTCATGCGCCGGCTGTTGAATTGACGGATTTGCCGCCTATAGACGTCATTCTTATCAGCCACAATCACTACGATCATCTGGATTCCGACACCCTGCAAACTATTGCCCGGCGGGACTCTGGCCCACCGCTAATTTTGGCCGGGCTGGGCAATGCTGCCTACTTTGATCGCTTGGGTTTGCCAAACGCTATTGATTTGGATTGGGAGCAAAGTCATACGGTTGCCAACGTGGAGTTTGTATTCAGTGAAACAAGGCACCGCTCCGGCCGCGGCTTAACCGATCAGATGAAGACGCTGTGGGGTGCATTCGTTATTAAAGCGCCGCAGAGCACGCTTTATTTCGCTGGAGACACGGGCTACGACGCCCACTTTAAAGCTACTGGCGACAAACACGGTCCTGTCAACCTGGCGCTGCTGCCCATTGGCGCTTACGAGCCACGCTGGTTTATGAAAGATGTGCATGTAAACCCAAGAGAAGCTGTGCAGGCGCACCTTGATTTGCGCGCTGAAAAAAGCATAGGCATGCACTTTGGTACTTTCCAACTTACGTACGAGCAGCGCGACCAGCCGATTAGTGATTTGGCCGACGCATTGCGTGAAGCTGGCTTATCAGAGCACCAGTTTCTGGTGCCCGCACCTGGACAGCGTTTCGACTGGCCTTTTTCGGCGCGGACTGTTCCCGCTACTCAGAAGTGAGGCTGGCTTCGACCGCATAAATTCTGATATTGCGTGGAAATTCGTCAATACACTGACGTACAATCAGACATACGACTTGTCGTTCACGGAGTGAGCCGTTGCAATTCAATCGCGAAATGATTCATACAGTGCGGCGTATTGGCAAGTTGGTGCCGAATTCTGCGGGCACAGACCTAAAGCTATCTGACCCGGCGTTGTTAGAAATTTTACGCGACCTGTATGGCGCCTATGAAATCGAGGAAATGAAATCGCTTATAGAGCGTTTCTTTGAACTCGCTGAGCAAGACCTTGTCCCAACAGAGAGCAAAGATACCCTGCTTAACAAGGTGTATCGCGGCCGTGCTTTGGTCAGCGAAGAAGCGTCTGATGCACCTTCTCCAGTAAAAACATCCACCACCAAAAAGAAGCTCACCTACCGCGGCCGTGAGTTTGAGGTGTAATTGTTGAAAGTTTGCAACTAGCGGTACGTAACAATGAATCCAATTGCCAACTTCAATAGCGCGCTTGAGATCGTTTTTGCGCTTAATGCAATGACGTTTATATTTTCCATAGAACCAGAGCGGCGTAGAGAATTGCTCAGCTTGTTCACGAAATTTAAAGACAAGGTGCCACAGCTGGACAGAAATGACGTGAACTTTATTCGCGGTCATATGATATTAGCCCATTATGGTATGGCGCACTTGTCACTGACATTTTTGTCGCTACTGTTCGCTGCAACATCTATTGCACTTCTGCTGTACGGTGGTGCACAGCCTGAGGTTCAAGTCTCTACGCAATGGATGGTGCTAGGCGTGATCGCGATGGTAACGATCACACCGTTCAGCTCTATTTGGCTGACTTTCGTCTGCAAGACGCAGTTCGAAAAATACCTGTCTCAGTTCGAAGTCTAATTCCTGCCAAAGGGCGGACTGTTTTGTGGCAAGATCAGATAGACACCAGAAAGAAAATCACTTCTACTAACGATCAAATAATGGATGTAGCCTCAACCAGGCTATCAAGTATAACTTGAATCAATGCCGGTTTTTTATCCTCTATTATTGTCGTACTTAGGTTTTTCGTCATCCAACTCAAACCAATTTGATTTCGACGTACAATAAATTTGATAATTGGGCGTTGGAATATCACCTTCTGTGACGGTGCCTAGCCGTAACCGTATTTTCTCAGGTAAGTCAGTACGCTGGCTGTAGATTGGGCTGCCGCAGGAAGCACAAAATACACGCTTTTTATTAGGCGAGGAAAAATACGTCGTGAGCATTTCTTCCCCTTTCAGAAACTTGAACATCGTTGTGTCGATCGGAGCATTCGTTGCAAACGGAGTACCCTGTGCCTGCTTGCACTGATCACAATGACAAATTACAACTTCTTCAATTGATCCTGAATATTCGTATATTACGTGTTTGCAAAGACAACAGCCTCTAATCATATATCCTCGCCCTATCCTGTCTCTTGGTTACTGGAGTTCCACATAAACCATACGCTGAGTAGCATAGTAACTATGAGTACTAGCGTTACCATTTCTGGTATGTAGGTAACATTCGCATTCTCGCGAGTACCAAGCATCTCTGCCCGACCAAGGTTAACCCAATTTCTTGCGGTGTTATTGAAATTATAGATAGTAAGAATAGTGAGTGTTTGTATTACCAGGTAAAGGCTATTGGCTAGCAGAAATTGAGCTTTACTTAGTCGGTCACCGACAATATACGCGGCGACAAGATAGGCACTTAGAAGCGCAATATAAATCGATACATAGGCTGCCGACGTCGAATAGCTACTTTGAGCGAGGTCGAGCATTTCGTAAGGTGTCATTATCTGTTTCTCATTCTGTTACTCACCATTACTCTATCAGCCTGACAAGGATGGCACTATAGCGTCAATCAAATGAGGCCCACGACTATTCATTGCCGCTTCAAACTGGACGTTGAATTGTTCCGCAGTGTTGGCGCAAGAGGCCTGCACACCCATGCCTTGCGCCATGGACACGAAATCCATGTCGGGATTACCGATCGCCAAAGTGCTGGCCGCATTCGGGCCCGGCGTGCCGCCTCTAGCGCCCGTACGGGCAAACTCCAATTCAAGAATGCTGTATTTGCGGTTATTGAAAATCACCACTGTCACGTCCAACTGCTCCCTGGCCATGGTCCAAAGCGCCTGAATGGTGTACATGGCGCTGCCGTCACCTTCCAGGCAAATAACCTTACGCTCAGGGCAGGCTATGGCCGCGCCCACGGCGGCAGGCAACCCCCAACCGATGCTTCCACCAGTCTGGTTTAGCCAGTCGTGGGGCCTGGCGGTGGCAGTGAGGGGGGCGAGAGCGATTCCGGATGTGATCGCTTCGTCAACGATCACGGCGTTTTCGGGCATGAAGTGTGCAATGCTCATGGCCGCGGTGTTCGCGTCCAGGGCGCCGCTGGGTTGATCGCAAATATGCAGTGCGTGCGTTTCCGGCTCAACATCATCAGCACCTAGTCTTACGAGCAGCTGCTCCAATACCTGGTGGATGTCTTCGTTTGGCGTGGCCAGCGTATATTGCTGGCAGCGCTCTGGTGCAATTGCGCTGGGTAGATCAGGATAAGCGAAGAAAGACACCGGCGCTTTTGCACCAATTAGGATCAGATGATCCAGGTCTTTAAGGCTGTCAATGGCTGCTTCGGCCAGATACGGTAAGCGATCGATCGCAGCGGCACCTGCGCCTCTGGCTTGTCGTGTTGGAAACACATCAGTGCTTATTCTGGCTCCGCAGGCTTTGGCAGCACGACTGGCCATCAATCCGCATTCCTTACCAACCTCTGGCCCACCGACTAATATCATGCAATTGCCGCCAGATTGAAGGCGCTTTACCGCTTCATCCAGCCGTTCTGTTGATACCTGTGCAGGCTTCGTGATCTCCGCCAGGCCTTCCGCGCCATTAGGGTTGTCGCCCCATGAGACATCGGCGGGCAACATCAGGGTTGCGATGCGGTCTGAACCTGCTTGCTTCACCGCTTCTTGCGCATCGCGGGCAATGTTTGATGGGCTGGTTGACGTATGTACCCAATGTGAAACCGGACCGGCAATGCCTTCGATATCTGATGTGAGTGGTGCGTCATATTCCAGATGATAGGTGGCGTGGTCGCCGACAATATTCACCATTGGCACATGGCCTTTCTTGGCATTGTGCACGTTCGCCAATGCGTTGCCGAATCCAGGGCCAAGATGTAATAGCGTGGAAGCGGGTTTGCCCGCCATACGCGCGTAGCCATCAGCGGCTCCACTCACCACCCCTTCGAACAGGCACAGCACGCAGCGCATGCCGTCAACTTCGTCTAACGCAGCCACAAAGTGCATCTCTGACGTGCCAGGGTTGGTGAAGCACACGTCCACACCGGAGTTTGTTAACGTTGTAAGCAAGCTCTCTGCGCCATTCATTTCGAATATACCTCTATAGATTGTTTCATGTTGTATTGTCGCTGCACCTTATCGCGCTAAATACTGAGATCTTGCAGGTTATAGTCTTTTAGGTCTTGTTTGGCGTGTTCGTTCCAGGCGAAAGACTTACCAGATTCAACGAAGGGTTGGTACTGAAAACTTTCCTCTTTCGGGAAACGCTGTTTGCGAGCCTCTATCGCATAACCAATGACACGCGAACGCTGCTCGATTAGATCTGCGTCGTAAACCTCTGCCTCGCTGTGTATGCCAGCACCCATTACTCCAAGTACTGAGCTGCGCCGATGAAAACCAAAATTGACGGTCACTCGACGCTCAAATCCGGAATTTGGAAATGAGCCGTGCACAATTTGACGATTGCAAATCACTACATCGCCTGCGTTACAGATGATGGGCACAGCACCTTCTATGCGCTCGCTTCCCGCTTCCTCAACCAAGGTCTTGATGTTGATTCGTCCCAGTTTGTGGCTGCCGGGCAGAACCCAGACTCCATTTACCGCTGTACTGCCGTAGGCCTGAGCCATAAAGTTAAAGCCATGAATGCCTTCGTCGAAGTGTTCGCTGTTCCAGTGGGTATCACCGTCCTGATGCCACGATACCGCTGCACCTATACCGGGTTCTTTGATAAACAGCGCTTCGTTGAACGGAGCAAAATCGTGGCCATTCACCGCCTCGGCAACGCGCAACAATTGCGGGTGACCATACACACGCAGACAGGCTTCTGAAAATTGCAGTGAGCCAAGTAACACAAACGGCGACTGTTCCGGCGCAGTTTCATCGGCTTCTGGCTCGATCAATTTAACTTGATGACGGCCATTGGCGAGGTCGGTGCCGCCCAGCGGGTCGCCCAGTGGTTTTGACCAGAGCAAATTGAGTGCTTTGCAATCGGCCCCAAGCGCAGGTTTACCGTCTTTACTCAACGCTCCGCCAGGTTCTAACGGGAAACGTGCTTGCAGGTCTTCTAGATCTTCCGTGATGTCTTTCAATTCATCGTTGCCAAGTACGCCTTCAAAAACGTAAAAGCCATATTCAGAGTACGCTTCCAATATATCTTCACAGAGTTGGTCGTCAGAAGTGAACCGAATGGGGCCCCGGTTGCTCATCTGGAGTGCCTGCCTTTCGCCGTCTATGAGGTAATTTTTCATGGCCTCCGATTGCTCACCATAGTGCGCCGCGCAGGCATCAATTGATTTCCGGATGTTAGCGTGCATACTGTATTCCTCTTGCAGAATATATTGGAGATATAATTTTATACATAGTAAAATTATATTGTCAATAAAAACTGTGAAAAAATGCGATGTACCCAGGATTATCTATGAGCAAAACCAGTCATGCACGCGGAAATGATACCCGGCAAATCAATAAGGAACTCCGCCGACAGCGCATTTTGGGTGTTGCCCGAGAGCAGATTTCGAGTCAAGGCTTAGAGGCCTTCACGCTGAAAGGCTTGGCCCAGGCATCCGGTGTGACCGTTCCTACCATTCATAATTTATTTGGTAAGAAGCACGACATATTTCGTGAGCTGTGCACTGAGCTAGTAGTGAGAGTGGAGCGTGCTTTGTCCAGCCCCGACATTGCAGATCCAATCGAAGCCATTCACGCCTTTGTTGACAGTTTGCTCGGTTTGTATCGCGAAGATGAGGCTTTCTACAGAGCCGCGTTTGTTGCGGGTGAGCGCACCGGCTTGTTTGAGCACGACCTGCCTTCGGGCATTTACAATAAGTCGTTGAGCATTGCGGAGAAGCTGTGTGCTGACGCTAAAGAGAACGGCTTTCTGCAGGGCAGGGTAGACAGCAACACACTGGCCAAACAACTTTTCGGCTGCCAGCGCCTCGCCCGACAAGATTGGGTGGGCGGCTACATTGATCTGGATCGTTACCGTTCTCAGGTTTTAACCGGTATGTGTCTCACCTACGCGGCTGATTCAACTCCGCAATTTCACCAGCGACTCTGTGCCGTCATTGACGCCATGACGAATGAATGAAAAACCTTTTTCGAACTCTTCGGTAGTTTTCATGTACAAACTTTTTCTGACGCTACTTACCACCACCCTGCTTGCCGGCCGTTTTGCCTCGGCTGCAGAGACGATCGAATGGCCGGCCTATGGTGGTGCGCCCGGCGGTGGACACTATGCACCTATAACCCAGATTAACGCTGACAACGTCTCGCGACTGAAGCAAGCCTGGGTACACCGTTCAGGAGACTACCGAGCAGGGAAGCAAAGCCTGACTGAGGAAGTCACGATGGATGATGTCTCCAATCGTCCCACGTCGTTTATGGTCACACCCATCGTTGTGCAAGATACGCTTTACTACTGCACGTCTTTCAACCGTGTATTCGCGCTTGACCCGGCCAGCGGGGAACAACGCTGGGTTTTCGACCCCGGTGTCAATATGGAAAACGAGACCATCACTAATTGCCGCGGTGTGAGCAGCTGGATCGACCCCAAGCCTGCGCAGAAATCTTGTACGCACCGTATTATTACCGGCACCTTGGACGCCAGGCTTATCGCCCTGGACGGTGCAACCGGAAAGCCCTGCGCCGATTTTGGCGAGAATGGAGAGATCAATCTCAACGATGGACTGACCGAGCACGAGAGCGGCGAGTACAGCATTACCAGTGCCCCAGCCATTTCGGGCGACCTGGTCATTACCGGTGCATTTGTTCTAGACAGCAATCACAACGACGTGCCCTCGGGAGTTGTACGCGCCTACAACGTGCGCACAGGCGAATTCGTTTGGGGCTGGAATCCGGTACACCCCGATCAGCCTCAAAAAGATGGGCAAGGAAATTTCACCCCGGGAACAACCAACGTCTGGTCAACAATCTCGGTAGACGAAGAGCTGGGATTAGTGATTGTGCCTACTGGGAATTCTTCGCCCGACTACTACGGCGGCGACAGGGATGGGCACCAAGATTACTACTCCAGCTCAGTGGTGGCTCTGAAGGCGAACACAGGCGAAGTGGCTTGGCACTATCAGACAGTGCACCATGACATCTGGGATTTCGATGTGCCGGCCCAGCCCACCTTCTCCGAACTCACCATTGATGGCAAGACCCGCCCAGCAGTAGTGCAGGTTACGAAGATGGGAATGACCTTCGTGTTGGATAGAGAGACCGGTGAACCTCTGCACCCTGTAGAAGAGCGAGCAGTGCCTCAAGTAGGCGCAGTGGCGGGGGAGTATCTAAGTCCGACTCAGCCGTTTCCGGTGAAGCCGGAACCATTACACCCATTGGGCCTGATGCCAGACGACGCATGGGGTCTAACATTTTTGGGGAGAGGCCAATGCCGCAAGATGATTGAGTCAGTAAGCGGCCACGCAATTTACACACCACCCTCTGAGCAAGGTATTGTGCTGTATCCTTCCAACCTTGGTGGTCATAACTGGGGAGCACCGGCTGTTGATCCTGACCGCAAGATTATGATTACTAACACCAAGCGTATTCCTATGCACGTGCGCCTTGCACAGCGTGCCGAATGTCCTGACAATTTGCCTTTTCCGCAGCGTGATTCCCCCTACTGTGTGATCATGGATGTGTTAACGTCCAAGCTGGGTATTCCTTGCTCGGCACCGCCCTGGGCGACCCTTGACGCAACCGATCTAGAGACAGGAGAGATACTGTGGAGTGTGCCATTGGGTACACTAAAAAAAATGGTGCCTTGGCCTTTCTACCACTTTATAAAAGGTGGGATGGAGATGGGCGGCCCGATGGTCACTGCCTCTGGTCTGATATTCATTGCGGCCACTAGTGATGCCTACCTGCGAGCCTTCAATATTGAAAATGGTGATGAGTTATGGAAGACCAATTTGCCAACAACAGGCAATGCGGTTCCTATGAGTTATCAATACAAAGGCCAACAATACGTAGTGATAGCCGCAGGTGGGCATTTCACTTCACCTTTGCCTTCCGGCGATTATCTTATGGCGTTTCGCTTGCCGGACTAGAGGTCAAAAGGGATCACCAACTTACCTGCAATCGATGTACACCGCGCAGCAGTATGCCCTGTGGGCATTCGGTTGACGCAGGTGACAACCGCAAACCAGGGAATCGCTCGGCAACAATGCGCAGTGCGGTAGCAAGGTTTTTTTGTGCAAGATGCATTCCCGGGCAAGTGCGCAAGCCTGGTCCAAAAGTCATTAGGCCTTGGCCATTGCGCTCGATATCAAATCGATCGGGATCAGGGAAAACCAATGGGTCACGATTGGCCGCCGCGATGCCAAACAACACCGACGTGTTAGCTGGAATCTCAACACCCGCAAGCACCACTGCTTGGTCTGACCGCGAGAATCTCGGTTGCGCTGCAACCGGTGGGTTCCAGCGCAGCAACTCCTGAAGCGCGCCCTGTTGCGCCGCCGGCTGATCAACGCATTGCTCCCAAGCCCTAGGATGCGTCAATAGCGCATGAAACAGGTTGCTCATTGCATCGGACGTGGTGGTCGCCCCGGCGGTAAAAAACAGGCGAATATGCGCAACTATCTGCTCAAGATTCAGCGCCTTGCCCTCTACTTCGGTGTCGTGAATCCAGCGGCTAATCTGGTCCTCGGCAGGTTTGGCTCTGCGCGCTTCAACCACTTGTTCCACAATGGTTGTCAGCTTGCGATCTGCCGCTTTGGATTTTTCCGCATCACGCCCGCCAAACATCAGGTCCATAGACCATTGGTAGTACTCGCGCTCTTGCTCAATTGGCAGGCCCAGCTGCTCACAGATAACGCGAAACGCATACAGCCGCGTAAAGTTGGATACCAGATCTATTGTTTGCTGCCCATGCAAAGTATCGAGAATCTCATAACCGATTTCAGCCAGCCGTTGCTGATCCATTTTGTCTACGGCATGGCGCCGGAACGACGGCGTCATTGGCGGGCGCCATAGTCGATGGCGATCTTCGTTCATCGACATGAAGGTTTCGCCAATAAAGGGCAGCGAGATAATCTGGTAGGCGTGTCCCGGTGGAAATTGCTCCCCGTCACGAAAGGCCTCGGCGAGGGCCTGATGACCGACTATATAGTACACCGGCATAGCGCCACCAATTGCTTTCACCGGCACGACCGGGCCTTTGTTTCTCAGTTGATGTAATTTTTCAGCGAACGCTGGTCCCGGCAAATCGTCGTAGTACCAGTCAATTGAAGCTAGATCACTCATGTACTCGCAACTCGGAAACCCATCTAAAAGCGAACCAATATTAACTCTTTACTTTTTTAATTAGTCAACATTTAAACAGGTTTGCGACGATCATTGCACTGACATCTCACGATGGGCATTCGAGAGCGCCTGGTATTTGCAACCTGAGGACCGGCTTTGCGCTGTGCCACGAGGAAAAGGTATCTCTAAGTTGCTCGCGGCCACCTGCTGTATAAGATCAACAGCACACCGGTTATCAGCATGGACGGTATGTAGAACAGAACAGGCAATATCAAGCTCGCATCTTTTAGAATGCAGAAGATATTCACAGCAGCCAGCCCCAAGTTCTGAAGGCCAACTCGGTTTCAACGCATACCGCACTTTAGGATTGTTTGACGCCGACGGTCCAGAGCTGCGCAATGACGTTCGATTTGTGACACTGTGTGCGCGCTACGGCTTGGTAGAATATTGGCTAGAGCTTCAAATGTGGCCCGATTCCGTCGATCAGGTTCCGTATGATTTCCATGCAGAGTGCGAAAAATATCGAGGCTATCCCTAGGATGAATTCTTAATGTGATGTAAGTGCCTATTTATCGTAATTCAGGGACAGTGAATAATTTAATCGAAAGCTGTACATTCTGGACTGATTGGTACAGAATGTGCGATATGGATATCCGAGACTAGCCATGCCACGAACTCTGGAATTTGATCGCAGTCAAGCGCTGAACGCCGCAATGAAGTTATTTTGGGCGCGTGGCTATACAGCGACATCACTGCCGGAACTTCTCCTTGCAATGGGCATATCTCGCTCCAGCTTCTATGCAAGCTTCCATACCAAACGCGATTTGTTCATAGAATGCCTGGTCCTGTTTGGCGACCGTACTCTCGCGATTGTCGAAGGAGAATTGCAAACGCAATCGCCTCTTGAATTACCGCGGGCTTTTTTTGTGGCAACCTTGTTGGATGTGTCAGCCCGAAAGGCGAAACAAGGATGCATGATGGTGAACACGGTGCTTGAGCTGGCCGACATAGATCCGCCCTTGAATCGCCTTGCGTCAAAGCAGCTGAGGGCTATTGAAAGTGCTTTCGCACGATCATTTACGCTTGCGCAGAAAAACGGTGAACTCGATGCTGGACTTTGTGCTGATGAGTTGGCAGCCCGTGTAATGACGATCAATCTTGGTCTTCGAGTACAAAGTCGTTTGTGTAAATCCCAAAAAGAACTGGAACCCATGATAGAGAGCAGTCTGTCCATGCTAGGTTTAGCGGCATGATGGGCACGTTACTGCCTCAACCAGTCTATCGTCTAACACACTATTTTTGACTGAGGTTTTAACATGTTATCTGAAACGATGCCCTATGAAAAAAAGCGTGCCACCGTTAATGGCAAACAAATTGCGTATGTAGAGGAGGGCAGTGGCGACCCCATTGTGCTGCTGCACGGAAACCCCACGTCGTCGTTTTTGTGGCGTAATGTTGTGCCTGAACTGGTGTCGTCTGGTCGGGTGATAGTACCGGATCTTATTGGTCAGGGCGATTCCGAAAAACTCCCTGCGAGTGAAGGCGCCGATCGTTACTCGTTAGAGGTAGCCTACCAATATGTGGAAGGCTTGCTTGAAACAATTAATGCCAACAAGAACGTTACCTTGGTTATCCATGATTGGGGCAGCGGTATTGGTTTCTTATGGGCTATGCGCCACGCAGCGGATGTGAAAGGCGTTGCCTACATGGAAGGGATTGTGAAACCAGTCAGTTGGGATGATTGGCCAGAGGGTGCGGTGGGTATCTTTAAAGGTTTCCGCTCTGACAAAGGTGAAGATTTAATTCTCGAACGCAATATGTTCATCGAAGGGGTGCTGCCTTCTTCAATCATCCGCAAGCTGAGCGACAAGGAAATGGATGCCTATCGCGCACCGCATACCGAACGTGATGATCGTCAGCCGCTGCTGAATTGGCCCCGTCAAATTCCTATTGAAGGCGAGCCAGAAAACGTAGTGGCTTTGGTGAACGAATACGGTGCATTCATGGCCAGCAGCAATATACCGAAATTGTTCATCAACGCGGATCCTGGGTCCATTCTGGTGGGTCCACAACGTGAGTTTTGCCGCAGCTGGCCAAATCAACAAGAAGTGACGGTGAAGGGTTTGCACTTTATACAAGAAGATTCGCCTGTTGAAATTGGCCAAGCCGTAGCGCATTGGCTACGGACTGCATTTTGATCACCGTCATAAAAAAACAAGTTACAACTCAAATAGAGCACAAGCACAATGTCTGATACGCCCGTTTACATGATTGCCAATCTGGTAACGCACAACCAGGAAGAGTACCTAAAGTACGAGAAGGGATTTTTTCCCCTACTGAAAAAACACGGTGGTTCATTCCTTACTTTTGACGACGCCATCAGGCACATGGAAGGGTCCGAACCTCGACCAGGCCGCATAGTTATTTTCCAGTTTCCATCCGAATCGGCGGCTCAAGACTGGTATGACGACCCAGAATACCAGTCCTTATCCGAGCACCGAAGAGCAGGCGCTGAACTTAAGTCACTGACGATGGTGCATGGCATGGCGCCGCGCTAATCGGTTGTTCTCGCTTGCCTATAATGATAGTCAAGGGGATTTGAGATTGTTCCTTTCGACGCGAGTGCAAATTAGGCGTCGAGTTCCGCCCAGATTTCTTCCACCCAACTGCGTATTAGGTTTGCTTCCTCGAAGCGATCGGAAAGTTCTTTACCATCGGCATCGGTAAACGCGTATTCGGGCGGGCCCAGCTCGCAGAGGAATATCAGCGTGTCATCATCACCAGCACGAGCGCGCCAGGAGCGGAAACCTCGCTCCCACCAGTCCTTGAAGATGGCCACCCATTTTTGATTCTGCGGAAAGTGAAGAGGTACCTGTATTTGCTCGTGACTGGAAACCCTTCCCTGGAAGCTGTCGGAGCGTTCTAGCAGGCGTTGTATCCATGCTTGGTTGTCAGCCGCAATCGGTGCGCTCATTTCTCGATTTAGACAATAATGTGATAAGTCGGCGGTCAACCGCATTTCAGGTATAGCGTCCAACAACTGCAATGTCATAAACATATCATTGGTAATGCAGTCTCTATGGGTTTCAAACTTAATTGGAATGCCAACATCTTCGGCCACTTCCAACCAGGTTCGAATGATTGGCACGGCGCCCTCGACGTTCATTGGGAATACGGGTGCGATCACATTGGCATAAGGGGCCGACATTTCCTTACTGAATTCCAGCAATGGGCGCATTTCCGCAACCGCGCAGGGGAATACGTTAACAAGACACCCTAATTGCAGCTGTTCGTAAAGCGGTTTCAGTTCAAGGAATTCGTCGATTTGACTCACAACGGGGTCCAGGCACACACCTGCGTATTTCGCATCAGCAGCTTGCTGCAAGACTTCGTCATGAGGTCTTTTGCCATCTTCCGTGCTGCAGGTTTGCATGCCCCACAAAGATTGATATACCGCTAACGTTTGCATGGTTGATCCTCTCTCTTTGATAAATTATTTGTAGTCGTGCAGCGCTTTGCCATGGTATTTTGAACTTCCCTCGCGCCATAGTTTCTTGAGCATACCTACCTGATAGTCCCAATAGCTGATCGTCTCGGGTTCGTGACCCATGCCGGCCACCATTTCAGCGTGCAGTTGCGGTAGCTTATAGAATGGAACTGCGGGGTAAGTGTGATGCGCCGTGTGATACGGCATGTTCCACGCCAGCCAGTTCAGTAGCGTATTGCTCTTAATGGTTCGGGTATTGATCAGAATGTTAGATTCATTGGGCATGCCCGTGTGCTCCGCAAGGTTCTGGCAGTTATGAATAAACTTGGTTGCAAACATGGGAGCCAACCAATAGGTGAAGGCAAACCAGCTCTGGTAATACCAAGACAGTGCCGCAATCGTTGCATAGCCGAATAAATAAATGCGGGCCTCCTTGGTGGCCAGCGTTCGTTGCTTCTCAACAAAAAACGCCGGGAAGCGAAACGTGAACGCAGTGCCTATTGTGCGCCAAATAATCCCAATCCAGTAGCCAACGCCCGAGGCATACCAAAGATAGCCTGCCATCGTATAGTACGGCGCGCCTTGAAGTTCGCCATCCAGTTCGGGGTCCTGTGTGAAGCGGTGATGCTGGTAGTGTTCCATTCGGTCATGTTCTCTGGGCATGAATACCAGAAAACCAAACAGGTGACCGAACACGTTATTCAACCAGCGCGTTTTAAATACGGTCCAGTGCGACAGCTCATGCTGACCTGCGTACAGGAAGTTGAGAAGGGTACCTAGCACAACAAACCACAAAATCGCCCAGTAACCACCCAGGCTGAGCGACAGCGCATACGACGCCAAGACGATGGCCGCAATATGGCTGCTTACCTGCACCCAGCCTCTAAAATCTGTGCGTTGATTGTATTCTCGCAGGCGCTCCTGGCTGATCAGTCGCTTGTTGCCAATGAAATCGTCCATAGTCGCTCCTCTCTTTTTGGCACAACGGCGCGCCAAGGATTCTCTCAGGATAAGCAAATCTTTTAGGACTATAAATATTAACCTTTAGACTTTAAGTTAAAGTTTTATAGACCTATTATGGCCTGTATGCGTATTCATGATATCGATTTCAGGTTGTTACGCCTGTTTGTGACTGTGGTGCAATGCGGTGGTTTTACCCAGGCGGCAAATCGCTTGAATGTCGGGCGCCCAACAATCAGCACTCAGATGGCTGACCTGGAATCGCGGTTGGGTATGCGGCTGTGTGAGCGTGGCCGTTCGGGTTTTTCACTGACGGAGCATGGTGAACAGGTTTACGAACGAGCGCTGGGTCTGCTTGCGGCGGTCGATGAGTTTGGCGCCGACATGGACGCGATTCAGGGCCATCTCAGCGGTGAGCTAAACCTGGGCCAGATTGATTACATGACCTCCTTACCCGAATTCAATATGTCTGCAACTGTGAAGGAGTTTTGCACGCTGGCACCCGATGTTGTTGTGAACCTTGAGGTGTTGCCAGATGAGGCGGTGCAGCGCGGCGTAATAGACGGGCGTCTTCATCTTGGCATTATTGGCTCGGCAAGCAGATTGCCGGGCCTGGACGCTCATGATTTTCTGAGCGAAAGCCTCTATCTGTATTGTGGAAAAGAACATGCATTATTCGATGCCACTGACCGGTCTATCAACAAGCAAAGTTTAGCGCAATGCCGAATGGCCGGTTCAAGTCTTGACGCCAACCCCATCCGAAAAAGTGTGCCTACTGACGCGCGAGCAAACAATCTGGAAGCTACCTTGATGTTGATATTATCAGGGCAATACATCGGTTACCTGCCTGATCATTTTGCCGAGAGTTGGGTGGGTCGGGGTGAGTTGCGTGCGCTCAAACCGCGGCTGACACATCAGCATAATGAGCTGCCTTTGATCACTCGCAGCCGCGCGCGCAGAAGCCCTCAGCTGGAGTTGTTCTTGTCGATTTTATTGCGAATGACGCGGTTCTTGTAAAGCCATTATCTGATCGCGATTAGATAAGTATTCGAAGGCATCAGTCCTCCCGCAAGTTTTGCTCTATCAATAAAACGATTTCCGCACGCGCTTTCTTCTCTGTTATTCCGCACGCAATGTATTCCTTATCGGCGATGGCATCACATAATCTTTCCAGTGTCAGCACTACAGATAACAAACGCGCAGGCTCTCTCTCATGTGTGCGACCTTCGAGCAAACGCATTTGCGATAATCGGGTCTGTGCCCGCTGCTTCCTTACTTCATCATCGTGAACGCTAAGGTAACGGAGTGAACGTCGAAAAACAGCGTGACTCTTATGATGGCGGATTAACACAGAGGCCATGAGCTCTGCCGAATCTGTGTTCAGCAAGTCTCGCAGTTCTGATTCTGCCCATTCGCGATATACGGCGAGGAAAATTTCGCGCTTGTCTGAAAAATGCCTATAAAAAGTTTGCGGAGCATAACCCGCGTTCTTTGCAATGGCGTTTGTATTTGTACCATCATATCCGTACTTCTCAAACTCGATAAGCGCGCTTTTAACGAGCGCATCTCGACCACCACCTCTTTTTTTCATAGCTACAATGTTCACAAGTCGATCGAGAGTTACAGAAGCTATTATCGCATGCAACGTAGACTATCGTTGAAGCAGTCAAACGAAATAAGCGTGCGTTACGCCGCAACATTATCAATTTTTGTTTCCTTGGTCGCATCAAAACCCCTATTTACTCCTATCTTCCCAGTAAGTTCACGGTCAAATACGCCATGATTAAGTAGTTAGGAGTGGTATCGCCGAGCTGGTATTCTGTTTCACTATGTGATATATACATCACTTAATCGGTAATCGGAAAGGATAGTCAGCGTTTTGACGGCGGAACTAAAGATGCTGCAGAATAATGCACCCTCAATTCAGAGGTTGAGCGCTGCTAAAGAGTTCATTTTCCTTGAACGTTCGGCTACTGAAATAGCATATGCCAAATGGGGAAGTGGTCCGCCTATTGCGTGTCTTCACGCAACAGGCCATGGCAGCGGTGACTTCATTCCGCTGGCAAAGAAGCTGGCGAGCGATTTCACAATCTTTGCCCTTGATTGGCCCGGCCAAGGGCTTTCGCCAGACGATGGCTTCGCGCCTGAAGCAAGGCACTACGCGGACCTGATTGACGAGTTTATTTCTCTGCTAAAAATACCTGCTCCTATTTTGCTGGGGAATTCCATAGGAGGAGCGGCGGCAATCATTGCAGTCAGTAGGGATGATAATAAATTTCGCGGCCTTGTGATTTGTAATGCCGGTGGTTTAGCCTCAATTGATCTCGCAGCACGCATTGTAATTCGCGCTATGGCTCGTTTTTTTGAGCTTGGCGCCAAAGGCGCGTGGTGGTACGAGACTTCATTTTCCTTTTACTACAAGTATCTTGTACTGCCGGGCGCGCGCGATAGAGCGGAAGAGATTGTCACTGCTGGAAAAGACCTGGCATCGTTGCTCGCGAAAACCTGGGCAGGATTTGCAAGAGATGAGGCAGACATAAGAAGTGCAGTTCCGTCCATTAGAACGCCGGTTTGGGCCGCGTGGGCAAAAAGCGACCGGTTGGTGTCTTGGTCCAGATCTTCTACAACTGTGGCTCTGTTTCCAAATCACACAGTTGATCTGTTTGCAGGTGGCCATTCTCCCTTTCTGGAATCCACAAACACTTTTGCAGCTGGCCTCCATTATTTTGCATCATCACTAAATTCAAATGAAAGTACTTAACTGACATTTGAATGCAAGTGGCTATCGTCTAACTATGGGTTTAGATTAGGGTCCGGTAGACTATTGCACTGACGCGTTTGACGCCGCAATAATGTTCTATTTCTACCAACGAATGCTGTCCCGTGTTTTCAGCGGCGGCTGTAGCCTCATCTTTGTTCTTGAACTTGTGCTGGTATATCGCCAGTAATACAGACATACCGTCTTCCCAAGGCGACCACACAACATAGCCAGATGCGCAACGGTTGTTGTAACCCCGTCACTCGATAGACTTAGCGAAACACAACTACTGCGCTGAAGGTGTCACTTTGTTTTTTTTATGATATGTTATAGCGTAACATTTATACTCAACTTAAGAGCAAACAAATGCACGCTAATACAATCAGTAAGTTACCCGTGACCGTGCTTTCCGGGTTTTTGGGCGCCGGGAAAACCACTGTTCGCAGCCATATTTTGAACAATAGGCAAGGCAAAAAAGTGGCCGTGATTGTCAATGATATGAGCGAAATTAATATTGATTCTGCGATTGTGCAGAACGATGTTTCGCTCAATCGCAGCGAGGAAAAACTCGTTGAAATGAGCAATGGCTGTATTTGTTGCACGTTGAGGGAAGACCTTCTCGAGGAGGTCACCAAGCTGGCACAAGCCGAGCGTTTTGATTATCTGGTCATTGAATCAACGGGTATTTCTGAACCATTGCCAGTTGCAGAAACGTTCACGTTTGCGGATGAGCACGGTGTTTCGCTTTCGGACGTTGCTGATCTTGACACCATGATCACGGTGGTGGACGCGGTCAATTTTCTCAAGGACTATGACGAGGCAGAGTCTCTGCAAGACACCGGCGAGTCGCTGGGTGAGGAAGACGAGCGCAGTGTGGCCGATTTGCTGGTGGATCAAGTGGAGTTTGCCGACGTTATTCTGGTCAGTAAAACTGATTTAGCCGCGCCGTCTGATATTGAGCGGCTAAGCGCCATTCTCAAAACACTGAACACCCACGCCAAGATCATTCCAATTTCTCACGGCCAAGTGGATATTGATGAGGTACTCAGCACTGGTTTGTTCGATTTTGAACGTGCTCAACAAGCGCCAGGTTGGCTCAGGGAAATGCGCGGTGAACACATTCCGGAAACGGAGGAATACGGCATCGGCAGTTTTAGCTACACCGCACGGCGGCCATTCCACCCGGAGAAGTTTCACCAGTTTCTGCACGGCACAGATCAATACGGCAAGTTGATTCGATCGAAAGGCTATTTCTGGTTAGCAACACGTCCAGAATTTGCGGGCCAATGGAGCCAGGCGGGCGGCATTGCCCGCTACGGCTTTGCCGGTATGTTTTGGAAAGCTGTTCCCAAGGAGAGGTGGCCTGACGATGAAGACTACCTGGCATCCATCCAAGAACAATGGGTGGAACCGTTTGGCGATATGCGTCAGGAGCTAGTGTTTATTGGACAGGGCCTGGATAAGGACGGTGTGACGCAAGCACTCGATGAGTGCTTATTAAGTGAGGACGAGGTATTGCGAGGTAAATCCTACTGGTCAACTCTAGCCGATCCCTTTCCCGTATGGGGGCAAGACGCATGAACGCAGCAACTAGTCTAGATATCGCGCCCTTCGAACTTCGTGGTGAAGAATACCGGCGCTCAGCACAAGGCACAACACCAAGGGTTTTGGCTGATTTCTATCAAGAAGATGTGAACATTGCTGTTTGGCAGCGCACGCTTTCCCCATCATTTAGACGTACTATCAGCGAATTTTTAACGATAAACCCCATTGTGCGCTTCTCAGAGGTGGTCACACCTGAGGGGGCGCCGATGGTTTTGAAGGAGTCTTTGGGCCAGCATAGCCCGCCTGAACTGATCGAAGATATAGCCGAACTAGTGGATATGTTTTGCTGCCTGTTTGAACTAAAGCGCGTGGGTCTAAGATTGGCGGTTCTCGACTCTGCAATGTGCCCAAGATTCCATGTAGACCGGGTGCCAGGCCGTCTCGTGACCACCTATCAAGGCGTTGCTACAGAATGGTTACCCCATGAAAAGGTTCGGCGCGACAAACTTGGCTCCGGTAGCAATGGGAAGGCTGACAATCGTTCTGGACTTTTTCAGAGCGAAACCGACATTCAGCAGCTTGGCTGTGGCGATGTTGCAATACTAAAAGGCGAACTCTGGGAAGAAAACGAGAATGCCGGGTTAGTGCATCGCTCACCCACTCCGGTCGTAGGCGAAAATCGTCTGTTGTTAACGCTGGATTTTAGCGACTGATCTGCAATTGTTGAACAATTCTCGAGGCACTGAGAGTGCCCATGTTGAGCGTGCTTTATCGATAGAATGAAGTGTTGTTCGCAAGCTCCCTGATTCCCTAAGCCGTCGACCAACAGATCTGGAATTGAAATTCCCAACCGGACCCTATTACCCAGCTGCTGCCTCCCCGCTATCTAGCGTTTGCCAGACGGCGCATGTTGTTTAACGGGCGGCAGGCTGCCGATCATGCCGTCGGGTCGTGCCTTGTTCATTGTGGCGAGATACGCGGGTCGCGCTTTGACTTTTTCTTTCCACTCGGCAACCGCCGGAAAACGCGAGCCATCAACAAGATTCAAACCGGTGGCGACCTCTAAAGGAAACAACATCATGATATCGGCGGCTGAAAATTGGCTACCGCCAAACCAGTCATGCGCTTGCAGATGGTCTTCGGCAAACTGCACTGTCGCTTCAGAATCCACCAATCTGGAACGCTCTGTGGGTGGGTTTTGTCGCCACTGGCGATAGTCTGAAAACAGGCGCGCTGCCATCGTGCCTTCGGCGTAATGCATCCACATGGTGTGCAAACCGTACTCCGGTGAATCCAGGGCAGGTCGCAGTTTGCCTGGCGCGTATCGATTTAAAATCACGTCAATAATGGCCCCAGATTCAACCATTTTCTGATCATTCAGGAACACGGTAGGAAACATGGGCATTTCCGGGTTGACTGCTCTCAGCATCATCGCGGTTGCTCGCAAATCACCACGTTGATAGTTAAGCTCGTACGGCATGTTCAACTCTTCTAGCAACCAGACAATGCGCTCCGAGCGTCGGCCCTCCATGTGATAAATCCGTATGTCAGGATTGGCCGACACATCGCTCATCTCACTCGCGGTTTTGTTGACGATGTTTGGATCGGCATCTCCGACGTGGGTGCGAGCGTTGCCGCATGCAATCAGCGTGATGGATATCATCAAAATGGCAAACTTGTTAAACGCAGACATTGATATGACCTTGAGTTGTTAAAAATTCAGATGGTTTGCTGTTACTTGGAATAAAGCAACATGAAGCCCACCGCGCAAAATTGCATTATCGCAAGGATTGGTCTTGCTCGTTTGCTCTGCGATTGGTGCACAATTGTGTTCTCGAACCGCAGAGCGGCCCAGTTACATGCAATAACAAAGCTTATTCAACGTCAAAGGTTAAGCCTGCGTGATCAACCAGCCGTTTGATAAGGTGATGTCCCATCGCTGGCGCGCTTGTATACACGCCACCCGGTACGTCCTTGCATTCTTCAATAATACAAACAGCGCTTTCGGTGATCATTTTGGATGTTGAACCGTAGCCAGGATCCATATCGCCGGTTACTCCAACCTGAATGGTTTGACCATCATCCGTGGTGCCAAGGAACAGTATGTCGTAATTACCCGCCTCTCTTGATTCCCGAGATGGCCCTTCACCCGGCGCCGGCGCGTCATCACCGCCAAGAGGATTAGCACCCGCCATTGCTTCCGCTACCGCTTTGCCCTGTTCACCCTTGCCTGTGATTATCATCTCGTCGTACTGGAAGTTTTCGCCATAAGCAAAGCCAAGTAGCGCATTGGATCGATGCACGTTTTTGGTGTTGATCGCCGCCATAATAAATGGAGCAACCCAAAGACCGATGGTCTCGTCCTCATAGGCTTTAGCATCAGAAGGTTGCTCTGGACCCTGATACCCGTTCGCCAGGCAGAAGGGATTGATCAGTGACGCAAACAACTCAGGTTCGGCTTTAATACGCGCCATAGTCTGTTGCAAAGAGGCGGCCGTACCACCAGAAAACTCGCCGTTCATGGCCCTAACTCGGCCTCGAACCCTGGGGCATGCCGCACCAAACTTCTCGCGTGCGTGCTCTTGCAAAAAATACACGCCTAAATCAAATGGTATGGAATCAAAGCCACAGCTGTGAACAATGCGTGCGCCACTGTTTGCGGCCGCTTCTTGAAAGGCAGCAATGGTATCGGCCATCCACAGAGGTTCGCCTGACAAGTCAACATAGTCCGTACCCAATTCAGCGCACGCGGCCACCAGCTCAGTGCCGTACAACTGGTAAGGCCCAACCGTACTGATGACACAGCGTGCACTGGCCACCATGTCACGAATTGACTCGACTTGGGTTGAATCGGCAACAATCAATGGCGTATCCGCCTTCGCCCCAAGTTCCTCACGAACTGTTTCAAGCTTCGCTTGACTACGACCCGCCATGGCCCAACGCAAACCGTGGCCGTCTTTTGCCACCAGGTATTCGGCGACCAATTGGCCTGTGAAGCCTGTGGCGCCGTATACCACTATGTCGTATTGTCTTGAATCATTCATGGAGTATTCCTGTTGCTAATAGCTTGTTAGTTGGGTTTATGTTTGGCGAAGCTATTTTGGCGGCGCCAATGAAATGAGTATTTTTATAAATGCAGTGCCTGCATTGCTTTGCATAATAGCTGTCGCTGGGTGTCTTTACCATCAACACTGCTAACTTGCTTAATTAATCCAAACGCCATTGGTCACTTGGCAATCTATGGCGTCCAATGCCATATGTATTGATAATCCAAGGCCGAGCAGCCGTGTTTTAGCTAAAAAGCAAAGTACTACGTAGAATATGACAAACCACAGCTTGTGCAATGGATGAAAACCAATACTGCAGCGCTGAGGGTCGTATATGGGGTTGGCAAGTAGATGGTCTACATCCACAAGCATGGTCGCGATCATTATCAAATACGCAGGTTTCCAGTTTTTACGAAAGAATACGACAGCGACAATCGCCGGAACCACAAAGTGCAACACCATATGAGTCATGTTTTGTGGCTCATTCTTCTATGCGTTCACCGGTAGCAACAAACGAATTATGAACCCCTGGTTTTGGCCATCTAAAATCAATGTTATAGCCTATAGCACCCTATGAATTTTACCGTAGTCGCCAGACACTATAAGGGTAACGGTCACGGTCTGATTAGAGCGATTGCGCCAAAACCATCCATGTTTGCCATCAAACTCCGCCTGCAGTTCACCTTTATCTTCTGTTATTGCCCGGCCTTTATCGTAGCCAAAGTACTTAATACCTTCTCCATCGCCGTGGGTATCGAAATTCACATGACCCGTATCTACAGACCATTCGTATATTATGATGGCTGCCTTCTTCATCTCTAATTTCACCTCGGCCGCGTCGCCCGGTTTGAGTTGTATCGATCTTGTTTCTGAGGGTATGACTTCAGCGGCAGTGTTTTCCACCGCCGAGTCTTCTTCCCGGGTGTTGGTTTGTGCGGCCAAATTTTCTTCAACGGCGTTGGTTGGTGAATCAACGTCCTCAGATTCGAGTTGCTCAGTGTCTTCTTCCGCTTCCTTCGCCAATTGATTTTTAATTTCGCCCATTTGGGTAAGACCCAGAATGTCACCGGCGCCGATTGGGTCAACTCCGTATTCAGCTGGCAATATAATGGTGACCAATAATAGAAGCGCTATAAGCAGGGCTATCGCTGTAGATGCTAAAAGTTGTTTCGAACTGGGCAGTTCGTTTTCATTGGGGATTTTTGCGTTATACATTGTTTAATACCTAGGGTTTTTCAAGTCAGAAAGTAGCCCGTTAACTGAAGCCCCGTTAACATGAAGCCGGCTGACATTAGCAATACATTGGCACTGTATGCTTGTCTAAAAAAGGAGTCTCGTTTTCGCCAGTAACCCATTGCAATCAGAATGACGGCCAGCGCCAACAGCTGACCGATTTCTACACCAACATTAAATGCAATCAGGTTAGTTAGAAGACCGTCGCTGGAGATTTCAAAGTCTTGTATTTTTGTGGCCAATCCAAAACCATGAAAAAATCCAAATACAAGCGTTGCCGCTTTTGTGCTTGGTTGAAAACCAAGCCAGCGCTGATAAGCACCCATATTATCAAGCGCCTTATAAACAACGGATAAGCCAATAATGGCGTCAATCAAATAGGCATTTGCGGGCACATCAAAATACACCCCTAGTAACAGTGTGCTTGAGTGCCCAACAGCAAACAAAGTGACGTACAGTCCGATCTCTTTCAGTTTATACAGAAAGAAGACTACCCCCAGGAGAAACAACAAGTGATCGTACCCGGTTACCATATGCTTGGCGCCCAGATAGATAAAAGGAACTATATTTGTGCCGGAAATTTCTTGAATATAGCCTTGATCGCCCTGGGTAACACCGTGCGCAAAAACGGTGCTTGAAAACAGTAAGCAAATAAATAACATACATAGCTGCTTTAAACCCAGCGATGCATTCATAGAAAAGGGCATTATTGGCTCTCTAAAAAATAGGGGTTGGGTCTGGCAGCGCAACTCTTTGCCATGAACGTGCCTGCACTGCGCTAGTTTACCGCAAGCCAGTTGCTGTTGGGGGGCAGGCCTTACATTTCACACTGTATTCAAGGCTCAATCAGCGTTCATTGTCGATAGTTAGCCGAAAGAGTAATGCACATATCGCTTTACACTGATATTGTTTGTGCCGCGAAACAAAGCGCACTGAATCACGCAGTTAACGCCACTAATACTCGCTAATATCGGTTGGACAACTCAGCTATGAAAGCAGCATCCGCAGAAGGTGAAGCGCAGAGTACTGACACGGGATTTGGTACCAAGCGTTACCGAACCTATGTGCTTTACGCACTGACGCTAATCTACATTTTGAATTTTGTTGACCGCGGTCTGCTTGCCGTGGTTGGTCCAGATCTCGTGCCGGAGCTAGGCATTTCCGACACCCAATTTGGCCTTCTAACCGGTTTCGGTTTTGCTCTGCTCTACACCATTGTAGGTATTCCTCTGGCCCGCTATGCCGATACCGCGAATCGCGTTTGGATAATGACGGTTTGTATTGCCTTGTGGTCTTTAATGACTGCGCTCTGCGGGCTAGCAACCGAGGTTACCATTGGTTCGCTCACCATCGGCGCATTCTGGATTTTGCTGATGTGTCGCGTGGGTGTTGGTATTGGCGAGGCGGGTTGTACACCACCGGCCAACTCTTTGATCGCCGACTACTACGCCCCGCGTGACCGATCTCAAGCGCTGGGTGTCTACGCGATGGGTGTGACACTCGGCACCATGTTTGCCAACTTGATCGGTGGTTGGGTCACCGATGCATTCGACTGGCGAACGGCTTTTTTTGTGGTGGGCTTGCCGGGTCTGTTAATTGCCATCGTGTTCAAATTAACCGTTAAAGAGCCGCCGCGTGGTTACACCGACCCCGCCGGAACGGAGAGGAAAGAGCGAGTCGCGCTGCGTGAGGCAATTCGAGAATTAACGACCAAACCCGCTTTCTGGTACATGACCGCAGGTGCGACAATCGCTGCATTCTGTGGTTACGGAATTTCTTCTTTCCAATCAATCTTTCTGGTGAGAGCTCACGAAATTACAACAGGTGAAGCCGCCATCTGGATCAACACTCCGGTGTCATTGTCATCTGCTATCGGTACCTTCGCAACGGGCTGGCTAGCAACAAAACTGTACCAAAAGCACCCCGGTGCGATCGCCTGGGTACCAGCCATTGGTTTAGCCCTATCAATCCCATTCTACGTCTTTGCCTTCACAACACAGAACCTGATATTCGCTGCCATAGGCCTGATCATTGGCGGTTTCGTGAAGTACGGCTACCTTGCGGCCCAATACACCATCGGCCAGGGTGTTGTGAGCATGCGAGTTCGTGCGATGGCCACGGCGGTACTACTGTTCGTGGTCAACTTGATTGGCTACGGATTCGGTCCTCTTTTTATCGGCGCCGTCTCAGACATTTTCTTTGTCAGCGGAGTCGCTGAGCTTGGCGTGGCCGCTGAGGAGCTTTCGCGGAATCAATGTCATCCTAGGGCAATAGGTGAATTGAATGACAACCTGCAAAACGTCTGCAGCGAGGTGTACGCCCAGAGCCTGCAATCCGCGATGGTCATTATGGCGGCCCTGTACGCCGCCAGTTCGTTGTTCTTCCTGCTGAGCTGGCGTCGACTCGATAAGGATATGGTCGACAGGAACTGAACAGTGGCCAGAACCGCAAGCGGATCGAGGCGACATGTGCAATGCCCGACCTGACCCCGTTTCCTAACTTCTCCTGATGTATAACCCCAGTCTAAAGCGGGGGAACTGCCGCATCCGCTTTGAGTCCGTCGTTATGTGCCTTGGTTACTGCCATAATTTCTTTTCCATGCGTATTTGGGATTCGGTCCCATATACGTGTTGCGTTAGGCCGCATTTCTTGTAACCCAGGTTTAGATAAAAATTCACGCCGCGTGTGTTCGTTTCTCTAGCCTGAACACCAACGTGCGAAATACCTGCGTTCAAAGCAACAAGCTCCAGCCATTTTACAATTTTTCCAGCGACACCTTTTCCTTGCGATTCCTTTCTTGTCGCCAGTAAATCCAAGTTCGCATGACTTTCTCCGTAAGACATAATCCCAAATCCAATAAGTTTGTCATTATGCTTGGCGACTGCGACATTAGTAGATTCGTGTCTAATAAGTGCTTTAATCTTTTTCTCAGTGTACTTACTTCGCAAGCCATACTCGATGAGTGTCCTAGATAGGGAGGCGATTTCTTTCGCATCTATGTTTGTCGCTAAAGTTATGGTACACATAATCTACAGAGACACATAAACCTCGGTTCAATGGCGGTTACAGCGGCCACTGCAACCGTTTGTTAGACAGCTGTTACCTGAACCCATCTTTTCCTACCTTGACCAATTTTGCTGTAGCCGTGGCGGTGGCAATTAGCCGTAATTCAGTATCGTGCAACTCGCCTTGTATAAATGACAGGGAGGATCCACGGTGAACCACCCAACCAGTACCAATTAGTGTGCCAGGCTTACACGGACGGATGAAATTTGTCTTCAATTCGACGGTTGGCGCAAATTCCCCGATGTCGAGAGTGGTCGCAAGCGCAGGACCAACCGTTTCATCTAGCATCGCCGACACGAATCCGCCTTGAATATTTCCCATCGGATTAGCGAATGCTGGAGTGGCCTCAAACTGCACTTTGATTTTTCCGCCACCGGGGATCGCCTCTAGAACCCTCCATCCAAGCAGCTTTGCCGCGGGAGGAAGCTCAACTTCGCCTCGTACTGCCTTCCAGAATGGATGTTCTTCGCTACTCATTATTTCGATCCTTGATGTCTAACCCTCGGTTCAGTAGCGCTTACAGCGTCTACTGCAACCGGTTGTTATGCGGCATATAGTCGTTTCACCTTTAGCCCTTTGGTTTCTTTCTTCGCTAGCCATAGCTCGTATTGAGATTGCTGGTTCATCCAGCTTTCTGGAGTAGTACCAAATGCCTTAGCTAAACGTATAGCCATCTCAGGACTGATACCGGCCTTACCATTCAGAATGGTTGATAAGGTTTTACGACTCACTCCCAGCGCTTCGGCCGCTGCAGTCACTGTAAGCTCTAGTGGCTCCAAACATAGTTCGCGGATAATTTCACCTGGATGAGGGGGTTTGTGCATTTGCATAGCCATGATTAATGATAATCCTCGTAGTTTACTTCGAAAGCATCTTGGCCCTCGAACTTAAAGGTAACTCTCCAGTTGCCACTAACTCGAACCGACCAGCGCCCCCGAAGTCGACCTTGAAGGGGGTGTAACACTAAGCTAGGCAGATCCATATCTTGTGGCGTAGTCGCAGCGTTCAACCTACCGAGTATGAGTCGAAGCTTGTTCCTGTGCGCGGACTGTATTTCAGCGGTGTTACCGCGAATATAGAAGCGCTCTAGCCCTTTGTGCTTGAAGCTTTGAATCATCCCTCTTAATGTAACCTATTACGTTACAGGTGTTAACATTGGAAATGACGCATAACCCCAGTGACAGTCGCGCCAAACAGCAACGCTGATTGGCGTCGATTGCTCACCGTCGTTATGCGTCTTTGTCGATGACACTTGCAATTTTCCAGACGCTATTCGTCTTATGAGCAATGAATTTCTGCGTGGAGCTTTCATTATCTGAATACTTGCAGATTTTCGTAATCAATGCCTCTGTAGAAGAAATTGGAACATCGGCTGAGTAACACTCCATCTCTACTAATTCAGGAAATCCAAACAGTTCTATCTCCTTTCGAAATGCCAACTCCAATACCTCAGCTGTTTCCTCTATCAGGTCAGTCTCAAGTAGCTCCGGGTTTACGTTTTCTAATATCATGCGTGCTTCGTATACAAAGTCCTTAGAGGCAACCGCCTGATTTAGATCTTCGTTTACATAAGCTCTTTCGAGAGAGTTTAGTGCATTTTCAGGAGAGCTATATAGATACGGGTTTTCGCCTGTAGGTGAACAAGCGCATAGGCTTACCGTCAGGTATAGGATCTTGTTCAAAGCTGCTCCTGCATTGACGCATAACGCCGCAACCAGGGGCCGAAAAACCAAAGCGAAGCGGCGGTTTTTTGGTCCCTCTGGCTGGCTTTGATAAGCGCATTACCAGCTAATGTATAAAAAGCTTTTACCATTCTCATAACTGTCAATAAAATTTTCTTGGATATTGCTTCTGTCTGCTGTAGAAAAGCTATCATCTACATAACGCGACAGCCTTTCAAAATCGTACCTTTCTAGATAAACGGTATCATTGGTAAATTCTTTATAGAACTCTAGTAACATACCTTTGCGCTGGTAACCCACTTTAGTATGGCTTACACACTTTTCATCTTCACCTAGCAATGGTGATTCTGTAATGTATTCATCAAAGCCATACTTCTCAAATGCTTCCTTTGGGAAAAACTCAACTTCCAGATAGTCGTATTCGGTCTCTGGATTTAAGCTGACTTTAAAATGGTAGATATCGAGTCCCATAATTTCTTCTAGCGCTTAACCCCAGATTAAACAGCGCCGCTTACGGCGACTGTTTGAACCCGTCGTTATGCGTCGAACTCAATGCGGCACCTTAAGTAAGTAACCATTCCTGGGGCAATCTTTTCCAGCTTTGCACAACGTTCCCTTTTCTTCGAAGACTTCAAGACAGCTAGGTGTCGCAGTAGTGCAGAGAATGCCCTTGGATGTCTCAGCCTGAACCACCTCTGTAGCCGGAGAGGCGAATCTGTCCGGTTTCGACTCAGCTGTGGAATGACAACCAGAAATAGCAAGTAAACTGAATACAGCTAATGCTATTAGTTTTTTCATCTATTCATCTCCCTTTGATGGCTCACTTTAGTCTATTTAGCTGCTGACGCATAACCCCAGCGTAAACGGCGGCGAAAAGCGCCAGCTTTTTGCCGTCCGGTGGCATCGCTGCAACGCCGCGATGGCACGAATTTCACGCCGTTGTTATGCATCGAATGATGCCCATGCGTTTCCGCGCCATAGTAAACCAGTTCTGCCACAAGTGAGCCAGACCGCATCCACCTCTTCGGGCAGTTCTAGGTGTTCTGGTAAAATACTAATTTCTGATAAAAAGTAGGAATATACTTCCCAGGGCGCGCCGCCAAATGCTATTGGAATGAAAACGTGTTTTTCCTCGGCATGAGAATTCTTTAGCTTCAAAAGCACGTCCTTGCGCTCGCTGTCGCTAAGGAATACGGAAACCCAAGCCGCGACCTCCGCGCCAGTTCTACTAACGACACCATCATCGCCTTCCATACTTAGGTAAGCGCTAGGTTCATCGCTCTCTCTAAAGGCATGAATAGATTCTATCCCTAGACTCTCTAAGAGCCCAGCAATCTCTGGATAGGTGATTTTTGCTCGCCAATCAGTATCCCGAAAATCGGTGAGACCACAGCTCTCACAAGTCTGAATTAAGCCTTCCAATTCAGTTCGAAGTCGTTTTATATTTGTATCTTTCCGGATGCCGACTACCCAGTCCAACCGAGATTTCACACGTATTGACCCATTGGCAGGACCTACGTTCCAAGTTTCCGTACGAATAGGGTCTACAGCTCCAACAACTTCGACGGCTACCAGCGGCTGGTCTATCGATCCAATCCTCAAATCGTACATGCTCGATTCCGAACCATCGTCGTGGATAACCACCTCAGCTTTCAATTCGCGGGACAATATTCTTTGCGCCGACTCCTCAGCTCCCATATTTCCTCGAAGTTTTTGATGCATAACCCCGCGTTAAGGGGCGCCGAAAAGCAGCGCTTTTTGGCGTCCCAGCTTGCAAAGCAGGCGACTTGAACGCCTTGTTATGTGTCGCTGTTTCACAACACATGAATGTCATGAATAACGACCTCAAACGTTCGATTACGCTTTGGATTAAATTCAAACATTACTGTTAAATCTGTGAGCTCATCGTTTATGAATAGATTGAAATCGTAGAGTAAACCACCATCATTTCTCTCCAAATAGCTAGGCTCACAGTCGGCCAGAACTCGATTATGGATATTAATCTTTACGTCTTCCCCGAAATAGTCTTCAACGACTTCAAAAATTTCTTTCTTTCCCCAATTTATGCCATAGCAATTTGGCGCATCAATCAATTTGCCTGCAGCGTCAAAATCTCCAGTCGCAACAAAGCTCAACCACTTTTGGCAGTGACTTCTTAATTCGAGCTGTACATTGTCGGTTTCAATCTCAATCATCTGGCTTCAGGACACATAACCCGCGGTTCAGTGGCGCTTACAGCGTCCACTGCAACCGGTTGTTATGTGTGTTTAGGCCAACCATCGCCCGCAACCCCTCGAAGCTCATAGGCTAGTTTCTCCTTAATAAGGATCGGAACAGAACCAACTTGAATTCTAACAACTCGACGAAACCACTTTTTTTCAGTATAGACTTGAACGTCCGACCAAGGAATATAGAGCGACTCATGGCCAGGACGAAACAAGAAGAGAATAGATACATACAGTCCTTGCTTCGTTGTGGAGAAATTAAGACATCCGCTATATGAGGCCGCGAATCGCAGCTGAGCACTTTCGAACCTCCAAACGATACCAGGCGGCTTATACTTAGTGGCGTAATTATCCGCGAGACGCTTCCAACCACTCACCAGTGCGATGAGATAGCAGAAGCAAATCCAGAAAACTGGAAATATGAGCCAGAAGTATTTATCAATGCTCGCTTCCATCTTTCAGGCCCTACACATAACCCCAGGTTAAACGGCGCCGCTTACGGCGTCCGTTTTGAACCCGTCGTTAGATGTCATGGCGTTAAGCAAAGACAAACTTAACATGGCTTCTATATTTGAAACGATCATTGGCGACTTAAACATAAAATACTCTCATTAGCATCAATGGTTTGATATATTGAAATTTCGCCTTCACTTTCTAGCAAGATATTTACGGAAACAAAGGACCCAGAGCTGGCGGAATACATTTCTCCATTCCATTTACTACTCGTAGCGTCTGCAAGCACGATATTCCTAAGCAAAAGGAGTCCCTTTGCATCTTCATTTTGCGCATGTGCTTGAATAGAACCTTTCCCAATTCCGGATTGGAACGATATGGTTACCCACGCTGGTTTTTTACAATGCTTCCAGAGTCCTTCAATAGGCGTTTCCGCTGTCAATGCTACTGGCGCAATCGAAGCTAGAAGGCATAACGCTTTGTGAAATTTCATCGTTTGTATTGACATCTAACCCCAGTAGCAGGCGCGCCGAAGAGCAACGCTTTTTGGCGTCGCTTGCCTACCGTCGTTATGTGTCTTCGTCGCTACCGACTTTGAAAATATTGATTTTCGTCGAATCGTTTTCCTGGCTTCTACGGGCGATAGCTGACCTGCGTAGCATCTTACGTAGCTCCTTCGAATGTTCAGTAAAATCCAATGCGCTACGATAATAGACTTGATACAAATCGCCAAGCTTGGCCTCCTTCCACTTTACCTTGGATCGATTAATCGGGGTTTCAATGTTGAGTTCATCTTGAACAGTTTGTCCATCGCTGAAGGTGAGCTTAGCGCAGCATGTAGTACCATCATAGCTATGTAGGAAACCAAACTCACCGCCGGCTGTTAATTTATGCCGGTATTGATTTTTCTCTTTCGATACTTGAAAGGAACCTTGATATACAATGTATTCGCCCGAGTAAATCACGAAACTTAAGATTACTTTTGGCTCGTACATGACACATAACACCCAAGTATACGTCGACGTGACGTATTCAATTCAATCACTATGAAATATATCACCCCTCACAAAAAATGACAGAATAACCTCTAACTATCTGAATAAAAGGCGATTTCCAAAGTGCTGAGTAGCTCATCGTATTTGCAAACGTGTCGGAACTCGCGCCTAATCAATATCCGCCCAAACCCTCCCCGGATAAAGATCAGTAGCTGGCCTATACAACCACTCATCACGATACGCCTTGCGCAATAGCACAGGAATAATCACGTCATCACTAAGCGCATCATTGTTAATAAGGTTCACGAACTCGGCTCTGCCTTCTTCAGCCGAATCAGGCCTTGCACCCAATAGGTCAGTCAAATCAGCCGTCTCAGCCTCTAAAACAGCATTCCCATATCGCCGCCGTCTATCCATGCATTCAATCAACCGACTTACATCAGTAGCCCGAGAACTGGAAAACGTGTCAGAAGTCGCTGGCAATACATCTTTCCTCTGCATGTGAATCGCCGAGTCCGCTATCACGTCTCCCTCACCAATCCCGTCGGGCATCTCAGGCCTCTCAACCTCAACCCCCATCGCCATCGCTAACATCTCAGCAGTAGCCCGGTCGCCCAAATACCGATAACACAAGTACCAAGCTAATGATTCCTGATGGTTCCCTTTGTTCGCTACATAGTGAATCGGAATCATGCCTCTAACATTTTGCTGCACCGCGTAATACTGCGCCCTAAAGCGGTCGTACGGCACACCAGATTCTTGCTCATAGAGTTTGAATAGACCTTGCAGTCCACCACATGGGTTCCAAAACTCCCGCACCATAATATTGCCCAGATCTTCCAGCGGGTCTCCATAGTGCCCGCATTCCCAGTCAATCACTGAGCTCACGGCATTGCCTTGAAACATAAAGTTCACGGGTCCTGTGTCGCCTTGCAGCAGTGATACGCGCGCTACCTTTTCAGGCGCAAAACGCTCCAGCCATTTCACGCCATACGTCATTAGCGGGTCCCAGTAGTCGTTCATGAAGAAGCCCCACTGCGCCACCAGTTCGTCCACTTCCTGCAGGGCGCAGTCGCGAGCGGTGCTGGGCCGGTACAGCATTACATCGTCAAGGCTGAGTTCATCCGGATCTAACAGGTGGAAGCGCGCTACTACGCGCATGAAGTCTTCCATTACGACGCGTTGTTGGGTTGGGCTGTCCAGTTTGTCTATGTCGGCGCGGCCGGGGTCGCGCTCCATTAAAACGGCGCGATACTCTTCGCTCCAGGCGTGTATTTTAGGGGCTGGAATGTCGCGTTGGGCTATGGCCTGCAAAATTCGGGTTTCGCGTTCCAGCCGGCGAGGGTCGCCGCCGGTGTCGCGTTGCAAGCGCAAGAAGCCTTCTATTGTATCGCCGTTGTTTAGCCGCAGGTCCACTTTCCAGGCTTCCCGGCGCGCCACATGGCGTTCGAGGTAGGTGATGTGCCCGTCGGTTTCCGCAGCCAGCCATTCCAGCAATCCGTCCGGGAGGTCGTGCTGGGCTATGGCGTTGTTTGCCTCGCTCATGGTTAACGTGGCTCGCAGATAAACACAGGTATATTTCGATCGGTACGCTTTTGATAGTCGGCGTATTCGGCGTAGTGTTCTACGCAAATGGGCCACACGTCGGCTTTCTCGGCATCATCCGCCTGGCGAGCGCGCAATTGCATTTTGTTGGCTTTGTACTGCACGTCTACGTCGGGGTTGGCGCGCACGCTTTTCACCCAAAGCGGGTCTTTGGGTGCGCCGCCCAGGCTGCCCACCAGAATAACGCCGTCGTTATGCGGCACATACATCAGTGGAATGGTGATTTCTTTGCCGCTTTTGGCGCCGGTCATTGTTACCAACATAACCTCGCGCCCGGCCAGCTTGCCCATAAATTTGCCGTTGGTGAGTTTGTAGAAGAATACGTTGATCTTGGCGTAGTTCTTAATGAACAGTTTCGTCATAGAGTATTCTTTGTCGGTCATTGGGTTTTCGGCCATGATTGGGCTCCGAAGGGGTGTGAGCCAATAATAACCGCGAATAGAGGGGAGATGACAAACCGCTGCTATAGCGATTTGTCATCAAATAAGGTTGGGAGTCTTTCGCTCGTAATGTGTCTGACGTGCAGTTTAGGCGTTTACAAGTCGCCGGCTGCTACGTTCTTAATGGTGGGCCATTGCGCCTCAGACTTCGCCAGGTTGCCAGGAATGTCTTTCTTCCATGACTTGTACACGCTCAGGTTCTTGTTCACATACAACTGACCGTCTACCACCTGGAAGGCTTTGCCATCCACCTCAAACTTCTTGCCAAATGAAGTGCCCAGTGCGCAATAGCCGCCGTAAGCCGGGGCGTATTTGGCTGGGTTTTTCTTGAACAAGTTACGGTTCTTTTTGCTGCTGAAGCGGTAGATAGCACCATCATACACGGCGGTGAACTTTGCACTGCCTTCCACCGCGGCATTTTCGGTATGATAGGCAACGGTGTCATAACCGTTCAGAATCACATCGTTTTTGTCGGTGGCTGTATCCACCCCGGCCAATGCACCTGCGCTCATTAGCAGTGCGAAAAGGTAAGTGCTTAATCGTTTCATGGTGTTTCTCCGTTGGTGTTGCAGCTGCTCATTCAGCCATGGCTAAATAGTAGGGGTATACCGGCTAACCCACTATGTGCGCAACACCGGGCTTATTGTCCAATCGTCCAGAGCATCCGCAGGAGTATTATTTGGACCCATTATCTGATCTTTTGAGCACGTTTCGCTTAAACGTAGACATCATCCACAACGCCCAATACTGCGGTGAGTGGGCGCTGGATACCTCAGGCCAGGGGCACGTGTGTTTTCACCTGGTTACCCGCGGCTCTTGTTACGCGCGTGCCGACTGCATGGACACCATTGTAAAGCTGGAACAGGGCGATTTGATCGTGTTCCCGAATGACGCGCCGCATGTGCTGGAGGCAGAGCCAGAGTGCCATGTGGTGGTGAATACCTCGGAATCCATGGCTTATGATCAGGTAGCTGATGCTACAGAGGGAGCAGGGCTGCTGTGCGGTTATTTTCAGTTCGAAAATCCCGCTAGTAATCCTTTGTTGGAGACACTGCCTAATGTAATGGTTAAAAAGCAGGCGGAGCAAGCCGGCAGCGCCGCTCAGGGTTTGCTGACTATTATTGCAGGCGAGGCGCTGAGCGAGAGTTCCGGCAAGCAGGCGGCGCTGAACAGGCTGACGGAATCCTTGTTTATCATGCTGCTGCGTGAGCAAATGTGTGAGGCGGCCACCGCACGTGGTCTTGCAGCAGCGTTACAAGACTCGCGCATCAGCAAGGCCTTAAGTGCTCTGCACAACGACTGTGAACGGCGCTGGAAAGTTGATGAACTGGCCGATGTGGCGAGCATGTCGCGCTCGGCGTTTGCCGACTTGTTTAAATCCCTGCTGGGTGAAGCACCCATGGCCTACTTAAGTGGTGTGCGCATGCAAAAGGCCTGGGTTTGGCTGAGTGAAGAGGGCGTGACCGTGTATGAAGCGGCGCTGCGCTCCGGCTACGAAACAGAGGCCTCATTTTCCAAAGCGTTTAAGAAAGTGGTGGGCGTTAGCCCGGGCAGCGTGCGTAAGAAAGCGGCTTGAGCGCTACATCACCGCGAGAGCGCTATTGCGTAAATCGGTTACCAGCATATCGCCGGGGCTGTGGGTAATACAGAAGGGTGGTTTGGATTGTTCCACCACTACTTGCGGGGTGACACCGCAGGCCCAGAACACCGGCAGCTCACCGGCGTTAATGTTCACTGCGTCGCCATAGTCCGGGTCATCAATATCATTTATGCCGATTAAAGCGGGGTCACCCAAATGCACTGGCGCGCCATGCACCGAGGGGAAGCGCGTGCAAATCTGAACCGCACGAATGGCGTGGGCAGCCACCATCGGCCGCATGCTTACTACCATATTGCCTTTAAAGCGCGCAGTGGCCTGGCACTCAATAGTGGTGCGGTACATGGGCACGTTTTTACCCTCGGAAATATTGCGAATGTCCAGGCCGTCGGCCAGTAAGGCTTCTTCAAAGGAAAACGAGCAGCCTATGGCAAACACCACCAGGTCATCGCGCCAATCGGCGCTTACATCGCTCACGGTTTTCACCAGCTCACCGTGTTCAAACACGCGGTAATTCGGCACATCGGTTCTTATGTCTATGTCTGCGCCAAGCGCGGGCATCATTGGGCTGCCGGCAATGTCACTTACGCCAATTACGGGGCAGGGCTTTGGATTTAGTGTGCAGAAGCGCAAAAACTCGTCGGCCCAGTCGGCGGGTAATATCATCAGGTTGCATTGCACAAAACCTTGCGCGCACCCTGAGGTGTTGCCGGTGTGTTGGCCCGCCCGAATGCGTTGTCGTAATTCCAGAGGGGTTAATGCGCTATTCACTGCGAATACTCTTGCCTGTTGGTGTGGTCAACAGCGTGCGCTGACCTGATGAGGTAAAGAGTACCGCGCATGGTCAGCAAACGCTAGCCGCACGCGTTGGTCGGATGATCACTGGTCCGCTAATCGATGTTTCGCTTCAGCTGAGAGTTGATCTTATCGCCAATCAGGGAAATGGCTTTGCGCCGGCTAAACACACGGGTCATCAACACGGTTTCCAGTGCGTTGCGCAGGCTGGGGCGCGCGCTTGGCGTATTGCCCAGGGCTTTTAATGCAGCCGCGGCAGTGTCTTCCGGCAGCATCACGCCTTTAACTTTCTGGCCCTCTTTTAAGCCAGGGTTCGCGCTTCTGAACCCGGGGGTGTTGGTGCCACCCGGTGATATCGCCAACACATCAACCTTGTGCTTGCCTAACTCATACCACAGGGCTTCCCCCAGGGATAAATTGTAGGCTTTGGTGGCACCATAGTTCGCCACATACGGCGTGCCCTGATAGGCCGCGCTGCTGGCAAATAGTATTATGCCGCCGCGTTGGCGTTCAATCATTGGCTGGCAGTAGTGATGGGTGAGCATCAGCGGGGCGTTTACGTTGACAGCAATCGCACTCAACATGTTGTTCAGCGGGGTTTGCTCAAAAGGCCCTACGTGGCCGGTGGCCGCGCACGCAATCAGTAGGCCTACTTCGCAGTGCGCTGTTTTCTGCTGCAGCGTTTCAAGAAAGTTGGTCTCAGCCAGGTCTGCGCACACAGTAATCACCTCCACCTTGGCTGTGCTGCGTAGCCGCTCAGCGGTTGTTTCCAGCAGTGCCTGCTCGCGGTCTAGCAATATAAGTTGTACGCCGTGTTCCGCAATGGCCGTGGCAAACGCGGCCCCCATGCCTTGTGCACCGCCGGTTACTGCGGCCCACGGGCCGTACTGGGTTTTGAAGTTCACTGTTTTGCTCGCACCTGTCGTCTGTGGCCACGTTAACAAAACACGCTGTGAAGCGACATTGACGATTGGTAACAGCCCCCGTAGCATAAACGCAAACAAGCAATGGAATAGTCATGGGCCAAAGTCTTCGAATAGATATTGTGTCAGACGTAGTCTGCCCCTGGTGCGTAATTGGGTACTTGCAAATGCGTAAAGCAATAGCCACTTTACCCGGCGACGTAACGGTTGATGTGCACTGGCAACCGTTTGAGCTTAACCCGCACATGCCCGCTGAAGGTCAGGACTTGCGCGAACACCTGGTGCAGAAGTACGGGCCCTCCGCCGGCCGTGGCAGTGGTGCAAGGCAGCAGCTTACTGATTTAGGTAATCAGCTTGGCTTTGAATTCAACTACCACGACAACATGCGCATTGTGAATACCTTCAAGGCGCATCAGTTATTGCACTGGGCCGAGCAGCATGGGCTGCAAACCGAATTGAAACTGGCTTTGTTCACTGCGTTTTTTACCCATAGCGAAGACGTAAGCCTGAATCAGGTATTGGTCAGTGCGGCCGAGTCGGTTGGCTTACCCGCAACAGATGCAAGCGAAGTGCTACACAGTGAACGCTACGCCGATGAGGTGCGCGTGCAGCAAAGACGCTGGCTAGATAAAGACGTGCACGCAGTACCTGCGTTTTCGTTTAATGATGCGTATCCGCTGCCGGGTGCACAAGGCGAAGACACCTTCGCCCGTTACCTCACGAAAGTGCTGGCTGCGTAAACTTCATGCCGTCTCAGCAAGAACCACCATCCCTAACGGTTGAAAAACCCCAGCCAGGTTTGGCGCGTTGGTTGGCTGCGTTTAACAATTCATATCACGGTTTGTTGCATGGCTTCAAAAGCGAAGTGGCGGTTCGCGAAGAATTATTGTTACTACTAGTTTGTATACCGCTGGCTTTTTTCGTAAGCGACAGCGCTGTATGGCGCCTGGCCATGATTGTCAGCGTAGCGATGGTGTTAGTAGTAGAGCTGTTGAATTCCGCTATAGAGGCCACGCTGGATTTGTTGCATGAAAGTTACCATCCGCTCGCAAAAGCCGCCAAAGACATGGGCTCGTTGGCGGTATTAATCAGCTTGATCGCTGCCATTGCAGTGTGGGTTGTCGCATTTTTTCAAAGTTAGCCCTGTATAGTAATACGCAGTCTACGGTTTTATATGATCACCATTAGTGAACTCTTTATCTACCCAATCAAATCGTGCGCGGGTACTGCGGTTGAATCTTTCGAATTAGATCGGTTCGGACCCACGCATGATAGGCGCTGGATGCTGGTTGACGAACAGGGGTTGTTAATTACTCAGCGAGAAGTAGCGCGCATGGCGTTGATCAAGCCAGCGCTGACAGAGAGCGGTTTGCGCATTACGTATCACGACCAGTTGATTGATGTGGATACGCCCGTAAGTGGTGAGCCCAAGGCAGTGCAAGTATGGGCCGATAGGGTGCAGGCGTATGACGCGGGTAGAGCGGCGTCGGATTTCTTCTCACGCGTTCTGGAACGCACTGCGTCTCTGGTATGGATGCCGGAAACAACCGAGAGGCAGGTTAAGCACAGCAGTGCAAGCGCAGCAGAAACGGTTGGCTTTGCCGATGCGTTTCCATTGTTGCTTATCTCCCAGGCGTCATTGGATGATTTGAATTCCAGGCTTGATCAGCCGGTACCAATGAATCGGTTTAGACCGAATATTGTTGTGCAGGGGTGCGACGCGTTTGCGGAAGACAGTTGGTCAAAATTGACATCAGAAAACAGTGTGTTGAATGTAGTAGAGCCTTGTTCGCGTTGTGTGATGCCTTCAATCAACCAGGCAACGGCTGAAAAAAACAGTGCCATCCTGCGCGTGCTGGCGAGCTACCGGCGTGGCGAGGATGGCAAGACTTACTTTGGGCAAAACCTGTTGTATCAAGGCAGCGCGCGTTTGTCAGTGGGACAGGTTTTTACTCCGCAATAGCCTGTGGCAGCCCAGCCTCGCTGGGCCTATTGCTAACCGTCCGGAATCACTTCCCATTCAGGGCTTTCGAACTCACCTATCAACACCACCTCAACAAATTCCGCCTGCTCAGCAATAATCTGCGCAATGTCTGCATCAGGTTGCGCCTCCATCGCGTCACGTGCCTGCTTGGTCTCCCAGGTAGCAATAGCAAGAAGCACCGAGTCATCGCCAATTTTTCTATGCAGACGGGTACCTTGCGCACCCGGCGCACTTTGAATCATTTCACTGGCGCGAACCCAGGCCTCAGCGTATTGCTCAGCGCTGTAACCTGGCTTGATGTGAACCTCAAAGATAAAATGCATAGCCTATTGTAATGTAATAGCGGTGCGTGGCGCGTTAGACTGTTCATCAAGAATAGGGGGGTTACAGAATGCGACGGATATCAAGAGCGCTGTTCAGCGTGTCACTGCTTGCCTTGGCTAGCTGCGCCCAGTTAACCGGCGTGGGTACACCAGTCGTTGACGACGCCACTGCACCCCAGCGCCTGTTTCTTCAACAACTCAGCGACCACAGCGTCATCATAAAATGGCGTGGTTACGCGGTGTATGCCTGCGTGGCACAGAAAGATGCAGCGCTTAAGCGCAGCGACTGCAAACGATCCGTGCCTACGGAGGGCAATCATCATGAAGTATTAATGGATGGCCTGTCGCCAGATACAGAGTACCGCTACAGCGTGGGCGGATACACCAGAGATACGCTGAGATTTCGCACTGCCCCCGAAGCAGGCAATGTGGCCGCTGACGGCAGTGTGCGCATGCTGATATTGGGCGACTCTGGTACGGCCTCATCGCGTGTACAAGGTCAATTTCCTTACGCGGGAATGTCTACCCAGGTAATGAATGGCTACAAAACCTTTCTTCAGCAGTCTGGCGGAAAACCCGCTGACGCCTTGCTGATGCTGGGCGACAACGCCTATCAGGAAGGGACCGACGAGGAATGGCAACTCGCCGTATTTGATATCTATACAGATTTGCTCAGCCAAATGCCACTGTGGTCAACCATTGGTAACCACGAGATGGGTGCGGCTATTATCGATGTTGCTCTGTTGGGTGAGGAGTTAGCAAAGAAGCTGGGCAAAACAGAAGGCGAGTTGGTGTTGGGTGGCGTAAGTACTTCGTCTGACCCCAATTCCTTCGTAAGCAATGCTGACCGCACGCCACGCAGAATGCCCTATCTGGACATACTCACGCTACCCGCTAACGCTGAACTAGGTGGCGTACCCAGCGGCACCGAACAGTATTATTCGTTTAACCATGGCAACGTGCACGTAGTCAGCCTCGATTCGCAGCTGTCCATGCGGGACCAGTTGCAACGCACGGCAATGCACTCCTGGCTGCAAGCCGACCTAAGCGCCAACACAATGGATTGGACTATTGTGATATTTCATCACCCCGTGTACACCAAAGGCAGCCATGACTCAGACACCGAAGCCTCATCGCGCTTTGGCATTGACCAACCCATTCTTGACCTGCGCGCTGAATTTACGCCACTGTTTGAACAATACGGCGTAGACATTACTTTCTCTGGCCATAGCCACAGTTACGAACGCTCCTGGTATCTGCACGGCCATCGCGGTGATTCACACACGTTTAATGCAAATGAACACGCCGAACTCAATGCCGAAGGCGACCCGGCAATCGGTCATGGCGATGAAGCCTATCATCAGCAAAGTTGGGGCAGTGATAAAGACGACAAAGTTGTGTACACAGTAGCCGGCAGTTCCGGGCACGTAAAAATGGGCCATGGCAAATTGAATCATCCGGCGCACGCTATTCAAGAGAATGACGCAGAGAAGCGTCATGGTCTGGAAGAGATGGGTTCAGTGATTGTTGATGCAACTAAAGAAGAATTAACCGCCCGTTTCATTAATGAAACCGGTAAAGTGTTGGATACGGTGATTATTCAAAAGTAGCTCAAGCATATATCGTTAGGAACTCGTTACTATGCATTGGCACTTAGGCAATGAATCGATTGGCGACTCGAGGGACTGTGTGAGAGAGGGACCTCGAACACAAGCCCCCATGGATGGGTTTACGGCGGGTCCCGCGAGTCGCCAATCGATTTATTGCCGGCCTAGATGTCTAGAGAAGCGTCAATCCAAATGCTGCTATCTAAACGCTTTAACTAATACAAGAGAAATACAATGATTCCAGAAGCAAATGACTTTTTGAGCGAAAGCAACGCGCTTCACGAGCTAATCACTTCAAAAACCGACGGCTCATTAAACGAAGTCACTTTCTTCAAAGAGTGGTCCTTCAAAGAAATTATTCGCCACCTTCATGTGTGGAACAAGCTTGCCTACCTATCGTTAACCAATGCCAATCAATTTAAAAAGGAGTTCGAAATTATCGCCACCGCCATGCTCTCAGGTGCCGGCCAACGCGGTGCCGAAGTGCAGTGGTTTGGCGACATGCAAGGCCAGCCGCTGCTGGATGAATGGCACAGATACTACCAGCAATTAGCCGAAGTGTTTGCCGCCGCTGACCCCGAGCACCGCGTACCCTGGGCCGGACCAGACATGAGCGCACAATCAAGCATAATTGCACGTCTCATGGAAACCTGGTCTCATGCACAAGCGATTTATGACGAATTAGGTGTGGTGCGCCAGAACGGCGACCATATCAAAAGCATTGCCGAACTAGGTGTGCGTACCTATCGCTGGACCTTCGTTAATCGCCAACAAGACGCACCCATGCCAAAGCCGTTTGTACGCTTGCATTCCAGCTCTGGCGCAATCTGGGATTGGAACGAGGCCAGTGATGAAGAACGAATAGAAGGCGACGCCGGCGAATTTTGTCAGGTGGTCACTCAAACCAGAAATATTGCTGATACTGGTTTGAATGTGACCGGGCCAAATGCAACGCTATGGATGTCTATTGCGCAGTGCTTTGCCGGCGGTGCTGAAGATCCACCGGCACCAGGTTTGCGAAGAACCAAAGGCTAGCCCCTAAGATTCCTTATGGCCGGTGTTGGTGACATCCTTCACTACACTGTCTATGGTTTGCCCTTGAGGGTACTGGCCGAACAAATTGATAAAATGGTCAGACTTCACCCCAAACGCCATCAAGCGTTCGTAGCAGCTGTCTTCGCCATCCAGCCCTAGCAGCAGGTCGACCAATAGCGCCAATGTGCTGATAGGGCTGAGCAAAAAATCGCGCCCCGCATCTGCAAACAATTTCAGCTGAAACAATAGTAAGCGGCCTATGGCTAGCCGCACGCCTCTGCGTTCTTTCATCGATGGCAACTTAACTTGTGCTGATGGTTGTAGCATACTCCAGACTGAGGTTTTATCGAAGAAAACTGAGGAGTAGATGCTCAAGAAACTGGGTGTATTACTTGTGGTCATTGCATTGTTGTGCGCCCTGTTGATTTATTCAGCTGCCTCTTTGTTCGACAAAATGACCGAAACACCTGAGTGGATTCCCGAGCCTGCCGCTGCGACAGCGTCTGAGCTTTTTCAGCAGCCGCAGCATCGATGCGTTGATTACAACCCGCTGGGTTCCGCCTGGTTTGGCGACTTGCACATTCACACCGCGTATTCAATGGACGCCAGATCGCGCGACATGTTGGGCACACCTGATATGGCTTACACCTTCGCTCGCGGAGAACCCACCGGCCTTGGCCCGTTTAATGCAGACGGTCTACCCAGCCGGCCAAGAGCGCTGCAAACCCCGCTGGATTTCGCCGCTGTTACTGACCACGCTGAGTGGATTGGTGAGATCAATATGTGCACCAAGCCAGGTTCCATAGCCTACGATACCGAAGACTGCCGCGCGTACAGAGGTGAACCCGGCGCACAATTCAGCGGAGTGCTTGGCCAGCTCATCCCCATGCGAATGATTGGCTTACGTGGCCTTGCTGGCAGGCAACCGATAGTGTGTGGCGACGACTCCCGCTGGTGCAGAGACAGTTTGAAAGATGCCTGGCAAACCACCCAAGCTGCCACCAATGCCGCAAATGATACGAGTGAGAACTGCGAATTTACCGCGTTTCATGGTTGGGAATTCAGTGATGGCCCCGGCATGGCGAAGGTGCATCGAAATGTTGTTTTCAGAAACAACGCCGTACCTGAGCTGCCAATATCCGCGTTTGAAACGCCAGGGCCTCGGCGTTTGTGGAATAAACTGGATGAGCTGTGCACCAACACCGGCACTGGTTGTGAGGCGGTAACAATTCCACACAATTCGAATGTGTCGAATGGGCGTATGTTTGCCGTCACCACCACTGATCTGAGCACGAAGCAGCAACGCGATCTCGCCGCACAGCGAGCGCGCTTCGAACCCATAGTAGAGATGATGCAAATCAAGGGCGAATCTGAGTGCAAGCCCGGTATGTGGGGTGTGCTGGGCGAAGATGAGCAATGCGGTTTTGAGAAAATGCGTGGTCTTGATGACACTCGCCCGGAAGACTGCCGAGATGAAATTGGCAGTGGTGCCATTTTGGGTCTGGGTTGCCAGTCACGTTTGGATTTCTCGCGGTACGCGCTGATTGAAGGCATGCGCGAAGAACAGCGCCTGGGTGTTAATCCCTACCAGTTTGGCTTAGTAGGTGGTACGGACAATCACAATGCTGCTCCGGGCGATGTGAGTGAAGCAGACTATGAAGGTTGCTGCTCAAATACAGATACCACGGCAGACAAGCGTTTATCAGAAAAACGCGGCTTTGCCGGCAAAGGTCCGGTTGCGCGAAACCCCGGCGGTTTGATGGGCGTATGGGCCCCACAAAACACACGAGATGATTTGTTTGACGCCATGCAACGTCGCGAAGTGTTCGCCACCAGCGGTCCGCGAATTCAGCCACGGTTTTATGCAGGTTGGCAGCTGGATGACGATATTTGCAGCGGTGATGTTGCCGCACTTGCACAAGGAAAATCTGTTCCTATGGGTGGCAGCCTCGAAGCCTCTGAAAAAACCAGCTCGCCATTGTTTGTTGCCACGGCTCTCGCTGATCCAAACACCGCAATTACGGCTAGCAAAGGCTTGCAACGCCTGCAAATCATTAAGCTTTGGCACGACCAGCAGGGTAATTTTCATCAGCAGGTTAATGACATTGCGGGCTCTGCAAACAATGGCGCCAGCGTTGATCTGGGGTCGTGCGAAACACAGGCACCGGTCACTACAAGGACGCAACGTTCGTTCTGCGCCACCTGGCGTGATCCACAGTTCTCAAACAGTCAATCAGCGGCGTATTATATACGTGTATTGGAAAACCCCAGCTGCCGATGGAGTTGGCATCACTGTTTGAGTCAGCCCGAGTCTGAGCGCTCGGCGTCATGTTCAAACCCTGATGTGGTCAAGGTGATTCAAGAACGTGCCTGGAGCTCACCTATTTGGTTGTCAGGCAGCGCCGCAGTGGAGGCTTTGTGAAAAAAATTGGGATGTTAGCCGTTGTAGCCGCCGTAGTAGCGATCGCGTTTTACAAGATCAACCAGGGCGAAGAATTATTGGTGTCGGTAGTTCAGGTGCAGCGAGGCGATGTGGTTTCTTCCGTTAGCAATACCCGTGCGGGCACCGTTGATGCCTGCAGACGCGCCGGCATCGCGCCTAACAGTGGCGGCACCATCACCGCGTTGTACGTTAGCGATGGCGACCAGGTGAACAAAGATCAATTGCTGCTGGAGCTTTGGAATGCCGATCTTAAGGCGCAAGTGGAAGTCGCCAAGCGCGATGCAACGGCGGCCAAGTCGCTCAGCCGTCAATCCTGTGTAACGGCCAATGTGGCCAAGCGCACCGCAGATCGCTTGGTGGCGCTGCGTAAAACCAATGTGGCGTCTAAAGATGCGGTAGAAAAAGCCGTTGGCGAATCAGAGTCCACTGCGGCTGCCTGCCAGGCGTCCAAAGACGTTGCGCGCGTGCGTCAAGCGGCGGTAGAGGCATCGGTGGCGTCGTTGGAACGCACCCAATTGCGAGCTCCGTTTGACGGTGTGATTGGCGAAATTAACGGCGAGCTTGGTGAGTTTGTAACACCGTCGCCAGTGGGTGTTGCCACTCCGCCCACGGTTGATCTGATAGACAACAGCTGTCTGTATATTCTCGCACCCATTGATGAAGTGGACGCACCGCAAGTGCAGGCCGGCATGAAAGCCTGGATTACGCTAGACGCTTTCAAAGACCGCAAGTTTTCTGGCAGCGTGCAGCGCGTCGCACCCTACGTGCTAGACCGCGAGAAGCAGTCACGCACGGTAGACGTTGAAGCCGTCATTGACGACCCGGAGATGCAAGTGTTGTTGCCAGGCTACAGTGCAGACGTTGAAGTGGTGGTGGGCGAAAAGAAAGACGTGGTGTTTGTGGCCACGGCGGCCGTGCTGGAAGACTCGTCGGTGTATGTGATTCCCGAAGAGGGTGGCGTTATCGAAAAACGCTCTATTCAAACCGGCATTGGAAACTGGCAGCAAACAGAGGTTATCTCAGGCTTGCGCAGCGGTGAGTACGTTGTTCGTACGGTGGATCGCGACGGTGTTGCAGATGGCGCCGAGGCCAGTGTTGAGTAAGTGCAGTGATTGAGCTGGTCGACATTTGCCGAGAATTCACAGTGGGTGAAGAGCGCGTGCAGGCGCTAAAAAAAGTAAACTTATTAATTGAGCAAGGTGAGTACGCTTCTATCATGGGGCCTTCAGGCTCTGGGAAATCGACGCTATTGAACGTATTGGGTTTGCTCGATACACCTGATTCCGGCCAGTATCTTTTGAACGGTAGTAACGTTGCACAGCTAAGCGACGATGAATTGGCCGCCAGACGGCAGGCGGTGATTGGCTTTGTGTTTCAGTCGTTCCACCTGATTTCGCGCATGACCGCACTGGAGAATGTAGAGTTACCAATGACTTTGTCTGGTTTGTCGGCCAGCAATCGCAAGCAACGCGCGCAGCAAATGCTGGAGCGCACGGGTCTTGCTGATCGGATGGGTCATCGCCCCGATCAATTGTCCGGTGGGCAGCGTCAACGCGTTGCCATTGCTCGTTCGATTGTGATGCAGCCGCGTTTATTACTGGCCGACGAACCCACCGGCAATCTCGACAGCAAATCTGGCAGCGAGGTTTTGACCTTATTGGAAGAGTTGAATGATGAAGGTATTACCCTGGTCATGGTGACACACGATCAAGCAATTGGTGATCGTTCACGGCTTAGCTTGCGCATGTATGATGGCGAACTAACCGCCAAGCGCAAGCCATGAGGTTCGAACGCAAGCCATGAGGTTCGCAGACAGCAGTAGCATCGCGCTCACCGCGATCATTCGGTATCCCTTGCGCAGCAGCATGTTGTTGCTGGCCATTGCCATTGGTGTGTCCGCGGTATTGATGCTGACCTCATTGGGCGAAGGTGCGCGTACCTATGTGACTAAAGAGTTCAATTCACTGGGCACCAATTTGCTGATTATCACACCGGGAAAAATCGAAGTTGGCGGCAATGCCAGCGCGGCCAGCATTGGCCAGGCTGCTCGACCGCTGACGATTGAGGATGCGATGGCGATTGAAAACAGCCCGTATATAGACTCTATTTTGCCGTTTATTGGCGGTAGCCTGACCATTAACTTTGAAGGGCGTGAGCGCAACGTCAACATTGTGGGTACCAACCACAACATGAGCGAGATGTTTGACTACGACATGGCCGAAGGCCGCTTTCTGCCGGTCATAGCGCTGGACAAAGTCAGTCAGGTGGCAGTACTCGGCGATACCATTGCCAGCGAGTTGTTTCAAAACCAGAACCCACTGGGCAAGTGGCTGCGCATTGGTGATCGTCGGGTGCGCGTTATTGGTGTGGTTGACCAAATGGGCCAGTCCGGAAGTGTCGACGTGGACGAGACTGCGTTTCTGCCTATTGCGTTTGCGGCGCAAGTTTTCAACACGGAATCAGTGCAAAAAATGATGGCCAATCCGCGCAGTGCAGACGTGATGGAAGCCGCTAGAAAAGACATCATCCGAACCGTGATGGCCAGGCATCAAGGCCACGACGACATTACCGTACTTGATCAAGGCGCTATTCTTAATACGTTTAATTCTATTTTCCTTGTGCTAACCAGTACTCTCGGCGCCATTGCATCGATCAGCCTGATTGTGGCGGGTACACTAATCATGAATGTGATGCTGGTGGCTGTCTCTCAGCGAACAGGTGAGATTGGTTTAATCAAGGCGCTTGGCGGTCAGCGTAGACAAATCATTACCCTGTTTTTGACTGAGGCCGCAATATTGAGCTTCATTGGCGCGGTGTTTGGTGTGGTATTGGGAGAGGGCGCTATTTACCTGATGCGCGAATTCTATCCTGCGGTAGAGTTTCGCGCGCCGCTGTGGGCCACGTTTGCGGCTGTCGCCATGGCCGTTCTGTGCGGTTTGCTGTTTGGCATTATGCCCGCGAGAAGAGCCGCCGCACTCGACCCCATTGAGGCGCTAGCCAGTCATTGAGGTTTGCTATGCGGCTGCGCAGTCGCCACGGTCGCTGCCGCGCAGAAGGCTGACCGGGATTTAAGTAAACACGGCGCCTTAAATAAACGTAAAATAGTGGGTTAAAGACATCAAGGACACTATCAATGCGCTCCGTACTTATTGGTTTTGCACTGTTTCTGAGTAGCAACATAGCCACAGCGACGGACTATTCGCCGCCAATTGCTAACGACTATCCAACTCGATTGCTGTGGGGTGACACTCACGTCCATAGCTATCTGTCACCCGATGCGTTCACGTTCGGCAATCGTACAATCACACCCGAGCAAGCGTTTCGCTTCGCGCGTGGTGAAACAGTTACTTCGCAGGGTGGCTTGCAGGCGAAGCTATCCAGACCTTTAGACTTTCTGCTGGTGTCTGACCACTCTGAATATCTGGGTGTGTTCCCAAAAGTATTTGGCGGTTCAGAAGACATTCTTGCCACACCACTGGGCCAACGTTGGGGCCAGTATCTGAAAGACAATCAAGCCACTAAAGTGCTGATGGAGTTTGGCATATTGTCGATGGGAGCGGAGCATCTTGAGCACACACTCAGTCAGCTGACGGATGCAATGGATCTTGGCCTGGATGCTGACGTATTGCGCGACCCCGAGCAAACCTCGGTACCAGAATCCATCAAGCGATCAATCTGGAATAACGTGGGCGCGGTGGCGGACCAGTTTAATGAACCAGGCCGCTTCACCGCGTTTATTGGTTACGAGTGGACGTCTATGCCTGGCGGCAATAACCTGCACAGAAATGTGTTGTTCCGTGATGGCGCTGATAAAACATCGCAAGTGCTGCCGTTTTCGTCGATTGATGGCGGTGACCCAGAGCAACTGTGGGAATTTCTGGCAGACTACGAAGAAAAAACCGACGGTAGAGTATTGTCCATACCACATAATAGTAATGTTAGTAATGGTTTGATGTTTGCAGAAACCACGCTGAAAGGTGATCCTCTTAGTGCTGAATACGCGCAGAGAAGAAGCCGCTGGGAACCGGTGGTTGAAGTAACCCAAATAAAAGGCGACAGCGAGGCACATCCGTTTTTGTCGCCCGATGATGAGTTTGCTGATTATGAAACCTGGGACAAAGCCAATCTCTCGTTTAATGCGGAAAAAGAGCAATCCATGTTAAAACATGAATACGCCCGCTCTGCACTGAAACTGGGTTTAGCAAAGGAAGCTGAGCTAGGCGACAATCCCTTCAAGTTTGGCATGATAGGCAGTACCGATTCGCACACCAGCCTGGCCACGGCAGATGAAGATAATTACTTCGGTAAAATGACCAGCGCAGAACCTGAAAAAGACCGCGCCTACAAATCATTTTTTCCACAGCCAGCGTCCGCAGACCAGATTCAGCAAGACCAATGGGAAAGTGCAGCCTCCGGTTATGCCGCCGTTTGGGCCAAGGACAATACGCGCGATGAAATTTTTGACGCGATGCAACGCCGTGAAGTGTATGCCACAACTGGTCCGCGCATGAGTGTGCGTTTCTTTGCAGGTTGGAGTTTTGCTGCAAACGATGTGCATCGACCTGATCTTGCCTCGCATGGGTATCGTAACGGTGTGCCCATGGGTGCCGACCTGCCAGCTAGCGCGGATACGGGTGCAGCACCCACATTCTTGGTTGCCGCGCAGAAAGACCCGATCGGGGCAAATCTGGACCGTTTGCAAATTGTTAAAAGCTGGCTGGACGAAAACGGTGACACCCGTGAACGTGTTTTCAACGTTGCTGCGTCCGATGAGCGCCCCATTCTGAATAATAAAGTTCGTCCAGTCGGCAATACGGTTGATACCGAGTCAGCAACGTACTTGAACTCCATAGGTGATGCCGAATTAGCCGTGGTGTGGACTGATGCCGAGTTTGATCCCAATCAATCTGCTGTGTATTACGCCAGAGTGATGGAAATACCCACACCACGGTGGACTCACATAGACGAAGTGTTTTTTAAGTCGCAGGCACCTGATCAAGCGCCGAAATGGACTCAAGAGCGCGCGTATACCTCGCCGATTTGGTACACGCCTGAGCGGGAAGATGAGTCTGAACAAACGGGTGATACGCAATGAGCTATAACTTCGACCCTGAATTTCGCGATTTAATATCACTCATTCCAGCGGCGGACTTTTCCGATGTTGAAGGTTCACGCCAGGGCATTGAGGCCATGTTGGCCGATATCAACGGCGCCCTGGATACGTCGGGTCTGGATATTGAAGACCGAATGATTCCGGGTCTTGAGAATGACCCGGCATTAGCGGTAAGAATTTATCTGCCCAAACAGCGCAGCGGCACTACGGGAGCCTTGCTGTACATCCACGGTGGCGGATTCGTTGTGGGTAGCCTGGATTCAGAGCACGCCGGCGTATGCAACTTTGCTAATGACTTGGGCGTACCGATTGTGTCGGTTGATTATCGATTAGCACCGGAAGCCACTTACCCTGAGCCTGTGAATGATTGTTACGCTGCGCTGCTGTGGTTGCATGCGCATACTGAGGAGTTTGACATCGACCCGGAGCGCATCGCAATCATTGGTCTTAGCGCTGGTGCCGGGTTGAGCGCGTCGACTGCATTGCGCGCTAAATCCGAAGGCGGGCCGGCAATATGCCATCAGTTTCTAGGCATTCCCGAACTCGATGATCGCTTGCAAACGCCAAGCATGACTCAGTTTGTTGATACACCGCTGTGGAATCGCCCTAACGCAATTGTCAGCTGGGAGTTTTACTTAAGCCCACGTTTCAATCCGGGTGCCGACAATGTGCCCGTAGAAGCAGCGCCGGCAAGAGCACGTGCTGACGACGTAAAAGGCTTGCCGCCTACGTTTATCTCCGCGATGGAGTTTGATCCGCTGCGAGACGAAGCCATTTACTACGCACTAACCCTGCTGGAGGCTGGCATTCCGGTTGAGTTACACGTGTACCCGGGAACGTTTCACGGCAGCTCACTGTTTACCGAAGCGGCGGTGAGTAAGCGCCAACAAAATGATTTGATCGGCGCATTACGCAGAGCATTGGCAATACCTGCCAAGGAATGAATCAGCTTGCAGGTCGCCTGACCACAATTGTCTACGCTGTATTTTTCCTGTTGGTGTCAGCAGTAGCTGCCACCGATGAGCTGATCATCGATGCTGAAGACTTTGAACCTGCTGCGTACAAAGGCAAGGTGTTGTACCTTGATTTCTGGGCTTCGTGGTGTGGTCCGTGCAGAGCAACGTTTCCCTTGATGAATGATTTAAGGCAGACATACAGTGAAGACGAGCTAGCTATTGTTGCGGTAAATCTGGATGGGCAGCGCAGCAACGCCGATCGTTTTTTGAAACAATACCCTGCCAGCTTCTCAGTGCTTTACGACCCCGAAGGGGTTTTGGCAAGTCGCTACCAGCTTCCCGGTATGCCAACAAGCTACACCTACGACTCACATGGAGAGTTGGTTCATACTCATATCGGCTTTCAAGAAAACGACGCAGCCGTTGTGCGTGAACGGTTGGCTGAGCTGCTTAACAGTAAACAGTGATTCAGGCTCTTTTAGAGCTTACTTCGCAACACGCTCGTAGAAGTCGTCAAACAAAGGTGCCATGTATTGACTGCCGTATGTTGACACGTGGTCATCGTCGCGATACATCGCGCCTCCGTCTCGCACAACTGGGCACAGTTCTTTATTGGTTTCTACTGTGCCACATAGAAACGGCACCGGGTCGAGCAATGTTAGGCGATACTCGGGCTTTTCCGCAAGTGATCGAATAAACGCATTGACTCGCTTTTGTCGTTCTTCATGTTCAGAGATAGACACACCTAAGGCATGCATGTCATCCCCCTGCATTTTACGGCTTGCGAGATAACGTGGCGAGGTATGCTCATTCTGTAGCGGAACTTGCAGCAGCAGCGTAACGTCAGCTGTTTTCGACAGTTCGGCAATCATGTTTTCAAGACCTTGTTCAAATGCCTTTCGTGCCTCCGATGCGGGTGGCTTGCCCTTTGCCAGCCAATTGCTCGGCCGCTTACCATCTGCGTCTAACGCGCCAATCATTCGGTCTTCTGGATAAAACGCCCAGCGCCCAAGCAGCAACACATTGTCTATGTTCTCATTTCGAACGCGATCAATCACCGCCCGGTTAAACGCATTGCAATTATGCAGATCGCCGGTGTCATAGCGATATACCCCCAGTATTGGCGGGCAACCGTTGTATCCGGCAAACATGCCAGGCACGTTTTTCTGCCCGCTTAACTGATCAAGCAGTGGCATCATTGAATTGGAATGGCTGTCACCAACGGCAATAAACGCTGGTTTTGCCTGTGATTCAGAATCACCAAGTCTGCAGACGCGTTCTGGATTGAAGTTCATGTAGTGGGGGTTCAAACACTCACCGCGCCGTTTGTTGTAATACTCATGCCCGCTGTACACCGACAAAACTTGCGGATCAATGCGGCTTGGGAAGCCATTGGTTAAATGACCCGCCAGTCCTATTCCTATGCAGACCACGGCGGCGGCGAAAGCAGCGATAAATACGGATTTTCTGGTTTTAAATACGTCACCGCGACGAATAGGTCCTTCCACGAAGCGCCATGAGAAATAGGCCAGCACAAAACTTGCGACCATGGCCGCAGCATTCAATAGCGTTTGTTCTTCGCCAGTGGAGTGATAACGCGCAAACACCATTAATGGCCAGTGCCATAAATACAGGGAGTACGACAATAAACCAACGAACACAACTGGCTTGAGAGCCAGCATCTTGTAACACCATGTTTTATGGTCTGGCGATTGGCTGAATATAATCAGTCCGGTGCCAACGCAGGGCAATAAGGCGCTGACCCCTGGAAATCGCGTTTCTTTGGTATACACCAGACAGGTGTACACAATCATCGCCAAGCCAGACATGCTCAGCACTTCGCGTAGCCACCCGGGCGAATTGTTCAGTCGAATAAACACCAGCAAAGCGCCAATGCTGAGTTCCCAGGCACGCGCGGGTAACAGGAAAAAAGCGGCCTCTGGGGCGCTCTTGACCATCTGATGGCTGAGTAGCAGCGAGATTATTGCGAGCACGCCAATCACCAAGACTCTATAACGAGCACGACCGCCTGCCAGCGCCATCATCAAGAATGGAAACAGCAAATAAAACTGCTCTTCAATGGCCAGCGACCAGGTGTGCAGTAAAGGCTTTAATTCGCCAGGTCCGGCGAAATACCCGGCTTCTGTGAAAAATAAGAAATTGGACGCAAAGACCGTAATCGCAAACAGCGATTCACTGAAGTCTCGGTAATCATCGGGAAACAATAAGAACCAACTTCCCACCAATGCAAACAGTGCCACCACCATCAGCGGAGGGATGATTCTACGTACACGCCGTTCCCAGAAGTCGATAAGGCTGAACGTGCCCTTATCTACTTTGCTGGTGATAATGGAGGTGATTAAATAACCACTGATCACAAAAAATACATCCACGCCAACATAACCACCAGAAATGCTGCTGACGCCGCCGTGAAACAGCAGTACAGCCATAACAGCAACCGCTCTAAGCCCGTCAATATCAGGCCGATAGGTGAAAGGATGCGACATGGGTGGGAAACAACTCCTTGGGGAAAGCACTACATAAACCCTAGCTGAAATCAGTTGTATCGTGAAACCGAATTGGCTCGCAAGTATAAGTTTATAAACATTTTTTTTTCTTGGTGGGCGCTTAAACGCGGACAGCACGGAATTTGATCGCTTAACACACAAACACAGATAACTCTGTATAATCGCTGGCCGTTATTTGCACCACCATTGCTTCACTCCATGACCGACAGCTACCAAGACCGTCGTACTTTTGCGATTATTTCGCACCCGGACGCAGGTAAAACCACCATCACTGAAAAGCTGTTGTTGTTTGGCAATGTCATTCAGCAGGCCGGTACCGTGAAAGGGCGCAAGTCAGACCGGCATGCCACCTCCGATTGGATGAGCATGGAACAGGAGAGAGGCATCTCAGTTACTTCATCGGTGATGCAATTTCCGTACAAGGGGCGAACGGTTAACTTGCTGGACACACCTGGTCACGAAGACTTTTCTGAGGATACCTACCGCACACTTACAGCCGTTGATTCCGCGTTAATGGTAGTGGATGGCGCCAAGGGCGTGGAAGCGCGTACGATTAAGTTGATGGAAGTGTGCCGCTTGCGCACCACACCCATACTCAGTTTCGTTAACAAAATGGACCGCGATATTCGGGACCCCATCGAATTGTTAGATGAAATTGAAACCGTATTGAATATAGCGGCGGCACCCATCAACTGGCCGCTGGATATGGGGCGCCAGTTCAAAGGCGTGTACAATCTGTATACCGACACCATTCACGTGTTTCAGCAAGGCCAAGGTAAAACCATTCCTGAAGATGTGCAAATACAGGGCCTGCACAGTGAAGAGGCCAAGGCACATCTTGGCAGTATTTATGAAAATGTGTTGGATGAGATTGAGCTGGTGCGTGGCGCTAGCCATGAGTTTGACCGGGACGCGTACCTGGCCGGTGAGTTAACGCCTGTGTATTTCGGAACCGCACTGGGCAATTTCGGTGTGAGGGAAATGCTGGACGGCTTTGTTGAAAATGCGCCGGTCCCGCAAGAGCGCAATGCCGGAGACAAGGAAGTGCAACCAGGAGACCACATGTTCTCGGGTTTCGTGTTCAAGATTCAGGCAAATATGGACCCCAAGCATCGCGATCGAATTGCATTCATGCGTTTGGTGTCTGGAAACTACCAGCGCGGTATGAAAATGCGTCACGTGCGAATCGGTAAAGATGTTCGTATTGCTGACGCGGTGACATTTACCGCAGGCGAGCGATCTCATGTAGAAGAAGCATTGGCCGGAGATATCATTGGTCTGCACAATCACGGCACCATTCAAATAGGCGACACCTTTACCAGTGGCGAAGAATTGCAATTCACAGGTATTCCGCATTTCGCGCCAGAATTGTTCCGACGCATTCGCATGAAAGACCCATTAAAGACCAAGCAACTGCAAAAAGGTTTGCAGCAATTGTCTGAGGAGGGTTCCACTCAGGTGTTTATGCCGGAACGCAATAATGATCTTATTGTGGGTGCGGTGGGAGTGTTGCAGTTTGAAGTGGTGGCGTATCGTTTGAAAGATGAATACGGCGTGGATTGTTTGTACGAGAATATTAACGTGTATACCGCCCGCTGGATTGAGTGCGATGACGCCAAAATGCTGGACGAATTCAAGCGCAAAAACGGCGACAACATTGCCATAGACGGTGGTGGGCACCTGACGTATCTGGCGCCAACTCGCGTCAATCTCAGCCTTGCTGAAGAGCGTTGGCCAGACGTGAAGTTTCGAGCAACACGGGAACACCATTAGTCACAGCGCCCTGTCAACATTGCCTGACACCGTCCTTACACCTATCATGGGTGCATCTTTAAGCACATAAGGTCATGCCGTGTCACAAAATGTGTATATTCTAGGGGGCGCCCAAACCGACTTTTCGCGCAATTGGGCCAGAGAAGGGCTGGATCTGTTTGATATGTTCAGTGAGTGTCTCACTGACGCCGTCGCAAAAGCCGATGTGCAGCCTGAGCAAATTGAAGTAGGCCATGTTGGCACTTTCAATGCTCAATTATTTACCGGCCAAGGCATATTGGGCGGCTTGTTTGCCCATGTATTCCCTGAAATGCGCATGATGCCAAGTTCCTGCCATGAGGCGGCCTGTGCGTCGGGCTCGATGGCCTTGATGGCCGCTATGCGCGACATAATGTGCGGTCACTATCAGACGTCTGCGGTTATTGGCATTGAGATGATGCGCAATACCGATGGCAAAACCGCCGCTGAATACTTGGGCGCTGCCACCTGGAAAGGTGTGGAAGCGCAAGACGCCGATTATCCCTGGCCACATATGTTTGACCTGATTGTGGACGAGTACGATAAGCGGTACGGCATTAACACTGAGCACTTAAAAACCATTGGTAAAACCAATTTCGGTAATGGTAGCCAAAACCCGAACGCTCAGACCCGACAATGGGATTTCCCCGAAGGCTGTTTCTCAGACGACGACAAACTCAACCCGGTAATAGAAGGCCGTGTGCGGAAGCTGGACTGCGGTCAGGTGACTGATGGAGCGGCCTCGGTGGTGCTGGCCAGTGAGGAGTTTGTGAGCAAGTACGCAGCTGACAGGGGCATTAAGCTAAGCGGTATACCCAGAATCAAGGGTTGGGGTCATCGGTGTGGGCCGCTGTTGCTAGACCGCAAGTTGGAGCTCAGCAAAGACGAAGCTTTAATATTTCCTCATGCCGCCTTGTGCGGCCTGGAAGCTGCCCAACGAGCTGGTTTCGAAAAAGTCAGTGACCTCGATGGCCTGGAAACGCACGATTGCTTCTCAATCACCGAATACATGGCCATCGACCATCTGGGTTTGACGGCACCCGGTCAAAGTTGGCAGGCTGTCGAAGAAGGTGTGATACAAAAAGACGGCCGTTTTCCAATAAACCCCAGTGGCGGCCTGATTGGTCTTGGTCACCCGGTGGGTGCGACGGGTGTGCGTATGTTGCTGGACTGTTACAAGCAGTGTACGGGGACGGCCGGCGGTTACCAGCTTGAAGACGTGCAAAATATGATGACGTTCAATGTTGGTGGTAGCACAACTACTTGTGCCAGTTTCGTGGTGGGCACCGGTCCATGACGCTGAGCATTGACCCGTTGGTGGCGACAGAGTGGATGCTGCAGACTTGGCAATTCGGCGAATGTTTGGAAGGTATGATGAATTACAGGCCCTGTAGCTCGTCTGATGAGTGAGATTTCATTGCCTTACAAATTGGGTTGCCCGATGTGGGGTAATCGGCATTGGGCGAACAGTTTTTTTGCTAAGGGTACGAAAGTGTCTGACTACCTTCTGCAGTACACCTCGGTGTTCAATACGGTAGAAGGTAATACTACTTTCTATGGTTTGCCGTCCCCAGCAACAATTGATCGTTGGGCGGCAGATGCCGGTGATAATTTTCGCTTTTGTTTCAAGTTTCCCCAACGAATCACACACGCACAAAAGCTACGAGGCTCTGAAGAAGAGACCGCAAAATTTTTCACGACAATGCAGCCGATAGCCGAAAAGCTGGGCCCGTTCCTGCTGCAATTACCAGCCGATTTTTCGCCAGAGTCTCTTCCGGTTCTGAAAGACTACCTGCAGCAACTGCCCAGTGATTATCGCTATACGGTTGAAGTTCGCCACCTTGATTTCTTTCATGACCATGACGCAGACAACGTTCTAAGCGACTTGCTGGTGGCCAAAGGCATAGACCGTGTTATATTTGATACTCGCCCATTGTTTTCCGCGCGTGCGCAAACCGATGCAGTGCGTGATGCGCAAAGCAAGAAACCCAAAGTACCCGCAAACACTTATGCGCTTTCAAACAACCCAACTTTGCGATTCATTGGTCATCCGCATATGGAGCGCAGTCTGGAGTATTTTCGCCCCTGGTTGCGCAAGGTGGCAAATTGGATACAGCAGGATAAAACACCGTATGTCTTTATCCATACACCAGACAATGCAGATGCGCCTGAGCTGGCGCACTTGTTTCATGCCGGCTTGCAGGAGTTCCTGCCGGCCATGCCAGCCTTACCTGTGTTTCCGGCCGAACGTCAGCTACAAAGCGAACGGGAGTTACACAAACGCAATCGCAAGATAATGCGGGCGGATGTCGATAAGCATCAATACGATCTTTTTTAACTGATAATACCTAACTGTTTCTGGAGAGAAATATGAATACACTACTATCACGCTGCGCAGCTACGCTGGTTGTCCTACTGTTTACGGTGAGCGTAACCGCTGAGGAAGCGCCCGCAATGACGATGGGTAATGGCGACAAGAACTGGATTGTTGTTGACGGCGTTACACGTGATGAATCCGTTTTAACGTTCTCGGAAGTTAACATCGACGGCAACGGCTGGTTGGTTATTCATCCGTTTGAAGACGGCAAGCCTAATGGTGATAAATATGTCGCATCCACGTATTTAACCGATGGTAAGAACAGCGATGTCGATATAGAGGTGTATAAAGGCTTGAGCAGCGGCGAAATGTTTATCGTGATGCTGCACCGCGACGTTAACGAAAACAAGGTGCTAGATTTCGTCTTTGTCAATGACACAGCGGTGATGGATACCGCCGTGTTTGAAGGCAGTAAGATGATCGGGCATGCCATTCCGGCACCGTGATATTTTGCCTAAAAGAGCGTTCTATTGAAGTAAGGAAAGACCCGAATGAAAACCCGAAGAGAAATGTTAGCGTCTATGACTGCGGCTGGTGCGCTGGCTGCCACTGGCTGGTCAGCGTCTGTGGCGGCCATGTCTGGAAAGTCAGCAACGAACAAGCAAGTAATTTTGGCGTCCAGGCCTGAGGGCAAGCCGACACTGGCAAATTTTCGGATTGAGGAGAGTGCAATAAAGCCGCCGGCGGCCGGTGAACTATTGCTCAAAACACGTTATTTGTCCTTAGACCCTTATATGCGTGGGCGAATGAGTGCTGGCCCAAGCTATGCGCAAAATGTGGCTCTGAATGATGTGATGCTGGGCGGTACCGTATCGGAAGTAGTTGAGAGCAAGCACCCGGATTTCGCGGTGGGCGATAATGTGCTTTCCAACTCGGGCTGGCAAGAGTTTCAAACGACCGGTGCTCAGGGTATCCGGAAACTGGATCCTAGAATCAGTCGTCTGTCTTATGGTTTGGGTGTGTTGGGAATGCCCGGTTTAACAGCGTACGTCGGTTTGCTTGATTTGGGTGAACCCAAAGCAGGCGAAACGGTGGTTCTGGCAGCATCAACAGGCGCTGTTGGTTCAGTAGTAGGGCAAATCGCGAAATTAAAAGGTTGTCGAGTGGTTGGCATTGCTGGTGCGAAAGAAAAATGCGAATACGCAGTGTCGGAGTTAGGCTACGACGCTTGTGTGAGTCACTATGACGATGACATGGCCAGCCAACTGAAAGCCGCATGCCCCGACGGCATTGACGTGTATTTCGAAAACGTCGGTGGTTCTTCCTGGGAAGCGGTTATGCCACTGTTGAATACGCACGCGCGAGTGCCGGTGTGTGGCTTGATCGCCCATTACAATCAAACGTCATTACCGCCCGGGCCAGATCGCATGTCAGTGTTGCAATCCATGATATTGACCAAGCGCATCAAAATGCAGGGTTTTATTATTTCTGATCATGCAGATAGAATTCCAGAGTTTGTAACCGATGTATCTTCCTGGCTGCAGCAAGGCAAAATCAAATACAAAGAAGATGTGGTGAATGGCATAGAGAACGCACCAGAAGCGTTTCTCGGTTTATTCTCAGGCGCAAACTTTGGCAAACTGGTTGTGAAGGTAAGCTAGTTTATTTGGGCCTTCGTGGCCACAGCATCGGGATGTTATCCATGACGGCTTGATAACCGGGTCGTCGTTCCAGGCTTCGTGTTTCCATCAGCGGGATGCTGGCAAACCTGAACATCACCAACATAGCGATAAAACCAATAATCTGCCACCACCAACCTTCTGGGTACGCAGCGAGGCCAAACAACGCCAGGCTACCCCAAAACATTAATTCGCCTAGGTAATTTGGATGACGACACCATGCCCACAGGCCGGTATCTATAATTTGTTCGCTGCTGTTGTTGGCTATGAAATGATGCAGCTGCCGGTCGGAGGCTAACTGCAAACTGGCAGCACTTACGCCTAATAGCAGCGCAAGGTAATCCAATACTCCTATGTCTTCTGTTCCCAAAGCAACCGCTGCATACATGGGTAACATGCCAGCAAACACCTGCAAAGTAGGAAACAAATGAATGCCTGTAAAGTCCGCAAAAAATTCTAAGGAGCCGCTTTTTTCCTTAATCAGTGGATAACGCCAGTCTTCATGGTCCATACCTGTCCAGTGCTTGGACCAGTTCCATGTGAGGCGAATTGCCCAAAACCAAACCACTATGGATACAAACACATAGCGCAGGTATTGCGTATCTACCTCGCGGCTGTACCACCAGTAAAGAAGAAATAGAGGTGGTATCACACTCCAATAGGCGTCATAGAAACTGGAGTTTCGAAACGCCCGACTGAACCCAAAAATAACCACGGTGGCAATCAGGTCAGCGACAAAGCTGTTTAGCAGTAATCCTTTTGCGGGGTCTGCGAACTCATAGAGGTAAACCCCAGCGGCCGATACACACCCAACATACGCCACTAAAATCCACATCAGCGACTTTGATTTGCTCATGCCAACGCGATCTTTTCTGTACCCGCTTGCTCGCTGGCATTTACGGTAATGCTCTGTTCCAAGCGCGACGTGCTGCGGGTGGACAATATTGTATTCACGAAATGATAGTCTGCACGAAACTGATCAGGTGTGATGGTCAGAATGGCGTAGCCACGGTCCGCGGTGTTTGTATAACGTACGTTTTTATTCGTTGATTGAATAATTCGCCCGAACCTCGCCGCGTCAATGTTCAAAACATCGGATACACCGGGTGACGTAACGCTACTGACGGCTACCTCGGCCGCTACATTGATACCGCTGTCAGGGTCAGTGACATCGTTGGCCCATGCGTTATGCGTATCGCCGGTCAAAACCACGGTATTTTTGGCATGTTGCAATGCAGTACTTAACAGCCGCTTGCGAGCCGCCGGGTATCCGTCCCAGGCGTCAAGATTGTAGGGTAAGCCAAGCGCAGAAAACTCGGCGAACTGCCGCGCTCTGGGAATAAGCTCGGCGATTTCCTCCGTTGAGAAATGCTTGATCATATCCGGCGCCAGTACATTCGCCATAATGGTTTGGTTGCCAATTAATTGCCAGTTCGCTCCTGCTGTTGTTGAACGTTGTAGTTCTTCGCTAAACCATTGTTCCTGATCAGCACTAATCATATGTCGTTGTGGATTGTTTAGTATGTCTTTCTTAAACGTCTCTACATTCGGGCGGGTTTGCTCGCTGCCTTCAATGGATACATAGGGCAGATCTTCGGAATAACTCAAGGCCTTGTCTCGGCCAGACAGTCTTGTTTCCAAAACAATCAGCGTGAACAAGTTGCCAAATTGGAAACTGCGGAAATTTCGATCTGAGTTTGTTGTAGGCTCGCGAACCGGCATCCATTCAAAATACGCCTGCAACGCTGCTGCTTTGCGTGCTTCCCAAGTGCCTTCGTTATCATTATGGTTTTCCGCACCGTGCAGATAACTGTCGTTAGCTACTTCATGATCGTCCCAGGAACAAATGAATGCGTGCCTGGCATGTACCGCCTGTAAATCAGGGTCCGATTTGTATTGAGCGTGGCGGAGTCGGTAGTCTGCCAGTCTGACAACTTCGCTTACGGGAATAGTTTGCCGGCCCATTTCAGCCGCGTGCGGCGAATCGTAGCCGCCAGACTCGTATTCATAGATATAGTCACCAGCGTGATAAATCGCGTCCAGGTCGTCTCGCTCGGCCAGGTGGCGATACACGTTGAAGTAGCCAAAGGAATAATTGGAGCACGACACCAACCCCAGTTTGGCTTGTGTTGCTGCATCGAAAGACAATGTTTTAAAACGTCCAACAGGTGACAGTTGTTCGCCTACGGTAAAGCGGTAGTAGAAGTGCGTGTCTGGCGCCAGGCCATCAACATCAACTTTGCAAGTGAAGTCTTTACTGGCACTGGTTTCTGTTACGCCGTGTTTAAAGACCGTTTTAAAATGTTCATCCAACGCTACCTGCCAGCTCACATTGGCTTTACCACTGAACCCTGAAACCCTAGTCCAGATGATGGCCCGTTCCTGCAGCGGATCACCACTGGCAACGCCATGCGCAAATGTTTTAGCGCCTGGGTGATTTGTTGTACTGCTGGTACACGCTAGCAGCGGTGCGCTGGCCGCTGCTGTCAGTGCTTGTTTGAGTAAGGTTCTACGCGGGTTCAAAATCGAGCACAGACTCAATCGCGTCTTCCAGCTCGGCAGGCGTGGTTTTTGGTGAAAAACGATCCACTACCCGACCATTCGGGTCGACCAGGAATTTTGTAAAGTTCCACTTAACGCCGGTTGTTCCCAGCACACCTGGCGCTTCACTTCTAAGGTGCTTATACAAAGGGTGGGCGTCACTGCCGTTCACTTCCAGTTTGGCAAACATTGGAAACTCAACGTCATAGTTTAGGCTGCAAAACTCCATAATCTCTGTATTTGAGCCTGGGTCTTGGTGACCAAACTGATTGCATGGGAAGCCAAGTATTTCCAAACCTTCTGCCTGATATTTGTCGTACAAAGCTTGCAAGCCTTTGAACTGCGGAGTGAACCCGCATTTGCTCGCTGTGTTAACTATCAGCAGCGTCTTACCTTTGAAGTCACTTAGCGATTTCTTTTCGCCTTTAATTGTCTCAACATCGAAATCATGCACTGTGCTCATATTGGCCTCCGCCGGAATTGAATCACAAACGCGAGTATAGGGCTTTGTAGTTAGGCCGACAATTATTTATAGTAAGCCACTCAACGCTGCAGGTAAAAAGGAGGGCGGTTGAATGCCAGTGAATGCACAAGCCAGGGCCGTATTGGACTTGATGGGCGAACAGCCGCTTAATCCTGGCGCCATGAGTGTTTCTGAGCTGCGCGAGTTAACCGATATGCCGCCAACCGGCTTACCAGCCGTTGGACATGTAGAAAATCGTGCGTTGGAACTCAACGACGTTCATGTTCCCGTGCGCATTTACCACCCGGATACACCAGGACCGCATCGCTTAATGGTCTATTTTCACGGTGGTGGCTGGGTTATTTGCAGCCTGGATACGCACGACAGCACGTGTCGATCACTGAGCAATGAGACTGACAGTGTTGTTGTATCGGTGGGCTATCGCTTGTCTCCTGAAGCAAAGTTTCCGGAGCCGTTGGAAGATTGCTATCACGCCACACAATGGGCAGTTAATAATGCGACCAGTCTGAATGCCGACGCGGGTAAATTGATTGTTGCAGGCGACAGCGCTGGCGGTAACCTATCAGCTGCCGTCACATTGATGGCGCGCGATCGAATTCGAAATGGCGATTCTGCACCATCAATTGCCGGCCACGTTGCCATTTACCCGGTGACGAATCACAACTTTGGTACGGAAAGTTACGCGCAGAATGCCAATGGTCTGTATTTAGAAAGTGACACCATGCGCTGGTTTTGGGATCAGTACCTGCGTAATGACGCCGATGGTCAGCATGTTTATGCAAGCCCGCTGCTTGCCGATCTGCAAGACTTGCCTGCAACGCTGGTGATAACGGCTGAGTACGATCCACTTTGCGATGAAGGTGAGGCGTTCGCTGAAAAACTTAAGGCCGCCGGAGTTGAGACAACGCTGATACGTTATGACGGACAAATACATGGCTTTGTAGGCATGGCTGATATGATTGATGATGGCGCGGCAGCCTTAAAAGCCATCGGTCAATACGTAGTAAACAATGTGCAGTGAATCATAAATGAAAGAAAGCCCAGCCAGTGAATTGCGCGTTACTCTTGTTCAGAGCGATTTGCAATGGCATGACCCGCAGGCCAACAAGGCGATGTACGCTGAGAAAATTGCCGCGCTTGTCGGGGAAACCGACTTGATTGTGTTGCCGGAAATGTTCACGTCTGGTTTTACCACTGAAATAGACGGCCTGGATGCCATTGGTGCGCCTACTACTGAGTGGATGCTTCAACAAGCGAAGCTGTCAGGCGCAGCAATAACCGGCAGCACCGTGTTTGAAGTGGATGCAGGGCATGTCAACCGAATGCTGTTTGTGACACCATGTGGAGAGGTTCAGCATTACGACAAAACTCATTTGTTCCGAATGGCAGGAGAACATAAGCGCTATGTGGCAGGTGATGCCAGAGTCGTTGTTGCGTATCACGGTTGGAAGATCTTACTCACCGTTTGTTACGACCTGCGCTTCCCCGTGTTTTGCAGAAACAAACAGGATTACGATTTGTTACTGTGCGTAGCCAATTGGCCAGCGGCCAGACGGACACCCTGGCGGACCTTGTTGCAAGCCAGAGCTATAGAGAATTTGGCCTATTCCATAGGGGTTAATCGCATCGGGCTTGACGGCAAAGGGCTGGAATACAGCGGAGATTCGATGTTGGTTGATTTTAAAGGCGATGCTCTTATTGATCATCCACGGGATACCGAGTTTACTGAAACGCACACCATCAGCCTGGCAAAACTGGCGAACTTTCGAGATAAGTTTCAAGCCTGGCGCGACGCCGATCGCTTTGAACTGCAGTTATAGCGATGTGTCCTGAACCGTTGGATAAGCCGCTAATTCAGCGTGGCAACCCTCGCTCTCGCCTGCTCTACATCAAAATGAGTAATACTGCTGGGCGCCAGTGAAATTGCTTTTTGGTAAAAACTTTTCGCACTGGACGTCTTGCCTAACTGGTCTAGCGATACCGCCAGATTGAATGCATAGTCTGCACTTTGACTGTCGCGATTAAACGCATCAAAGTACGCTTGCTGTGCATCGGCCCAACGTTTGTCTCTGGCGTACCAGTTACCAAGAATAAACGGTAACTCAGATATCAAAGGGTTACTGCGAGCCAGTTGCATCAAGTCGTTTTCAAGTTGTATGCGATTATTAGTGCTGGACATACTGGCCAGCGCTGCCAATGCGAAAGCATGATCCGGTTTGTTTTTTACCGCACGTACAAGATAGCCCACGGCCATATCTTGGTTGCCTTGTTGTTGCGCCATCGATCCCAGACCGACCAGCGCCTCTGTATCTTCCGGATTGGCTTTCAATATGCGCTCATAGGCTGAGCGAGCACCTGCTAAATCGCCGTCTGTCCATTGTGCATAAGCCTGCTCATGAGGGCTGGTGTCAGCTACGCGCTGATCAAATGTGATGCCGTATTCTGCTTCTGCTACTGGGTAATAGGTGTTTTCCGCATCAGCCATTGCATCTGGCTCATAGATGGATTCGTCGTAGTAATTAAATTCATCAGCACCAACGCTGCCTGCATCTACTGCCTCAGCAATCGAGTTATCCGCGAGGGTACTGGCTTCCTTGCTGGCCAGAGACGCCATTTCCGATTCGCTGGGCTCTGTGCCGACCACGCTGCCAGAAATAACCTCATTGACCGTTAGATATCTAGGGGGAGGAACATTACTAAGTGTGGGTACGCTGACCTCCGGAACACTCAATGCGCGCATATTTGCACTTAAGAGTAAATAAACAATGGTTGCTGCAATCAACACGGCACACACAGCACCGGCACTAATCAATACCAGCTGCCGCCGCTGTACCGCCTGGGCGGCGTGTTGTGCTTCGCGCTGCTCGGCCAACACGCGCTCATTTTCCATGTACATATCAACCAGTGCTTGCGCGATTTTCTGTGGGTCAATATGTGGAACTTCGCCACTGATCTGCAAGGCATTTGCTACGGGCTCTGGTTCAATACGGCTAACAAGAGTCACCTCATCAATGTCGTCGGCATCAATAGCGTCTTTTACGGCTTCGCTTGTTGTTTCAAACTCAATATCATCTGTTGTTTCCAGCTCTACATCATCTGCTGGCATAAACACGCATCGCTGATTCGCTGCGAAATTTTGGTCTGATTCGGCAACCTCTTCGACAAGCTCCTCGATTTTGGGTTGCAACTCCATTTCCGTAAACATTACGTCCGGAACCGGTAATTCTTTCAGACCTAGCTCTTCGTCAACATTCTGTTTTGCAGCGTTGTGAACAAACTGTTGCGTGGTTTTTTCAGGGTTGCGATTGCTCAGTGACTTCAGCATTCGACTCACCGCTTCTTCGCTGTCGGCAAGTGCATCGCTCTCTATCTCGGCATAAAGATCGTCGTAATCAAGGTTATTCAGCTCGCCCATCCAGGCCGTATCTGTGAGATCGCTTGTTTCACGTGCTGCCTGTATACCTTCGTCGTTGGGTGAATTTACGCCGCTGACGTGCAGCTCAGGGAGAAGGTTTTTCAAACCAATGATCTGACCCCGAGTAACTGCTTGCACCAGCGCCGGTTTCTTTCGGTGTCTTAGAGAAAGTAGTCGACGTTCAATTTCAATGAAGGAGTCATCCAGGAATACGTCAGTGAACTCTTCAGCGTCCTGCAAAGCGCTGGGGAGTCGCCCATCTATTTCCCTGGCTTGGTTTTCTGATTGTGCGCTGGACGGCGCAACCGTAGCAGAGTCCATTCCGTGGCTCTCTTTGTTATTTCCTTATCATAAAACTCTAGCAGTGGGATGGCCTAATTCAAGCAGCCTGGGTGACGCTGATTGTTACCGGAAGGGCTCGACGTAAGGTTTTGTAAAGAGGGTCATTGGCGCAAAATTGCTCTATTTCAGACGCACGTTCGCTCGCTTTCACTTCAAACTGAAGATCAATAGCTTGCAGTGGTTGAGGCTCGGAATCTGCGCTTAGCGGTTTTGGACGAACACCGATGCTATTGGAGCTGAGCAATTCTATTGCAATGCCTGCCAACTGAGCACGTTGCACCATGGTTGCCATCACGCTACTGGTCAGAGCGTGCAATAAATGCTCAACCGAGCTAGCTGATGTGTCTGACCCCCTTATGTCAGCGATCCGCGCCGCGTCCGTTTCCAGCACAATCGCCGTTTGTCGAACACCCTCAGAATCACGCTCAACCCGGGACCGACAACGCAGCCCACCCAGCCAACGCGATCTAATACGCGCAATGCTGCTGGCTGCAATGATTGGTGTTTCGTCCAAAAGGGTCTCCTTCGTGATTCGCGTCACAAAAAAGATAGTAGATGTTCAAAAAATGAACAAATATTTGGGGTATGAAACGTAGTATTCCCGGATAGATGGTCTACTGGCAGTCATAACGTTCCCGCATGACCACCACCGACTCGCTGACCAGGCTGTCCAATACCTTTAAATCGACATCCGCCAGCTTCTTAATATAAAGGCAGCTTTTACCCGTCTTGTACTTGCCCAGCGTATTCATATGCTTTGGCCACAGTTTGAAGCCCGGCATTATGTATAACACCAGCTGCTTCTTGCGCGGCGCAAATCCAACCAGTATATGGTCTCCCTCACGGCCGCTGTCGTACTTGTAGTGATACTCACCGAAGCCAATAATACTGCTGCCCCACATTTTCGCGCGCTTGCCGGTGGCATTCTGCATCATTTTCTTTAACACCTGGCAGTCTTTACGCTGCTGGGGGTCGTCGATGGTTTTGAGAAAGTCTTTGACTTTGACGGTGGTTGGGACGGTTTTGTTACTTGTCATGTGTGCCTCGCTATCGTTCCCAAATCCCGCATAGTTTGCTTGCCCGAATTCGTCACCGGTCTTCCAACAATAACCGAACATCTAAATGAGCTTCTTAGGATCAAGCAACTGCTTCAAGCGCTTCGGATCAATATCCGTCATCTCCGCCGCCACCTCAGCAATCGGCCGCCCCAGCTTATAAGCCGCCTTAGCAATCTCAGCCGCCTTGCTGTAACCCACCTCACTATTCAGCGCCGTCACCAAAATAGGATTGCGATGTAAATTTTCGCTCAAATTTTCATCAAGCACTGTAAAGCCCGCAATCGCATTGTCGGCCAAAACTCGACAAGCGTTGCCCAGCAGCTCAATACTTTGCAACAAGTTATACGCTATTACCGGCAGCATCACATTCAGCTGGAAGTTACCCGATTGGCCGGCCACTGTTATGCAACTGTCGTTACCAATAACCTGTGCCGATACCATCGCCACTGACTCGGGAATGACCGGGTTCACTTTGCCCGGCATGATGCTGCTGCCCGGCTGTAAAGCCGGTAAGGCTATCTCGCCAAAGCCGGCCAAAGGCCCACTGTTCATCCAGCGTAAATCATTCGCAATTTTCATCATCGCCACAGCAAGTGTTTTCAGCTGGCCGGACAACTCAACCGCCGTATCCTGCGAGCTGATGCTCTCAAACGCATTGCGATTGGGTTTGAATGCTAAGCCAGTGCGGCTGCTCACGTGCCGCGCAAACGCAGCTGCAAAACCCGGGGGGGCATTCACGCCAGTACCCACTGCTGTGCCCCCTTGTGCAAGCATCATCAACCGCTTGCGCGTATCAACTATTCTACGGTCAGCCGAGTGCAGTTGAGCGCTCCACCCGGACAACTCCTGACCCATTGATAGCGGCATTGCATCCATCAAATGGGTGCGTCCGGTCTTCACAGTTTTGCGTAATTCGCGTGATCTTTGATCAACTGTTGCGCGAAGGTGGGCAATAGCTGGTAGTAAGTGCTCACTTAGCTGGCAGGCCGCGCTCACATGGATTGCCGTTGGGATTACATCGTTACTGCTCTGCCCACAGTTCACATGGTCGTTGGGATGCACTGCGTCGCCCAGCGTTTTGCCGGCAAGCTTTGCAATCACCTCATTGGCATTCATGTTCGAACTGGTGCCCGAACCTGTTTGAAACACATCCACGGGAAAGTGCTCGTCCAGCTCGTTTTTAGACACCTGGTCTGCCGCTTTGATGATCGCGTTGGCGATTGGTTTTGGCAGGGTTCCCAGCTCCGCATTGGCCGCGGCCGCGCTCGCCTTAATGTCGCCCAGTGCACGAATAAACGCCGCCGACATCGTCAGCCCACTGATTGGGAAATTATTTACCGCTCGTTGAGTCTGTGCCGCGTACAGCGCATTGCTGGGCACTTTTAGAGCGCCCATGCTGTCGTGCTCTATGCGCGACCGAGTGAGTTTCGCACCACTTCTTTTGCCGGTATTCTTGCCCATGGTGTCTATTGGCCCTTTAGGCGTTCAAGCACAAACTGCAGAATTCCACCGGCCAAAAAGTAGTCAACTTCAACCGCAGTATCAATTCGTGACAGCAGCTGAAACTCTTCCACACGGCCATCTTCACGATGCACCCGCGCATCGAAAACTTGCTGCGCCTCCATGCGCGTGCCATTTGCCCCAAGGCCCAGAATATCAATTCGGTCCGTAATGCCCAGCTCCAGTGTTTCTCTATTCTGGCCATTCATGAATTGGAGTGGCAGCACACCCATGCCCACAAGATTAGACCGATGTATGCGCTCAAAACTCTCCACAATCACCGCCTTAACACCAAGCAACAAGGTGCCCTTGGCCGCCCAGTCGCGACTGGAACCCGTGCCGTATTCCTTTCCAGCAACTACCACCGTGGGCGTGCCTTCCGCCAGATATTGCATTGCTGCATCATAAATCGATAACACTTCATCACTGCCCGGACGCTTGGTGTAGCCGCCTTCGGTGCCTGGTGCGAGCTGGTTGCGAATTCGAATATTGGCAAACGTGCCCCGCATCATCACCTCGTGGTTACCGCGGCGCGAGCCATAACTGTTGAAGTCGCGACGATCTACTCCGTTGTCAGTCAGATACTTCGCCGCCGGACTGTCTGCGGCAATCGAGCCCGCGGGTGAAATATGATCGGTTGTGACTGAATCGCCCAACAGCGCAAGCAGGCGCGCGCCCTCTATGTCTTTGTCTTTGCCCTGGGTGTATTGCGGTTCAAAGAATGGTGGAAGCTGAATATAGGTGCTGGAGTCTTCCCATTGATAGGTTTTGCCCACTACGGTGGGTACGGCTTGCCATTTTGCATCGCCGCTAAATACATCGGCGTACTTGGCCGTGAACATGCTCTCGTCAATCTTGGCGACTTCGATGGCAATTTCTTCGTTGCTAGGCCAAATATCCTTGAGGTACACCGGCTGGCCATCCTGGTCGCTACCCAGTGCGTCAGTGCTCAGGTTTGTGCGAGTGCTGCCAGCCAATGCATAGGCCACAACCAACGGTGGTGATGCTAACCAATTGGCTTTCACCAGCTGATGAATTCGGCCCTCGAAGTTTCGATTGCCCGATAAGACAGACGTAACCACCATGTCGTTGTCTTCAACTGTCTTGTGCACCGCCTCGGGTAGCGGACCAGAATTGCCAATGCACGTGGTGCAGCCGTAGCCTACCGTGTTAAAGCCAAGCTCATCCAGATACTCTTGTAAGTTCGACTTTTCCAAATACTCGGTCACCACTTTACTACCCGGTGCCAACGAGGACTTGACCCAGGGCTTTCGCGTCAATCCTTTTTCAACCGCTTTCTTGGCAACAAGACCTGCGCCCAACATAACAGCCGGGTTGGATGTATTTGTGCAGCTGGTAATGGATGCGATCACCACGTCGCCGTGGTTCAGCGCAAAATCACCACACTCAAAATCGGTATCAATCTCTCCGGCTTTACCATCGAGATCTATGAAGCTCTCAATGGCTTTTGGCATTTCACGCAATGGCACTCGGTCTTGTGGGCGCTTTGGTCCGGAAAGATTCGGCTCAACCGTACTTATGTCCAGCGATAAGCCGGAGGCAAATACCGGTACCGGGGAATCCGCGTCGCGCCACATGCCCTGCGCCTTGCAATACGTTTCTACCAACTGAACCACATCTTCCTCACGCCCACTCAGACGCATGTAATCTACCGTTTTCTGATCAATTGGGAAGAATCCGCAGGTGGCGCCGTATTCCGGTGCCATGTTTGCGATGGTGGCCCTGTCTGCCAGCGGCAGATTATCCAAAGCGCTGCCATAAAATTCGACAAACTTTCCGACAACACCGTGCTCACGCAGCATTTGTACAACCTGCAGCACCAGGTCAGTAGCGGTGATTCCTTCGCTTAGCTGCCCCGTTAGTTCGAAGCCAACCACTTCGGGGATCAGCATGGAGACCGGCTGGCCAAGCATAGCCGCTTCCGCTTCAATGCCGCCCACACCCCAACCGAGTACGCCAAGGCCATTGATCATGGTGGTGTGCGAATCAGTACCAACTAATGTGTCAGGGTAGGCGATTGCTTCCTCATTGTGCTCAGAGCTCCAGATTGCTTTGGCAATGTATTCCAGATTGACCTGATGACAAATGCCAGTACCAGGTGGCACGAGACTGAAATTATCGAATGCGCCTTGTCCCCATTTTAGAAATTGGTATCGCTCGGCATTGCGCTGCATTTCCAATTCGACGTTATGGTCAAATGCTTCTTCAGTTGCGAACTGGTCAATCACCACGGAATGGTCAATAACGAGATCAACCGGTGATAAAGGGTTTATTTTGGAAGGCTCTACCTCTGCCTTCAGCAAGGCGTCTCGCATAGCCGCCAGATCAACCACGGCCGGCACCCCGGTAAAGTCCTGCATTAACACGCGCGCGGGATGGTAGGCAATTTCAACCTCTCGGCGAGTCTCCGCACTTTGCGCCAGAGCTTTAATATCATCAACGGTACAGGCCTTCCCATCTTCGTGCCGTAGCAAATTCTCAAGCAACACCTTGATCGAGTTCGGCAGGCGCGAAATATCCGCAAGGCCGGCTATCTTATCGGCGCCCAAACTGTAGTAAGCGTAGGTTTTTCCCTGTACATCCAGTTTCTTATAGCTGTCAAAGCTATTGTCGCTAGTTCCATTCATATCGATTCTCCGGATGGTTTACACTTGCTCTGAACGTGCGGCGTAGAGTAGCAGAGAACCGAATGAATCAACAATCAACACGATTTTTCAATCGTATACGGATAGCCAGCGCACAGTACGAAACGCTGCTTAATGAGATGTCTGTACTATTTGGAGTAAACGCAGGTGTTTTTGAGTTAGGTAATACGGATATAGAAGTGGTCCCAGCAGATCCTGAGAGTCTCGGCGAAAGAACCGCCGTGGTTGGCGGGCTGACTGTACACACCAAATCACACAGTATCCCGGCAGATTGCCGAGGCCTGGATATTCAATTGGCTGAGCACTCACCAGTTGACGTGGTGCGCATAGATTCATCGCAGCCAGGTATACAGTCGGTTGACCACGTAGTGTTGCGTACAGCTGAGGCAGAAGACTGTATACGGCTGTTTCGAGATGATCTGGGTATGCGCCTTGCGCTGGATCAAACCGTTGAAGAGTGGGGTGGCAGAATGCTGTTCTTTCGTGAAGGTGCGATGACGCTTGAAGTCGCAGAAAATGGCGGCAAGCGCCCTCCAAAAGATTTTTTTTGGGGTATCTGCTATCGCTGTGGTGATATTGAATCGACGCGCGCTAATCTGGTATCTCGCGGCGTTTCAATGACAGAAGTGAGGGAAGGGCGAAAACCTGGCACTCGCGTGGCAACCTTCAAATCGCATGTTGGCGGCATACCAAGTTTATTAATAGAATAATTAGCAGTGCTTCCTTAGGGTTTTGTTAAGCTTGCGCAATACTTCTGCACGCTCTTCATCGCTGTAGTATTTTCTCTCACCGCTTTTGTCTTTACTGTAAATGACCCCACCTTGCTGATATTCGCGCTTACGTTGGCGTATTTGCGTGCAGGCGTGTTGGTGTTGTTGTTGCTGTTGACGCGCCTTGGCTTTTTTCTTTTCATTAATAGCCGCTTCTGTCGCGGTCGCTTCTCGATGTCGTTTGGTGTATTCCCGGTACGCGTCCAGCTCTGCATCTTTGCGAGTGTTGTGCACTTTTACGTCGACTTTCGCAGGCTCTTTGTCGCTGGCGGGCTCCTGGTCGGTGTAGTGAACATTACCGTGCTCATCTACCCATTTGTACACTTCGGCAGCCATGGTCGTTGTGCAAAGCAGCAACAACATGCCCAGCCGGAATACGCGGATTGCGCGTAGCATCTGATTTTTAGTTCTTTCAGACATTTGGCTGTGTAATAATCTGCTCAATCTTACCTAATAAGGAGAATAGACCAAATGATTGGTTACGTAACGATTGGTGTCAAAGATATGGAACGCGCCAAGGCCTATTGGTCAGAATTATTAGCCGACATGGGATGTACAGTACTGTTTGATATGGGCCGCATAGCGATGCTTGGCCGCAGCATGGAAGAGCCTATGCTGGCTGTTTGTATTCCCTACGATGAAAACGATCACCACCCGGGTAATGGCAATATGGTTGCGTTTGCGCCTGGCTCACGTGAGATGATTGACAAGTTGTATGCTAAGGCGCTCGAACTGGGTGGTACTGATGAAGGTGAGCCTGGAGTTCGTGTTGAAGATGTTTTTTACGGTGCGTATTTTCGTGATCCCGATGGGAACAAGGCGGTTTTTTATCAGATGGGCTAGTGTCCCCTCCCAGAAGTAGCTTGCTTAAAGCGCGGGGGATTTTTTCGCTGGTGCTACGGTAGGACGCCGCGTAGCGGGCTCTACACAAGGACGACCAACAAAGCCAGTGATAAAAAATAGCCGCGAATTGAGAAAGCTACTTCTGGGACGGGACGCTAGCCAGCTATTGGTCTTTTCTTCTCGCCCTCGCAATTTTCTTTGCTGTGTTATATGTGCTACCAAGAATCTTAAGCAAATCAACAGACGAATACTTCTTATCGATTCGCGCAAGTTCACTGCCAATTCGGTTCTTCTCGCTGAGCAAATGCGCTGGTGGTTTATCGAAGTTACTTAGAGCATCATTGACGATGGATTGCTGCGCAAGTAGCGAATCGATTACTTTAAGGTCAGATGCGCGTTCCGCTGATACTGAGCGCTGTTCACCAAAAAGCCCGGCAAGATAGTGTTCGTAGGCGCCAGCGTAGAGGTGCCCAATGCCCTCTTTTTCGTCTGCGCATCTATGGCCGGCAGTGCGCTTTTGCTGCGCGTTGCAGGCCAGCGTCGGCAGTTCCTGCAGTGGGAGATCATACACACTATTGTTGTTTTCATGGGCTTGCTCAGAACTCGATGACGAGGCAATCACCTCCCGCTTTTCTGGAAGCGGCTTACGCTGAGCGCTAAACTCAATTACTTGATCCAACTGCTCAAGAACGTCAATCAGTTTGTCTTCACTGAGTGCAGCGGTTGCTGACAGTTCCAAGGAAAGCTCTGTAGGTGGGTCAGAAGGTGTTAGCACGTGCTCTGGTGACCATTGTAACGAGCTCAGGCTTATTGCATGTACACCCGCACTCACAAGCAGTAGTGCAAGTAAGTCGCGCAACAAGCGCGTATCAGGCTCTGGGTCAAAATCGGCTATCGTGGTCATTATTTTAAGGGCACCTCTAATACTTCCTATGCACTGAGCCGCACGCAAAGCCAGAGGTAGCGAGGAATTAATAGAGGTGCACTTAAGTCACTGTGCAGTGCTTAAGACCAGTTAGTCACCTAACAGTTGCATTACCGTATGGATAAATTGTCTTTTTTCTTTTATACAAATGGCGATAGCGGATGTACCTATAATGCCGATACTTGTGCCGCTACATGCTTGTGCCATGGGGTGCCGGCAAATTTGTCGCGATGCTCTGTACTTGTTAGTTCGTTGGCAGCTACGCCTTCGCGTTGACCATCGACGTTGTCCAGGCCAAATCCGTTGGGTAATGACATATGCCCAGGTTGCATGCGGTCATTAATCTCGATAGTAGTGACCGCGGTGCCAACCTGTGTGCTAATACGGGCTTGATCGCCGTCACCCAAACCCAATTGCGCTGCATCTGTAGAACTCATTCTTAACGAACCGCCTCGGTCCTTGCGTCGCCAGCCACCGTCTCGAAATATGGTATTGGCGGAGTAATCCCGTCGCTCGCCCGCCATTAACACGTATGGATACTCGTTGCTGGTTAAGGTGTTTGGGCCTTGTTCCAGCTTGGCAACTTCGTTGAGTAAATCGGCAACAACAAGATTTACTTTTCCGTCAAAGCCATTATTTTCAATACGACGCCAGCTGTTTTCTATGGCGTCTTTTGAGAAGACAACACCCGAATGCTCTTCAACAATCGCATCAAACAATTTGTCTGCCTGGACCAGTGGCTCACCGCTGTAGCCGGCCTTTTCCAAAGACGCTGACTCACTCATGGCAAAGCCAAGACATAAGGGCCATAACAATGCAGCTTCTTTGGCGCCGTTCGGCAGGCTTGGTCCGAGGGTGCGGTACAAAACAATGGCGGCAACGGCGCTGGCATCGGGGTGTTCGCCTAATATCTGCATGAACCGGTCGCGGTATGCATCGCGACCTGAGCTTGCCAATATTTCTGACAGCTCTGAACAAATTTCGGCGGGCAATGCTCCCATTGCTTCCACCAGACGGGCGTGAATTTCGGCTTCTGATAAGGTGTTTTCAAGTGGCTCGAACAAAGGTTTGCGCAAGTGAAAATAATTGTCGGGGTATTCAAAGTTGAAAAACGTTGCTTCCCATTTCTCGTACTGGGTGGAGGCAGGTAATATGTAGTCGGCCTCCTTGCAGGTTTCTGTCATTGCAATATCAATCGCTACTACCAGGTCCAGACTGCGCAGCGCCTTTCTCATACGCTCTGAGTCTGCGAGAGAATGAACAGGGTTAGCCGTTTCAACAATCATCGCTCGGTAACGATCAGGGTGGTCGGTAAGAATTTCGTCGGTGATGACATTGCAAGGCACCAACCCGCTAATGATTGGCGCGCCTGCGACTGGGCTATTTCTGGAGCTACGACCACTGCCCGCGATGTTTTGCAAAGCAGCCGGCACATACTGACCACCTTCCTTACCAAAATGACCACGAAGCACCCAGACTAGCTTTTCAAGGTAGCTTACCAAGGTGGAATGGCGATTCATTTGCACGCCCAGGTCTTCAAACATTGCAACACTGCTAGCACCAACAATGACGTCAACAACGTCACGCACTTCTTGTTCGGATAGACCGCAGTGATTGCAATACTCTGCAATAGACACCCTGGAAAATGCCTCGATAATTTTGTCCAAACCCAGTGCATTTTCGCTGAGCCATTCTTCGTCATAGCGTTTATCCTGGCACAATACTGCAACCATTGCGGCCAATAGCCAGGCGTCTGTCCCTGGTTTTACACGCAGATGAAAGTCTGCAAGCTTTGCCGTTTCAGACACTACCGGGTCAATCACAACCATGGTGCGCGCTGGGTCTTTGCTGAACTCTCTTAGCCAGGCGCGTGCGCGTGGAATGCCATGCGAATGCCAGGGGTTTTTGCCCAGGAAGATACCGACTTCACAGTGTTCAAAATCGCCGCGTACCTGTTGGCCAAACATTTGTGAGTTTACCCAAAACTCTCCCGTTTTCTCTTGGGCTAAGGCGTTAGAACGATATTTGGAACCAAGTACTTTGCGGGTAGCCGCGGAATAACCACCCGGCAGGTGATTGCCTTGGCCGCCGCCGCCGTAATAGAAAATGCTTTGCCCACCGTGCTCAGACTTGATAGCTAGCAGGCGCTGGGCGATCTCGGCAATTGCCGTGTCCCAGTCAATTTCTTCAAAACGACCATCGGCTGTTCGCCGCAGTGGCGAGCTTAAGCGGTCTTTACCGTTCTGGTAGTGGTCAAGACCCGATGCTTTCTGGCATAGATAGCCTTGCGACGCAGGATGATCTTCATCACCACGTATTCGCGTGATATGTCGGCCATTTTCGCCGCCCAGTTCCACTTTGATACCGCAATTGCATTCACAAAGAATGCAGGCGCTGCTATGCCAATCGCTCATGTTCATACAGTTCTTTTTTAACGGTTGCCCAATATAGCGCATAGCGCCTGTAAGGTCATAATGTTGTGGCTGTGGTTGGTGCGAATATGCGTAGCGATCCTGCAAACCTGCACCGCTATTGGCGGGTAACAGTCGCTTACAAGAGGTCTGAGGATCTTGCTTGACAATATTCTAATAATCTATAGAATAATAGAATATGGAATCAACAAACGCGATATCTTGTTTGAGTGCTCTGGCGCATGAAGGCCGACTCAATGTATTTCGAAAATTGGTGCAAGCATCACCCGAAGGGCTAGCCGTTGGCGAATTGGCCAGCTGTTGCTGTTTGAGCATTGGCACGGTGTCGGCGCAACTGTCTGTGTTGTCCAGCAGTGGTTTGATCAGCGGCCATAGAAACGGCCGCTCCATCAGCTATCGGGTCAATTTTGACGAAGTGGGCGACTTGCTTGGTTTCTTGATGAAGGACTGCTGCGGCGGTCGCCACTTTTCGGACTGATGAGGAAATAAAATGAAACGAGTACACATACATGTGGGCGTAAACGATATGCAGGAGTCGCTGCAGTTTTATTCAGCTTTGTTCAATGTGGATCCGCATGTTTGCCGCGATGACTACGCTAAGTGGATGCTAGACGACCCGCAGCTGAATTTTGTGATATCCCAAGGGCACGCCAAACTAGGGATTGAGCATGTAGGTATAGAATCTGAGAATGACGATGAATTTCAGCAGATGCGCGAGCGCATGCTGAGCGCAGACAACATTGCAACTGTTGAGGAAAACGAAACCCATTGCTGCTACGCCAGGTCGAATAAAACTTGGACAAGCGACCCACAGAAGGTTGTTTGGGAATCGTTTCATTCCTATGGTGCGGCAGACAGTTACTACGGTGAACGCCCCGCGTTTTCTATACCTGAGCAGATAACAAGAGCTGAAAGCACTTCGCCTACGTGCTGCGGACGCTAGCTGAAGTGAGCAGTTTTCGTTCTAACAAGTTGCCACAATAGTAAGGCCACACCTATGCCAGCACTGCCCAGAATCATCGCCATGATCATTACCTGATACCGCACGGCAATCAGAGGTGACACGCCCGACAAAATCTGCCCGGTCATCATGCCGGGCAGGGCGACCAGGCCAACAGCCAGCAGGGCATTGATTTGCGGAATCATTGCCGCCTCAAACGCCGTATTGCGTGCGCGTAGATCATCCTTACCGGAAGCCAGTTCTGCGTAAAACCGCTCCGCCGCAAGACTTATGGCGGTCATTGTATTGGCAAAGTACATTCCCGCGAGCGGAATCAAAATTTGAGGATCAAACCAGGGCTTCACATCTAATACCAGGCCAATGGAAATTCCCAGGTGAATCGTGACAGAGCACAACAGTGCCACCATAGCGGGTTTAAACAAACCGCTGTGTTGTTTCACCGGTCGAATCGAGATCCAGCTGGCGGCAACGAGCATAACCAGCAGCACGGCTGCGGAAATCCACAATGACGGAGCCGCAAAAATAATGACCAGCAGATAACCAACCGCAAGCAATTGAACCAACATTCTAGCGCTGGCAATCAATGGTTCCTTAGTGCTGCCAGACCAGCGCCAAAAAATTGCTGTAACCAACACAACGGGAATAAGGCACCAACCCAGCGCTGTCCAGGAAATGGATTGCATACTTGTTCAGAGGCTCCCTAACCCTCAGTAAAAACGTTTCCTGAATGTGACCTGGGTCACGATTCGAAGTGTCATTCTAACGCCGTTTGCTACACTAAAATCAACGTTTGCAATATTCCGCACAGTTTATAAGAAACCAACAATACGCGGTGGACAAGCCGCAAACGCTTTCAACCCGGTGAGAATAAGGAAGGCCCTTGCCAGCTGACGAGTAATCGTTGGGCCAGCTATTTTATGCTGTGTGATGCTAAAGCATTGGAAGCTCTGACAACAAAAACAGCTTAGTTACTGTAGGGGCCATTCCATTGCTTAACTCCCAGATTGATCGAAGTTTTGTTAGAAAATGTGTTCAGTCGGTGACGCAATTGGTTCTGCTGGTGTGTAGTGCGTCAGCCAGTGCAGACATAGGTGTGGGCATTGATCTGATAGAAACCAGTCGCGGTGACGTCATTGAATTTACCGCACAATCCATCAGTGCCACCGGCACTAAACCGCTTACCGCTGGAGAAACTGCAGACAGTGCAGGCGGTGTGAACGCGCTGCAATTGGTCGCGGCGAAGGGTTACGGCAAAGGCTTAAGTGGAGTGCAGCTGACGTTAGATGAAAGTCGAAACTTGCATGACTTCTGGCGTGTGCGCTATCAACTTAAAAGCAGCGCAAGCTCAGACCAGGTGCGCGTGGCGCTGGAATTAGTAACCCGCTCTCCTGATCATGAAGGCACCACCATCTGGCGCCAGAAAGTCGCCTACCATGTAACACTGGCTGATATATGCAATGGTTGGTTTGAAATTGATTCGGCTATTCATGTTGATCAATTTGGGCGCCGGCCCGATACCAGAAACAATGGCTCTCTACTGGAGCTGAGCGACCTTGTGGCGGTTAACGTGGTTATTTTGTCGAGAGAAGGCACCGAAGAACATGCCACATTAACGATAGATTCCATAGAGTTTTATGATGAAAGCCCTTACAGCGAACTTGTGAGCGATTTAGAGCGCACAGAGATTGGCGCGGTTAATCCAACCTTGCCCAGTGAATTTGGGCAGGGTAGTCGAAGTCGCATGGCGGTCTATATCACTGATATGGATTCGTCATGGCTGGCGTTTGTTGCCGCGCTGAAAAATATTGGTATCCCTGTGAAAGTGTTGCCAAATCTTGCTGACGCGCTTACACACGATACCGTGGTGATCTACCCGCGCGTGTCTCGTCGCGACCTCAGCAGCAGCGATATCAGTTCCGTTCGAGAATACGTACGAAGTGGTGGCGCGCTGATTGGCTTGCAGCTGGTTGACACCTCAATGAACGATGTATTCGGCATTCAACGAAGCGTAAATCTGGCCAACGACCCCGATATTCGTGATATCAAGTTCGATACCGAAAACTACCCACAATTAACTGACGAGTTAGATCATGAATTTGAGCGTCGCGTGAGTATTTATCGGCGTCTTGATGAAGGTGAAGGCATTATCTTTACTGCCGAAGGCCCGGACCGCACGGATCGCTTAAGTCCAAATGACAATGATGACGGTCTTATCTGTGGGTATGACGCTCATACAGCGGAAGTGATAGCAATCTATGACAACGAGATTGACGAAGATGATACTGGCAATGAGCGCGCTGCAATCACTCGCCAACAATACGGCGATGGGGTTGCGTACAGCCTGGCCTGGGACGTTGGCTATCAAGCCGTTATCGGTCAAAGTCTGGAGTACGCGCCAATGGGTCGATTTTACTCTGACGGATACTCGCCCGGCTTTGATGTGATTATGAAGTTCTTCAAAGACGTGTACCAGAAAGAAAGCGATGCGGCAGTGACTCTGCATACGGTTCCTGACGGCAAGGATTTGTCAGTGATTATCACTCACGACATTGATGGTAAAGACGCGAATATTGTCAGCACCGAGTTTGCCCAGCTTGAGCAAGACTATAACGTGCCCGCCACCTATTTCTGGCAAACCCGATACATGAACGACGCAAGAGATATGCGTTTCTTCGACAGCACCTCAATCACGGCTATGAGTGACATTCTTCAGCATTCCGTCGGCCATGAAATTGGCAGCCATGGTATCTCTCACGCGTTTGATTTCTCTGGATTCAAAATTGGCGAGAATCCGCAGTTTCCTGATTACGCGCCGCGCAGTTTGTTGAAAGGCAATCATGAGCATTTTCCCGAAGCCAAAAAGTATGTGGTTGACGAAGGCACCGTTTTAGGTGAAATGAAAATCAGCAAATTTCTGGTTGAGGAAATGACCGGTAAACAGGTTCAATCATTTCGCCCAGGGCACTTATCGTATCCGGTCAGGTTGAATGAAATCGCAGTGGCTACGGGTTTTGCGGCAACGTCGACCACAACCGCACCGTACTCTTCAACGAATTTGCCGTACTTGAAGACTTATTTGCGAAGCACCGATTTTGTGCAGTTAGAGCGCAAAGAACAATTGCTGGATCTTGTGGAGATTCCACTGAGTTGGGAAGACGTTGGGAAGAACACAATCCTGCGGCCTGAACACGCTGAAGATCCCGAGCGTTTGGGAATGATGGAGCCGCAGTTTCTTGAAGAAACCGAAACATTCTTACGCCAGCTGAGTCAGTATGGCGGCGTGTTTAATCTGTTGATCCACCCAACGGAGTTGGGTCTGGACCGTAAGCTTGAGTATGAGCGTTACTTGCTTGAATTGTTCGAAGCAGACAATGCGCTTGCCGATGTTCAGCCGCACTTCTCTACGGTAACCGCATTTGGTGAATGGTGGCTGGCCCGCTTTGAACTGGCTGTTGACGTTGCAATGGTTGAAGAGCGGCTTGAACTTACACTTGTGTCGGCAAGAGAGATTGCCGATATCGCCCTTACTATTCCAGCTGGTTGGCAGTTGCTCGGCGACGAGCCAGGCGTGAGGATGCATGGGAATCGGTTGGTGATTGACCAGCTTACAACTGATTCAAACCAGGTCATTCGTTTTGTGCCTGCTGAAAACACGTTATAGTAGCTTCTTCCTCATCCTGGTAAGGAACACATATGTTACAAAGCAAGCCACTGGTATATCGTGGTTTGAATTACCCATGGGGGCGAGACCAGGTTCCGCAAAGTGCCGAGCCAGAACAAGTTGCTGACGGCGTATGGTGGGCGCGTTTCCCTATGCCCATGTCCCTGGACCATATCAATATCTGGTTATTGGAAGACGACGCAGGTTGGACTGTAATTGATACTTGCCTGGACCTGCCGGATTCACGTGCGGTCTGGGAGTCGCTGTTCTCAGGTTTTCTTAAGAACAAACCAATACACCGCGTTATTTGCACGCACATGCACCCTGATCATGTGGGCCTGGCAGGTTGGTTAGTTGAACGATTCAATGCCGAGCTCTGGATATCGCGCGAAGAGTTTCTAATGTGCAGGGCCCTGGCCAGTGACACCGGCCGCAAAGCGCCTGAGGTGGCCATCCGTTTCTACCGCGCCGCCGGGTATGATGAAGAGCAACTGGATAGTTACCGCAAAAAATTTGGTAACTTCGGTAAGGCGATTCACGCCTTGCCCGACAGCATTCGCCGCCTGGTCGATGGTGAAACTATTCAGATTAATGGCCGTTACTGGCAGATCATGGTTGGCAGCGGACATTCACCTGAGCATGTATGTTTGTATTGCCCGGCACTGAAATTATTGATTTCCGGGGATCAGGTGTTGCCAAAAATCACGTCTAACGTCAGCGTGTTTCCTACTGAGCCGCAGGGCGATCCATTAAAAGAATGGCTAAGATCATGTGCGCGCCTGCGTGAAAAATTGCCCGATGACTTGCTGGTGCTACCAGCACATGAATCCCCTTTTTTAGGCTTGCACGTGCGCTTAACGCAATTAATTGAAGCGCACGAACGAGATCTGGATAAGTTGTATGATCATCTTGACACACCCAAACGCGCCGTGGATTGCTACCCTGCACTGTTCAAGCGAAAGATTGATGCGCGCATGGCGGGCCTTGCGACCGGTGAGGCTTTGGCGCACCTGAATTGCTTATTGGGGAGGCGACGTATTCGTTGCGACCGCGATGACCAAGGTGTTGATTGGTATATCCAGAAGCCCGAAACAGCTGAGTTTGATTAACCTGCCGCTGAAATTCAAGTTAGTTCTGGGACAGCACACTAGCTACTCATTGTAAGAGGCATACCAACAGCAAACTGGCCGTCATTCAATGCATTGGTGCGAAGCCCTCCGTTGCCCACCAGGGCTTTTACCACTGCTGGCCCCGACATGGTGTCGGTTGCCAGTTTATCGCCAATGCCTTTGCATGGCTCGCACAATTCCACACCAATAAAGCGTACGTCTCCAACCGTAAATTCCTTACCTACCAAGGCATTCAAATCTACACCGGTGGTAATTACAGTTCTGCGCGGGTCGCTTTCGTGAATGTCACGTTGATATTGTTCATTGAACGCATCGATTTTTTCTTTTTCTATAAACGTAACGTTTTGTCCAGGCCAATTGCTCTCGCCGAAATTGCGATCGCCTACAATGCCTTTACCGGCTACAACATCTACCCGGTCTACGCTAGTCAGTTTTGCATCGTGTTGCTCAGCAACATAGATTGATTTGATCATTTGGACAGCCTCAGAATCTTCCTAAATCGATACTCCGAATACGCGAAGAATAGCACGTAAGCCAAGCCCCAGAGTGAGTAGCACAATAGCTGCGCCAGCTACGTTCGACCACACTCCATTTGCGTAATCGCCTAACAACTTTTTTCGATTCATGATTAACAGCAATAGAGTTGCGATGATAGGCAACAACAATCCATTGGCCACCTGTGCGATCACGATCAGCGATACCGGTTTGATATTCAGCATCGCAATCAAACTGCCGATCAGAATGATGTACAATGCAGTCACTTTGAAAAAACGGGTGTTGCTGCCCGCTGGCTTTTGCAGAATTTCACCCAGTACATAGGCTGTCGCCATGGGGGCAGTAACTGCTGATGTAAGTCCTGCGGCCAGTAAACCAATACCCAACATCACTCGTGCCGCGCTACCAAACAGAGGCTCGATACCCACGGCCATGTCACCCGCATTCAGAATCTCTATGCCGGTGCCAAACAGACTTGCGGCCGCTGTAGCAACAATAAGAATAGAAACCAGACCGCCCAGCCCAACTGAGACTACGGTGTCGGACCGTGCCTCAGCAATGCCAGCACCGCTTTCCCAACGTTGTCTGCAGGCGGCAGCGTGCAAGAATAAGTTGTAGGGTACGATGGTTGTGCCAATCAACGCAACAGCGGTAAGCGTACTGCCGTCTGGCAAGCTGGGTAAAAAGCCTGAAAATACTGCAGAGAGTTGGGGGCCTACCAATACTGCGCTGACGACAAATGCAGCACTCATCAGCAATACCAGAATGATAAGAATACGCTCCATTAATTTGTATTTGCCAATCAGCAATATTCCAGCGGCTACCACCGCCAGTGCAAACACAAACCATCGCCTGTCCAGAGTGGTGTTGCTTACGGCCGATTGAAAACCGATAGCACCGCCAGTAAGGTTGCCGGCCTCATAAGCGCTATTTCCAATTGCAAGCGCAGTAAATACCAGGGCGGCGACTAACCATTTCACCCATGCATGATCACTGATCTCTAACAAGGCCTCACCCAAGCCTAATCGAGCACCGGCCCCAAGTCTGGCGGCCATGTCTTGTAAAATTATGGTGGCAATAGTTGCGAACGCCAGCGCCCACAGCAGCGCATAGCCAAAGTTCGTGCCGGCCAATGTGCAGGCGGTTACCGTGCCTGGCCCGATAAACGCCGCCGCTACCAGCGCACCCGGTCCAATCGTAATTTTCAATTCGGCTCCCGTTTTATTAAATAGGCCTTGACATGGGCCACGTCAACACCGGTTATACTACAGCTTCATTGGTAGTGAAGGTATCATAGTGCAACAATCTCATACTCCCTCAACGGTCAGCATTCAGCCGCGCAATCGGCATTTTGATATTGCTGACGCGCTCACTCGAGACTGGTTTGATAACAACGCATTTATTACCGCGTGGCATAACTCACTGTCCATCACTTTTCCATTGGGCGAGAAGTTTTTCATCGACAGTGTGCGCCATTTCGCCGATCAAATTGAAGACGAAAAACTCAAGTCAGAAATCAGTGGTTTTTGTGGCCAAGAGGGTTTTCACCGGCGAGAACACGAGTTGTACAACGAAACATTGTGCAAGGCCCGAGGCTACGATCTAGAGCTATTGGAAGGTAGGGTTGCGACGCGTCTGGCTTTCGCAAAAAAGCGCTTTGACCCCATGACGCAGTTAGCTATTACGGTGGCGCTGGAACATATTACCGCTGTCATGGCGGAATTTCACTTGCGTGACAACAGTCCTTTTCGCGGCAAGCCCGAGAAAGTGATGGAAGAGCTGTGGCATTGGCATGGCGCCGAAGAATTAGAGCACAAAGCGGTTGCATTTGACGTGTACCGTGCCATGAACGGCACCGAAAAAATGCGCAAGGCGGCTCTGCGCCGTGCATCTGTGCTTATTGTTTGGCGCGCGCTTACGGGCGCGGTGCATATGTTTCGCAAAGACGGTGTGCTGTTTAGTTGGAAAGTATGGAAGCAGGGCGCAAAATTCTTGTTGGGCCGTGAAGGCTTGTTTCGTTCAATATGGCCTTCATACAAGCAGTTTTTTCTGCCTGATTTTCATCCCTGGCAGATCGATACCAGGGATATACTGAACGATTGGGAAGCAGGGCGGCTTAGCGCGGCCTGATTTCAGTGCCTTCGCCAGCAGTAATAAATACTGCGGTGGCGCTATTTTCAATATCTGCAGTGTGCCACACGCCGGGTGGGTTAACGGTGTATTCACCTTTCTCCAAACTCACCGTTGTGATTGATCCGTCTGCTGCTTCTTGATGCAACACGATGGCACCGTCAACGCACAACACCACCTCAGAACCTACAGGATGCATTTCCCAGGTGTCCCAATCGATGGTGAAAGTATGCATGCTGACCAATCGACCTTCCTTGCCGTCGCTTCCATTGCGAGTGCCGTAAGCTTCGTACCATTCCATCTGCCCCGTAAACGTGGGTTGAACCAATGCAGTTGCGCCAAGGCCAAGATGAATTGGATTCGTGCCTAAATTTTCTTTGCTCATTGCGCTTCTCCTGTCTGATTGTCGAATTTGGCAAGTCCACTTTTTTCCAATGCATCAAGATCGTGCGATACCACCACTTGCCGGTTGGGTGACTGATCAATATTGGCCAGCCACTGTCGTAACGTATTTAGACGCTTGCGCGATTCAGGAACCATAAGCGTGCTATACCACAGAGCTTTCGGAGTATTCGCCAGTAAGTCTTGCTTTGAATTGGTGATGTCACCAGAAAACAGCCAGGTGTGGCCACCTACGTTTGCCGCATACACTGTGCTGCCCGGCGTGTGACCGCCAGCACTGATCATTATCAGGCCAGGAAAGCCAGGCACTGTGTTTACTTCGGGTTCCGGGAGTTTAACAAAGCCAAGGCAACTTGCGTCGTCTAGTAATACTCGACCCATATCCGTCACAACATTTCCCCAGTCTGCCTGCCAATGGGTTTGAAAGACGCTTACTGGCCCCTTCGCTTTGCTGCACAAGGCACTGGCACCGCCAGTATGGTCCTGGTGCAAATGGGTAAAAGCCAGCCCCGTAATATTGGCCGCTGCAGAGCCTAGTTGATCAGCTATCGTGCCGTGAAATTGAATTGGGCTTGCGCCGAATGCGGTTTCTGAAATTTCTCCGAACTCGATGGCGCCCTGTTTGTCCATGCCCACGTCCAACAAGAATTGTTTGCCGTCACCCCACTCGAACAAAAAGCTACTATGGGTCATAGTGCCAGCGGGGCTACTTTGGCTGGCGTTCAACAAGTAGCGAATTTGAACCGGACCGTTAGTGATGTTTAGTTTGGCATCAAGTTCTTGCAGCGAAGGCAGTGCGGGATTTACCTGACGAATGTCCCAATGGGCTTTGCCAAGCACAGCTGCCAGAATCAAAAAAAATATCAAAACGATAAGCGCAATGATTTGAAAGGTCTTTTTGATCACGACAGACGCGTCCAGGTTGTTTTATGGCATCTTAACACTGAATAGAGCGGCGACACTTTACAGGACTGTGCTTCGCGCCAACACAAACAATCCGCTACACTGCGCTGATGAATACGATTGGTTCACTACTCGCTGGGTTTAGCATCATCAGCGCCTTAATGTTAATGTTGATTTATCTGTTTGCGCTCGAGCAAATGAGCAAAACAAGCGCAGGGAAAATAGCCTGTTGCGCAGTATTGCTGGGCCTGGCAGGTTTGCAGTACGCGCATTTTTTAGCGTTTAGAGAGCAGCTACCATTGCTGGATATGCGCATTTATTGCGTGTTGTTGGCAGTGCTGCCTGCGGCGTTCTTTTTCTTCAGCCGCGAGGTCTTGTTCGACCAGACGCGTTATCAACGGCGTGATACGGTGCACCTTGCCACCGTATTCGCGGCCTGCGTGTTACCGCTAAAGCTGGTCCCAGTAATGGCATTTTTGGTGGGTACGGGCTACACCTGTTGGTTTAGTGTTGTTGTATTTCGCCTTAGAGAACAGCGAGGGCGGTTCAAATTCGAGATTTTCTTTTTTAGTGCGTTTGCGCTGATGGCGTTCGTAGCGCTGGTGCTTGGTCTGGCATTGCCGTTTTTAGAACATTCAGTGTTTTACTACACCTACTCTATCGCTATTTCGCTGGCGATGTTGATGGTGGTGTCGGCACTGCTGATATTCCCGGAACTTCTGAGCGATCTATTACTGGTCACGCGGTCAGCGTATGCGAGCTCAAAATTGCATGGCGTGAACGTTGATGCAAAGCTGCTGCGTCTTGAAGAGTTAATGATCAAAGACAAACACTATCAGGATGAAGCACTGAACCTGAACAGTCTCGCCGAGCTCGTGGAATTGTCGCCACATCAATTGTCTGAACTCATTAACTCGCATTTTGCGTATGGATTCCCGCGTTTTATGCGCGAGCACCGAATACGGGCCGCCAAAACCTTGCTGATCGCCGAACCTTCGGCATCGATTTTGTCGATCAGTATGATGACTGGTTTTAAATCGCAGTCCAGCTTCTATACGGCCTTCAAAGAGCTGACCGGTGAGTCGCCAGGTAGCTACAGGCGTAAGGCATTCGGCTAGCAATATTGTTCTGCTTTATAACTCGGAACAAACTTAAGTCTTTGAATAATAGAGAAATATAGTTTTCTTATTGCGCATTTATAAGAGCGGAAGCCAGCATCTGCGCCACTGCCTATTCTGTCACCTCAACTTGGGAGGCAGGTATGAAAACAGTATTGGTACTTGGTGGTTATGGGTTTATCGGACGCCACATTGTTAGGCAGCTGCAAGCACAGGGCCTAAACGTGTTGATTGGCACACGGGCGAAAGGTCGCGGACTGAGCGTTGGAGATCGGCGAGTGGTTATGCATAAAATGCTGAGCGAATCGCAATGGACAGCTCTGCTTACCGGTGTGGACATAGTCGTGAATTCGGTGGGTATTCTTCGCGCAAGACATGCAGAGAGCTTCGAGCAAGTACACCATCAAGCGGTATGTGCGCTGTCACTGGCTTGCGAAAACCGGAATGTGCGCCTGGTGCATATTTCTGCCCTTGGGCTTGATAATCCGCTAAACAGTGAGTTTGCTCGAAGTAAGAGGCACGGAGAGCAAGCGATTATGCGTGGCAATGCGGATTGGTACATAGTACGTGCGTCGCTGGTGGAAGGTGAAAAAGGATACGGGGCGCGCTGGTTTCGCCGTATGGCTGGATGGCCGATTCATTTCGCGCCCAATGATGCTCGCGGACTGATCTGCCCGGTTCATGTAGATCAATTGGCGAAAACAGTGGTGAATGTTGTGCTGAGCACCCGATGCATAATATCAGCCAACCGTCGAATCATTGAAGTGGGTGGGGAATATCTGTTCTCCTTGTTTGCTTACTTGCAGCATTTACGCGGTAAGCCACCGGTGTTGAGAATTCAGGTTCCGGCAGTGGTCAGTAGATGGTTTGCGTATATTCTTGATTTGTTTCACGCAACGCCATATTCCTATGGTCACTATGAAATTCTTAAATACGACAACTATCCGGCTGCTTTTGCTGGGTATGTTGCTTCCAGTCGAACTCCGCGCAAGAACAAGGTGCCGGCTATTGCTCGGCACGCTGACACCAGACTATACATCGGTGTGAGCCGCTAAATTTTGCGAAGATTCTATTTGCGCAAGGCGGCTGGCAATTTCTCGGTCGCGACCATAGCGATCCTTAGTGAAGTGCAACCTGCCCTGTTCATCATGCCAGGCTGTCATATATACAAGGTATATTGGCAAGGCGTGTTCCAGCTGTAGCGACTGACTACGCGAATTACCAGGGCGGCTTAGCTGCTCTAATTTTTCTAAATTGTGGGGGTGGTCAGCCAGAACTGCATTTGCTAGTTCGAACGGGTTTTCAACGCGTACGCATCCTGAACTGAAGTTGCGGTTAGGTAACTCAAACAACACCTTGTTAGGTGTGTCATGAAGGAATACATTGAATTCGTTTGCGAAAACGAACTTGATCCGCCCCATACTATTTTGTTTGCCGGGATCTTGTCTCAGCTGATACGGAAAATTGTCCGCACTGACGGACGACCAATCGACGCTATCGCGTTCTATTTCCAATGACCGGCCGTTGCGATTGCTAAAGACGCGAATATTTTTCTGCGCGAAAAAGTGTTTGTTCTTTTTCTGCAGTGGTAACAGGTCTTGTACGGCAATTCGGTGCGGAACACCCCAGGAAGGATTCACCACCACTCGCTCAATTGAAGACACAAGGCTGGGCGTTGCCCGATAAGGTCGGCCCGCAATTGTTCTAAGTTGAAGTTGTACATCATTATTGTCAATCAGCTGAGCGAATGCGCCCGCCGTGTTCACCCACAGCCGTCGACCCGCCAGGGTGCGCGGTAACCAGCGCCATCGCTCAAGATTAACCTGAATTTGTTGTAGGCGTTCGTGCGCGGGCACACGCAATGCTGTTCGTGTCTGGCTATCGAGAACGCCATCGGCTAGCAGACCATGTCGAGTTTGATATTGTCGCAGCGCGTTCGCCAGCGCAGGACCGAAGTAGAACGGGTCCGCTTGCATGCCACCTGCGAAGTCCCCTTCGATTCTGAGTCGATTACGTAATAGCTCAATATCAACGTGCCGTTCACCGGGTCTGATAATGCGATCAGATTCAGCCAGAATAGGCCAGCCGCCTTTACGGTCTATTGAATGATAGTGCCGGAAGGCGCTTAACAACTGTAAGTACGCCGACGAAGAGGGTGAAATGCTCCTAACAACATTTGTTAGTGATTCACCATTACGAAGACGAACAAGCAGCGCGCTTAGCGAAATATCATCTTTTGGAATGTGCCAATCGTTCTCGTGTTCCGCTTGCGTACTACCCTGGCTAATCGCTAATGCCAATTCTCCGAACAACTGTTCAAGCACGCTGTTGGAAAGGTCCGTATCTGAAGGTGTGCTGACAGCTTGATGCGTTGGTAATTGCTGGAATCCTAGCGACGTGGGGTTTGACAGCAGTTCAACGAGTTGTTGCCCATTGTTCGTCAGCACACCGTCTGAAAACCACAGCTTGGACGATTCAGTTAATTGCCCGGCTTGTACCAGTGACGCAAACCCAATCAGAGCAATTGCTGCCAGGGCACTAGTGCTGGATTTCAAGCAGATGCCCAACATCTTTAATTATCGTGCCATCTTTTAATGCCACATCCAGCGCATGAATCAGCGACTGTGAATGACGCTCACCCAGCAATATTCCTTGAATTGCGCTGCGGCCGGCGTCGACGTTTGCGCTAAAGCGGCCAGAATCTGACAGCAGATTGGCGCCTTGTACGCTGCCACCGGCGGTGAAAGAAGAGCCTGCATCTGTTTTGGTCCAACGACCATTCCAGTTAGGACGGCTGCCAAAATTGACAGTGATTTTTGCGTTGGTGGATGCGTTGCGCTGCAGGCTGCCAGCGAAATGCAGGCTAATACCCTGGCCACCGTTGTTAATACCCTCATTCATTAGCTTGTCTAAGGTTGTCTGGGTGCTGGCAACACCCCATACGAAATGACCACCGTCAGCGGGACGGTCCGAATGGTTGGCTCCGTGCTCTACGAAGCCATCTGTTCCGTGCCCCCACAAGCCGCTGGCGACGATTAACTCGCCGGAATTATTGGTAGTGAAGTTGCCCGCCACACCGGATTCGAAATCACCATTGCTTGCGTGATAAGCATCCTGGCCCTGATATGTACTTGCGGTCATACCAGTAAGCGATGCAATTTCCTTCTCGCCACCACGGTCGAACACAAACTGACTGCCATCATTGGCTAGTTCAAAACGGCCGACTGTCTGATCTTCCGGTACCGCGCAAAAATCCGGGTCAAGAACGGCGAACCCACAGCTGGCACCCGCCTCGCAGCTGCCAAACGGTGGTTCAGGGTTCGTGGGATCGATTGGATTCATCGGGTCAATAGGGTTCATTGGATCGATTGGCGCTATTGGGTCGATTGGATTCATCGGGTCGATGGGGTTCATTGGATCAATCGGGTTCATCGGGTCGACGGGATTCATCGGGTCGACGGGACTCATCGGGTCCATGGGGTTCATCGGGTCCATGGGGTTCATCGGGTCCATGGGGTTCATCGGATCGACAGGGTTCATTGGATCAACGGGATTTATTGGTTCCATTGCGCCTGGTGGCGTAACTACGGGCATGGACGTGTCAGCAAACTCGGGGCGAAATTCATGGTCGTCATGCTGCACAAGGTTCTGTGGCGCGTCTGCTTCTGGACCTTCAGCTGGGCTGAGTGCTTCCCACGGACCCCAGCAACGCACCGAATTGGCCGCTGCCGGATCGGCGCAAGGGTCTTGAATAGGCAAATCTTCTTCAATGCGCCCCTTATCAACAGACAAAAGTTCACGGCAACCGTCAACCAAGTGAGCGGCTACTGAATCTGGGTTTTGTGCCCATTGCTCTAAAATTTCTACGCAGTCGCGTTTGCTGGTGGCCAGCCCAGTGGCGGACGCGTGGGCGGCAAGCAATAGAAATGACAAGCCAAGTAAGGCGCAAACTATTCTGATCAAGTGTACTCCGAATACAGCGATTTCGACGTTGTTGCTAGTATACGGAGGTGGTTTGCCGCTTACATCGCAGCTCGTCTCTTAGCGGCTAACAATGCCGCCATTCATCTGCTCAGCGCTACCGTTAGTCGAAGCCGTCTGTACAAATAGACGTTCGGCTACTTCAAACGGCATATGCAGCCACCATTGGCGCTCGTTGATTGAGTAAAGCGGTACGTAATGTGGTAACTCGGCATCGGTAAATACTGCGTCAGTTTTATTGTCGAGAATAACGGTATTCTCGCCGTGTGACACCGCCAGAACTGCGTGAGGCCGAGCCGTTACTGTGTTTTGCACTACCACGATTCGCATAACCTTAGCCGGTACGCCCAGATGCTGTAGCGCAAGCATTTTTGCTATCGCAAAATCTTCGCAGTCACCACCGTTTTCAATCAATTCTCGGGGCGTTGCCCAGTAGTCTTCGCGAGCATAGTTGCTCTTGTCAGCACGGTAGGTGTATGTGTTGATTGCAGCGTTGAGATTCACTAGTAATTCCTGTCCGCTGTAGTTCTGCCATTGCTGCAACAAGGAAAGCCACGTATCTGATTCGCAGTAGCCTGGACGGTATCCTTCGCAGCGCTGATGCATTTTCTTATCGGCCTGGTGCCGACGGGTTGCAGCGGACATTTGTGGAAACGCTGTGATGTCGTCGTTAGCTTGTTGAACTAAGCCAAATAATCCTGGGCGCAAACTGTCGGCAGCGGAGCTGATACTGAATGCAATTGAGCAAAATATGAGCGGTAGTGTGCACCAAAACCGTTTGCTGGCGAACAACACGACTGTTAAGCGACTGCTATAGTCAAAAGAGAACTCTAATACTTTAGAAACGCGCTCAAACTATCGTGATGCATACCAAGCCTCAACAGAAAATAACCCAACATCTGCACACTTCATTGTGTTGGGCAAGCAAATCGATTGGCAGCGTGTGGTTGGTGCTTGCCATGACAGCCTTTAATCCAGCATTTGCCGATGACTCTGCAGAGGATAGTGCGCAAAGCAAGCTGCAAAGCATTGAAGAAATAGATCAACTTTTTGCCGAAGCAATGTCTGCCCTGGAAGGCGATGACCTGCTAACGGCACGGAATCGGTTCGAGAACATTCTAAGCAGCAATCCTGGGTTGCATAGAGCCCGCCTGGAACTGGCACGGGTGTACTATCTGAGCCTGGAGTATGAGAAAGCCAGGCGAGAAACTTTGCGTGTGCTTGAAGATCCCAACACACCGCCGCAGGTTCGCGTTACCTTGTTGGCGTTTCTTGCTCAGATTGAAGCCGACCGTGAAGAGTTAAACAAGTCACATCGTTGGGCCGGCACCTTGTATCTCGGCTTAAGTTACGACACAAATGTTAACGCCGGCCCTGACCAAAGTGTTATTGATTTGAATGGCACGCAACTGTCGCTGACGGACGCGTCACTGGAGAAATCCGATGTTGGTTTCGCCGCGAATGCGGGCATTACCCATAATTACAGCCCAGGCAGAACATTTGAATTGGCTGAGCGCAGTGGGTTTTTTCTGTGGCAATCGCAAGCCAATCTAAACACGCGAATTTATTTCAGCGAAGACGATTTCAATCTTGCTGTACTCACCTTGCGCTCCGGGCCAGGCTGGATCGTACCGCGTCATTGGCGTGCCGGTCTTGCTTTGCAGCTTGACAAGCTTTGGTTAGGCAACGAGGGCTTGGCGCTGTTTATGTCCTTGAACCCGTATATCGTTTGGCAATGGGCTGACAACTGGGAGTTTGGTCTTGATTTCGTCTATACAGACAGAGATTACGACGACGAATTCAATTCACCAAGAAACGGCGATTACCTGTCTGGTTCTGCGACACTTTCAAGATATTTTTCGGATTCTGAAATAGGTGTTCGGGCTGGCCTTGGGTTTTCCGGTTTTGATGCTGAATCTGAACGCTTCAGTCATTCCGGCCCTGATGCTTTTGTAGCCGTTAACAAAGCCATGTGGGGTGATGGTTCTGTTTATGCCCGGTTGAATTGGCGTGACTACGATTATGATGGGGTGGAGCCACTGTTTAATATCGCAAGAGACGATTCTGAATTGCGATTAACCGTGGGCTTTCAGCGTCTGCTTGAATGGCGGTTTCTTGAAGGTTGGCAACTACTGGGCTCCTGGAGTGTGACCAATAACAGTTCCAGCGTGGAAATTTTCGATTACGACCGCCAACTGATCAATCTGGGCGTATCTCGACAGTTTTAAAAGGTGCTACGCACCACTCATTCCTCTACAATTCTGTGCAGTGAAGTGCTCACACCAATGCAGGTGTGACGAAGCCATCTTATCAGCTGCCAGGAAAAACCACATGACCAGCAATTCCGTACCACTAGGCCTAAACCTTGGTATTTGGGACCGAATGAGCAACTGGCAAGACACGATTGAGATTGCCAGGCTCGCTGATGAGCTGGGTTACAGCACATTGTTGTTGCCTGAGTCGTTTGGGCGAGACGGCGTAACGCTGTGCGATCGATTGCTGGCGGCCACTAAGAACATAAACGTCTGCTTTGGCATTGCTAACGTGTTTTCAAGATCCCCAGCGGTGCTTGCATCAACAGCAGCTACTCTAGACGAGTTGTCTGGTGGGCGCTTTATTCTGGGCTTGGGCGGCAGCACACCAAACCTGGTGGAAGGTTGGCACGGCTTGGAGTTTAAGGCGCCTCTACAGCGTACTCGAGAGACAATCGACATTTGCCGGAAAATCTGGGCACGTGACAAATCACCTTATGAAGGGAAAATATTTAAAACCGGCGGCGTTAAGTTAACTTTTACGCCAGTTCGTGAATCGATTCCTATTTGGCAGGGCGCCGTATTGGACAAAGGCATAGCAACCTGTGCCGCCAAGGCAGACGGTTGGATACCGTCCAGCTTACCTCTGGAGAGCGTTAAGCATGGACTTGGCATAATAGACGAAACATGTTCTGCAAATAATCGCGACGCAAGCGAAATGAGTATTGCGCCGACATTTCAATTGGCCGCACACGAAGACGCTGAGCAATTGCTACCATTGGTGAAATTCGGAATTGCAATGTACTACGGTGCCGATAACAGTCCTTATGCGAAAGCCGCTATAGGTTTGGGATATGCCGAGGAAGTGAAAGAGTTGCAAGCAGCCTACGCCAATGGCGGAGCGCCGGCGGCCGCAGAAGTGTGCTCTGAACGCTTGGCGAGAAGTGTGGCCTTAGTCGGATCTATTGCTGAATGCCAGCAGCAGATTCAACATGTACTGGCCACCGGTGCAAGCCAGGTAATGGTTACAATGCCAGGCGCTACTCGAGCCGAATGCGAACCGATTCTCGCAGGCATACGACCATAGCTTTCCGGACAAAGTTGGATTAGGAAAATGAAAAAAATTCTACTGTCGATCATCACAATTTTTGCTTCGCTTATCATTGGCTTCAATATTTGGGGTGCCGCAACGCTTGGCACAATTGATATCGCGCACAGCGCTGAGCGTGACGATAACGCGAATGCCGTCGTGTTGGTAATGGGCGCAACAGGCTCTGCCGGTGACGGCCTGTTAAAAGCAGCGATTGAAGACAAGCAAGTTAAGAAAGTATATGTGGTCACCCGACGAACTACGCCACGCATTGACGCAGGAGTAGCATCAGGAAAAGTTGAAATGCGCCTGCATCAGGATTTTACGGATTACGCTTCTCTAAAAGCGGAATTGGCTGAAGTGAATACCGTATTGTGGGGCTTGGGTACCTCATCACTTAATGTAGACGATGAAACCTATACTTTGATACATGTGGATTTCACTATCGCTTTTATTAAAGAGTGGCTATCGGTAAGGAACACTGCGCCAATGACTCTGCACTATGTGACTGGTGTTGGTACGGACCCAGAAGGAGACTCGCATTGGGCACGAGAGAAGGGTAGATTGGAGCGCGAAATGGCGGAACTGGCAGCACCTACACCGTTGCGCACGTTTAGCTACCGCTCGGCATGGATTAGACCCACTAGTGAACATTCAAATGCTCTGATCTATATTGGAGAGCAGCTCCTAAAACCTGGAAAGCTCGTTATTACGTCCAAGGCCTTAGGCCAGGCGATGCTCGAAATTAGCGCACGTACTAATGAGCTGGCCAATGGCACATTGATTGATAATGCCGACAGCATCGGCTACGCGCAAGCCTACCAGAAGAGCATCGCTCAATGATCAGAATTAGCAGTGAATTTGATGCTGGAAATATTTTATGTGCAGGATGTGAGAACCCTAGCGATATTCAGCTCAGTATCAGAAAAGATAATCGGTCTGACTTTTATCAATGGTTTTATTTTCGATTAAGCGGCGCTGCCGATACTGCTTGCAGCCTAAAAATTCTGAATGCGGCGGGTGCCGCTTACCCCGGTGGATGGGAGAATTATCAAGCAGTCGCATCCTACGACAGAGATATCTGGTTTCGCGTGCCCACACGCTACGAAAATGGTTGCTTGATCATTGAGATCACACCCGATCAAGAAAGCCTTTACCTTGCCTACTTCGCTCCGTATAGCCTTGAGCGTCACTGCGATTTAATCAGCCACACCTTGCGATCTCCTCTTGTTGCGCTGACTGTATTGGGTAGCACCTGTGATGGTCGTGACATTGAATGCCTGACTATTGGCGAAGATTCAGCGAACAAAAAACACTATTGGGCGATAGCTCGCCAACACCCAGGTGAGACCATGGCTGAATGGTGGATGGAAGGATTTCTCGACCGTCTCCTGGATGAAGACGACGCTGTCTCACGTGCACTACTGGAAAACATAGTGTTTCACGTAGTGCCGAATATGAATCCCGATGGCAGTTTTAGAGGTCATTTACGCACCAACGCGGTTGGCGCAAATTTAAATCGGGAGTGGGCCGAACCCACAGAAGAGCGAAGCCCCGAAGTTTTTCATGTCAAGCAAGAAATGGAACGGACCGGCGTCGATTTCTGCCTGGACGTGCACGGTGACGAAACATTGCCGTATAACTTTATCGCTGGTACAGAAGGTGTTGAGCAATGGAATGACGCACGAAACGACGTGTTAATCGGTTTTAAGAAAACCCTGCAGGCAATCAATCCAGACTTTCAATTAGCCAATGGATACCCGCCTAACCTCAGAGGAAAGGCAAACCTTAGCCTTTGCAGTAATAACATCGCTCACACTTTTAACTGCTTGGCGATGACCCTGGAGATGCCATTCAAGGACACTGCGGATACGCCGCAACCGGACATTGGATGGTCGCCTGAACGCTCGAGAGCCCTTGGCGCTTCGTGTTTACAAGCAATATACGCAGCTACAACTGAATTTTAGAAATCGTGCATACGCGCCTGGCAGTTTAAACTGCCATTGGGAATATGAAGCGAACGTAGTTTATTGAGGCGACATCATGAAGATCACAATATTCGGCGCAACCGGAGATCTGGGCGGCGAATGCTTAAAGCAAGCGCTCGTTGCTGAACACGACGTTACTGTTCTGGTGCGCACCCCCGATAAACTGGATTCTCAATTTCATGAGCAGTGCAGGGTTATTAAGGGAGATGGCCTAAATGCTGCGGATGTAGAATTGGCGATAGAGTCGAATTGCGAAGCGATTTTGTTTGCCATTGGTGTAGATAAGCAATCACCAGAATACCTGTGTGCAACCGTCACCGAAAATATTCTCGCGACAATGAGGTTAAAGGGAGTTCGAAGATTCGTTTGGTGCGGAGGTGGTGCGACTCTATTGGAGGGGGACCAGCTATCATTTGGTGCGCGTTTCGTAGAATTTTTCTCGAGAGTGTTTATGGCACTGAGGCATCGGGATAAATTGAAGCAGTTGGAAATTCTGAACACAGCTGATGACATCGACTGGATAGGAATACGGCCACTGCAAATGCTTGCAGGTCCACTTACTGAAAATTATCGTTTAGGTTACGACAGTTTTAGCGGCATGTCGAAAATTAGTTTCGCTGATTGCGCTCATGCGATGCTGGGAATGACGACTGATAACACCTGGATAAGAAGGGCGCCCGTCGTTCAGTACTGAACTTGAATTCTGCTAAGCTGTTAAAGCTGTGCCACTCGGCAACCGTTGACCGGGCTGTATTGCCTAATGATTTGCCTTCTGACGTTTTGAAGAATCAATTGGAGATTATTCTAGCTTGACAATAAATTTTGTTGGCATGCGATGCGCAATGCAGATTTCCCCAAAATCACCAATGCCTTTGCCTAATACAATTCGTCGCGATAGTTCTCTTCTAGTGCCTCGTCGAATTCTTTCTCAGTATCTTCATCGCCGCCCATGGCGGTAGCAAATTGTTTGACCATAGGTGAGCGGCTTGGCTGGTCCCAGGACTCGGGTTTCCAAACTTTCGATCGAATCATTGCTTTGCCGCAGTGAAAGAAACACGCTTCAATCGCTACCGAGGTGAATAGCAAAGCCGGTTTATTGTTTACCTGCAGATTCGAAAGTACATCAGGGTCGCGGTGCAACGTGGCGGTACCTTTAATGCGTAAAGTCTCCCTTTGATTCGGTATTACGAAAATCAGGCCAATTTTCGAATTGCGCAGTATGTTTTTGAATCCAAATGCCAGGCGATTACCGGGCCGTTCGGGGATTATAAGATTCCCAGATTTGTCAATTTGCACAAACCCGGGCGGATCGCCTTTCGGAGAGGTATCTATGTTCCCGTCTTCATCAATAGTTGACACAAATACTAGCGGAGACTGGCGAATAAAATTGGACATGGGTTCGTCCAGCGATTTCTTGATCTTTGCCACAACAAAATCAAACGGTTCGCCAATAATTTCCTGCAGGGCGGCTTCATTCTCTACGCGGTATTGGTCTTGCATGCGTATTCCAGTCGTTTAATCAAAATTGGATCAGGTGAAGTGTGGGTTAATCATTTTAACTGATTTATCTACCGCACACTATCAGACTGTTCGCTACACTCAGGGCTTCTCAAGCTCTTGTCGGTAGGAAGAAGGCGCCACTCCGGACCATTTTATGTAGCTACGGGTAAATGCGCTTTGGTTGCTGTAACCCAGCAGCGCAGCAATATCGCAGAGTGTGTAATGTGTGCTCTGTAAATAACGATTGGCCTGGTCGAAGCGGACGGACTGAAGTATTTGACTAAAGGATAATTCGGCTTCGCTTAATCGTCGACGAAGGGTTCGTTCAGAATAACCCATTGACCACGCGACGTTAGCCAAACTTGCCTTTCCGCTGGGAAGTGACAGAGTGATGGCATTACTTAGTTCATGCTCCAGAGCTCGAGAGCCTAGAGTATGCGCTGGTTTCCTTAGCTGCGTAATCGGTAGCTTTAGAGTGACATCTTGATCGAGTATAGCGCGATCTATAGTTATCTTTATCTCGTCTGCCGCGAAAATAACTGGGCATGCAAAAAACTCACTGTGAATTGCTCTGAGGCGCGCATCTGTTTCATTACGAGCAAAAAAGCAGCCTCGTAATGGATACTGGCCACCAATCACTCGCCTGAGAATCGAGACTGAACTAGCTAGCAGGTAATTCTGAAATTGGCGCTTTGGAAGCAGTGTTGGAACAAAGACGTCGAAGTGTAGTGCCAGATAATACTCATTGCTTACAAGGCGAATATCGAAGCCTGACGTTAATACCTTAAGATATGCCACTATTTTCCTTAAAGCGTCACCAAAGGTCTCACATGACGAGATTAATTGCGTGAGTGGGCCTATTGCGTTAATGCTCTGACGACGCGTGAGATCAAACGCGATCTCCGGGTAATCCAGCGTTTCATCGGCTACTTCTAGAAGGGCAATAAAATTGTCGAATGGAATCAGTTGGTGCTTACCCGTAGCCATCTCAGCGGGCAGTCCCACGCGTTTACACAGCTCGCTGAAGTTACCGCCACGCGCCGTTACCAATTGCGGAAACTGCTCCAGAAAGCTGTTCATTATGTAGGGGCTGTTGTGGAGCTTTGGCATACCCTTGTATTCTCAACCACAATATGGTCAGAAATGATAAATTATTGGCCAAAAATGATAAATTTCAATATTCTCATTGTCTACCCTGTGCCTGCAACATTGACTACTGAGGGCCAGTGCGAATATGGAAACCAAACATGTTTTATGCGCTACGTGTGACATCTCCTGCCAGCTGGTGGCGAGTCGAAAGCCGGGTGAGAAGAATTTTACGCTTAAAGGTGATTACGATAACCCAATGGCTCCAGGGGCAATTTGCGCCAAAGGAAAACTCGCGCAAAGCACATTCGATCATCCGAACAGGTTACTTACACCGTTAAAACGCATTGGTGAACGCGGTGATGGGAAATGGGCAGAAATTTCCTGGGAACAGGCGCTTAACGAAATAGCAGAAAAGCTGCGAAGCGTAATCGAGCATTATGGTCCAGAGGCAATGGCTGTGACCAGCGGACCTTGGAACTGCTCTACCGAATCGGGTATGACTCGCCGCTTTATGAATCTTCTAGGTAGCCCAAACTATATTTCGCCTGTGGCTTTGTGTCTCGGTAATACAGCTGCTGTGAATCGCTTAACCTACGGCTGGATGCCTCTGGCAGACTTTGAAAATACTCAGTGCATAGTTCTGATGGGTCACAATACGAACAGTCAGTCTTGGGTGTGGGAGTATGTGCGACAAAAGTTGGCAGAGAAACGCGGCGCGAAGCTCATCGTTTTCGATCCCAGGCGCAGCCCCAATGCCGAGCGCGCCGATGTGCACCTTGCTATTAACCCAGGCACCGACGTAGTTATGTGCATGGGTTGGATCAACGTGATCCTCTCAGAACAACTTTATGACAAAGAGTTTGTTCGCGACTGGACAGTGGGTTTTGAGGCGTTAAGAAATAGGGTTGTCGAAGACTTCAGTCTGGATTTTGTGTCAAAGGAAACCGGTGTATCGATTGAAATGATTCAGCGTGCTGCGCGAATGTATGCCGAAGCAAATGGCGCTATTATTCCCTGGTCCCCAATAACTGATCAGCAAGTTAGCAGTACGTCGGCCATCCGTGCAATCTCAATACTGCGCGCCATCACCGGTAATCTGGATGCTCCGGGCGGCGAGATGCTAATGGGCACTCATTCAGATTTGTTACCTGAGTCCGAACTAGAACTCACTGAAAAATTGTCCCAGGAACAACGTAAGAAACAATTGGGCTACAACAAACATCCCGTGTTTACGTTCAAGGCCGCCGACATTTTGAAGGAGCACAGTGAGCGGGTATTCGGCGAGGCCTACCCGAACATTGTTAAAGGAACGCATATGGCGGTGCCTTCGCCCACCTTTCGGGCTATGGCTTACGGTGATCCGTATCCTGTGAAGGCTTTTTTCGCGATCGCAAACAACGCTTTGATGGGCTTTGGCAATCAAACACTGGTACGTAAGGCAATGCTCAATCAAGACCTTAATGTGTGTTTTGAGCAATTTGTGACACCGACCGCGAACCTTTGTGATTATGTGTTACCTGGTGACAGCTGGATGGAAAGGCCCAATATGCTGGATGGCTACAACTGGGCTGCACTCACAATGACGTCAAATAAGTTATACGATCCACCGGGCGAATGCAGGAATATTTATGACGTATGGCATGGCTTGGCGCAACGCATGGGACTTCGCGATTATTTTCCCTGGGCATCGCTCACAGAATTATTCGACCATAGACTAGAAAAGCTGGGCACAGATTTCGAGAACTATAAGAATCGATACAAACTCAAGCTGGCACAATACAAATACTACAACTATCGGCACACAGGATTTGCCACACCCAGTGGCAAGGTGGAGCTGAGCTCTTCAGTTCTCGCTGATTTGGGCTTTGATCCATTGCCCTATTATCGCAACCTAAGCACTACTAAAGAATTCCCTCTTAAGTTGTTTGTTGGTCTAAGGGAGCCGCAGTTTTTTCAATCTGGGCAAAGGCACAACCGCGCACTACGAAAAGGAAATCGCTTTCCAAGAACATTTTTGAACGTCGTTGATGTCGAGCGATATGGTCTGCTGGAGGGTGAGTGGGCAACTATTGAAACTGTTGCGGGCAAGATCCACATGTTGGTGACCATTCGAAATGACGTCCCCGAAGGCTTGATTCGTGTGCCTCACGGATGGTGGTTGCCTGAAGAAAAGGACTTCGGCGAGTGCGAGCACAATGATGGGCTGGTCATTCCCGATTCCGAAGAGTATTTAGATCGTGAGCAAGGCATACCGCACCTCAAAGGAGTGCCGTGCAGAATTTATCCGCGCAAGAAGCATCGGCAATATATTGGGATTGCAGGCGCCAAGAAGTGATCAGACTGAAGACGATCAAAGCGGAACTGGCCATGAGAGTGGCTGGTTTTATTTCGCAGAATCACTCGAATCCAGTACTTACCCACCTAGCGGCTTTGTTATCATGGATGAATCGTGGTCGTTATGGAAAAGGGGCTCTGGATTTTCTCGAGAACGAAGATTCCATCGATCATCTGGATTATAGCGACGTTGATGAGAACACCTAGCACTCATTGACTGGGCTTTAGGCGCAGATGGATCAGTGCCCACGATACTGCTTATGATCAAGCCAGCTATCGTCCAGCCATACTGCGTGTGTTCTTCATTTTCTATCGGTAAATTGCTATGAAACTACCGAATTTCTCTACCGCGGAAGAGGTCGTTAGTACTCTTCAGCCAAGTTACCCGGTCTACTGCCTGCGCCCAGAAACAATTCGCGCCTCCGCTAAGTTGTTTTTAGATCATTTTCCTGGCCGCGTTATGTACGCCGTAAAATGTAATCCACATATAGAAGTGATGCGTTTGTTGTATGAAGCAGGCATTCGCCACTTTGATACGGCGTCGCCGCGTGAAATCGCCTTGGTGCGGGAAAACTTCAAGGATGCCGACTGCTACTACATGCACCCTGTGAAAAGTCGGGCCGCCATTCAACTTGCGCATGAAGTATATCGGGTAGATCATTACGTGATCGATCATGTTGACGAGCTTGAAAAGATCATTGATGTTACTGGCGGCGGCGATGCCAGTGTCATTCTAGTGAGGGTGAAGACCCCTCAGCACAAAGCGCTGTTCAAGCTGGCCGATAAGTTTGGCTGCGAAGGTGACCAGGCGGTTGAACTATTGCGCCGAGTTGAGGAGGCGGGATTTCAGCCAGGGCTGGCCTTTCATGTAGGGTCGCAGTGCCAGGAACCCGCTGCCTATTCAGCGGCAATGGGTGTGATTGATGAAGTGATAAAAGCGGCCGGCGTTAACCTGCATTATCTTGACGTGGGTGGTGGTTTTCCGGTGGACTATGTCAATGATGGGCCGCAGCCGCTAACAGACTACTTTGATGTTATAAAAGAATCGGCGGGCAAGCTGAAGTTGCGCGGCGATTGCACATTAATGTGCGAACCGGGCAGGGCGCTCGTAGCCAGTGGCTGTACCCTGATTGTGCAGGTTCATCTGCGCAAAGGTCCAGATTTGTACATAAACGACGGTGTCTATCACAGTCTGTCGGAAACAATGGTGTGTGGTTTGGAACTGCCCATGCGTTTAATTCGCGAAACGCCGTCAGAGGCAGAGCGCATACCTTTTCGAATTTATGGCCCAACCTGCGATTGTACTGACGTATTGCAAAAGCCGGTGCTGCTTCCTGCAGATGTGCACGAAGGCGACTGGATCGAGATTGGGCAGGCGGGCGCTTATACAAATTCCATGAGTACTCAATTTAATGGCTTCTATCCTGAAACCTTTGTTACAGTTGACAGCCCGCCATTGCTGCCGGAATCCGCCTAGCGGAAATACAAGAGTTAGCGTTGCTCTGCCCGCCTGCGTCGTTCATCCCCGTGACGATCGCGAGAGTGCCGGCGTTCAGCCATGCTATCAAACGTTTCCATCTGTTCTTCATCCAGAACACCCATTAAACGCTCGCGTGTAGCGGAGCGCTGTTGCCGCGCCGACTCTCTGGACTGTGCCGCATTTTCCTGCATGAAAGTGTGGTGCTCACTCATTATGCTCTCCACGGCGTCAGTCTGTTCCGTAGTTAACTGCAAGCGTTCACTGAGTCGCTCAATGTTTGGTGCGGGGCGGTGATGCGGTCTTTCTGCAACAGCGGAATGTGTAAGGATCAAGCCAAGACCCAAGATAAACAGATGCTTCATATTAGCTTCCTATTAGTCAATATCTGATGAAGCTTTATTCTCGCAGTGAAGTTTGCAATAACTGTGCAAACAATATGAATTCACTTGCTTAATCGGATTCGAAAAATAATACTGTATATACATACAGTATTAATATAGTATTAAATCATGCTTACTGATCCTCCGGCTGATGTCGCTTCTAATCCAGCGCGCGCTATTAAAGGGCGTGGCGCGCATAGCAATCCGCAAAATCGGTTTCATCAACAGCGCTCAGTCTCGACCAGCGCTGAGTGGTTTGAGAATTTGGTGCAGGTATCACCTGCCACTGAACTGATAGCAGATCATGCTAAGACGATCATAAGCACCAATAAATCGCCAGACATCCCCTTTACTCAGTCAATCAATCCGTACAAGGGCTGTGAACATGGCTGCGTGTATTGCTATGCCCGACCAACGCATGAATATCTTGAGCTGTCACCGGGTCTGGATTTTGAAACAAAAATATTTTACAAGCCGGGCGCTGCCAGCTTGCTGCGAAAAGCGTTTGAGGCACCGTCGTATCAATGCTCACCCATCATGTTGGGGGCCAATACCGACCCCTACCAACCGGCAGAGAAAAAGCTGAAGATAACGCGTCACATTCTGGAAGTGTGCCTGGAGCATCAGCATCCAGTTTCAATCATCACCAAAGGCAGTCTGGTACTTCGCGACCTCGACTTGTTGAGTGAACTGGCGACACTTAACTTGAGCAAGGTGGTGGTAAGCCTTACAACGCTGAGTAACGACACCAAGGCAAAATTAGAGCCAAGAACCGCTTCGCCAACCGCGCGCTTACGAGTGATTCGTGAAACCGGCGAAGCAGGTGTTCCCGTAAATGTGATGCTGGCGCCGATGATACCGTTCGTTAACGATCATGAGCTGGAGGAGTTGGTAAGCCAATGTGCGGAGCATTCTATCATGGCAATCAGTTACATTTTGTTGCGTCTACCACTTGGTGTTGCGGCACTGTTTCGTGCCTGGTTGCAAGAGCACTATCCACTGCGCGCAGAGCGCGTTATGAATACAATCCAGGCTAGCCGCGGAGGTAAAGACTATAAAGCCGGTTTCGGAACGCGAATGCGAGGTGAGGGCGTATTTGCGGACTTGCTTAGTCAACGTTTTAGGGTGGCATGCAAGAGACATGGTTTGAGTACTGGCCGTGGTGCCGAATTAAGTTGCCAGCATTTTCGCTCAGCAGCGAATGCGCAACAGGAATTGTTTTAAGCCGCTTTTTCCATTGTAGGCAACGCTGCCTTTCCGCAAACACTTTAACCCGCTAATTGTATGTTCTAATGTCCGCTCTGAGGCTGGGCTGTAGATGAGAGTGAGTGTAACAGAGAACAATTTCAAAAGAGTATTAGTGGCCGGCGCGACAGGCTATCTTGGCAAGTATGTGGTTAAGGCATTTAAAGAGCAGGGTTATTATGTTCGAGTGTTAACCCGCAGTGAAAAGCGCCTGGCCGAGACCGGGCCATTTAATGCACCGGCACTTTCCAGCGCCGACTACGATGATGTATTCGTTGGCGAAGTCTCCGAGCCAGAAACCCTGAACGGCATGCTTGACGGAATCGATCTGGTTTTTTCCAGTATTGGCATATCGCGGCAACGTGATGGGCTTACCTTTGAGCAAGTCGATTATCAGTGCAACAAAAACCTTATTGATCTTGCCCAAGCCTCAGGTGTAACACGTTTTACCTATGTGTCGATGCAAGGCGCTGAAAATATAATGGACCTTGCGATTACCCAGGCTCATGAGCAGGTCGTTGATGCCCTGCGGTCGTCCAGTATCGAATACCGAATTGTACGCCCTTGTGGCTATTTCTCTGATATGGGCGTTCTGTATGATATGGCAAAAAAAGGACGTGTCTATTTGGTGGGCGAAGGGAACAATAAGATGAGCCCGATTCACGGTCGCGATCTTGCCAAAGTCTGTGTGGACACAAGCGAGGGTGAAGAGCTTGACGTTGAAGCGGGTGGCCCCGATACAATGACGCAGCGTGAAGCAGCAGAGCTTGCATTCGATGTGGCCGGGAACCCACCGAAGATTACGGTAATCCCTGTGTGGCTGGCGCGCGGGCTTGTTAAATTCATTGCATTGCTTTCCACACAGTTCGGAGATCTCGCCGACTTTATTGTGACTGCCGGCGAAATAGACGGCGTTGGTCCGCCACGCGGTGACACTAGCTTACGACGTTATTTTGAAGCGCTGCACGCTGGTGACACTGAGGCGTGATCTAGATGAAAATTTCTCGGCGTCAATTGGTGCTGGGTGGTTCTGCCGCCATCACCGCACCGGGAATTGCTGGGCTGGTCGCTGGGCAAAAAGGCGTTGAGGTAAATGCGCTGCGCGATCAATCGCTATGGACAACGCAGGTCTCAAGCCTACCTACGTTCCCACAACTTGATGCGAACAGAACGGTTGATCTAGCGGTAATCGGCGGTGGCTACACCGGGCTTAGTTGCGCTTATTATGTTAAGACACTAAGACCCGAATGGAATGTAGTTGTGCTCGAGTCGCATGAAGTGGGTTCGGGTGCGAGTTCCAGAAACACTGGGGCAGTGTATGCCAAACATGTTGGGGTCAGCGATCAAGGCTTTGCTGACCGCGGCCTGGATCGGCTACGCAAATTCATCGACGATCAAGCGATAGACTGTGATTTCGAACCTGCGCCAACTTTGATGTTTACCGGCTCCAAAACGCCCCCTCAACTTGCGGCAGGTGAATCATGGTTAGGTCAGGGTGAGCTTCAGGAGCGCATTGGCAGTGACTACTATAAGGGTGCGATTCTGTCACAGAACTTCTTCAAAATTCAGCCGGCAAAGTTGCTTGCGGGTCATGTAAACGCTGCCGTCGGGGTTGGTGTTGAGATCTTCGAGCGCTCACCGGCGCTGCAAGTAAACCCCGGCAACACGGTTAAGATCGATACTACAACAGGAATGCTTCGAGCATCGCAGGTGATGGTGGCAACTAACGCTTATACACCAAGGCTTGGCCTGTATGAATGTGGAATGTACCCTCTGCATCAATACAGTCTTGCCACCCGAAAGTTATCTGCGTCGGAAATCAAACATTTCGGCTTAGATCAAACGACTTTGAGATTCGAGCAGAACATTCTTCCTGTTACCTTCAGCATTACGCCAACAGGGCATTTTTTCTTGCGCATGGTGCTTGGCTACGCGAGCTTTGATTCCCAGATTTGGAAAGACAGTCGTGGCGCGAAAGCCTTGGCGCAATTGCTTTTCGAGCAGCGATACCCAGGTGCTAGCGATTTGCAACCCAATTTTGGCTGGCACGGGGTAACCGGGCATACGCCACTGTTCAAGCCAATCTTTGGAACTCTCGGAGATGGCAATATTCATGTGAGCGTTGCCTACAATGGCCTTGGCATTATGCCCGCGCATAATAGTGGGTTCCTAAGTGCAAGCAGAATATGTGGGGAAGCGGACGCAGACATTTCAATATTGGAAGCCGCGTCTTCGTCCACGCCGTTTCCTGGTGATTTCTATCGCAGCCTTATGTTAAAGCCGGTGATGAACGCGTTGATGCCTGTTTGATAGTTAGATCAGAAAAATCGCAGATAAGCCCGGTTGTGCACGTTTCAGTAGGTACTCAGCGGCCGCCCGCCGCATACCTCTACATTGGCAGTGCGCGTGCAATTTTCCACTAATCTATGCAATAGCTCTTCGCTGCTTTGATGGAAATCGATTGGGAGGGAGCGCTCTAGATCCAAGGCGCTTTACCTGCGTCTATTTAGGCCTTCTGGTGAATCAATTCGTTGAATATGTGACTGGCTGTTCAGTACCAAAAGCTGCCCTTCGACATCGGGCTAACAATTGGGTACTATCGACCCAAAGGGGAAGTAAGGCGAGATTTGTCTAGAAACGAGTGGGTTCCGCCCGAAGAGAAGAGACAGCTTCTCAAATACTTAAGACGTGAACACTTGGGCGCGAACCGCCGTGATGACTTTCGGAACGCCGTCCGCCATCGTCAATCCCGAAGCCAGATTCAGAACCTGTTTTTGTCGCCCCATGCAAAGGTCGACAAGAAGAGGAAAGGTCGCAACTTACTAGCTCAAGAGAGGCTTCGATGACCGGCATTTCTGCAACCTTTTGGAGTGCTGCACTTATCCTGTCTGCTATTATGACGTCTGCTTTCCTCAACGCCTACTCGTCTGCTTTCAGAGCAGTAGGGACGGCCATTGCTGCTACGACGCTGCTTGGAATGGTGGCGTGGTTCGCTTGGGTCTTGCAGACTGGAATTTTGCAAGACCCGGAGCCTCCCCGATTGCCGACGGATGAGTTCAAACCTGTAATACTCTGGACACTTTCGACGGCCGCATTTGCAGCCGGCTGTTTCTTGCTTTGGGTGTTTTCCCGGCAGCTACGCCGCACGGATCGTCTTGCCATAGAGCTGAGCAACAACGGCGACCAGTTTGGATTAATCTCAAGACATTTGCATTGGATCTCAGCGATCCTGATTTTGGCAGCAATACCAATTGGGATCTTCTCAACATTGATACCCCGAGAGCTTGAATGGAGAGACACTTACTATGCCGTTCACAAGACAGTCGGCATCGTAATTTTGGCTCTGGCGATTGCGAGGGTGCTTTGGCACAGGATGTCTTTGCCGCCTCCGCCCTCGCAAAAGCTCAGCGCTAAAAACAGAGCATGGGCCAAGCGAGCGCACTCGGCGCTATATTTCCTTATTTTCGCCTTTCCTATCTCTGGCTATTTGATGTCCAGCTTTGCGGGAAACTCGTCACAGTTCTTTGGATTGGAGCTCACCTCATTAGTTGCTCCAAATGACTTTGGCAGGACGATTTTCGGAGCTGTCCACAAACTGCTCCTGCCAGCGGTGTTTCTCATAGTCATCGCGGCGCACATTCTAGGAGCACTGAAGCATCACTTTATAGATAAGCACCACGCCGCCATTAGTCGGATCGTGTCATGAGCTTCTGTCATCACGCGGTTGCAGATGATTGTGGCAATATGGAGGAATGATGAAGATATCCGGCCACGAGAAGTCTTTGAAGGCAACTTCGTTCAAGACGCTCATAATCTTGATCCCGTTGATCTACGCGCTCCACCACTTTGAGGAGCATGTTCTCTTCGATTTCAGATCGTGGCGGCTACTGTATTTTCCCAACAACAACAATCTCACAACCGAGCAGGTGTTTCTCCTTCTTTCGTCAATCACGGTCATGTTTACTTTTCTGCACCATTTACTAATGACCAGAGCAAGCGCCATTGCGGTGCTGTTTCTGGTATTCACCACACAATTGCAGAACGCTCTGTTTCACATCGGGGGTACGATTTACTTCAACCATTTCAGCCCCGGTCTCTATACGGCCATATTGATCTACATTCCTGTAAGTGCGCTGATCACTTACAGAGCATTTGTCGAAGGCGTCGTCACCAGCAGAGGGATTCTGGCGTTGTTCTTCATCAGCGGGATAGTTTTCTGGACCTTCGAATTCCTGGGCGGTGTCGTGATACTCGGCACATCCTTGATCGCTTTTGTTTGGGTATTCTGGGACTGGAGTAGCCGAACAAGTGAATCTGAATGAGCGCCAACTCGGCGTGCGGTTTCTCCGGAGACCGAATTGAAGGGGAACTTGAGATTGGGTTCATTCCAGCAGAGGCAAATCAGCTCGACTTGATCGCGCGACAATCATTCGGAGCGCTTCGCCCGCTGTATACACGCTTAGAATCTGGTGTTGTCGCACCCGTTGCTGTTAAAGCGCTTGAGCGCACAACAACGTTGTCGCTATCGTAGATGCCTCTTGTTGCTGGCCTAGGGAAATTCGTCGCCCGCAGTTAGAGTCGAATGGCTGCTACTGGCCGATTGCCACCTGTGATATTTACTAATCTGAAGGGCAGCTCCTAGGCAAATGCACTAGCTCGCCTCAGTACCAAAAGCGGTATTTCCGCATGCAGCGATGCATTACTTGCTATCGGCTCTGACGCCTTTTGAGTGAGCAAGCGAGGTGAATCCGGTCGCGGCGATGTTAGGGGCAGTGAAGCTATAGTAGGTATTGATAATGATTCCTATTATCATTATCATCTAGGCCTAAACTGAACCTATGCTCACAACCGGATATTCATGATACTCCCACTTTCAAAGCTAGCAGCTGCTGTAATGCTGGCTATAGGCGCGCTAAGCTCGGTAGCCGCAGCGAACGAAGAAACCTTTAACCAAGATGTCGAGTTAGTTGAAGAGCTTATTGTCACCGGCGAAAAAATCGAACGGTCCCTGCAAGACACCGTTGCCAGTGTTTCAGTTCTCACCCGCGAACAACTGGACCAGAGTGTCATCATTGACGTCGACAAGATCATTCGGCGAACGCCCAATGTGTCGAGTAACTTTGGAGGAGAAGGTGTTGTGTTCCGGGGCATTCCTCAACAGGGGCTGGGGAATGGCACTTTTGATCCTGTGTCTGTCACCAGTGCAATGTATATTGATGGCGTTGTCCAGAATTTCAACGGTTCTACAAACGGCATTCTGAGCACCTGGGACATACAGCAGGTCGAGGTGTTCCGCGGACCGCAGACGGCGACCCAGGGCCGAGCAGGTCTGGCTGGCGCAATGGTCATCAACTCTGCTAATCCAAGCTTTGACTGGTCCGCCCGCGGACGTGTTTTGGCAACAACGGAAGATCGCCAGCAGTATGCAGTGGCAGCCGGTGGCCCAATCATCGATGACGTATTGGCGTTCCGCGTTGCCGCCGACGTAACTCGGGACGATGGCTCTTCCGACTTCGATTTCAATGGTGAACAAGCCGATAATACAGGGGTCAATGATCGGTCTTTGGTGCGCGGTAAGCTCCTTTTCGCACCCTCGAACGAGTTTGACGCGCTGGTGACTGTGATCTATTCGGATGGTAAGCGCGGTGCGAATGTCGTCAGCGGACCAGATTTCTTTCAGCGCACAACAAATCAAGTGACAAACGTGCAAGAGACTGAGGTCACAGCCGGGTCACTCGTTATGACATACCAACTCAGCGATCAATTCAACATCCAGGCCATTACCGGTATTACCGTATTGGATACGTTGGGCAGGGTTGCTGATGGGACTGAAAACGGCAATGGCTTAGCAGTACCGTCTGTTGGTGATGACCGGGCGTTCACTCAAGAACTGAGACTCAGATATGATTCGGGCGAGGCACTCAGTGGCTTACTCGGCTTATATTACGCAGACATAGAAGAAGAATTCGAGCGAACCATTACAGGTTCAGCAGGACCTTTAACCGTATTTCGCAACGATGGTTTTGTTAAAGACTATAAGAATATCGCGGTATTTGGGCAGGTGGAGTACGATATCTCGCCTTCGACAACCCTGACCTTGGGCGGGCGTTTCGAAAACGAAGATAATAGAAATGTCCAGTTTGCGATTACAGACATTGAGCCGGACTTTCCGGGCTTGCCGGATAGCAGTATTTTCCTGGAGAGCGACGGTTCACAAGATGCGGTACTACCGAAAGTCGGCATCACCCATCGATTCACGGAAGACATCAGTCTGAGTTTCTTTTATCAGCAGTCTTACCGACCTGGCGGCACGGACATCGACCCGAGGGACAGCTCACCCATTGCGTTCGAACCTGAGTTCACCGATAACTACGACCTTGCTTTTAGGTCGATTCTGGCAAACGGTCAAGTGAGGTTCAACGCCAACGCATTCTTTGTGCGTTATAACGACCAGCAGCAACGATTTGCGCCCAATCCAGAGATCCCGTTCATACGATTTGTCAATAATGTGGGAAAATCTGAACTCTACGGCTTGGAGATTGAAACCAGTTACCACCCGGTCAAAGAGCTGTCACTGTACGGATCGCTTGGACTACTGGAGACTAAGTTGCTTGAGTCCAATGAGGAACGTAACTTTTTCGAAGGAGAAGAATTTCCATTCTCGCCAAATTTCACATTCGCGCTGGGAGGCACCTATGATCACATGTCTGGCTTCACTGGCTCTCTCGACCTGACGTACTCAAGCCGCTTCTATAGCAGCTCGCCCAATAGTGAGGAGTTTGAGATCGGCTCTTACCTGGTTGTGGATGGTCGGGTAGGGTATGACGCAGGTAAGTGGGGAGCCTACCTGTTTGTGGAGAATCTCACTGACAAGAACTATTTTCAGACCGTCAACCGATTAGATTCAGATCCGATGCTATGGACTGCCAATATCAGCAGGCCCCGCACCTTTGGCTTGATTCTGGAAGCTTCTTTCTAGAGACGCAGCTTACAGTTAGAGACGCGGCTATTAATAATCTTAACCTTCAAACAACAAAATAATGAACAACTGCTAATTGGCTTTGGCAGCACGCTCAAGACTATTCACATCGCACTTGCTCAACTACTGATGAACTGCCTAACTGTGAACTTCCGCTATTAGGTGCGGATTCAACCGGTCAATGCAACATCTAATCTCTAGTCAGCTAGAGGAGGATGTTGAACATGAAGTACAAAAAGAGAATTTACTACACAGAATCAGATAAAGCATTGATGTGGGATCGCTGGCGGGAAGGGGATTCACT